>CAZMSQ010000090.1:0-2043 GCA_964569025.1 uncultured Saprospiraceae bacterium | reverse complement strand
TTCTTAGGTGGGCTGACAATCCGACATGCGTAAGGAGGTGCACAATCTGCGGTTTGGGAGGGGTAACGAGAAAGAGTGGGATGGCTTTAATCCATGCAGAAGGTAAGTTTCTAATAAGTCAGAATGAATGGTTGACTGTCAGTCTGATTCGAAGTCTGAAAGATCATCCAGTAAAACCCTGCATGAAGGGACTGTAGGTCATAGGTACGGATTTCAGACCCGAAGACTGTCGTGTTTTGCTCCAGCGTTTGCAGAGCGCTACCCTTTGCATCGACAATGTAAACGGAAAGTTTCTCAATTGACTGAAGTCCGTAGTGAATCTGAATAATTCCTGAAGATGGGTTCGGGAATACCTGAAAAACATGAGGGCTCTTGTGCGCGTCTGCATTCAATTTCTGAGAGAATGGGGGGGATTGAATTTGGGAAACTGGTTGGCAGGGCTGAATTTTCGCCGAGAATGAGCCTCCCTGAGGGACTGAGAATTCTGTGAGGATAATTGATTGACCTGCAACAAAATCAATCTCTGATCCAGACTCAATATTTCCACGAGCTGTTATGTACTCTGTCGCCTGATAAATGCCCGGATTGATGATTTCAGAGGGCCCGGACCCAGCGATATCCAAAGCGGCTGTATGAATTTCGCACCGGTTTGGTGTCCCGAAGTAGACGACGAGAGAGTCAGGTTGAGGTGAATGAAGAGAAGATGATTGTTCCCAGACGTCATCATATGCGAAACCATATGAAAGCTGATCAATGCTTATGCCTTTGCGATGCCAGTATCCGGCGTAGTGGTTTGCCGGAGAGGCAAGATAAAACGAAGACGGATCAGACCAGTCCTGAAGTCCGGGCGAAGGTGTCAATACATCAATGATATGTCGGTTCAGGGCTGCACAGAATTGAGCTTGCATCGCGAGATCCATCTCAGGGTCACCATGTGGCTGATTCAGTACGCCCTTACCCTCAAAGACTTCCTGCGTATCCGGTTTTCTTGAAATCATAGCTTTTCGACCTTCAATTCCCGGTGCGCCTTGAATACAAGTCAAATGAAAGGTGTCTCCATCTGTGACAGACCCACTCCAAATCCCCTTGGCACCGCTGTCAAAAAGAAGTTCGTCACTTTTGTATTTCTCCCAAATTGCATCTACATATGGCTGGAAATAGTTTTCATGAACGCCTCCCGGCATGAATTGGGGGGTCTTAGACGGCTGGAGGATGAGGCTGTCAGGGAAACTCAGGCACGTCAGAAACTCATGAGGCACGGAGCTTGCAAAGGCGGCAATGATTTCTTGATGCGGCAATGCCTCTCCCACCCTCCGAAGGTAGGTTCCTGAAGCCCCAGCTAATTCCATACCGATCGGTCGCTGATATGCATCGACCCGGGTCGTATTTCCAAAAAATCCGTATTGATTGAGAGTCAATTCAATGATTTCATAAATAATCCCTTGATTTGGATCATTCGGATTTAATCTATTTGGTGCAGAATACCCAAAAACAGATTGCTGATCAAAGAAATACAGATAAAGCTGTTCTTTTTGGGAAAGAAAGATTCTGCAACCCTGAATCTGTTCCAATGGGAAAGTGTGATTTTGGAGTTCACTGAGCGGAAAAAAACAATCTGCGTATTTTCCGTTTTGTCCGGGACCAAGATCTCCTGAATAGACCGGGCCATCGATCGTATTATCTGCAATGCTCATTGGGTTTTGCTGGCCCGTCAATAAATCGACCCATACATATTTACCGGGAGGGCCGGATAAATCTTCTCCAACAACCGCTACATACACTTCCTCGTCAGGCAGGGCAGTTGTATTTTCTATGCGAACTGTCACATTCTGGGTATACGAAGGGGGGCTGAAGGAGAATAATACAACCAAGAAGAGAAGAAGGAGGCAGAATGGGTTGTGGTGATCGGGCATAAGCATGAAAATGACGGAGAGGGAACGATGGATGAACCGTAAACAAGTATAATTTCCTCCAAAAGTAGCATTATTTTATTGAGAATGATTCGGATGTGAAAGACATTTGATGGGTCTGCTTGGCTGTGTT
>CAZMSQ010000089.1:0-2645 GCA_964569025.1 uncultured Saprospiraceae bacterium | reverse complement strand
ACGAACTCAACCTCTCCTCCCTCCCCAACGGACTCTACCTCCTCCAAATCAAAGACCCCAAAAACCTCAAAACCCAAAAACTCACTATACAAAAATAAATTAAAAATTAAAAATTAATAATTATGAATTTTATTTATACTTTGCGTCTCTCCCCTTAGCGCCTCTGCGAGAACCCCCCCTCCCCTTAGCGCCTTACCCCCTTAGCGCCTCTGCGAGAACCCCCTCATTTAATCATCCTCCGAATCCGCGTCTCCAACTGCTCCGAACTCATCCCCTCCCTCAACCGATCAACAATAATCGGAAAAGAAAGAGGCGTACTCCTCACAGGAGAAGTCAAAACAACCCTCTGCCCCGCAATCCGCTCCAACGCCCCCCGCAAACGCACCTCCTCAAGCTGCAGATAGCGCACCTCCTCAAAAGCCTGCATAAAAAGCAAATTCCCGGCATCATACTCAGCAAAAACATCAAAAACCAAAGAAGCCGAAGATTGCAAATGACGATCCTTTTTCTGCTGCCCCGGAAAACCCTGAAAAACCAATCCAGCAATAGACGCAATATCCCGAAAACGCCTCCTCGCCAACTCAGTCTCATTGAGACTCCTCCGAATGTGATCCGCCAAATCAGCAGAGCCGAAAAGATCAGCATCGAGAGCCTCCCGAATCGGGATTTCCGAATCACTCAGCAACTCAAACCCATAATCATTCATGGCAATGGAAAAACTAATTGCCCGGATGCGGGAGAGCCGCCAGGCAATTATTGATGCCAACCCTTCATGCACCGAACGGCCTTCAAAGGGGTACACAAGGAGATGGTACCCCTCTGCATCCAGAAAGTACTCGAGCAGCAAAGTGTGCTCGTCGGGTATAACAGACAAGGCTGCCTGCCGGGAAGCAATGGGGGCCAGAGCTGCCAGCTCAGCACTTTGCCCAATATCTCCGGCAGCAAGCGCAGAAACCTTTCGCCTCAGCTCATCCGACAACTGAGAAGAGAGCGGCAACCGACCGCCCAGCCAGGCAGGGACCTTGCCCTTTCCAGAGGGACTCTTCCGGACCTGCACGATCATATCCCGGATACGCACCAACTCCAGACTGCGCCCGGCAAACCAAAAAACATCTCCTGGCTTCAGCTGAGCGATAAACCATTCTTCAATACTCCCCAACCGCTTTCCCGATACGTACTTAACCAAAAGCGAACCATCACTAACAATCGTCCCAATCGACAACTTGTGCCGCCGGGCGATGGCCTGATTCATCACCCGGTACAGCCCTTGCTTGTCCTGACCGAGTTTTTGATATTCGTCATAAACATGAAGGGCACCGCCGGAGGTGAGAAATTCGAGTATCCATAGCCATTCATCGTGACCCACGCTCTGAAAGCAGTGCGTTCCCCTCACTTCATGATAGATTTGTGCTTCATCAAATCCATCGGAGCATGCCAGAGTGACGAGATACTGGACGAGCACATCAAAAGATCGGACAAGGGGCTCTCTTGTTTCAATGCGTCTGGTTTCGACTGCGGTGCGAAGCGCCTCGGCCTCAAGCAACTCCAGTGCATGTGTCGGCAAAAAGTGAATGGTACTGACCGCCCCCGGCCTGTGCCCACTTCTGCCGGCCCGCTGCACAAACCTCGCGACACCCTTCGGGCTTCCAATCTGGATGATGGTCTCCACAGGCCTAAAATCGACGCCAAGATCCAGACTTGAGGTGCAGACCACAGCTTTGAGTGTCCCTTCATGCAATGCCTGCTCCACCCAATCCCGTAATTCCCGGCTGATTGACCCGTGGTGCATGGCCAACACACCCGCCAGGTCAGGCGCCTCCTCCAACAGCCGCTGATACCAAATCTCGCATTGCGCCCTGGTGTTGGTAAAAATGAGGGTTGTCTTGCTGCGATTCAGTATCGGCAATACCTTATCAATCAGCTTAATGCCAAGATGGCCAGCCCACGGATAAGTGTCAATTTTGTCGGGCAGCAAACTGGTTATTGCAAGGCGCTTTTCAATGGTCGCCCGGATAAGTTTCGGTGGGTGAGGGGTCGGGTGGGAGCCAAGCAATACCTCCAGCGCCTGCTCCAGATTCCCGATGGTGGCCGAAATGCCCCAGCACCTGAAGGCAGGGCGGATGGCACGCAGACGAGACAGGGCCAGCTCCATCTGTACCCCCCGCTTGGATCCCAGCAGCTCATGCCATTCGTCCACAACCACCGCCGAGAGGTTCGAAAAAGAGGACGCATACCCCTGATTTGACAGCATCACATGCAAACTTTCCGGGGTGGTAATCAGTATTTCCGGAGGCCTCTCCCGAATCTGCCGTCGCTCAGCAGTGGAGGTGTCGCCAGTTCGAACCTTGATCCGGATGCTCAAACCAAGCCCAACCACCGCCCGCTCCGCCGCCTGCCGAATCTCTTTGCTCAGCGCCCGAATCGGGGTAATCCACAGCAGCCGGAGCCCTGATGGCCCCTCTGTGCCCGCTTCCATCATCTCCATCAACCCAGGCAGGAGCAAGGCATACGTCTTGCCGCTGCCTGTCGGAGCATTCAGCAGCCCGCTTTTCCCCTCAGCCCATGCCTCCCACGCCTGCTCTTGAAATGGAAAAGGCGTCCAGTCCATCGCAGCAAACCACTCTCTGACTTGTTTTTCGGCTTCA
>CAZMSQ010000088.1:0-2830 GCA_964569025.1 uncultured Saprospiraceae bacterium | reverse complement strand
GGATGGAAGGAACTCGTCGGACTCTTCTCAAACAGTGGCGCTCAGGTTGCTTCTCTATAGCTACACTTGCTGATTCCATGGGAATGAGTCAGGAGGAGCTTTATAAGCAACTGGAATTGGCAACTGAAGAGGAGAAATTAAGGCAAGAAGCTGAAGATGATGCTGAAGGTTGACTGCTCATTGACGGGGTACAGGGAGATGATGATATTCAATACCTAATTATGACCGAATCCTGATTCTTTCGATTGAGACCGAAAGTCATTCGCCCAGAGGATAGGGGTCAGGCACTTTCAATCCTTCAACACATCAAATCCAGGAGACCGCTCCCCGGCTGTAATCGCCACCTCCAAATGATTTACCGCCGGAGGCACAGGGCAATTGTAACCCTCTGAATATGCACACCACGGATTGTACGCTTTGTTGAAATCGAGGGTGATAAGGCCTGATTGATCGATTTCTGAGGCTTTCAAATCAATGTATCTTCCACCCCCATATGTCTGCTCGCCATTCGTCAGGTCTTTAAACGGTAAAAACAGGTAGTCCTCAAAACCCGGTATAGTACTTAACCTGATGCTCTTATACACTGCCAGTCGCAATGTGACATTCTCAATCTCAAAATCCAGCCACCCGAAATGGATGTATGGTTTCGTGATGCCACTATATGTAGCCATCTCAAATGGCTGAGCATCAGGTTTTAATGAAAACAGAGCTTGTACTCTGTATGCACCGTCTGGCTTGAAAAACCGAAGTTTCCTTAAAAGCTTTTTCGACTGAATGGGTGAGCGCGGATCTTTCAGGAATTCTGCTTTGTACTCATCGCGATGAGCCTCAATGTGAGTTTGAAAGTCATCATGCTGTCCGGTAAGGAACAGACTGGGTGTCATGAAGAGCAGCAAGAGAATGATGCGCATGGCAAGCAAATTTTGAGCGTTGTCCAAAATTAAGTTGTTTTAACCGAACTTTGAAAAATATGCAAGGGTCTCTTTTTCCGCAAACCTCATCCTCCGGAGCAATTTTTTCGGACTGCCATGCTTTCCGCTATCTCCTTTGGCGAATCTGGAAGCCCGAAGGACCAACGGTCCTCTTTATCGGCCTTAACCCCTCAACAGCCAATGAAACAGAAAATGATCCGACCATCAGGCGCTGTGTAGACTTTGCCACAAGATGGGGGTATGGAGGTATGTATATGGCCAATTTGTTCGCATTTCGCACACCTCACCCAAAACTCCTTAGAAAGGCTGAAGATCCAATCGGGGCCGAAAATGATTTCAACATTAAAGCCTACACTGCTCGTGCTCAGCTCACTATCCTTATGTGGGGAAACCATGGTTTGTGGCTCGACCGATGGAAAATAGTCCTACCATTGGTGAGCAATCCGTATTGCCTGACGGTTACGAAGCTTGGACAGCCAGGGCATCCGCTGTATTTGAACAGGAATTGCAAGCCAATACCTTACAGGCCCCCTCAGGTTTGATAGCCTCAGGGGCATTTCGTACCTTTGCCGTTTAATAGAAATCCTAACGGCTCATCTCCAAAATTTGTCATCATGCCGGCAACAGAAGATAAAAAGGCGCTTCTCAAACAACTCCTCGAACGGAAAGCCGCCGCAGAGTCTTCAAAGCGATCGTTTCCTCTTTCATATGGCCAACGAGCACTGTGGTTCCTACACCAGAATGCACCTGGAAATACCGCCTACAATGTGGCTCTTACAGCTCGAATCCGCTCTGAAGTCGACCACAAAGCCTGGCGTAAAACCTGCCAGCGACTGGTCAACCGGCATGAGGTGCTCCGCACGACCTACGATCTTGTCGACGGACAGGTCGTTCAAAAGGTGCATCCATACACTGAGGCTGATGTGCATTATGCAGATACTTCCCATCTCGATGAAGCTGCTTTCAGAACGCTTATGATTGAGCAATATGAAAAGCCGTTTCTACTCGAGTCAGGACCTGTCATTAAATTCTATTTGTTCCGCCGGGCGGAACAGAATTATGTGTTCCTGATCAATATTCATCATATCGCGAGCGATGGATTCTCCACATGGGTGATGCTTGATGAAATCAAGAAGCTCTATGCAGCAGAGGTAGATGGCCAAAAAGCCACGCTAGAGCCCCTCGAGGTCTCATATAAGGATTTTGTCAACTATCAGCGGGAATTGCTGGATGGCCCAAAAGGGGAGGAGTTGCTCAATTATTGGCGCAACCAGCTCTCCGAAGGTCTGCCGGTTTTGGATCTTCCGCTTGACAAAACACGACCTGATGTGCAGTCTTACCGCGGAGGCTCGGTAGACGTGAAGCTGAGTGAAGAACAGGTCGGGGCGCTCCGGAAATTGTCAATGGAGAATGGTGTCACCCTCTTTGTTACTCTGCTCTCTGCGTACCAGCTTCTGATGGGCCGGTACAGCGGACAAAAAGATGTGATTGTCGGTACGCCCACTTCCGGCCGCGATCAGGCTCGTTTCCAGCCCGTTGTCGGATATTTCGTAAATCCGGTTGCTTTGCGGGCGAGGTTTGATGATAACCCTGCATTCTCATCTTTCTTAACTCGAAATAGGGATACAGTGCTCGGTGGCATCAGCCATCAGGATTTGCCGTTTTCCTACCTCGTAGAAAAGTTGAATATCCCCCGGGATAAGGGCCGGTCACCTGTTTTTCAGGTGTTTTTCAGCCTGCTGAAGTCTCAGGGAGATGAGGCTGTTCAGGCGGTCATGGCTGGAAATGACGGGTCCGGAAAGGCTCACGAATGGGGGAAGTTAGCTATTGAACCTTACGACCTGGATCAGCAGGAAGGGCAGTTTGACCTGACCATGGCACTCTATGAAAGCCAGGGT
>CAZMSQ010000087.1:0-3013 GCA_964569025.1 uncultured Saprospiraceae bacterium | reverse complement strand
ACTATAGTCGTCCGACCACTATAGTCGTCCGACCACTATAGCCGTCCGACCGGGTGCAGGTTTCTTTTTCGCTATATTTGCGCAAAAATTTGGGGATATGAGTAGCTACCAACCGGAGCCGTATTGGTCTGAGGTTGCCAGGCGGATTGAAGACAGGGGGGCTGGCAACGTGATTGCGGGTGATGATGAGCCGTATTACCGGTATAAGCGCCGGAGGTTTCTTGAGATGCTTCGCTCTGCACCGATGGGTGGGCGGGATGTGCTTGAGGTGGGGCATGGGCCCGGGGGTAATCTGATGGAGGTGCTGAAATTGGGGCCGCGGTCGCTGACAGGGGTGGATATATCTCAGGATATGATTGATCTGGCGCGTAAGCAGGTGCCGGCTGAGGTGGAGCTGATAAAGATTGACGGGACGCGACTGCCATTTGAGGATGGGCGGTTTGAGGTGGTGTTTACAGCGACCGTATTGCAGCATAATACGGATGAGGAAATGTTGCGGGCTATTGTGGGGGAAATCTGCAGGGTTGCATCAAAACAGGTGGTGCTTTTTGAGCGGGTGGAATCTGAGATCAAAGGAGATGAGTTATGTCTTGGAAGGCCGGTGGCGTATTATGCGTCACTGGTCAGGCCATATGGGTTTGAGTTGGAGAATACGCGTTTTGTCAATGTCAAAGTCAGCTATTTTATGGCCGGAGCGATTCGGAAGCTGCTGAACCCTAAAAGCCGAGTTGAAGGAGAGCCACTCAGCCCATTGTCTGTCTTCCTTCAAAGGGTGATGTTGCCAGTTACTTCTTTATTGGACCGGATTTTTCCAAGTCGAACAGATGTCTGCCGGATGACGTTTATTCGCTCAGAACAGGCTCAGTAAGTACACAAAATTCACTTGCAATTCCCTTTTTATGATGACTTACCCAACGATGATTTTTCGTGCGATTTTCTGCGGCGCTTTGCTGTCAGTGATGTGGCTTTCTGCTCCATCAATTCTCATTGCCCAAGAATCTCCGGTCGATTACGTAGATCCCTTTATCGGGACTGGGGGCCACGGGCATACCTTTCCGGGAGCGACCGTGCCTTTTGGCATGGTTCAGCTCAGCCCTGATACCCGCCTGAGCGGCTGGGACGGATGTTCGGGGTATCACTACTCGGATTCCATAGTGTATGGCTTCAGCCATACGCATCTGAGCGGGACGGGTGTGTCTGATTATGGGGATATCCTGCTGATGCCATTGACCGGGCTCGGCTATATGAATAACGGAGCAGATGGCCGGTCAGGCTACCGGTCGCGATTTTCCAAGTCAAGTGAAGTGGCTGAGCCGGGATACTACCGTGTCTTTCTGGATGACCATAAGGTTGATGTAGAGCTGACGGCAACTCCTCGTGCCGGTTTTCACCGTTACACATTCAACCCGGATGGCGACCCGAAAGTGGTCCTCGATCTGACCCACCGGGACGAGTTGCTGAGCACGACATTTGAACAAGTAAGCGATACGGAGTGGGAAGGATCGAGAATATCCAAGGCATGGGCCGAAGAGCAGCACGTGTATTTTGTCATCCAGTTCAGCCGTCCTGCAGATCGTTGGATGGCAGAGTATGATGGCGGCAGTGGCATTCCTGAAGAAGAAAATGATGAAGACCTGTACCCTGCCCGTGCCGTTTTTGCTTTTACCCCTTCGGCAGAGCCACTGTTGGTCAAGGTTGGGATTTCAGCAGTTGATATTGAAGGGGCGCGCAAGAATCTGGAGGCCGAGCTGAAAGACCGGGATTTTGACGAAGTACGCGAAGCAGCTCGTGAGGCATGGGCTTCGGAGCTCTCAAAAATCACTGTGGAGGGAGGGACTCGCGAGCAGCGCACCATTTTCTACACGAGCCTATATCACATGATGATTGCCCCCAACCTGTTCATGGATGTAGACGGGAGGTACCGGGGCACAGATCTTGAGATTCACACCGCTGAGGGCTTTACCAACTACACTGTTTTCTCCCTGTGGGATACCTACCGCACTGCCCATCCGCTGCTGACTGTCATTGATTCAGCAAGAACCACGGACTTTGTCAGCACCATGCTGCACCAATACAAAAACGGAGGCCGGCTTCCCATGTGGGAGCTGAGCGGCAATTATACAGGGTGTATGATCGGGTACCATGCAGTACCCGTCATCGCGGATGCCTGGCTCAAGGGCATCAGGGGCTACGACCAGAATTTGGCGCTCGAGGCCATGGTCCACAGTGCCATGCAAAAGCGGCTGGGCATTGACCACTACCAGACCTATGGCTATGTGCCGGCAGATATGGAGTCCGAGAGTGTCTCGAAGACCCTTGAATACGCTTATGACGATTACTGCATTGCCCGGATGGCAGAGGAGATGGGCGCAGCTGCCCAGGCACGGGAGTATTATTCACGGGCCAAATACTACCGCAATTTGTTCGATCCCTCTACCACCTTCATGCGGGCACGAAGCAACAACGGCTGGGTAGGCCCATTTGACCCAGCGGAAGTCAACTTTCAGTACACGGAGGCCAACGCCTGGCAGTACAGCTTTTATGTGCCTCAGGATATCGACCACTGGATCAGTATGCTTGGGGGCCGCGAGGCGCTCGAGCAGCAGCTCGATGAGCTTTTCACTGCCGCTTCCGCAACCAGCGGGCGCAATCAACCGGACATCACGGGGATGATTGGCCAGTACGCCCACGGCAATGAGCCGAGCCACCACATCGCCTGGCTGTACAACTTTGCTGGCGCCCCGCACAAGACCCAGCGCATGGTCCGCAGAATCATGGACAGCCTCTACCTCGCCACTCCGGATGGCCTCAGCGGCAATGAAGACTGTGGGCAGATGTCGGCCTGGCTGGTGAGTAGTGCCCTCGGGCTCTACCCAGTCACCCCTGGCTCAAATACCTGGATCGCCGGGTCGCCATGGTTTGACAAGGCAGTTGTAAAATTGGAGAATGGGAATACCTTTACCATAACAGCAAATAACCAAAGTCCGGGCAATATTTATGTACAGTCCGCCAC
>CAZMSQ010000086.1:0-3039 GCA_964569025.1 uncultured Saprospiraceae bacterium | reverse complement strand
GGACGTACCTGGTACCTTTTACTATGCCTTTGGAATGCCCGGCTAACTGGTCCGATGGCTATAGTGGTCCGACGGCCTGGCGGCCGTCGGACTGCTTTTTGTTTTGGGACGGTGCTGAGGAAAGATTGGAGCTGTGACGGGAGAATTGGTTAGTAGCGGATGCGAACGAGGCGGAGCTTGTTACGGAAATCACTGGGCACGATGAGCTCGTTGGGGCCAACTTGCATGGCATCTGAGAAGCGAAGGCGGAGCTTTTGGTTTTCAGTACTCAGCACGCTGCTTCGGAACTGTCGGCCCAAGCCGTTGACAACGTATTCGCTGACGGTATTTTCGTAGCGGATTTCGTCGTTGAAAACGAAGCGGAGCGCTTCGGGTGTGGTGGCCATGAAAAAGGAAGAGTAGATTCCGTTGTCATCTTGGGAGAATTGGCGCTTGTGAAGGACACTGTGCCAGTGCAGCGTTCCCTCCGGGTGGATTGCCAGCAAGAGAACATCCTCGTAGTAGTAGTCGATTGAAAAGTTGGCTGAGACCATGCGGCCGCTGGAGGCAATCTGACGCTCGATGACTCGCGTGATTTCGGCTGCCAGGAGAGCGCCTCCATCTTTTCTCAGCACCAGATTTTTCGCCTTGAGCCCTTCCAGACTTTGGTCTTTTTGAATGGCCGGAGTTGAAAGAATGCTGGAGATCAGGCTTTTTGGAATCTCCAGAATACTCAGCGACTGACCCTCCGGATACGCTGGATCAAACCCGAAATAGAAAATTCCGTCAGAGCGGGAAGCATTATCCTGTGACACAAAACCTGTCCCTACCACCCGGTCGTTCAGCTCATCATAGGCATAACGGGCATCCGTGATGAGGTATTCTGCCATGCCAATGATTATGCGTTGGCTGATATCTGTAGCATAATCGAAGTGGAAAATATCAAGATGGTGCTCTTCAATCTTCCCTTTCTGGTTGTTCCGATCAAACACCATGAACAGCTCAGCCCCATTGGTCACCAATACCTGCTCCAGATCAAGGGGCGAATCGGGATTGTCAAAAGCAATGCTCCGTTGCCAAACGGGGTTCATGAGTCCCATGTGAAAGGCAGCCACCTCCACCCCTTTGTTGTAGAGGACATCATACGCCAGGAGAATCTGCTCATCCTCAGAAAACGCAACCTCAGGCGAGGGGCTTGAATATTTATATCGGCTGACAATGGCCGTATCGAGAGGTAATCCGAACGCTGAATACTGCTCAACCCTCAACGCGTACCCTCCTTCTTTCTCTCGGCTGATGTAGCAGAGTGCGATTGTACTGTCTCTGACTTTCACGGCCAGCGGCTCCTGCCTGTTGCCTGAGGGGAAAATCTGGCGCTCACGCCTGAGTTGAAGACGCTCATCAAAGAACAACAACTCGTGATCACCTCCTCTCAGCCGATAGACAATGTATTCATCCTGCAGCTTTCCGGCCAATTCATAGAAATCGTCATTCCGAAAAGACAATTCTTCAGATGCAGTAATGACCTGTGCTGCGACGTGCTGCTGAAAAAAAGCGGCAGCCATTATGACAATGTATACCCAAACGCGCATGGCGGTGGTTTTCTAAATTAACCCAGTGATGCAACTGATTGTTGAAACAGACACTCATTCAGTATCCTTCACCCGACACAAGAGTATTGAGATCAATCGGCTCTTCGGCTGCCATCACTGAATCACCGACCCGCCGGAGCATGGCAAGTACGATATCCGGGTCATCAGAGCGAGACACAGGCGCATACAAACTCAAGATTCTGTTGCCACACATAAAAGAGAGGTAATGCTCCTCAGTCAAAGTCCGTGGAGTTATCTCCTCACCGGGTTGGCGCGGAGATACGAAATACCAGTGAACCCCGGTGAGACCCTTTGGATTGGACACCAGAGAATCTGTGACCTGAATTTCAGTCCCCAAAGCTCTTCCGATGTAATCGGCTTCACGGTCAATATAAGCGCCCAGAACACCCTCCTTTCCCTGACCAGCAGTTACCGTCAATTTGTCAATGCTTGTCGTTATGAGCTGCAATATCATCCCATCTACAATAAACACGATATCCCGGTCACCCCTTGGCAGCACTTCCTCCCCGGTTACATGAACAACACAATACCCTCCCACTTCATTAAAGACTTGATAATACCCTGAAGCAGATCTCACACTCCCGCTGTGATAATCCTGATGCTCCACCTTGTCTCCCCCTTCAAAAATATATCGCTCAAGCAATTGTCCGTTTTTCCCCCATACTTTCGCTTCTCCATTCTCCTTTCCCTCCACAAAAGAAAAATGCGAGCGCAGGGTCCCATCCGAATAATATTCTTTTTTAAATCCATTTAGGCTTCCACCGCCAAATTGCGCCTCTGACTTCAGCTGCCCATTTTGGTAAAACGTCTTCACGAGTCCCTCCGGCTGACCATTCTTGTATGCGACAATCTGATCCAACGATCCATCATCATAATACCAGCGGTGCTCCCCGGTTTCAAGCCCATTTTCATACAGGCCTTCAGACCTCAATGCTCCTGTACGATGCCATTCGTAGCACATCCCATTGGCCAGATCAGCGGAGTTCGAAATTTCCAGCCGCTTCCCTCCCTGCGGAAACCACTGAACTTCAGAGCCTTCCTTGAGTCCACCAGCATACGACACCTCAAGAATGAGCTGCCCGTTTGGCGCCCACTCTCGGGCAACCCCCTCGATTTTTCCTTTTTTTATCGGGATAGCCATTTTCTTTTGCCCATTGGGATACTCCTCATAGGCAGTCCCTGAAAATGGCTCCATGTGGTTGTGCTGGTAATAGAGGCCGTTATTCAGATCCAATTGGTCAGGCGGCACTTTTTTTTGTGCATGCACAAGATTGGGAAACAACGCGCCTCCAGAGAGGAAGAGTCCTGTGAGAATGCCAAACAGAAATCTAGGGACAGAGATTGGTATGGACATGGAGAATTTCGCTTTATGTTCAAAGGAGCATAACGAAATTCCTCGTGACTGACGTATAAACGTAATGGGATTTTTAGAGAATGGGGGATGGGG
>CAZMSQ010000085.1:0-3656 GCA_964569025.1 uncultured Saprospiraceae bacterium | reverse complement strand
AATTCATAATTTTTAATTTCCCCTTCACCGGATACACCACCTGATGCCCAAAATCCTCAGGAAATTCTTCATCTCCCGGAAATCCCAACTCAATATCCCTGCCGCTGTGCGGCATATAGGCTGTACCAAACAGATAGTCCCATAGGCTAAGGGAAATGCCGAAGTTGACACCATAGGGGCGGGATGCAGGAAGCTCTTTCGCGTGGTGCCAAATGTGCATCTGGGGGTTGTTCAGGAGGTATTTCAGAGGGCCGTAGGTCCAGTTCAGATTGGCGTGGTTGATGTGGCCAATGAATACGGTCAGAATATGAATCACGAAGAAGTCTTGAATGCCAAAGCCAATCATGGCAAGTGGCAAATATTGAATGCTTTTGTAAACGATTGACTCCATCCAGTGGTAGCGAAGGTGAGCGGCGAAGCCCATCTCCTTGACTGAGTGGTGCAGCTTGTGAAACTCCCACAACCACGGCACCCGATGCAACAACCGGTGGGTGTTCCACTGGATGAAGTCGGCAATGAGAAACATGGTCAGAAACTGCACCCAAACCGGCCAGGACTGAATCTGAATCGCCACGAGATTGGTGATGCCAAACAGCGCCAGAAAATCACTGAATAACTCAACGCCTACATTGGACAGAGCATTGAAGCCGATCAGGGAAAACAGAAAAAAGTTGAAGAACATGTAAAATCCGTCCAGCCAGAAATCTTTCCTAATCGCTTTCTGATTTTTGCGCCACGGAAGAAGAAGCTCAAGACTCCAAACCAGCAAAGAGAGCGCGAGGAGCCAGTAGAAATAGTTATGAAGAGATGGGTGGGTGATTTCAGAGAGGAGATAATTCCAATACCCCGTGAATCCATCTCGGATGATGGTCATGTATTTTTCCATGTTATGAGAATTGAGATCCGTATTGTTGAGAAATGCGAGCATTGACAGCCTTGATATCCTGTTCTTTAGATTTGGGGAAAATGAGCAGAACATCTCCTTCATCGACCACGATGTAATCATCCAGTCCGTCTACGACCACGAGCTTGTCTTTCGGAGCCCTGATGAGCGTGTCACGGGTATTGCTGGCTACCACCTGACCAGAAGTTGTTACATTGCCGTGCTCATCGCCCGGCAGCTCTGCATACAGCGAAGCCCAGGTGCCGAGATCGCTCCACCCAAAGGAGGAAGGTATGGTATAGACATTCGTAGCTTTTTCCATGATTGCATAGTCAACTGAAATGCTTGGAGTAGTTGGATAAGCTTGATCGATAAAGGTTTGTTCGCGATCCGTGTTGTACTCGCTCCGACCGGCATCCAGAATGCGATAGATGTCTGGACTGAATTGTTCGAAGGCCCTGAGCACTGTCTCTGCACGCCAGATGAAAATGCCTGCGTTCCATAAATATTCACCGGAGGCCACAAATGCTTTTGCTTGCTCCAGTGGGGGCTTTTCCATGAACTGCTTCACGGGGTGAATACCCTGACTTTCAGCAGCTCCGTAGTGTATATACCCATAACCAGTATCAGGCCGACTCGGACGGATGCCAAGCGTGAGCAGCGCTTCATGGCTGGCGGTATAGTCCAACGCCTGACTGATGAAATTCAAAAAGTTCTTTTCCTCCAATATGATGTGATCCGATGGTGCCACCACCATATTAGCATCAGGGTCCAGCCCCCGCAGCTTCATGGCTGCATACGCCACACACGGGGCTGTGTTGTTGCGCGATGGCTCACACAATACTTGCTGAGGGGTCAACTCCGGTAAATGCTCAAGCACCAGAGACTGGTATTCGGCATTGGTGACGATATAAATATGGCTGGCTGGGACGATGTGCAAAAACCGTTCAAAGGTCATGCGCAGCAGCGATTTGCCGGTGCCAAGAATATCCAGAAACTGTTTTGGCCGGTGACTGCGGCTGGCAGGCCAGAAGCGGGAGCCAACCCCTCCGGCCATGATGGCGATGTAATTCATTTGATAATCAATTTTTACAAAGGTACGGAAAGGAGAATGAGTCTTCCAGTGCCATAGATCACGTAAGATCTCTTGAATTTTGAAAAAGCTCGCTGATCGCACCAAGATAGACCCCAATCACCCGCTCCTCGCTGAATTCTCGCACCACCAATTGCCTCCCGGCCCGCCCCATCTGCTCCCGCCTTTCCATAGGTAGCTCCATCATCTGCTTCATGGCATCTGCCAGATCGCTGGCAGAGGAAGGGTCTGCGAGAATGCCTGTGAGTCCGTGCCTGATGAGTTCAGTGCATCCCGCTACGCGGGTCGCGACAACGGGGCACTCCATGCAGAGTGCTTCGAGTAATACCCGAGGCAAACCCTCACGATATGAGGGCAACACCACAGCATCGGCTGCGGCATACCAGTCTTGCAGAGATGACAGAGGTCCATGAAACCGGAGATGGGGCTTGCCAGGCTGCTGCAGCTCATCCGGGCTCAATGCAGCCGGATTGCCGTTGTCGGCCTCGCCGATCAAATCCACAATGAGGTTCAACCCCCTCGCCACAAGCAAATCAGCAGCCTCAATCAGCTCCCTGACGCCTTTGTCGTACAGCATGCGTCCAACATACAAAAACCGAAACGGAGCACTCTCTGCCAGTTGTTTCCGATCCGAACGTGGCGCCCAGATCTGCGGATCAATGCCTGACCCCGGTACCATCCTGGCGCGTTTGGCCTGAACAAGTCCCCGCTCCAGAAAAAACGCCTGATCATCCGGATTCTGAAAATAGACAAGGTCTGCCCGACGAAATGCCATCGAATACAGCAACTTGACCACGGCCTGTACCAGCCCCATTCTCAAAAATGAGTACCCCAGACCAGTGACCGTGCTGATACTCCGGATTCCCGATAACCGAGCCGCCATCGAGCCGTATATGTTACACTTCACCGTGTAGTGCATCGCCAGGTCAAGGCCATGACTGCGGTAGATGCGCGCCAGTTCAAGGCATAGCAGCATGTCGCGAATCGGATTTATGCCCTTGCGCGATAAATGCACCAAGGGCACAAACGTGACCCCCAGTTTCTGGAGAGCCGCATAGTCTCCATCACCGCCTGGCGGCCCAATCGCCACAACCCTATGACCCGCCTCCTGAAGTGCCTGAATCAACCCGCCACGGAAATGGTGCAGGTTCCAGGCAGTGTTGGCCACCAAAGCAATATGGAGTGCCTGTTGAGCCATCAGGCGTGTGCGTTGTCCATCCATCTGTCATGCCAGGCGTGCAGTATGTACAGATGCCAGACCAAAGCTGCATCGGCTGAAGGTCTGTTGGTGAGAAAATGATCGATGAGCTTGCGCATAGGGGCCGCATCTATGCCCAAGGCCTCCTGCACCTCCGTCCGATGAACCATGTCTTCCAATGCAGGGCGCAACGTGGTGTGCAGCCAGTCCGCCAAAGGCAGAGCAAAGCCTTGCTTTGGACGGTGCGTCAAAGCAGGAGGCACGTATCGGTCCAGCAGTCGGCGCAACAGGTATTTTGGCCTGCCTCCATGAATTTTGAAATGGTCGGGTAGCGCCAGGGCAAAGGAAACCAGGTTGGTATCCAAAAAGGGAACCCGCACTTCCAACCCCTGAGACATGCTGGCCCGGTCCATCTTGACGAGGATGTCGCCCTCCAGATAGGTATGCAGGTCGATGAGTGACAAGGCTGCCAGCCGCCGGTC
>CAZMSQ010000084.1:0-4168 GCA_964569025.1 uncultured Saprospiraceae bacterium | reverse complement strand
CTGCACTCCAGCCTCCTCCCGTGTTCAAACCAGTCACTGTCACGTCAAAACTGTATGTGTCATCAGCCGGGTCTGTAGGGGTGCCGTTATCATCGCAGACCGCAGTCGTTGTGGTCGCTGTGATGTCGCACGTATTTGAGCAAGTGGCCGGAGCTACAATGGTGAGTATGGTGGTACAGTTTGGATCTGAATCGTCCGTAATTGTAATGGTCAAGTCTCCGCCGCTGATCGGGTATGGGCCAAAGGTCACTGCTCCCCCATAAGTGCCGGACGTATTGTTCGGATCATCTGCACTCCAGCCTCCGCTCGTGTTCAGGCCCGTCACTGTGACGTCAAAGCTATAGGTATCATCTGCAGAATCCGAGGGCGTTCCAGCATCATCGCATATCGGAGTGGTCACAGTCGCTGAAATATCGCATGCATTCGAACAAGTCGCAGGAGGATCAACCGTGATTTGCGTGGCACACGCATTTGCGCCATCGTCTGTAATGGTGATGGTCAGTGATCCGGCACTGATTTGATAGGGGCCAAAGGTTACTGTGGCACCAAAGTTTCCGGTCGTTGAATTTGGATCATCTGCGCTCCAAGTAGAGCCTGTATTGAGTCCGGTCACTGTTACCTCGAATGTCCATGTATCATCCGCAGGATCTGAGGGGGTCCCATTGTCATTGCACAGAATATTGGCAACTGTGGCCTCTACTCCGGAAATCTGGATGGTTTGGGTTGATGATGATTGGCATGGAGGCGTGCCAACGGTATGCGTCACCGAACCGGCTCCAGGCACATTGGGGTCAAACAATGCCGTGCCGTCCCCATTGTCAGTCACACCGGTACCAGTCCAATCGCCTCCGGGAGTATTATCCGGCTCAAGAAGATACGTGCCGCTATTCTGACAGGCTACTGTTGGCGGTGTCCAGGACGGGTCACCTCCGTCTATGACATTAAGGATGACCGAAGCCGGGCTTGACTCACATCCGAAGGCTGAAACCACTACGGCGTAGACTGTGGTGCTGCCCGTAGTGAAAGCTGCCGGGTTCGCAATCGGATTATTCAACCCGGCATCTGAAAACCAATTGACCGGCAACCCTGATCCTCCATTCACCCCATTCTCCAACTGGGTCAAATCAAATGTGGCCTCCCCGTTCGCATCACCGCATTCTGAATCAAGCGCAAACGAGGCTGTCGGGACGGGCAAGACAACGACGGTAGTATCTGCAAGAGCCGCACACTGGCCGGGATCTGGAGTAAAAGTCAGTGTATAAGTGCCTTGCCCGACAAAAGGCGGATCAAACTGGTTGCCATTGCTTACCCCAGGGCCAGACCAGCTTCCGGTCACCCCGCTTTGGGTAGTGTTGAGAATCACTGTTTGGGCATTGGCACAAAATGTATCCTGTGGAATGGTCAAAGTAACCGGAGAGGCCGGTTGACCTTCCACCAGAATGTCGTCAATAATATAGGTTTCCGACCCAAATTTATTGGCAGGTAAAATTCTGAGGATGAGACTTGTACCGTTTATTAGTTGAGAAGTGAATTGCCCAAGCCCATTGCCTCCACATACATAATGCGCTTGCATGATTGGTCCGCCATCGAGTATATATTCGATGACAATTTGGTCGTGGAAATCATCAATTTGGGTATTCCCGGTGCAGACGGAAAATGGCCCGCCTGTTTCGCACTCTGGGGAATTTCCGGAGGAGGCTGTAAATACAGAAAATGTCACATCACAATACGAAGAAATATCAATGGACACTGTCTCAAAAAGATTGTAATTGGCCCCGCCAGCAGGAGTACAACAAGGTGACCCTTCATATTCATTGACCTCAAACTGCCCGTTTTGCACCCCATATGTGCCTATTCCGTCACAATCAGTGAAAGCCGTCGACCAGAGACCCGGGGCATTCTGTGTCCCGTTGGGGTGGGTACTAAAATCTTCCTCCCAAATTGTCACTTGGGCATAAAGAATTCCGGAAGAGAATGTGATGAATAGGAGAAGAGATAAGGTACGGTGGAGAGACAAGTGCATGACGGATGCGGATTTGCCACAAAAATAACAGGAAATACGGGTTTGCAGGAAAAGTACCTATTTTTGCCATCTGAGAGTGACAGATCTTTCACATTCACACAACCAACCCTTACACCATGGCACTCAGCGAACAGGAACAAGTGCGACGTGACGCCCTTCAGGCAATCAGAGAACTGGGGATCGACCCCTACCCGCCCGAGGCCTTCCCGGTCAGCGCTCATGCCCACGAAATTAACGCCCACTTCAACCCTGAATCTGCCAACTACCAGCAAGTCACCCTTGCCGGCCGGCTGATGATGAAACGGGTTATGGGCAAAGCCTCATTCGCTGAGTTGCAAGACAGCACCGGGCGTATCCAATTGTATGTCAACCGCGACGAAATTTGCCCCGATGAGGACAAAACGCTCTATAATCAGGTCTTCAAAAAACTGCTCGATATCGGGGATTACATCGGTGTGGAAGGAGACACATTCTCCACCCAAACCGGAGAGACGACGGTCAAAGTCAAGCGTTTGACAGTACTGAGCAAGTCACTCAGGCCCCTTCCTATTGTGAAGACCGATGCCGACGGTAAAGTCCATGACGCCTTCTCTGACACAGGCCAGCGCTACCGCCAGCGGTATGTAGACCTCACCGTCAATCCAGAAGTGAGAGAGGTATTCCGAAAGCGCAGTGCAGCCATCCGCGCGATGCGACACTTTTTCGATGAGCGCGGCTGGCTCGAGGTTGAAACGCCCGTGCTGCAGCCCATCCATGGCGGCGCTGCCGCCCGGCCATTCAAGACACATCACAATGCCCTGGATATCGCCCAGTATCTGCGAATCGCCAACGAGCTCTACCTCAAAAGGCTCATTGTCGGCGGATTTGAAGGCGTCTACGAAATCGGTAAAATGTTTCGCAACGAGGGCATCGACCGGACCCACAACCCCGAATTTACATCCATGGAAATTTATGTGGCCTACAAAGACTACCGCTGGATGATGGAAATGGTCGAAGAACTCCTGGAGCACGTCACCCGTGAGGTCACTGGGGGTGCCGAAGTCACCTTCGGTGATAAACAAATAAATTTTGCCGGCCCCTACACCCGCATGACCATGTTTGAGGCCATCGAGAAGTACACAGGCACCGACATCAGCGAGATGGACGAAGAGGCCCTCCGGGCTTTCTGCAAATCCCTCCACATCGAGGTCGACAATTCAATGGGCAAAGGCAAACTCATTGACGAAATTTTCGGCGAGAAGGTCGAACACCAACTCATTCAGCCTACCTATATCACGGATTATCCCATCGAAATGACGCCCCTCGCTAAAAAGCACCGCGACAAGGAGGGTCTTGTTGAGCGCTTCGAGCTCATCGTGAATGGCAAGGAAATCGCCAATGCCTATACCGAGCTCAACGACCCCATCGATCAGCGGGAGCGCTTCGAAGAACAGCTCCAACTCGCCGAGCGGGGAGACGAAGAGGCAATGGCGCTCGACGAGGACTTCCTGCGGGCGCTGGAATATGGCATGCCCCCCACCTCAGGACTTGGCATCGGCATCGACCGCCTTTGCATGCTGCTGACGAATAAACCGTCTATTCAGGAAGTCCTGTTTTTTCCGCAAATGCGGCCGGAATGAGGGCGATTGTCTGATTATGATTTGTGGGGTTGGTTGGCTAAACCGCGCTACCGACCCGCTCCATTCTCGTTCTGCAAAATTTCGGAGACCTCTTGTTCTGAAAGGCCAGTTAGTTCAGCAAGCTCAGAAACTTCCATCCCATTTTGGTAGCCGCGGATTACAATAAAACTGATGGCCTTACTGTAACCTCTCTTCTCACCAATCTTGACACCTCTCTTCTCACCAATCTTGACACCTCTCTTTTCACCAATCTCGACACCTTTCTCCACACCTTTCTTCTCCACCTCGTGGAGAATCGTTTCCGTGATACCCATAGCTTCTTCGATATTTGAAAATCTTCGTAAATCCTGTTCAAAAGTAAGCTCTAAATCTGAATTTCGAAAGGGCGTATACGCTTTCATAAAATCGCAAAGCTTCCTGAGTTTCTCTTTCTCCAATCCACTCTCCAGATAAGCGCGAATCATCTCCTTCTTACGCCGAAATAATTCCTGATCTCTAAGCTTTCCACCCCCGACATTCAAATCTG
>CAZMSQ010000083.1:0-4239 GCA_964569025.1 uncultured Saprospiraceae bacterium | reverse complement strand
AAATGGTTTCCCGCCCCTTTTTCTGGTCCCTATCACCGCATCGAGTCAATGAACATCCATCCAGAAAAATCCCACCAACAATGCCATTCTCCCCCCACCCCATCACTTCCAAATGTTCAGCCATCACAAATCCGGATATTCACCGAGCAGGAAATTGGAACAAACTTTGCAGAATGTTCCCTTACATTCTCAAAACATCCATGGAAACTTGACAGGCCCGAACATCCATTCTCATCACATTCTCTTATCATTCTCCAACAATGAAATACACCCTCACCTCCTCCCTCTCAATCCTGATTTTCAGCCTTTTCCTCTTTTCTCCGCCCCACCTCATGGGGCAAAAAAAGAAAGCGGAAGAACCAACACCTACAGCAGTTGACCCATTGGATGGCATTTCTTTGGGCGGGCTCAAGTTCCGGTCGGTGGGGCCGGCATTTACCTCGGGGCGTATTTCGGATATTGCGGTGCATCCTGATGACCATGCGACCTGGTACGTGGCTACTGCAGCAGGAGGGGTCTGGAAAACGGACAATGCAGGGACCACTTTTACGCCCATCTTTGACCAGCACGGATCGTATTCCATTGGTTGTGTGGCTATTGATCCGGGCAATCCGAATGTGATTTGGGTGGGCACAGGGGAGAACAACAACCAGCGAAGTGTGGCCTATGGAGATGGCATCTATAAATCGACGGATGGGGGGAAGACGTTTTCGCATATGGGGCTGGAACAATCAGAACATATTGGGAAAATCATTGTGCATCCTGACAACTCAGAGATCGTCTATGTGGCGGCCATCGGACCGCTGTGGAGCAGTGGCGGTGACCGGGGGGTGTACAAGACGACGAATGGGGGAAAAACGTGGGACAGAATCCTTCACATCAGCGAGCATACCGGGGTCAATGACCTGATTATGGACAGCCAAAATCCGGATGTGCTCTTTGCGGCGGCATTCCAGCGGAGACGCCATGTGTTTACCTATCTGGGCGGCGGTCCGGAATCGGGGCTGCACGTTTCGCGTGACGGAGGCACCACCTGGCAGCCGGTCAGCAATGGGCTGCCGAAGGCAGACATGGGGCGGATCGGACTGGCACAGTCGCCCGCCAACCCGGATGTCATCTATGCCACAGTCGAGGCTGCATTGGGCAAAAGCGGGTGCTATGTCTCTGAAGACCGCGGGGCCAGCTGGCAGAAGCGGTCGGACTTTGTGACCAGCGGCAACTATTATCAGGAAATTGTGGCCGATCCGGCTGATCCACAAACGCTCTATGCGCTCGATACATGGCTGCACGTCTCCAAAGATGGCGGTCGCAGCTTCAGCATGGTGGGCGAGGTCACCAAACACGTGGATAACCACAGCATGTGGATTGATCCCGACAATACCAGCCACTGGATTGTCGGGTGCGATGGGGGGATTTACCAAACGTGGGATGCCGCCACAACCTGGGCGTTTTCCTCCAATTTGCCCGTGACGCAATTCTATAAGGTGGCCGTTGACAATGCAGAGCCATTCTACAATATCTATGGAGGCACCCAAGATAATTTCAGCATCGGAGGCCCTTCGCGCACCACCACTGCTCATGGGATTGTCAATTCAGATTGGTTCATCACCCACGGGGGCGATGGATTCGAGACGCAGATTGATCCAACCAATCCGGACATCGTCTATGCCCAGTCCCAATACGGCTTTTTGGTCAGATTCGACAAAGCCAGCGGCGAGGAAGTCGGCATTCAGCCCCAGCCGGGCCCGGGTGAGGCGGCTTATCGGTGGAATTGGGATGCGCCCCTGCAGATTTCGTCCCATTCTCCAACACGCCTCTATTTTGCCGCCAACAAGCTTTTCCGCAGCGATGACCGCGGCGACTCCTGGACCACCATCAGCCCGGATTTGACGCAGCAAATTGACCGCAACACACTGCCGGTCATGGATCGCATCTGGGGCCTCGATGCTGTGAACAAAAACCGGTCGACCTCCCCGTACGGGACCATTGTGGCATTCTCCGAATCTCCCCTTGATCCCAACCTGCTGTATGTGGGTACTGATGACGGGTTGATTCAGAAAACCACCGACGGTGGTACCACATGGTCAGCCATAGATGCATTCCCGGGGCTGCCGGAGCGCTCGTACGTCAACATGGTACTGGCGTCTGCCCATGATGCGAATGTCGTCTATGCCTGCTTCAACCACCATAAATACGGAGATTTCAAACCCTACGTCTACAAAAGCACCGATGGCGGCACCACCTGGACCTCCATCTCTGCCAACCTCCCAGAGCGTGGCTCATCCTATGCCATTGCCGAAGACCACATTGACGCGAAATTACTGTTTGTCGGCACTGAATTTGGCGCATTCTTCAGCAATGACAGCGGCTCCCACTGGCACCGCTTGAAGGCCGGGCTTCCCACCGCGGCAGTGCGCGACATCGCCATTCAGCAGCGGGAGGATGACCTTGTACTTGGCACCTTCGGTCGCGGTTTCTACGTACTCGATGACTACAGCCCCTTGCGCAGCCTTACTGCGGAATTTCTGACTCAGGAGGGCGCCCTCTTTCCGGTTCGGACGGCTCTTGCCTATGAAGCGTCTATGCCGCTGGGCCTGCCCGGCAAATCTTTTCAGGGCGACAACTTCTACAGCGGCGAAAATCTGGGGCCGAATGCCTTATTGACCTATTATCTGAAGGAAAGTATCCAGAGCTTAAAGGAGGAAAGAAGAGAACGCGAAAAGCAAGTGGAGAATGTCAAATGGCCCACCGAAGAAGCACTGCGGGCCGAGGAAGAAGAGCTTGAGCCATTGGTGGTGCTGACCATCTCAGATGCGAATGGCGAGGTGGTCAGAAAAATGGAGGTGCCGGCCTCAAAAGGCCTTCACCGCGTGAAGTGGGATTTGCGCTATGCGTCCACAAACCCGATTCGCCTCAGCAAGCCTTCGTTTTACAACCCGTGGGGTGCCAAAGACATCGGGACCCTGGTCATGCCGGGCATGTACAATGCCTCCCTGGCAGTTGTCCGAAACGGTGTGGCCACCCAGCTGGGGCAGCCTGTCACCTTTCAGGTATCGGCCCTCAACAACACCACCCTCCCCGCCCCCAATCGCGCTGAAAAAGTGGCCTTCCAACGCGAGGTATCCGACTGGGCCCGCCAGGTAGAGTCAGCCTCCCGCACCCTGAGCGCCCTCCAGACCGAGCTGAAATACATGCGCAAGGCCATCGATTTGGTGGAGGCCCCGCTCCCAGAGCTCATGGCTCAGTGGGCAGCGGCCCACAAGGCCCTGGCCGAAATCGACATCCTCCTCAACGGAGACCCCGTCGCCTCCCGCCTTGACATGCCAGCCATCCCCACCGTCTCCGCCCGCATCGGCCAGGTGAGCTACGAGCAGTTCCATTCAACGTCTGCCCCAACCCTCACCCACCGCCAGCAGCTCGACATTGTAATAGCCGAATTCCCCCCCATCCGCCAGCGCCTCCGGGACTTCGAAACCAATAAATTAGCCACCCTCCGCCGCACCTTGCAGGCCCTCAACGCACCATACTACCCGCAAGGCAACTAAGCACTGGTCGGACCACTATAGTCGTCGGACCACTATAGTGGTCCGACGACTATAGTGGTCCGACCAATTATGATCAGCTGCACACCCCACATCATTCGCTCCAGATTCAAATCAAAACCACTTTTCACTTTCTTCTTTCCACTTTTCACTTTCTTCTTTCCACTTTTCACTTTCCTCTTTCCACTTTTCACTTTCCTCCGTTCCATCGGGGCGTAATCTCTTTAGAAATCCAGCTGCGATGAAACATTGAGCTGCAGCGCAGCGACATCTTTTTTCCAACGCTTTGCGAACGTGAAATCTACAAGGTACGCATTGAAAGATGTCGCTACTCTGTAGCTCGATTTCACACCCAACATGTGCTAAGAAGATGTCGCTGCGCTGCAGCTTCAGCCCTTTGAATTGCATCCGCTTGAACTGTACCTATAGCAAAACCTGATAAAGCCCAGTCCTTCTAATTGCACTGCACCCACTACAAAACCCTTTGAAGCCCAGCCCTTTGAAATGCACTGCACCCACTACAAAACCCTTTGAAGCCCAGCCCTTCGAATTGCACTGCACCCACTACAAAACCCTGTGAAGCCTAGCCCTTTGAAATGGACCCGCTCAATCTGCACCACAACAAATCCAGGTGAAACTCTTGTTCTCCACCTCTTCATATCATTCAGTAGACACAATAAAAAGGAGGAAATTTGGC
>CAZMSQ010000082.1:0-4286 GCA_964569025.1 uncultured Saprospiraceae bacterium | reverse complement strand
GTCCACAATTTTAATGCGGGGCCATCTATGCTGCCGCCTTCCGTCATCGCAGAAGCAACGCGGGCCGTTCAGGAGTTTGAGCACTCCGGCATGTCCATTCTCGAAATTTCGCACCGCAGCCCGGGATTTATGGCGGTGCTCGACGAGGCCGAAACGCTGGTGCGGGCTCTGCTCAAGCTGCCTGAAGAATACGCCGTGCTTTTTCTGACCGGCGGAGCCAGCACCCAGTTTTTTATGGCGCCCCTCAACCTGTTGCCTCAAAATGAAAAGGCAGCCTATGTGGATACAGGCTCATGGTCGGCTAAAGCCATCAAAGAGGCGCGGCGATATGGGCATATTGATGTGCTGGCCTCCTCGAAAGCCCAGAACTACGCGCACATTCCGAAAGGGTATGACCTGCCCGTTGACACCACCTACCTCCACCTGACCAGCAACAACACCATTTTCGGGACTCAATATCAGGTTTGGCCCGAGACGGACGTCCCACTGGTCTGCGATATGTCGTCAGACATATTCAGCAGGCCGGTGCCCGCAAATCGGTTCGATCTGATTTACGCGGGGGCCCAGAAAAATCTCGGTCCAGCAGGGGTGACCCTCGTCATTGTGCGCAAAAGTGCCCTCGGCAAAACAGGCCGTGATATTCCCACAATGCTGGACTATAACACCCACATTTCCAAACATTCTTCGTTTAATACTCCCCCTGTATTTCCGATTTATGTCAGCATGCTGACGCTGCGCTGGATACTTGAAACGGGAGGGCTGCACGCTATGCAGCAGCGCAATGAAGAAAAGGCGACACTCCTATATGAGGAAATTGATGCCAACCCATTTTTCAGGGGGGTTGTCAGTGATCCGGCAGACCGCTCGAAAATGAACGTCACCTTTGTGATGGCCGATCGGTACCGGGAGCTGGAAGCCGACTTTCTCGCAGCCTGCCGTGAGGCCAACTGCGTGGGTGTCAAGGGGCACCGCTCTGCCGGAGGATTTCGTGCCTCCATCTATAATGCCATGCCTCTCGAGGGTGTGCAGGCGCTGGTGGAGGTCATGCGGTCATTTAGTCTCCGCTACGGGTAGCCGATGAGTCTTGAGGCGAACTGCCTTGAGAGGGTGCTGGAGAATGGGCAGCAGGAAGCTTTATCGTATAAGTCTTGCCGTTCGGGTTGCTCAGGCTTGAGGTGCGCAGCCAAGGGTTGTAAATTTTAAGCATACGGTAGGTGGTGCCTTGAGCGAGGGCAAACTCGCCGAGTCTGTGAATGGGGGTGTCAACCTCAATTTCCATATAATCACGGTGCAAGGGGTTGTAGCCCTCTTCGGGCTCAAGGTAAAACCCGAACTTACGTGGCTCAGTCACAATTTCCTTGGCAGCCACCACTCGGAATACGTATCTCATGGTCTCGTCGCTGAGGTTGAGATCGTAGTAACTCGTCATGCTCTGCCTCTCCATTTCTTTTGCAAGCCCAGCCTCTCCCATATTATAGGCTGCTGCTGCGAGAGTCCAGCTTCCGAAACGCTCTTTCAATTTTTTGATGTGGATACAAAATGCCAGAGTACTCTTTTCGATATGATAGCGCTCATCGACCTCATCGTTGATTTCCAGGTCATAGCTTTTGCCGGTGCGCTCCATAAACTGCCAGATGCCGCGCGCTCCGGCCGGCGATACCGCATGTTCGAGTCCACTTTCGGCCACAGCCAGAAACTTGAGATCATCAGGCACACCCTGGTCGGCCAAAATGGGCTCAATGACAGGAAAATACCGCGCTGCCCGCTTTATCTGTAGTACCGTGCTGGAGTGCCAATACGAGTTGACGGTCAGCTCGCGATCGAGCCGCTCGCGCACATCGAAATTGTCCATGGGCAACGGCTCACCGGCAAAATCAAAAGCTTTGTTGAGCGATACCGGCTCTATGACCTGAGGAAGCGCATCCACACGGCCGGCAGAAGGATCTCCGGGGCGGTAGGAGGTGAGAATGGCGACGGTCAGGAATGCTGCGAGAACCAGCGTGTAGACGGTGAGGTGGGCTTTGTACATGGATTTTAAAATAATTTCTATGGTGTACGGCAGTCAGTCGTGCTGTGCTGACTGACGGGCCGGTTGTTTGTAAATGGGTACCGTCGAACAGGGCTCTCCATACATAATGCTTTTGGCCACTGGCCGGAGGCGTGATGCCAGAGCCAAGTAGGCCGACGATGGCACCGGTCTGGATCCGCAGCCCTTCAGGATGACCCTTTCATTCTCGTATGCCGCAATGTTCATGCCACTGACCACCCGATTGTAATGAAGCCGCAAAAATTCTTTTTCATCTCCACCAAACACCTCATGAACGAATGGCTGCGCATAGGTTGCCACAAGCATGTATGCCCAGACCGGAATAATGGCATCGGCAGAGCAGAATACACAGAGCACCTTGCCAGAATAGTCAGTCCATTGGATTTCCTTCATGGCTGCCCGAAAATCTTTCTCTCTCAGGATAAGGCCCTGAAATAAATACGCCTTCAAATCGAGTGATGCCAGCTCCCACTTAGGGTACATGGCCTCCATGTCAATGACTTTGAGTCCGCTTTGCGCGACCCGGTTAACAAGGGGTTTCTCTGTTTGCATAGATTCTGGTTTTAGTGATCGATGAAGCATTTCTGTTTCTAACACAAGAAAGTGAACTTACAAAATACCTGGGACACCTCTCAGGTTTCATCTGATTGAACTTAATTTGGCCCCTTGTATTTTGATCAACAGTAGGACCTTGAGTAAAGACAAGCAACTATTTGATCGAGAACCTCGACCAAATCTTCGGTATTGGCCTTTCGTTGTTTGCAGGAAATTGTCATCTTTGCTGTAATTTTTCAATCAGTAGAAATTGACATGGATCAAACCATTCCTCCACGATATCAGGAAGATGAACAGTTCATTGACCTTGGTGCACTGATACGATACCTTGCAAAGTCGTGGGTACTCATATTTGCCATTGCGGCAATCCCTATTGCACTGTATTTGTTGTTTGCGGTTATGCAGGCCAAATCTTATCAAGACAACCTTGTGGCCTCAATTGTCAAGGTTAATCAGAATCTGAACAATTTCAATTCGAATGCCATCATCAGCGAGCAAATTGTCACCGAGGCATTGGCGAAGAACTCAATCGAGGCTAGGGTGGACGATATTCTTCCGCTTCTCAACGTGGTGATGGGTGTTGAGCAGATCAATGATCCAATCGATAATGCATTGGCAAAGTTAAGTGGTGAGGTTAGCGTGAGCCGGGGAGAAAATCTCGAGGAGATTGAGGCCAGATATGCGAGTCTGGTTGCAAGCCAAAATCATTTTCTGACTATTTACTTCAATCTCGAAGACAGCCCTGTGGATGCAACCACTGCGAAGATCATAGTCTCGGAAGTAATACGAATATTCAATGAGCGCTTCGAACAAGGGCTGATTCGCAATATGCCTCTGCTTAGTGAGATCAAAATGACTGATCTGGAGGGTTTAGAAGAAGTAACTTCCTACAATCTGGGGCAATTCAGAGGAGTCGTCACCTCCCTCCGTCAAAAGGTGATTGCTTTGAAAGATGAAGGCTTTGACAAGCGGGGATTTAACCCTGGAGTACTCACCAGCCGGATTAATTACATTGATATGCAATTGTCTGGAATAATTTCAACATCTAAAGAAATGCAGCAATTTTTCACCAGGGACCTCGACCGGGAGATTAATATTGCCACAGATCACATCAATTCGCTCGAAGCGGCACTGAATGCAATCACCGAGAAAAAAAGCGGATTGGGAATCAGCACCGGCAGTGCTTCCCGAGGTCAGGGGGGTGTTGCGACGGAATATAATTCAGAGTTGTTTGAGCGCTTCCTGAATGTGGGTGCGAGCTTGTCATTGGTTGAATTTCAAGAATCTCTGTTGAACCAAAAGCTCGAACTGGAATTTCGACGCGCAGAGTTGAGGCAGCAGAAGAAATCTTTTTCCGATTCCAATATCAGCCCCGACAATGTGGAGCAGCATTATGCCGGCCTCTTGGCTGAAACCCGTGGAGTGGCCACCGATCTGAATGCGTTCATCCGGGACTTTAATGCCAGCTTCCAAAAGCAAATTCTGAGCCTTGTCAATCAAAACCGGGTACAAAGCGCCAGCCTTTTCCAGCTCAAACCACTGCTTCTGACTGTGGTCGCCTCGTTTGGCATCGCCATTGCTATCGGGGTGTTCAGATTTTCAGCGAGACAATAATTACACGTACCTGACACAGCCAACGGTGCCGAAAACCGTCTCTTTTATTCCATTTGGCGTCTCACGGTTT
>CAZMSQ010000081.1:0-5044 GCA_964569025.1 uncultured Saprospiraceae bacterium | reverse complement strand
CGGTCGGACCGCTATAGCCGTCGGACCGGGTTGGTGGCGCGGAGGATGCGCCACTTGCCTTGCATGTCTCTCAAAAGCTTCACGCGATAGCCTGCATCGGAGAAGAGTGAGGCGGTGTCTTCGGCGAAGAACTCGTTGAGCTCAAGGTAGATACTGCCCGATGGGGTAAGGGCCATTTCGGCGTAATGAAGGATGGCGCGGTAGTACTGGAGCGGATCATTTTCGGTGGTGAATAGTGCCAGAGAGGGTTCGAATGAGAGGACCCGGCGTGGCATTTTGTCTCGCTGGGACGGTGGAATGTAGGGTGGGTTGCTGACGATGATGTCGAACTGACGGTTGGGGCGAGGGAGAGCGGAACTGAGCAGGTCCATCTGGTGAAACGTGACCGGAAGGCCAAGGGCTTGGGCGTTCTGACGCGCAATTTCGAGGGCTTCGGGGCTGATATCGGAGGCCTCTACCTTGCTGGAGGGCAGGTGTTTTGCCAGCACACATGCAATGCACCCACTACCCGTGCCAATATCCAGGATGTGAAGCTCTGAAGATTCTTTTCGGTGGTCTTCTATTATTTGGTGGACAAGCTCTTCAGTCTCAGGTCTGGGGATGAGCACGTCCGGGGTTACCTTAAGTTTGAGGCCGTAAAAATCAGCCTCGCCGAGTATATACTGAACGGGCTCACGGTGCAGCAATCTGTCACGGATTGTGTTGAGGAGGGAAATGTCAGGGAATGCTACCGCAGGGGTCATATGACGGATGCCAAAGGCATCTTCGAAAACGATCCGCGCGATGTTTGTTGCCTCGCGACGCTCGTAAACCTGAGTGAGTCGGTCAGAAAGGTGTTTGAATGCTTCCTGGATATTCATGGAGGATTTTGGTTGCCGCGGACTCAGGATAATCGGTTCTTGAAATCCAGATACTCAAACGTCCGAATGATTCGGGCAGTTCCGTCTTCGTTCCAAATCGCGATACAGGGATGCTGCACACCATTGAATGTGGTAGTTTTCACCATGGTGTAGTGCATCATGTCCTCGAAGATGAGGGTATCTCCGGCCTTTAAGGGGGCATCAAAAGAGTAGGCAGTCATGAAATCCCCTGACAGGCAGCTAAGGCCTCCAAGCTGACAGGTAAATTTTCCGGGTTGGGGGTCTGTGGCGCCTCGGACCACCGGACGGTAGGGCATCTCCAGGGTGTCCGGCATATGGGCAGTGAAGGACACATCTAGGATGGCCGTTGTCACGCCCCGATTGGTCACAACATCCAGCACTGTACTTTTGAGCTCTCCGGTGCGCCAGGCAACAGCGCTGCCGGGTTCCAGGATTACCTCAAGCCCGTGCTTTTTGCGAAAAGAGGTCAGCAAGTCGACCAGATGGTCTACATCATACCCATCGTTGGTCATGAGGTGGCCGCCACCCATATTAACCCATTTGATCTGGTCAAAAAACCTCCCGAATTTTGCCTCAAACGCCTCGAGCGTGGCCTGGAGGCTGTACGAATTGCTTTCACATAACGCATGAAAATGAAGTCCTTCAATGCCATCCGGCAAAGTATCTCCCAGGTGCTCAACAGAGATGCCAAGCCGGGAGCCCGGACTGCACGGGTTGTAGAGCGCTGTGCCTACATCCGAATGCTCCGGGTTGACTCTCAGACCGAGTGACGGTCGATGGGGTGCTTTGGCAATTAATGGCTTGAAATACTCATACTGTGACAGGGAGTTGAAGGAAAGGTGGCTGCTCGACCGAAGTAATGCCTCCATCTCTCCGGGCACATAGGCAGGCGCGTAGGTGTGCGCCTTTTCGCCAAACTCTTCTACACAAAGAAGAGCCTCATGCAATGAGCTGGCTGTGCAGGCTTTCAGGTATTGGCGTACCAAGGGGAAAGTACTCCACATAGCAAATCCCTTCAGGGCGAGGATGATTGTCACCCCAGCGCGTTCCTGCACCGACTTCATAAGTTCGAGATTCGATCTGAGCCGGCGTTCATCAAGCACAAAGCAGGGCGACGGCAAGGCGGCGAAATCGATCATGGACTTAAAGTTCGAGGTCTATTCCAAATGATTCTTCCCATGGCAGCCCATTCTCACCCAACTCATCAAGGAATGGATCGGGGTTGAATTCTTCCACATTGAAAACACCCTGTCCACTCCACTTCCCCTCCAGCATCATCTTGGCACCAAGCATGGCCGGCACGCCAGTTGTATACGACACACCTTGCGCCCCTGTCTCCTTGAAAGCAGCTTCATGGCTGCAATTGTTCCAGATGTAATACGTCTGTTCCTGACCATCCTTTATGCCCCGGATCCGACAGCCGATAGAGGTTTGTCCGGTATAGTTTTCGCCAAGCTCACCCGGATCCGGCAGCACGGCCTTCAAAAACTCAAGCGGAATGACGTCCACTCCTTTGTATTGAACCGGCTCAATACCAGCCATGCCGATATTTTGAATCACCCGCAAGTGAGTCAGATACTCCTCGCCAAACGTCATCCAGAATCTGGCGCGTTTGATGGTCGGAAAATTCTTAACAAGAGACTCCAGCTCTTCGTGATAAATCAAATATGAATTTTTCGGTCCAATATCCGGGTATGTCAGCATTTTAGAGATCTCGTGCGGCTCTGTCTCTACCCATTCTCCATTCTCCCAATACTTTCCCTTTTGGGTCACTTCACGAATATTGATTTCGGGGTTGAAATTAGTTGCAAAGGCTTTGCCATGGTCTCCAGCATTGCAGTCGACAATATCGAGGTAGTGGATTTCATCAAAATGATGCTTAGCGGCTCTGGCAGTAAATATGCCAGTTACACCTGGGTCGAAGCCACAGCCAAGGACGGCCAGCAGGCCTTTTTCCCGAAAACGGTCTTGGTATTCCCATTGCCATTTGTATTCAAACTTTGCTTCATCCCGGGGTTCGTAGTTTGCTGTATCGAGATAATGGACACCAGTTTCAAGACAGGCATCCATGATGGTGAGATCTTGGTACGGCAAAGCCACATGGATCACCATTTTGGGTTGAAACATTCGGATGAGAGCCACCAGCTCCGGCACGTTGTCAGCATCGACCCTCGCTGTTTCAAATTTCTGATGCCCCGTATCTTTCCTGACATCCTCAGCAATTGCATCGCAGCGCGATTTGGTTCTGCTGGCCAGCATAATGTGGCTAAACACCTCCGGATGACTGGCACATTTGTAGGCGACGACCCGGCCTACTCCGCCGGCTCCGATGATGAGAACTTTTGACATGTGGTTTGCTTTTTGAATGCGAAAATATGGTTTCTCAGCCATTGTCGTTGGGGCAAAAGTACATCGAAATCTGTGGAGAAACAGGAAATTGAACCATCAACCATCAGAAGAATTTGTCAATACGCATTTTCGTGGCTTTCGCTGATGTATATTGTGAGCAAAAAGCCTGATATGGAAGACAACAGCCTTTCATTTGACCCGAGTGGAGTCGGCGTCCAAAACGGACGGTTCATCGGCCTGCCATATGCAGAGCAGGAGGCCCGAGTAGTATTGCAGCCTGTTCCGTGGGATGTCACAGTGTCATTTGGCGAAGGCACTGCCGGCGGGCCTCAGAATATGCTTGACGTGTCCTCTCAGTTAGACCTTGAAGACCCGAGGGTTCCGGATGCCTGGAAAATCGGACTGTTTATGCGACAGCCAGATGCAGAGTTGGCCGTGCTGAGCGCTGCGCTTCGAGCAGATGCGAAAGCGTGCATCAGCGCCCTGGAAGCTGGGCACAATCCGGCTGAGGATGAAAGCCTGACTGGGAAAATCCAGCAGGTCAACCGAGGTGGGGAGTATCAAAAAGAATGGGTGCGTACGCGTACAGCGGCCCTGATGGAAAAGGGGAAACTGGTCGGCCTGGTAGGCGGTGACCACAGTTGCCCGCTGGGATTTTTGGAGGCCCTGACTGCCAGACACTCCTCATTTGGTATCTTGCAAATTGATGCCCACATGGATTTACGAAAGGCCTACGAAGGCTTCACGTATTCTCACGCCTCCATTTTTCGCAATGCGCTCGCATATCCAGAAATCGCGAAACTGGTGCAAGTAGGAATCCGCGATTATTGCCGCGAAGAACTCGATTTTGCCGCTTCCCAGGGAGACCGGATCGAGGTCTTTTTTGATCATGACCTTCAGGAAAGCCGGTTTGTGGGTGAAACGTGGCACGGCATCTGCCAGACCATCATTGCGGGACTGCCGAAAGAGGTGTATTTGAGTGTAGATATCGATGGACTCAACCCGTCACTTTGTCCCAATACCGGCACCCCTGTACCCGGAGGATTGACTTTCGATGAAGCTCTGCATCTCGGAGAAACGATTATTCAATCCGGCCGCATCATCATCGGGTTCGACCTCTGCGAAGTGGCAGGGGCACCTCATTACTGGGATGGCAATGTGGGAGCGAGAATGCTCTATCGGCTCAGCAATTTGCTGGCATCCAGTCAGGGTTTGGCCTAAGCTTTGGCTTTTTCAAGCGTAAACCCGAACGTTGCCCCCAGTCCGGGAGAGCTTCTGACATTAATTGTTTGCTGGTGGGCCTCAATAATGTGCTTGACAATGGCAAGTCCCAACCCAGAGCCGCCCTGCGAACGGGAACGACTTTTATCGACTCTGTAAAAGCGATCGAAGATGTGATTGAGGTGCTTCTCCTCCATCCCGATTCCATCATCAGCCACCTCAATCAGGACCCGCTTATCCATGTCGTAAAAGCTGACTTTCGTGTGACCACCGGGGCGGCCGTACTTGATGGAATTAGATATGAGATTGACCAACACCTGGCGAATGTTCTCCCGATCTCCCTTGACTGAAAAATTGCGGTTTGCACCATCTTTGTAAGACAACTTGACACCCTTTTTAATGGCCATGATCTCGAGATCTTCAATCACCTCGTCAGTCAACAGCTTGATGTTGAAGGTCTTCATCTCCAATACCCACTCGCCCGACTCAAGCTTGGAAATGGCGTCTAAATCTTCGATAATCACCTGAAGCCGGTCTACATTGGCCGCCGCCTTTCTCAAATATTTTTCATTGATTTGCTCATCGTACAATCC
>CAZMSQ010000080.1:0-5050 GCA_964569025.1 uncultured Saprospiraceae bacterium | reverse complement strand
TTTTCTAAGGAGAGGACGCCCCGCTGGGGCTGGGAATACAGAATTGTGTGGTTTGCCGGCCTAACCCCCAATAAAAAAAGCCAGAACCCCGCGGGCTCTGGCTTTTAGAAAGACAAAATATTTTTGAAAAAGTGATTCCGCTGGGGCTCGAACCCAGGACCCTCTGATTAAAAGTCAGATGCTCTAGCCAGCTGAGCTACGGAATCATTTACCTTTTTTCAAAGGCGATGCAAAAGTAGCTATTTATCGCGTCTTTTCCAAAAAGGCTGAGAAAAAAGCAATGGGGCGAATGGGCAGACCTTGATGAACAAACTCAGCGCCGCGGGTTTTCTGTATATTCACTCTTTCTCACTCCACTCCGCCTATCCATAAGTACCATGAAACACATCCTCCTCACCCTCCTGGCCTCTTTCATCTCAGCCCTGCTGGCGGTGGCCATTTACTCGGCCTTCCAACCCACGCCTCGGGCGGCGCCGGCAGCAGCTCTGGCAGTCAGGCAGCCGGATTGGGTGCCGCCGGTCTCGCACACACCGCCCCGACAGCCGGATGGATCACCCTCCGCCATGCCAGTCAGCTTTACAGCTGCCGCCGCCCTCGCCACGCCGGCCGTGGTCAATATCAGAGCCCTGCCACGCCGGGCCTTTGATTTCTTCGGGAGCTATGGGGGAGCTACCGGTTCCGGAGTCATTGTCTCTTCAGATGGGTACATTGTGACCAACCATCATGTGGTAGAAGAGGGACCCCGCAATATCCAGGTGACGCTCGCTGACCAACGCGAGTATAAAGGCGAACTGGTTGGGACCGACCCGACCACCGACCTGGCGCTTATCCGCATCGAGGTCGATGAGCCGCTGCCATTCGTGGGCTTTGCCAACTCAGACTCCGTGCTGGTCGGAGAATGGGTGCTGGCAGTGGGCAATCCGTTTAATCTGGAATCGACGGTGACAGCAGGAATTGTGAGTGCGAAAGGGCGGAATATTGACATTCTCGAAGGGGAATACAAGATCGAATCGTTTATCCAGACAGATGCGGCTGTCAATCCCGGCAACAGCGGTGGGGCTCTGGTCAATACATCCGGTGAGCTGATTGGTGTAAACACCGCCATCATCACCCGGTCAGGCCGCTATGAAGGGTATTCTTTTGCGGTGCCCGCCAATCTGGTCAGAAAGGTGGTGGCCGACCTGCGGGAGTTCGGGTCGGTCAAGCGGGCCATACTCGGGGTGCGGATCTCCGAGGTCACTGCGCCCATGGCCCGCAGACTGAAGCTCGCAGCCCCCGAAGGAGTGCTGATTCAGGATGTAAACCCGGGAGGAGCTGCTGAAATGGCTGGGCTCCGTGCCAATGATGTCATCACCGCCATCAATGGGCAGCCGGTGAGGGGCATTCCCGAGCTTCAGGAGTTTGTGGCCCGCTATCGGCCTGGCAATGTGGTGACCATCTCATTTTATCGGAGTGGGGCGCCCCGCGAGGTGCAGGCTGTGCTCAAGGGCCTCGATTCCGGCGGCGCATACGGCTTCAATGAAGCCGGTTTGCCTGCTGACCTAGTGGTCGATAATCAGCTCGGCTGGGAGTATCGCAATCTGTCGCCTCGCGAAAGAGAACGCCTTGGGCTGCGCGGTGGGGTCATTGTCGATGTGGTAGACCCCGACGGAGCGCTGGCCATCTCCAGGATGGAGAAGGGGTTTATCATCCAGTCGGTCCACAAAATTCGGCCCGGCTCAGACGACGATGTGGTCAAACTGGATACTCGAATCGTGCAATCTGTAGAGGATTTGCAGAATGCGATGGCTGACTTCAGGTCTGAAAAAATACTGCTCGAAGGGCGATACGAAGGGTATGCCTCAGAATGGGGATATACCCTCTGGCTGGATTGAGAGGTGTTTCACCCTTCTGTGAATTTTCGTACTTTTGATCATCGAACGAATTTGTCTATGGGTCAGAAAAAGCGGCGGCAAGGTGTGGTCTATTCAACCAATCCGGATTTCGAATATGCACACCAGCAAGATGAGGAGGCAGAGACGCTGCCTGCTGACAAGCAACGCCTTCGCGTACTCATTGATCGCAAAGGCCGCAATGGCAAGGCAGTGACAGTGGTGACGGGTTTCGTCGGGTCATCCGATGACCTTCGGCATCTGGCAAAAATGCTGAAGTCAAAATGTGGGGTGGGAGGCTCAGACAAAGACGGAGAAATTCTCATTCAGGGAGAGCACCGAAATAAAGTAATCGACCTGCTTAAAAAAGAAGGATATACTGATGTCAAACCCTCAGGGGGGTAACTTCAGTCGCTGCTCAGTTGGTAAACCTATTCAACGTACGACTTCAATTTTCAATTTATGGCCTCAGACGCACTTGGCATTGGCTCGCGGGTCAGACACCCGGCATACGGCGACGGGGTGGTGATCCGCCTTCATAAGGTTGCTTACGAAATCTCTTTCATACAGTACGGCATCAAAATGGTGGGACGTGACTATGAAAGCCTCGAAATTACAGAACGGATTGAACCGCAGGAGGTGGTCTCTTTTACGGAAGCAGAAAAAGCTCTGGTCAAAATCCTGAGAGCTTATAACGGTGTGGAGGAAGAGGTGGCTCTTGGTGACAAATGGGACGGTGGTATGCTGGTGCTTCAACCCAAAGATGACCACTACAAGGACAAAGAAATCCCGATTGATGTGTTTTTCCATAAAATCGTGATGGTTCGCGATCGCCTTCGGGTGTTGGAACAGCGCATCAACAGCAATAAGCAACTTTCAGACGAGGAAAAGGTCAACCTCCAGCAATACATCACCCGTATTTATGGCAGCCTGACCTCCTTCAATGTGCTGTTTAAGCACAAGGAAGACTATTTTGTCGGAGAAAAAAGCAGCTGAGGCTGCAACGCATCCGGTCAGGGCCTGCCTTGACCGGTCTATTGATTTTCACCCAATGCGGCAATCCCGGGCATAAGCGCGGGTCTGATCGCTGAGGGTCATGCGAAAACGCAAGACATATGTCCCGCTCTCTCTTCATACTGGCACTCAGCCTGTCGGTATCTCTGTCTTCCTGTCTGGTGGTTGAAAACCCCTATCAGGCCATTGCCCCCGGCTTGTGGCGCGGGGTGTTGCAGCTCTCACCCCGGCTCGTAGAGGCTCCCGAAGAAGGAGAGGAAGAGGTGCAGCTGGGATTCGAAGAGGTGGCTCAAGGGGAGCTGCCATTCGAATTTGAGGTCATCTACTCCGACGACAGCACATTCTCAATCTATTTCATCAATGGCTCCGAGCGAATTCGCATCGAAGATGTCACCTTCGGTCGCGACCGCACCATTGCCCGTGACACCCTGCGCATCGAGTTTCCCATCTACAATTCCTACATCCGGGCCGAAGTGGAGGGTCCTTTTATGGAGGGCGTGTGGGTAGATCGCAACCGCACCGATTACCGCATACCATTCAAGGCCCAGTTCGGCAAAGGCTACCGCTTTTCACGCCTTCGAAAGGCCCCTGCCATCGACTTGACCGGCCGCTGGGCTGCAACCTTCGCCCCGGAAACTGACGCTCCCTGGCCGGCCATTGCCGAATTCAGCCAGAACGGCAACAACCTGACCGGCACCTTCCTGACCGAGACCGGCGACTACCGCTTTCTGGAGGGCACCATTCAAGCCGACAAACTGTACCTCTCTGCCTTCGACGGCACCCACGCCTACCTGTTCGAGGGGAAGGTCCTCCCTGACAGCACCATCACCGGCAGCTTCCGCAGCGGCAGCCACTACCGCACCACCTGGGAGGCCCGTCCTGCTGGATCCGTGGAGGGCCATACCTTGCGCCATCCGGATTCTCTCACCGCCCTGACCCCAGGCTCCCGCACCATCGACTTTTCATTGCCCGACCCCGATGGCCAGCTCATCAGCCCCACAGATTCTGTGCATGAGGGCACCGTCCGAATCATCCAGATTCTCGGCACCTGGTGCCCGAATTGCCGAGACGAAACCCGTTTTCTCGCAGACCTCGCAGCCAGCTATCAATCGTCGCCCCTGACAATCATCGGTCTCGCCTTCGAAAAAGTACCGCAAGACCGCGCTGAAAGCGCCATTCGCACCTACCGCAATAAGCTGGGCGCCCAATATCCCATTCTCTACGCGGGCCCTGCTGACAAGCAGCACGTCACCACCGTGTTGCCTGCCCTTGATACTGTGATCGCATTCCCAACCCTCATTCTCCTTGACAAAAAAGGTGCCGTGCGCCGCATCCATACCGGCTTTTCCGGCCCCGCCACCTCGGAATACGAGGCATTCACCACCACATTCACCACACTCATCGATCAGCTTCTTGCTGAAGAGTCCTGAACCACCCCGAATACTGTATCATGAGCCATAAGCCCTTCCACCTCGCATACGCTGCTGAAAATAAAGGTCAGGTAGATGTCCTGCTCAGACAGTTCTCTGATTTGGGCTTGTACCCCGGCCAAATTGTCAATACCGAATCCCAGCCAAGTCATTTTAGCGAGCAGTTGCTGCAGGCCCAAGTCCCGGTGGTCTTGCTGGTCAGCGACAATTTCCTCAAATCGCTTTCCTGCCTGAGCCAAACCTTCGATGCCGCAAAGACCATGCTCGAAGAAGACCGCCTCGCAATCGTCATCATTGACGGCATAGAAACCGGCCCAGATCACGAGCTAATTCCTGTGCCTACCCAGCTCGACAGCCTCAGCCAGATCATTCAATACATGAATTTCTGGCAACAGGAGTACCTCGATGTGCGTGGCCTCGTCAGGTCTGTAAAGCCTTCAGAACGAGTTCAGTACGAGCAAAAAACACTGCAGGTCAGGTCCGTCTCAAGTGAAATCGGCGAGTTCTTGCGCCTCTTGCGTGCCACGCCCTGCCCCTCCCTCGAAGAGTTTGCAGAAAACAAGTTCAACCGCTTTTTCCGCAGCATTGGCCTGGAAAAACAGGTGGCCGAAATTGCTGCAGGCACCCACGTTCCAAACGGTGCTGTCAATGGCGGCCCCCATTCCAATGGTCAATCCCGCTATGGGAACGCCGGTTCGGAATTCAATGAGGATGGGGGGGAAGAGGAACGCGAGC
>CAZMSQ010000079.1:0-5261 GCA_964569025.1 uncultured Saprospiraceae bacterium | reverse complement strand
CGCATGGGTACAGACATGGCCTCCGAGCGGGGGCTGATTCTGGTGGATACGAAATATGAATTCGGCCGCCATGACGGGGAGATTTTGCTGATTGATGAGGTGCACACTCCTGACAGTTCTCGGTACTTTTATCAGGACGGATATGAAGCGCTCCAAGCAGCCGGCATGCCGCAGCAGCAACTCTCCAAGGAATTTGTCCGAGAATGGCTGATGGCACACGGTTTTCAGGGGTTGGAAGGGCAGGTGATGCCAGACATGCCTGATGAATTTGTGGAACAAGTCTCAATGAGATACAGAGCACTCTATGAACTGCTCACAGGAGCAACATTCCCCAAAACCAGCGACCCTGACCTGCCCGGAACCATTGAGGCCGCTGTTGTGGACTGGCTTTCCCAATAAATTGTACCAATATCCACGATCAAGGGCTCTTGTGATGCCACACAGGGGTGAATCCATTTCTCAAAATCCGGGTCCTGCCCTGACAAAAGGGAGAATGCCCTGACTGGAAGAACCGGAATATCGCACCCATCCGACGCCCTTTCGCATGGTGCCAAGCGGGATTCGCACGGCTCCTCCCTCCGCCTTCCCAGTCCAGTGGATGCCCCCGCTTGCGTCAAAAATATCAAGAGAAAACCTGCCGTTGGGTGGAAGGAGTATGGTGAGTGTATTTCCTGAAATCACGTTGGAATGGAGGCGGATCGGAGATTCCAAACGAACGACAATGGGTGGATAAATCTCTGTGTCCCCAGTCAGTGCCTGGCGCCGGAGGCGGTAGATATTGTCTCCTGGCAGTGGGGCGGGGTCCACCCACTGGCAGGGCATTACGCTCTGGCACTCCTGCAATCGGTTGATTTGACGAAACTCCTGTGCCTCAAATCGGTCTATGAAGACCTCGGTCTGGTCCGTTGCACCGAAGGCCCACTCGAGCACAACTTTCCCATCAGCAGGCCGGCCGCGGAAAAACAATAACTCTGCAGGGAGAGGAGCGGAGCCTTCGAGCCACACATCATCAAGCCGGATGGTGGCAACACGGGCAGCTGGATTCTGGCCATACGGGTACAGACGGAATTCCACAAATCCACCGGATGGCACAAAGATGGATTGCGGAAATGCATGACCCGTGCAACTGCCGGGCGTATGCTGTCCGGAACCCATGAACACAGCATTGGAACCATTGATCAGATAATAGAGATCGTAACTGAGGGCGCTGTTGGAGGAAGAGGCGCTGGAAGAGAAATAGAAAGACAGAATGTCCAGTTCGTATCCCGGCAGTGCCTCGACGGTAAATGAGAGGTATTCGTCTTGCGGGTAGGGCGTAGATGGCCAGAAATTGGTGGCCCACGTTTCCTGGCCGGTGCAGACAGGAGGACTGCCGCTGTTGGCGCCACCGACCATGTCGGCCCAAGCCCAGGATACGCCAGTGGTGGTAAGTGATGCCGGAATTGGCAGGCATGGAAGGGGACCGCAGATATTCTCGAAATCCCAAAAGGCAATTTGGCCCGGGCAATAAACATAAACTGATGCAAGGAGCACTGCAGCGCAAAGCATGTGTTTCATTTGGCGGGGGTTTTGAATCTGAAAGATAGGGGGTCCTTTGCAGATTGTCAACCCTGCGCCCCATCTTGCTCTATCAAACCAGCCAAACGAGTCGGATTCCGTATCTTTGGCGCCGCGACTTTACGCCCCTGCCATGCCGAACCTGTACGACATATTTATGCCCTTAACGCGGATTGCCTTCAGGCATTATTTCCGTGACATTACCATATCTGGCCTTGAGTGCGTGCCAAAAGACAGAGCCCTGATTTTGGCCTCGAACCATCCGAGCGCCTTTATAGAACCCTGTATTCTGGCCTCTTTCCTCCCACGCCGCTTGCATTTTATGGCACGGGGTGACATTTTCATCAAGCCATTCTTCATCAAAATCCTCAACAGCCTGAACATCATACCAATCTATCGCTTTCGCGATGGGTTTGGGAAATTGAAAAAGAATGATGCCTCCTTTGCGGAGGCATTTCGGATTCTGGGTGCAGAAAAAGGTGCCTTACATATTCTGGTGGAGGGGCGGACCAAACAAATCAAGCACCTTGAGCCGCTGCAAAAGGGGGCGGCCAGAATTGCCTTCGGTACCAAGCGTCTGTTTCCGGACCAGCCGCTGGACATCCTGCCTGTCGGCATTACATTTGGCACTCCAAACACCCCTCGGGATAGCATCATGATTTCATTTGGGGAGCCGATTTCTGTGGATGAATACATCACCCAAAATCCTGACGATGACCGCCGAGGTATCACAGCATTGACCCGAACGCTGGCAGACGGGTTGAGACGGCAGATGGTCCATATTGAGCCGCTGGAGGAGGAAAAAACCGTGGAGCAGTTTCTGGAACTTGACCGAACTATTCATTACCACTCCTGGGCGTGGCGAGCCAGACGAACGCGAACGGCTCTGAACGCTCAACAGGCAGTGGCGGAACGGCTTGCTTCCCTTACCCACGAAGAAATGATCAAAGCCAAAGCGGAGATTACTGCCTACACAACTTCTTTAAAGCGGCACCGAATGACCGATTATGCTGTTGCCTCCAACGGCCACTTGCCGATTTCAACAGCACTCTTACTTGTCTTTTGCGCGCCTTTGTATGCCGTTGGAGTTGCATTCAGCATTTGGCCCGTCCTACTCGGAGATGCCATTGCACAAAAACGAGTCAAACAGCGTGAGTTTCAGGCTTCGGTCCGGCTTGCCCTGTATTTGGTTCTGTCACTCATCTATCTGCTTATTCTTACCACAACGGCTGCTTTTCTTTTCGGGCCAATCGGCATTCTCATTCCAACAGCCCTTGTTCTTTCCGCTTTGCCGGTTTTGTATTTTCGCGATATGCTGGTGCGGGCCATCGAGGTGTTCAGATTCCGGTCACTGAGCAGGGCGGCTCGTCATGAGCTCCGGACTTTTAGAAACGCATGCCTCGCGTGCCTCCGTGAAGACTAAATTTGGCCAATTTCCATTTTTTGAATCGACACATTCCAGATTTCGCATTCTCCATTTTTTCAACCACAAATCAACACAATGTCTGCCTCTTCACTTCCTCCCCAAATTCCCGGTGACCCTTCCCTCCCTTCAACTCCTGAAGAAATTGCATCACTGATTGCTTTGGGCGAGGAGGATTCAAAATATTTAGTAGAAGACTTTTTTAGAAACCCCGAAAAAACCGCATTTCAGATCTCGCCGGGCGGGCAGTATGTGGCGTGGTTGGGGTTGTATGAGCGGCGGCAGAATATCTTTGTGCAAGAGATAGGGAGTGGGACTGAGGCCATCCGGGTTACCTCTGAGACTGAGCGCGATATCAGCGGGTATTTGTGGGGTAGCGGCACACGCTTGGTATATATCAAAGACAGTGGCGGCGATGAAAACTACCGATTGTTTGCTGCCGATTTCGACGGAGGGAATCCATCGGATCTGACACCCTATGAGGGGGTTCGGATAGACATCATCGACGAACTGAAGGACAACCAGGATGAAATTATCATTGGCATGAATGCCAATAATCCTGAATTATTTGATCCGTATCTGCTCAACATTCATACCGGGGAGGCGAAGCAACTGGCATCAAATGACAACCCAGCTGAACCAATCACAGCGTGGATGACGGATCATGAAGGGGCATTGCGCATTGCGGTCAAACTTCGGGATGGCATCAATACGGTGCTGATGTACCGCGACAGTGAGGAAGATGCATTCCGGGAGGTGTTGACGACCGATTTTCGGGTAACTGTGCAGCCATTGTTTTTTGATTTCGACAATGGGAGTACAGTTTTTGTGACCTCTAATCTCGGGCGGGATAAAGCAGTAGTTGTGCGCTTTGATATGGCACGAGGGGAGGAAATTGGGGAAATCATTTTTGAGCATCCGAAGGTGGATGTTTCAAATTTGTCATGGTCTCGCAAGCGCAAGGTGCTGACCAGCGTGTTGTACAGTTTTGAGAAGCGGCACCGTCATTATCTGGACTCACAGACGCGGGAACTCTACGAACGTCTGGAACAGCAGCTTGGCGATGACGAGGTGTTTGTAGTCAGCACGAATACGGATGAAGACAAATTCATCGTACGCACATTCAGCGATCGGACTTTGGGGAAATATTATTACTACGATCGGACGACTGACGCTTTGACTGAGCTGGCTGACATCAGCCCATGGTTACATTCAGAAGACATGGCTGATATGCAACCCATCAGCTATCAGTCGCGCGACGGGCTTACCATCTATGGGTACCTGACACTGCCGCCCGGGAGGGACCCTCAACAGCTTCCTGTTGTCATCAACCCTCATGGTGGTCCGTGGGCACGAGACAGTTGGGGATTCAACCCGGAGGCGCAATTGCTGGCTTCGCGTGGTTATGCGGTATTGCAGATGAATTTCAGAGGGAGCACGGGTTTTGGGCGCGCATTTTGGGAAGCCAGTTTCGGACAATGGGGGCGGTGCATGCAAGATGACATCACGGATGGCGTTCAATGGCTGATTGCAAGGGGCATCGCCGACCCGGCGCGGATTGCCATTTATGGAGGAAGTTATGGGGGCTATGCCACTCTGGCCGGGGTCACCTTCACACCGGATCTTTACGCTTGCGCCATTGACTATGTGGGCGTTTCGAACCTCTTCACATTCATGACCACCATCCCGCCGTATTGGAAGCCACTTTTGGAAATGATGTACACGATGGTTGGCCATCCGGAAAAAGACCGGGAGGCGATGCAATCTGTATCACCGGTTTTTTACACAGACAGGATTACGGCGCCCTTGTTTGTGGCCCAAGGCGCCAATGATCCGAGGGTCAACATTGATGAGTCGGACCAGATTGTCAGGTCTTTACGCGAAGGCGGGGTTGATGTGCCCTATTTGGTGAAGTACAACGAGGGGCATGGGTTTCGGAATGAGGAGAATCGGTTTGAGTTTTACAAGGCGATGCTTGGTTTTTTGAGGGGGAAGATGGGGTGTTCTTGATAATTGACTTCGCTGCGATCTGATCAGGGTTCAGCATTATCTTGGGTTCCTTGCCGTACCCTCTCCTCCTCAGATGCCAATTCCAATTGCTGATATAGCTCCTCTTGACTCATTTCCATTAAATCAGCAAGTGCCTCCATGGTAAAGCGACCCGTTTGCCACATCTTTAAAAGAGTCCGACGACTTCCTTCCATCCGCCCTTCCTTTCGGCCTTCCATTTGGCCTTCCTTAAACATGGCATTTTCTCTGATGTCAATGATAATGGGCATAT
>CAZMSQ010000078.1:0-6225 GCA_964569025.1 uncultured Saprospiraceae bacterium | reverse complement strand
GACCTACGACAATACTACGACAGTGCAAAATTTCTTTGCTCTTTCGGTCTGAATAGCTGGCTTAAGAAAAACAAGAGTTGAATCACATTTTTAAAAACAAGCATGCAATTTATCAACTGAAAATCAGAATCTTGCATAAATTTAGCGAGAAAGGAATCACTCAAAAACCTCACGAAAGTGCTGATAATGGTATCTGGCGCACCATAAACAATTGTTAACTGCATGTTACATTCTCCATCACCATCTGTACGTACACAAATTTGGAGAATCCGAATTGTGAGAATCACTTTAAGCAGCTGACAAGAGGAAGAGCATGCTGAAACTGTCTGCAGACATCAGAAAACTACATTGATTGCTGATTGAACCGTGTAAGGGAGCCATGCTGACTAAAATGGTTGCCCAAAAGAAACTGCTTTTCAAGACAAAGATGGACGGACCATTGGTCATTTGCCAGTTCTGTTGATGCGTTTACTGATCCGGCGAGTCAGCTTCCTGACAAAAAACAGGGGGGTCCTGGGTCAGATAGAGATTGACCATTCCGCCGACATCGGCCTTGCCAGGATAGGGAGGCTCCTGTTGATAGACGAAAGCCCTATCGCGGTTGATAACGGTTTCATCTTCGTAGATGATCCCGACGGTGAGGTTGTAACTGTTGACCAGAAAGCGGGCCGCGTCGAGGCGACGGCAGATGAGGTCGGGCACGGCGATGGTGCCGGCAGAGCGGGCAGAGGTGATGACCTCAATGGTGTCGGTTTGGTTGACCATGGCACCCTCTTGGGCGTAGAGTTGGGTGGTGATATCGCGGCCTTTGTAGAAGACTTTGAGAATGGTATTATCGGCAAGGATGTTGTTAAACTCGACTCCACGCTTGACCACATGGACATCCAGGTTTTGACACTTCTGGCGAAAGCGGTCAAAGTCATCATTACCGGCCCGCAGGTCTGGCAGGCGGCGGGGTTCGGGGAGGCGCTTCGTAACACTGAGATAGATGGTGCGGTTTTCCTTGACACAGGAAAGCGCTCCGGGGGTCTGGCGTACAACCGTATTCGGGGGGGTACCCACAAGGAAAAGGGAATCAGCAATCTGAATTCGAAAACTCCGGCTTTCGGCAAGCGCGATGGCCTCATCGACGTTCATCCCGACATAATCGTGTACCTCGTAGGTCTCCCCGTGATTGGTGTACCAATGTAACCACATAAAAGTCAAGAAGCCTGTGAGACCGAGAGCCAGAATGAGAAGAACCATGTTTTTGAAAAACATCCAACTGGTCAGAAAAAGTATGGTTTCTGTTCCGGCTGCCTTCAGCCACGACCAAATACTGACCAGTCCGTTCTTCATACCAGATAAATTATTGACTTAGCAAGTCAACTGCCTTGCGAAGATGCGGAATATTTTTGAGAGTCTGCCTTGCGTGCCTGCCTCTGACGCCCGAACTCCAGGATGTGGTCAACAAAATCATAGGGCTTGTAGCCGTTCAAAGCAGCCTGGTGAAAAATAGCTGTAGCCGGAGTCATACCTGGCAGTGAATTCACCTCCACCACAATGGTTTCGGCCTCTCCAGCATGCTCATCAATTCTCACAAACGCATCAATGCGGGCATAGCCCTCAACCCCAAGCAATCTGGCGGTACGCTCTAAGGCAGACCTGACTTGTAAAGAGTACTTGTGCTGCCGCTCGGGATTATCAGAAAACCGCGCCGGGGTAATATTCTGACCTTCTCCAGCCAGAAATTTCTCCTCCAGAGTCAGAACCTCCCCTCCTGCCAATGCCTCAGAGGGTTCAAACATTTCATATCTCAAGGATCCGTCGGTTTCATAATGTGTCAAAAACCCTCCGGTGATTTCCAAAAAACGGTCAGCACCGCGGGCTGTAATGAGATCTTCTAACAAGACCTCCTTTTTTTGCGGAAATTCTTCTCGTAGAGAAATGCCGAGCATATTGCGCAATTTTTCCGAGAGGAATTCTGACTCTCGAAACAGGGCCTGGAGATAAGCTCTGAGTTTGTCTCGGGACCGGATGACCATCACGGCGCTGGAGCACCCATCGTCGACTGGTTTAGCGATAAAGGGGTACTGAAAGCGCTGCTCGATATGCAAGAGGAAGCCTTCGGGATCTTTGAAGAATTCTTCTGCAGGAAGCAATTCCTGCCCTGTCACCGGTAATCCTTCAGCGGCAAGTCGGCGGAGGGTCCTGTATTTGTGAATGGTCACTGCTGCTGACTCTGGAGGGGACCCGTTGTATGGAATCCCGCGGGCTTCTAGCTCCTGCTGTACGGTCCCATCTTCTCCCGGGCGCCCGTGCAGGGCGATAAAGACTCCGTCAAACTGTTTAGCTAAATCATCGTAGGTCAGGATGCGGGGGGTAAAGATGACCCCTTCAGATGCGTAGGTAGCTGTGATTGCCGATGCCTCTCTGCGGATGTCCTCGAGCAACTGGCGCGAGGTGCCGGAACGGATGTGGTGGAGAATGTCATCGGCATTGTCTTTCAGCATCAGGTTTGCCGGCAGCTGAAAGAGCTCATGGGTGCCGGATTCGTCATGAGTCAGGAAGACAGGGACGGGCTCATATTTTTCGGAGCCGGCCAGCTTTTCGAAGACATTCCTGCCACTTTCCAGTGAAATATGCCGCTCATATGAGTAGCCGCCCAACAGGACGGCCACTTTGACTCGTTGTCCTGCCTCACGTCTCGCCTCCCCGATTCGGCGATCCATCTGCGCCAACAAGGTACCATAATGACTTGCCACCAGCTTCTGTCGGTGGCGCTCCCAGAGCGAGGTGCGCAGGATGAAGGTCAGAAACTGGGTGGGAGTCAGTCCGATTTCAGCGGCCTGGTGGAAGAAGAATGAGGAAGGGAGCATGCCAGATGTGGTATTCGGATCGTTGAGGACAATGTGTCCTTCTTCGGATATGAATCCGTCAATGCGGGCATAGGTATCGAAGCCGAGGGTTTTGAACAACCTGACACATTCTCTGCGGATGGCCTCCACCTGTTCATTGGGCAGGCTGATGGGAGTTTCCTTTCGGGAAAGTCCGGGCAGATATTTGGAGCGGTAATCGAAGACCTCTCCTCCCTTGACAATTTCTGTCGGCGGCAATGCCATGGCCTCTCCATCGGTTGTGCGCACCACTATGCACGAAAATTCTTTCCCACTCAAAAATCCTTCAATCACCACTTGTTGCTCGAGTTGGTCTCCCTCCAGCCATACGCTCTCCAATCCCCCGGGACCAAGATGTTGATTGAGGGCATCCAGCACATCTTCGGTGTGGTGGAGGTGGGCGATTTGGACATTCCCATCCTGAATCAGGCGCAATGGCAGTCCAGTGCCGGACCGCAGGTCTGAGAGTTCCCGCACCCATTCTACGCGCCCCTCCGGCCCCTTGCACTGCCATTCGGCAGCGGTGACCTTTCGGCAGAAAAAGGCTGCCTGCACGGCTTGGTCAAATGCATCCAGACCATTCTCCTCCTGCACTATACTGACTCCAATGGAAGATCCCTGATTAGCGGGTCTGACCACCAGAGGGAGGCCGCACGCTTTGGTTGCCTCACCATACAGGCTGCTGAGATATGCCATTCGCCTTGCCTGATTCAGCACTTCATTCTTCCATGACTCTCTTTTGATCACAAGCATGGGAGGGGTTGAGAATCCTGCTGCCTGCATCCAGCGCTTTTGAAACGCCTTATCCATTCCAATAGAAGCCCCTCGGATACCGCTCCCTGTATACGGGATTTGCAGACTGTCGAGGAGCCCTTGAATCTGGCCGTCTTCGCCGTACTCCCCGTGGAGGGCGAGGAATGCCATGTCGATGAGTGTAGTCAGTTCTTCGATACCGATTGGCCGTCCCACGGCCTGTCCCATTTGTTGGCGCGCCTCGGAGGTTAGGCCTGTGAGACTTTCGGAGTAGATTTGGAAATGGTGTGGGGAGGGGGGCAAAAAGGGAGGGGGAGGATAAAAGTCGCGGATGGTGCCTTTGTAGATGTAGGCCCAATCGAGGAGTATCATGCGGCGCTGGCCGTCTATGAAAATGGGAATAGGGGTAAAGATTGATTTATCGAGATTGTCGTATACCGTGCGTCCTCCGGCAAAAGAGATTTCCCGCTCGCGGGAGGGGCCGCCAAAAAATATCCCGATGCGCATGTCAGACTGTTGCTCAGAATGAATAGGATGCCGGCCCGGGGGCGGCAGGGCCCAAAAAACAAACCGGAATCCTTTTCGTGGAGCGCCGGCTTTCCTCTATGTTTGTGGCAATCGGCAATGGTGCCGGAGCAACTCACATTGAGCACTGCCTCAAAGGTAACGAAATCGCCCGAATGCGCAGAGACGACCTCAACCGAGAAATCCTCAGGCTTGCTGCACCCAACATCCTGAGCAACCTCACCGTGCCCCTGATTGGTTCGGTGGATGTGGTGCTTATGGGCGGCTTGTCAGCGGCCCATATCGGTGCATTGGGTGTGGGGACGATGATTTTTAACATCCTGTATTGGAATTTCGGATTCCTTCGGATGGGCACCACCGGCATCACTGCCCAGGCGGTGGGGCGGCAGGACGATGAGGCTGCTGGGTTGACGCTTGTGCGTGCCCTGATCAGTGCAGGGGTTATCTCGCTGGTCATTCTTCTGCTCCAGGTACCCATTGGCCGGGCCGCCATGCATCTGATGAATGTGGACGAAGGCCAGTCTTCCCTTGTCAGCACCTATTTCTCCATCCGTCTGTGGGCCATTCCGGCCACGCTGAGCATGTATGTGCTGCTTGGCTGGTTTTTGGGCCTGCAGAATGCCATCTATCCGCTCCTGCTTACCGTCCTTGTGAATGTGGTCAACATGGCGCTGAGTGCCTGGCTGGTGCTCGGTGCCGGATTGGGCGTGGCCGGGGTAGCCTGGGGGACAGTCGGAGCGCAGTACAGCGGGCTGGCAATTGGGCTGTTGCTGGTGGCATTCCGGTATCGCAACAAAGTGAGCGCCCTGCGCTGGCAGTCCATCCGCGAGCTCAGCGCCTTCGTTCATTTCCTCAGAATCAATGGCGACATATTCGTGCGCACTGTTTGCTTGACCCTTGCCTACGGCTTCTTCTACAGCCGCTCTGCCGCCATCGGCCAGCTGACCCTGGCGGCCAATACCATTCTCTATCAATTCATGATCTGGATGGCTTACGGCATCGATGGCTTTGCCTTTGCAGCCGAGAGCCTGGTGGGCAAATACACCGGGGCAGGCAATCAGAACCGGCTGAAGGCAGTAATCAGGCGCAGCTTCCTGTGGGGCGGCGGGTTTGCTGTGCTGCTCGCAGTATGCTATGGGGTGGCTGGCCCGGCAATTGTAGACCTTTTCACATCCGATGCGGAGGTAGCCAGCGTCGCAGTTCCGTTCTTGTGGTGGGTGGTAGCCTTACCAGTGCTTTCATTCGCCAGTTTTATGTGGGACGGTGTATTTGTCGGCCTGACGGCCTCACGCTCTATGCGCAACAGCATGGCCATTGCGCTGGCACTTTTTTTGGCTGTCTGGTTCATGCACCCCACCCCCGACAATAGCCATCTCTGGCTTTCATTTGCGGTGTTTATGACCAGCCGAGGGCTCCTGCAGGGATTGCTTTATCTCAGAAAAGGGACGAGTTTGCGGTAGCTCAGCACACCTTATCCGCACAACTGGAAGAGGCAAATGCATCTGGCTTGGCCTTGAATACAAACCCCATCCCCCGGATGTACCCCATGGCCTCCTTGAGCGCCACATTTGACTGAAAATGAGGATCTGTGTTGATATCTGCGTGCACCTCAAGATCCACATTGTGCCGGTCCAGCAAATCGCACAAATGGTATGCAATCTCCACCGACCGTGCCACCTCCTTAATCATCCGCTCCCTCAGCCCCATCGGCTGGTCTGTCCGGTGGCTGCTCACAAACATAAATCCGCCTTTCTTTTCGCGCAAAAACACAATCACAGATGCAATTTCGGTGGTCCCTCCCCTCACTTGAGAGTCAGACCCGATGCACACCTTCAGCCTGTGCCCTTGGGCCTGCTCCCTGAGTATGGTCTCCTCGACCACTTCCCTGATTGGCTGGTCAATCGATTTACCGCTGAGACGTCTCCATTTCATGGACTCGGGTTTTGAAGTTTACAGAATCTTCCCTAAAAATAATGAACCTCCGTAGAAAATTACTTCGCACTCAAAGAATTAACGTTCTCTTGACACTGGTCGGACCACTATAGTGGTCCGACGACTATAGTGGTCCGAC
>CAZMSQ010000077.1:2474-6650 GCA_964569025.1 uncultured Saprospiraceae bacterium | reverse complement strand
GCCGCCAGCCTCGCGGTCCGCTATCACCCTCATAACCAAGAAGATTCAAAGGCATACAAAGGCCTTCTCACCCTCCTCATCATTCTCACCCTCCTCGGAAGCCTGATCTTTCTCGGGCTTGCAGCAATTCTCAAAGATACCTTTTTTGCCCTTTTTGTCCAATCGGGCGACGATCCCCTCTTCCAAAAGTATGTGTATTGGGCAGTGCCAATGGCTGTGGTGGTGACACTCAATGGAATGCTTACAACTTATATCTCCAACTACGGACGCATTGTCGTCCCGGAAATAGCCGGGCGGTTTTGGTATAAGATTGGCCTGCCAGTGCTGATTTTGCTGGCAGTGGCGCGGTGGATTACCATCGACCAGTTTGTGATTGGGGTGATGGTGATGCTTGTGATGACTACTTGTGTCCTCCTGGGGTACATGATCTCACTCAAAGCCATCGACCTCAAATGGCCTGCCTTCCTCAAAGATGCGTACCGTCGCAAGGACATGGCCGTATATGGCCTTTTTGCCATCCTTAACGCACTCAGCGGCCAGCTGGCGCTGCGGATTGATACGCTGATGATTACCAAAATGGTGGATTTAACCGCCACAGGAGCCTACAACATTCTGCTGTTTCTGATCAATATCATGGTCATCCCAAGCGATTCCATCAACCGCATCTCCGGGCCCATTATCTCCCGTTCTCTCACCCTCAATGACCTCCCCGAGGTCAAACGAATCTACCAACGGTCATCACTTATTCTCCTCACCGCCGGACTCGCTGTGTTCCCACTCATTGTCCTCAATATCAGCGATCTGATCACCCTCCTGCCCAAAAGCGAAGAATTTCAGGGCTTCTTCCTCATTGTGGTCTTCCTCGGACTCGCCAAGGTCTTTGACATGACCACCTCCGTGAATGGTCAAATCATTGGCTACTCAAAATACTTTCGCTTCAACCTCTACATCCTGATTGTCCTCGCCATCCTCAACATTTTCTTCAACTGGCTCTTCATTTCAAGCATGGGCGCCGCCGGAGCAGCTCTGGCTACACTCGTCTCCCTGTCTCTCTACAACCTCATCAAACTGTTTTACATCAAATACCGCTTCAACATGCAGCCATTTACTCCCGCCACCCTCAAAGTCACCGCCCTGGCCGGACTGGCATTCGGAGCTGCATTCATCCTGCCCTCCACCGGCCATAGCATCGCCGATATGGCCATACGGACCATCGTTTTTCTGGGCCTCTTCGGAGGACCAGTCTACGCCCTCAAGCTGGTGCCGCAGGCTAATGACCTCATCCTCCAGATTTGGAAACGGATCAGGAAATAAAACCAACCTCTCAAATCACAATCCCCCCATCAACAGATATCACCGCACCCGTGATATACGACGCCTCTTCCGAAGCCAAAAAACAATACACATTCGCCACCTCCTCAACGCTCCCCAAACGACCCAGCGGGGTCTTTGCCTCAAACGACTCCAGTACCTTCTCCGGAATCGTGGCCATCATCTCCGTACTGATGAATCCCGGAGCCACCGCATTGGCAGTGATGCCCTTGCGGCCAAACTCGCGGGCCCACACACGTGTCATGCCAATGACACCCGACTTGGTGGCGGCATAGTTGGTCTGGCCGAAATTACCGTACAGACCCACCACGCTTGATGCCGAGATAATTCGCCCATAGCCGGTCTCCGCCATAAAAGGCGCCACTGCACGGGTGCAGTTGAATACGCCCGTGAGATTGACTGCGATGACTTGATCCCACTGCTCATCAGTGATCTTCTTCATGGTGGCATCCCGGGTGATGCCGGCGTTGTTGATGAGAATGTGAATGGCCCCAAAATCTGCCTGTACCTGAGCAGCAGCTTCAGCGACTGATGTTGAATCAACCGTGTTGACCAGGTAAAAGCGAACATCATGGCCGTCTTTCGTCAACGCATTCGCTACCTCACGCCCCTTTTCCTCCTGAATATCCCAAATGGCCACTCGTGCTCCCTCCTCCACAAATTTCCGGACCGTTGCCAGTCCAATGCCGGCTGCGCCGCCGGTAACAATCGCCACCTTATCTTGTAATCTGTTCATGTGTGCTTTTATTTTTTGGTGTATGAGAATGCTGCTGTCAGCCTCAATGTACGCCTTCCGCAGATTTTAAGGCAATCGGCTCTCGACCGATTTGGGTTGACTTTTCGAACAAATAAATATGCGAAAATTTGTCCTTCAATATGTTCACTCCATAGAACCATACATCGACCATCACAGAAATTCAGCGCCCACTCCCCTTTCACTGCATCACCTCGTTTCAATCAACCCATTCTCCAACACCCCAAACCCCCATTCTGCATCCGAATGCTCCATTCTCAACATTTCTCCCTTTACATTTCAGTGAGTCAATATCCAACTAACCTCTTGTTTGTCTGCATATTCAGATACATATGACCCCTTTCACAACGATTGTCAACCCACTCCAAAATACTACCCCAATTGACCTTCCATTCTCCCTCACATACCTTTGTATCAACAATTAAGACCTTATTTTCCTTCACGAAAAAATATCCCAGCCATGACACCCATGCACGAATTCTTCACCAAAATGATGAACGCTCAGCAGCACATGTTGGACACGCTCGTCAATAATGCCAACACTTTTCTTGAGACCATGACTGCTGACGAATCCGTCACCAAAGAAAGCCAGTCGCTCGCAAAAGGTGCTGACGCCGGCCATCGCCCGATGGCTGAAAGACCGGGACGACGGAGCCAAAGATGCGCACTTTCACAGTGCCTTGAATGAATGATGGAGCCGGTTCCCTGCGGGGAGCCGGCTCTTTTATTATCTGAATTTTGTACCTTCGGGAAGCAATCCGAGCACACATGATTACAGACATCAATGCGCTGGACCCTCACGCCCGGTATACATTTGCTGACTATCTGCAGTGGGCCTTTGCAGAGCGTGTGGAGTTGATTCGGGGCCGCCTCATGCGGATGTCTCCGGCTCCCAATACCTGGCACCAACGTCTTGTCGGGCGGTTTTACATCGCCTTTCATGAATCGTTGGGAAACGGACCTTGTGAAGTATTTCTTGCCCCATTCGACGTCCGTTTGCCAGCCCCGGGACACCAGCGCAGTGGCATGCATGCTGATACGGTTGTCCAGCCCGACCTCTGCGTGGTATGTGACCCCACCCTCCTTGACGAGCGCGGATGCTGCGGCGCCCCAGACCTTATTGTCGAAATCCTGTCTCCCGGCAACTCCAGGAAGGAACTCTCCGCAAAATTTGACCTTTATGAATCGTCTGGCGTGCGCGAATACTGGATAGCAGACCCCGATCACCAACATATTTTGGCATACACCCTCAGTAATGAGGGCTCCTATTCCGGAAGCAGGCCCTATACGACCTCAGATACCCTTCAGAGCGTCGTATTGCCCGGGTTCAGCCTGGAGGTTTCAAAGCTGTTCCAAGGTAAATAATTGAGAATCCCCCAAGAACCTATCATATTGACACTCCGAGCACTGGTTCGGGAAAAACACACACGACGCATGAAGTACATTGCCATTCTCCTCACTTTCGCATGCTCTCTTGGCCTAATGACCAACGGCCTGTGCCAGTCAATCGACATCAACCACCTCAAGGGCATCAAAACCCGCAGTCTCGGCCCTGCTGGAATGAGCGGCCGGGTGACCTCTATTGATGTGGACTTGAGCGACCCTGACATTATCTATGTCGGCACTGCCTCCGGCGGCCTGTGGCGCTCACCGAATGGCGGTATCAACTGGGAGCCCCTCTTCGACGACCAGCCCCTCCAATCGATTGGGGCTGTGGCTGTCAGCCAGAAAAACCCGGACATCATCTGGGCCGGTACCGGAGAAGGCAATCCACGCAACTCGCACAACAGCGGAGAAGGAATTTACAAAAGCATAGACGGGGGAGAGACCTGGACATGCATGGGGCTGAAAGAAACCCGTACCATCCACCGCATCATTATCCACCCTGACAATCCCGACATGGTCCATGTGGCAGCCCTCGGCTCTGCTTGGGGAAACAATCCGGAGCGCGGCGTTTTCCGCACCACAGATGGAGGCAAAACCTGGGAACACATTCTCTCAATCAACGACTCTACCGGCTGCGCAGATTTGGTGGTTGATCCTACCAATCCCGACAAATTCATTGCTGCCATGTGGGAGTTCGGTCGTAA
>CAZMSQ010000077.1:0-2374 GCA_964569025.1 uncultured Saprospiraceae bacterium | reverse complement strand
GACAAAAACATTGGCGACCGCCCCTTTTATTATGCTGACATCTTTGTCGACCCCAAGAATGAAAATCGCATTTACAACCTTTACTCCCGGGTTTCGCGGAGCGAAGACGGTGGCAAGACCTTCGAGACCATTCTCCCCTACTGGGGCGTCCACCCCGACCACCACGCTTTCTGGGTACACCCTGAAGATCCGGACTACCTGATTGAAGGCAACGACGGGGGACTTAACATTTCACGAGACGGTGGCACCAACTGGCGGTTTATCGACAATCTGCCGCTGGCACAGTTTTACCACATTTCCGTCAGCATGGACACCCCCTACCTGATAGGCGGCGGCATGCAGGATAACGGCTCATGGGTAGGCCCGTCGGAGGTCTGGAAACGTGGCGGCATTCGCAACAGTGATTGGCAGGAAATTTACTTTGGCGACGGCTTCGACGTGCTGTTTGATCCACGAGACTCGCGTTACGCCTATGCCATGTCACAAGGTGGCAACGTCTCGCGCATTGATCGCGAAACCGGCAAAAACACCTTCATCAAGCCCACCCACCCAGACCCGGACACCGAGCTGCGCTTCCATTGGAACGCCGCTATTGCTCAGGATCCGTTTGACGGTTGTGGCCTCTACTTCGGCAGCCAGTTTGTGCACAAAAGCACCGACTGCGGCCAGTCGTGGGAGCTCATTTCTCCTGACCTCACCACCAACGACTCACTCAAGCAGCTGCAGCACCTCAGCGGCGGCCTGACCATCGACGACACCGAGGCCGAAAATCACACCACCATCCTGGCCATCGCCCCCAGCCCTGCCGACCGTCAGGTCATCTGGGTCGGCACCGACGACGGCAACCTCCAACTCACCCGAGATGGCGGAGCCACCTGGACCAACCTCGGCGACCGCTTGCCGGGTGCGCGACCGAATAGCTGGATTCCATACATCGAAGTCTCTGCTGATAACCCTGCCGAAGCCTTTGTCATTGTCAATGACTACCGCCGAAACGACTGGCGTCCAATGGCCTACCACACCATAGATTTCGGCCAGACCTTCACCCGCATTGCCGATGAGACAAAGGTCAGCGGCCATGCCCTGTGCATTGTGCAGGACCCCGAGGTGCCTTCCCTCCTGTGGCTCGGCACCGACCACGGCCTCTACCTTACCATCGATGGGGGAGCGAACTGGACCAAGTGGGACCACGATTTCCCCGGTGTCTCAACCCGTGACCTAAAGATTCATCCCCGGGAGCATGACCTGGTCATCGGCACCTTCGGCCGCGCCGCCTGGGTCATCGACGACATCCGCCCCATCCGCGAGATTGCCCGCACTGGTGGCGCCGTACTTGATGAGCCCTTCAAGGCCTTCCCCGCCCCTGATGCCTGGCAGGCCGAGTACCGCTCCTATGACGGCATCCGCTTCACCGCAGACGGAGAGTTTATTGGTGAGAATGCGAGGGGTGGTGCCACGGTGACCCTGTGGGTGGGAAAACCGAAGAAGAACGTTGCAGAGAATGTCATTGAAGACTCCCAAAAGAGCGGCAAGAAAAAGAAAAAAGGAGCGGAGAATGCGGATGTCCCCAACACTGCTGACAGCACCAAAGTTGCTGATCCTGCCCCACCAAAAGATAATAAAGTCAAAGTTATGGTCATGAATTCGGCAGGTGATACCATCCGAACCTTCTCCTCCCGCCTCGACACAGGCATGAATCGCATCACCTGGGGCATGGACCGTGACGGCTACCGCTTTCCATCTCGTCGCGCGCCCCGCGAAGATGCCGACCCCCCGGGAGGCAGCAGTGTGCTACCCGGCACCTACACCATGCACTTCACTTACGGTGATTTCCGAGACTCTACCACAGTTTCTGTCCATGCTGACCCCCGTCTCGAGGTCTCCATGGAGGCCCTCCTCCAGCAGCAGTCTGCTGCCGACTCCTTCGGCCTCATGGCTGAAGAGGCTGCAGAGGGCTTCGACCGTCTCCGCGAGATGACTGAGACCATAGAACTGGTCAGTAAAATAATGGTCAAATTTCCCGACAGTCTCCAGACGAGCCTCCGCGACTCAGCCAAAGTCATCTCAGACACCATTGCCGAGCTCGAAAAGCAGTTCATGACCCCTGACGGCCTCAAGGGCATCCAACGCAGCTCCGACAACCTCAACAGCGACCTCTACCGCGCCTCCTCCTACCTCCGCTCCTCCACCGGCCCACCCAACCAGGCCGCCCGCCGCATGATGGAAAAAGCCCACTCAAGATGGCACAAAATAAAAGCCTCCATCCAACACCTCGAACAAACCACCTGGCAATCCTACAAAAAAGCCCTAAAAATCGCCCTAATAGACATCCAATTAGAATAATCCAAAAGCACAGCCGCAAGGGCACCCCTCG
>CAZMSQ010000076.1:0-6653 GCA_964569025.1 uncultured Saprospiraceae bacterium | reverse complement strand
AAATCACAGCAAAAGCCCTGTAGGGGCTGTCTCTCATTAGCAATCGTGCTGCAGCGAAACCGGAAGCTGCAGCGCAGCGACATCTTTCAAAAATAGGAAGGACGTGAATGGTGATGGGAATGACGGGTGGCGAAAAACTAACCCGTGCCCGGCCCAAATTAAAAGTAACGCAGCGAAAACTCAATCAGCCACCGCTTGAAGCCATTGTAGGGCGGCCTCAGCATATCAGCCACACTGAATGGAAGGCGTTGGTGGAAGATGGCACGCTCATACGTGAACTCACGCAAAGAAAAATAGCCGTGGGACTTTCCGAATCCGCTATTGTTGACACCGCCAAAGGGTAATTCCGGATTGAAAAGATAGACAAGGGTATGATTGATGCACACCGCCCCTGAAGCCGTTTCATTTTTTAACCTGCGAATGTGCTTTTTGGAGGTTGAAAAAATATAAGTGACCAATGGACGGTCTAACGTGTTGACGGAAGAAATTGCCTCGTCAAAGGTGTCAAAAGTGTGGATTGGGAGGATGGGCCCAAAAATCTCTTCCTTCATAAGCCGAGAATGCGCAGATGCTGATCCAAATACGATGGTAGGATGCAACGCAGACCGGGTTTGAGTCAAATTGGCCTTGGGTTGAAACAACTCTGCAGAGTCCGGAAGTTCCTCAAGCATGGCTGCGCGAGAATCACGATGTTGCTCATTGACCATGCCGCTGTATGCAGGATGCGCTCCTTCTGCGAAGGACTCCCAATATTTGATAATTGCTTCAGCCAGCGGCCGGGCAATATCCCGCTGAGCCAACACATAGTCCGGAGCTACACAGGTCTGACCAGCATTCAGAAACTTCCCCCAGGCAATGCGCCGTGCGGCTTTATCAATATTGGCTGTTGCATCAACAATCACTGGCGATTTTCCGCCCAGTTCGAGAGTGATACTACTGAGATGCTCTGCAGCCGCTTTCATCACCAGCTTGCCCACCCTGGTGGAGCCGGTGAAAAAGATATGGTGAAAGGGGAGCTGCAATACCTCACGGGCTACCTCCGCGTCACCACAAACGACACACACCTCGGATTCGGAAAAAATTTCACTGAGCATCATGCTGAGCAAGCCGGACGTGTGTGGGGTGAATTCCGAGGGCTTGACCATGACCGCATTTCCGCCAGCTATGGCTCCGGCAAGGGGGCTGAGCGTCAGCAGGATGGGGTAATTCCAGGGTGAAATGACAAGAACGACCCCCTTGGGTCTCAGCTCAATGCGAGATGATGCCCCCATCAATGGGAGAGGCGTTGAAACACTTTTTGGTGCCAGCCAGTGGCCGAGGTTCCGGCGGATGTGGCGGATTTCGCTGATGAGTGGCAGGATTTCCGTCAGATCGGTTTCTTCAGCGGGTTTGCTAAAATCATCAGATACCGCTTTCTTTAATCTATCCCGGTAGCGAATCACAGTTTTTTCAAGACGCAACAGAGCCGCCTTTCTCTGGCGGATTGTCCGGTTTCCTATTTCCCGATGGGATGCAATCAGCCTGTCGAAGCTCTTGCTGATTCCGGGTGTGTCGATTGTGGGAATGTCCATGATAAGAGCTTTTTGTGTACAGAACAATCAAACAGATCAGGGTGATGCCAATCCAGCCAACAACAATCCACAGCATGCCGGAAGGATCGCCAATCCATCGGAAGATCAAAGCAAGGAGCACAAGTCTCAAGGCATCTGCTACCATTATCAATGGGTTGAAACGGACGAGTTTTCTGGCTGAAAGAATGAGACTCAGGGCTATCCAGCCCGCCATCACCCCCTGGTGCATGATTGGCCAATCACTGCGTGTGAATAAAAAAAAGGCCGTGATTGCTGTGGTGAAGGTGAACTGAATACCCGTGTACCAATTCCACCCCCGGTGGTTTACCAGCTGGTTGTACTTCACAATACTGTCAGCTTGAAGACTCTCGTCAGCTGCAAGAGGCAACGAAATCGCCCCGGGCTTTCCGAAAAGCACCATCCCTAATTCCCGGGGCGAGCGTGCCCGGGCAGCAAGCTTGAACAGATCCTTATAATGCGCCACATTTGCATACACCGGATCCCAGCTGTTCAGTGGCTTGGTAATGCCGTAGCGAGGTCGTTCTTCTTCAACCTGAAAGGTGCCGAACAGACGATCCCAGATGATAAAAACGCCAGCATAGTTTTTGTCAATGTACTTTGGATCTCTGCCGTGGTGTACCCGATGGTGACTCGGCGTGTTCAGCACCCATTCAAGAGGACCAAGCTTGCCGATGTGGTTTGTGTGAATCCAAAACTGATAGACAAGATTCAAACCTCCTGCTAGCAGAAATTGCATGGGGTCAAAGCCAAAGATTGCCAGGGGCAAATAGAAAGGCAATGACCAAATGAATGAAGTGGCACTCTGCCGAAGGGCCACCGAAAGATTGTATTCTTCGCTTTGGTGATGCACCACATGCCCGCCCCAAAACAGGCTGACCTCATGCGCCATCCGGTGACTCCAATAATAACATAGATCGTACAAGACAAAAACAGCCAGAAATGTCCACCCATTAGCCGGCAAGTCAAAAATCCCGGTCTGGGCTTCCACCCAAACATACACGCCGACGGTCACCACTTTGACAAAAACCCCGGTGAGTTGGTTGAGAATGCCCGTGCTGATGTTCGTCAAAGCATCGTTGAGCCGATAGGTATGGCGTCCGGTCACAGCCTCAAAGACAACTTCAAGTGCCATGAGGATGAAAAAAACAGGAATGGACAACAGGACTGGATTAAGTTGCATGCCCTTTAAACAGTTTGCTGAGGTACAGGTTGTTGGTTTTGACTCAGTATATTGGACAAGATTCAAAAATTCCGGGTGGTCTCACAGGCCGTATGGTGTGGATGAGCACCAGTTCCGGCCCTCCGCGTTGGGCGGTGGCAGTGCGGAATCCGGAGGTGTTGATGTCAAAACTCACCCCGGCTGTCCATGGCCCATACCGTATTTCAAGGGTAGGAATGATGGCATCACCAACTCTGACGGTCATATGCCCCCCTATTGCGAGCCCGCTCCCGGGACGTGCGTCAAGCTCCATTATCAGTCCGCTTCCGATGAGAATCTCTCGTTTCGTGCCCTGAACTTGCACCATGGAATGCGCTCGCAGCAGCAATGGCCCGGACAGCCGGGCGGTCCCCATGGCATAGGCTGATATCCGCATCGCCCAGGGCTGGCGCTCAAGCCCAAGGAAGCTGATATCCGGCCGGTTGACATGAAATACCCCCGCCCCAATATCAAAACGGATGTCATCAGAAGGGGTGACCTGCCAGTTGAGTCCCCCCGAGAGATCGGCAAATCCACGGGTCAGATGCTCCAGCTGTTCTCCCGGTATCTGGCCCGGATTGAAAATCTCCCCATCAAACTGCGAACCCCATTGTAACCTACCCGGATCAACACCTCGCTGCCCCCCACCTAAGGCGAAGCCTACAGACAAAGCGTGATGCCTGCTGAGCTCCACCCGGGCAGATACATTGGCACTCAAAGCCGTGAGCGACAAATTACCATCTCCAGCTTCATCATGCACAAGGGTCAGGCCGACTGAAATGGCTGCCCGGTCCGCAATGGTAAGGGGAAGGCGGGCATCTCCAGCGGCAGCAAAGGTGAGGTAAGGTACGGGGACCGACTGCCACTGACGGCGGTGCACCGCAGCAAACCGCAAATCTGCATCTTCAGCTCCAGTCAGAGCCGGATTTAGGAACAGAGGACTGTGAAAAAACTGAGAAAAATGTACGTCAGCATCTTGCCCCCTGAGTAAACCCGGAAAAAGAAAGGTGGAGAATGCCAATATGATCTTTAAAGAGGTGCTCATGTTCTCATTCTATAAGAATCTCCATCGGAGTATTCCCCGGAAGTATCACCAATGAAGGTAAAAAATGTTTTGGTGAAGAAATGGAAGTTCTTAATTTAACTACCAAATCCACTTATTCTATGGGACTCAAGGTAGGAATTACAGGCGGCATTGGAAGCGGGAAGTCGACGGTTTGCTCTATCTTCTCTCTGCTTGGTGTTCCCATTTATAATGCTGATCAAAGGGCGCGTGAGCTCATGGAATCCGACCAAAACGTTCGGCAGCAAATCGTTGAAGTGTTGGGAAAGAAGGCTTATGTTGAGGAAGGCCATCTGAATCGGCCATGGATTGCGAGTCAGGTGTTCCCAAATCCCGAGTTGCTCCGGCAACTCAATGAAATTGTCCACCCGGCCGTGGCCCGCGACGGAGAGAAGTGGCAGGCTTTGCACCATCAGGCGCCTTATACCCTGAAAGAGGCAGCCCTGCTCTATGAATCCGGCAGCTATGTGGCCCTCGATAAAATGATTGAGGTATTCGCTCCGAAATCCACACGTATCCATCGAGTGATGCAGCGAGACGGGCTCTCGTGGGCACAGGTTCAAGAGCGGATTGACAGACAATGGCCCGAATGGAAGAAGCTTATTCTGGCCGATATGGTCATTATCAACGATGGCCAGCAAGGGCTTATCAATCAGGTGCTTCGCATTCATAGGGCGTTCATCAGTCATCACTGAATTGTGAGATTAAGGGTACTATTTACGATTTGAAAGTGGTAGGATACATGCCGTTTAGAAGGTTTGGTGTACCTTACAAAGTATTCTCTTCGTTGGTCAAATCATATCTGCAATATGTCTCAGATGTCTTATCGCTACGCAAAGTCTTGGCTTGTCCCAATATTGCCTATTTTCGGTATCATTTTTTTCACCTTTCTCAATGGGATGTTTCAGGATCTCTCCGCTCAGCGTACCTGCGCAGCAGTCGAGGTGCTTCAACAGCAGATTCAGGACAATCCGGAGCGACTCATCCGGCTCAGAGACATTGAGGAGCATGCCAGACAGGTAATTGAAAACAGAGTGGCTGTAGAGGGGGTCATTACCATACCAGTTGTGGTACATGTCGTACACCGAACAGCAACCGAGAATATCAGCGAGGCCCAAATCCTTTCCCAAATTGAAGTCCTGAATGAAGATTTTCGCAGATTGAACACTGATGCAAACAACACCTGGCCTCAGGCCGAAGATTCTGAAATCGAATTCTGCCTGGCTGTAACCGACCCCCAGGGCAATCCAACCAATGGCATTACAAGAACCTCTACCACAGTAAATGGATTCGGCACCAATGATGCCGTCAAGTTTGCGTCAAGTGGTGGAAAAGATGCCTGGCCCACTGATACCTACCTTAATGTGTGGGTCTGCAATATCGGCGGAGGCATACTCGGGTATGCCCAGTTTCCGGGCGGTCCGGCCAGTACCGATGGTGTAGTGAATGACTATCGGTATTTCGGCACCATAGGTACTGCAACTGCGCCTTTTAATCTGGGCCGGACCATGACCCATGAGGTTGGTCACTGGCTGAATCTCCGGCATATTTGGGGCGATGGAGGGTGCAGCGTGGACGACGGAGTCGGGGACACCCCCGTTTCAGATGCCGCCAACTACGGGTGTGCAACTGGCCATGTCTCTTGCTCCAGTACAGATATGGTGCAAAATTATATGGACTATTCAGACGATGCGTGTATGAATCTCTTCACTGCCGGCCAAAATACGCGGATGAGGGCTCTGTTTGCAGCAGGAGGGGACCGTGAGAGCATTCTCAATGCCGATGTCTGTCAAACATATCCAGAATCTTGCAGCGATGGTGTCTTGAATGGAAGCGAAACTGCTGTGGACTGCGGCGGACCGGAATGTCCTCCTTGTCCAACTTGCTCAGACGGGCTTCAAAATGGCTTGGAGACAGGGGTGGATTGCGGTGGCCCTGAGTGTGATCCGTGTCCGACTTGTAATGACGGAATCCAAAACGGGAATGAAACCGGCATCGATTGTGGTGGCTCTAACTGCCCATCCTGCCCGGTATTTTGCGACGATGACTGGTATTATGTGACGTTGACTTTCGACAATTATCCCAAGGAAACAAGTTGGCAGGTGACCAATGCAGCAGGTGATGTGGTAGCCAGTGGAGACGATTATACGACCGCTGGAGGTACAGTGATTGATTCATTTTGCCTTGGGGTCGATTGTTATACATTCACTATTGAAGACTCATACGGTGATGGGATGTGCTGTGCATACGGAGAAGGATCATTTACAGTCACCAACCCGAGCGGAGGAGTTCTTTTTACCGGAGGTCAATTTGGGAGCCAGACCAGCAACGATTTTTGTGTCACAGAAGATTTGTGTAACGATGGCATTCAGAATGGAGATGAAACCGGCATCGATTGTGGCGGAAGCCAATGTCCATCCTGCCCGATTGTGTGCCTTGATAATTGGGTTTATCTAGGATTGCGTCTCGATCAATATCCAGCTGAGACAGCTTGGCAGATTAAGGATTCTGGTGGGACTGTCTTGCATTCAGGGAGTGGATACACGGTTAAAAATCAACTCGTAATTGACTCTTTTTGTCTACCTGATGCATGTTATGAGTTTTACATCACAGACTCTTACGGCGATGGAATTTGTTGTCAATTTGGGAATGGGTTTTTTCTCCTGACGAATGAACAGGGTGACACGCTCACCTTTGGCGGTCAGTTTCAAGAAAACTCAACCAACGAATTTTGTGTGGGTGCTACATCATGTTCGGATGGCATTCAGAATGGCCTTGAGACTGGGGTAGATTGCGGTGG
>CAZMSQ010000075.1:0-6705 GCA_964569025.1 uncultured Saprospiraceae bacterium | reverse complement strand
TTCAATAGCTTTCAGAACCTTTATTCAAAAGATGTGTCGCCCCGATGGGGTTTGATCACATCCTCAATGCCTCCTTGATCATTTATTCAAAAGAGCTGACCCCCAAGCAGCTACCGAGTGATTGTTGCAACCATACCCGGTCGGACCGCTATAGTCGTCGGACCGCTATAGTCGTCGGACCGCTATAGTCGTCCGACCACTATAGTCGTCCGACCAGTTTAGACGAGAATAGCTTCGGGGCAGGTTTTGGAGCGGATCAGTGGAGCTGCAGCGTAGCGATATCTTTTTAGCATATGCGTATTGCGAAGTTTTGAGCTACAGCGTAGCGACATCTTTTCCAACGTGCCCCACAAGAGCTTGGTTGTCACAGCTTCCGTGTATTGGAAAAAAAGATGTCGCTGCGCTGCAGCTTAATCGGCTTGCGTGCCTGCATTTCTACAAAGATGTCACCCCGATGGGGTTTGATCACATCCTCAATGCCTTCCTGCTTATTTATCCGAAAGAGCTGTCCCCAAGCAGCTACCGAGTGATTGTTGCAACCATACCCGGTCGGACCGCTATAGCGGTCCGACGGCTATAGCGGTCCGACCAGGTATGGAGGGGGTGAGAAAAGCTGAAGCAGCTTATTGAGAGCATTTTGCCACCGGAAAGAAATTTTATCTTTGTTTCATGACTGAAAACCCACCATTCCACATCAATATCAACCAGTCTGTGGCCGTACTGATAGACGGCAATAACATTGAGCTGAGCCTGCAATCTCTGGTGGGCAAAAGCAATGCCTTGGTTGATTTCGATGTACTCATCCCAAAGTTGCTTCAGAATCGGGGACTGAACCGTTTGATTTATTTTCGGGAGGGTAAGAGCATTTCGTCCAAGCTGGCCGAGCGTTTGTTGACAAATTTCCATGGGTCAGTCATGCCGTGTCATAAATCGGCAGACATTCCCCTTACCATCAAAGCGACGCAAATAGCCACGAAAGTGGATACGATCATCATTATGTCCGGAGATTCGGACTATGTTGAATTAGTGCGTCACCTGCGTGGGGAGGGTGTACGGGTAGAGATTGCGGCGGTCGAGCAGACCACAGCGGCCATTCTCAAAGAAGAGGCAGACCATTTTATTCCCATTACCGAGGAGGATTGTTACATTTTGAAATCATACAGACCCAGAAAGGGGAAATAGCTTTTATTGGGTCACAGACGGTGTGCATATGAAATCAAGACGGCATTTTCTGAGGTCCACCTCTTTAGCGGGTATGGGACTGCTTTTAGGTGGCACCAGGCTGGCATCACGTGATTCTTTTCAATCAGAATCCGAAACCGCCTTGGTGCGGGAGGGTGACCCTATTGTTATTTCCACCTGGAATTTTGGCGAAATTGCCAACGGCACAGCAATGAAGGTACTTTCGAGCGCCGGCACGGCACTGGATGCGGTAGAGGCTGGCGTCCGGGTAGTTGAGGCCGACCCTGGCAACAGCAGCGTGGGCATTGGAGGCACTCCTGACCGGGATGGCAAAGTTACGCTGGATGCCTGCATCATGGATCATACGCACCGCTGCGGATCAGTGGCGTTTCTGGAGGATATCCAGCATCCGGTTTCTGTGGCACGCGCCGTCATGGAAGCCACACCTCATGTCATGCTTGTGGGAGCTGGCGCACGGCAGTTTGCAGTGGAACAGGGCTTTGAGACCCGCAATCTGCTCACTGACGAGCGCAAGGCTGCTTGGGAAGAATGGCGGAAAACAAGCAATTACCAGCCGGTCATCAACATCGAAAACCACGACACCATCGGCATGCTTGCCCGCGACTCCTTCGGCCATCTTGCCGGTGCATGCACCACATCGGGCCTTGGCTATAAAATGCGAGGCCGAGTAGGCGATTCACCCCTCATCGGCTCTGGGTTATTTGTCGATCAAGAGGCCGGCGCGGCTACCGCCACCGGAATGGGCGAGGCCATCATTCGCGTGGCCGGGAGCGCCATGGTAGTAGAGCTGATGCGCAGCGGAGCTTCTCCTGAAGAAGCCTGTGCCGAAATCGTCAGCCGCATACGCAAAGCACATCGGGACGGACCTCCCATACAAGCCGCGTTCATAGCCCTTGACCCTCAGGGCAATGTCGGTGCATACAGCCTGCAACCGGGGTTCACCTATGCCGTCAGCCAGGGTTCAGTGCGCGAAGTCAGAAACGCGCCATCCCTGCTGGATTAAAAGCTCATACAGCGCCCCCTCCACCTCCATGATATCTGAATAACGGCCTTCACCAACTTTTTCTTTCTGAAATGAACCAATCTCATACCCATTTCCCAAGGCGGTCGGACCGCTATAGCGGTCCGACCGCTATAGCGGCCGTGATTTTGCTGATCATCACAGGCTCCTTGCATGCCCAGCAGGCTCAAGATTCTTCGCAGTATATCTGGCGGATTGAAACCAATGACGGGAACCGGTATTCAGGGACCATCGAGCAGGTTGAAGAAGGTGTGATTCAGTGTCAGACAGACAACATCGGCACCATCACCTTGCGCGTCAGGGACATCAAGTCGATGAAGGTACTTGATCCGGAAAGGCTGAAAAAGACCGGATATATCTCTGAGAATCCGTTGGCAAACGCCTATATTTTCTGGGGGAGTGGATACCCGGTGGGTCGAAAAAAAGCCTATTACCGCAACACCTGGATTTTCATTCAGCAGTTTGAGTATGGCGTCTCAGATTATTTCAGCCTCGGCGGAGGCTTCCTGCCTGGCTTTCTTTTATTTGGCGGGCCGGTTCCGGCCTGGGTAAACCCGAAGGTGAGTATTCCGGTGAAGGACCAGAAAATGTATCTGGGTGTCAACAGTTTGTTTGGAGCAGTGATCGGAGGCTTTGGAGAAAGCCCCATTGGGATTTTCACCGGCACTGCTACGATTGGCTCTCCTGACAAGCAGTTTTCTTTTGGTGCGGGGTATGCCACCAATTTTGAAAGCGGCTCTGGAGGCCCGGTCATCCAGGTGGGTGGCCTGGGGAGGCTGGCCCGGAATACCTACTTTATGACAGAAAACTACTTACTCGATGGAGGAGCCAATGCCCTGATTTCGCTCGGCGGGCGTACCATCTGGCGAAAAATTGCCCTCGATTATGGCGGATTTATCCCACTGGGAGATGTCGGCGGATTTTTACTCACCCCATGGCTGAGTGTAACACTCCCCCTGGGTGGCTCTTTTGACACCCAGTGAATTGAGACCTTACTCCTGAACTGCGGAAGCAACCAGTACCCATTCTCCATCATTTACACAATTCATCAAAAGCAAATAGAAGCATGAAAAATTTCACAAGTACGCTCCTCGCGCTTATTTTTTTGGCCCTTCTCCCCTTTTGCACATTCGCTCAAGGTGACGATGCCAAATGGGATGTCAATGATCCGCCCGGAGAGGGTTGGGGTTGGAGGGATGTTTCGTTCAGCACAGACGAGGGTACCTGGATGAATCTTGACATCAGCCCAGATGGCTCGACGCTTGTTTTTGACCTGCTTGGCGATCTGTACAGCATGCCGATTGGTGGTGGGAAAGCCACTCCTTTGCGGTCGGGTCTGGCTTGGGAGGTACAGCCCCGGTACAGTCCTGACGGGGCGCACATTCTGTTTACGAGTGATGCCGGTGGCGGTGACAATATCTGGATGATGAATGCCGACGGCAGCGAGGCGCAACAGGTGACCAAAGAGTCATTCCGCCTGCTCAACAATGCGGTCTGGATGCCGGATGGGGAGTATTTCGTGGCCCGGAAGCACTTTACCTCAGGTCGGTCACTTGGGGCCGGGGAGCTGTGGATGTATCATAAAACAGGGGGCGAGGGCCTCCAGTTGACCAAGCGGAAGAATGATCAGCAGGACGTCAATGAGCCGTCTGTTTCTCCGGATGGGCGCTATGTTTATTTTTCAGAGGATATGTATCCGGGCGGGTATTTTCAATACAATAAAGACCCGAACAGTCAGATCTATGTCACAAAGCGGTATGATTTTGAAAAAGGAGAGGTGGAGAATGTAATTGCCGGTCCGGGTGGCGCGTGCCGTCCGCAGGTCTCTCATGATGGAAAATGGGTTGCGTTTGTAAAGCGAATTCGCACACGCAGTGTTTTGTGCTTGTACGAGGTAGCGACCGGCAGGGAATTTCCGCTCTTTGACCGCCTGATCAAAGATCAGCAGGAAGCGTGGGCCATATTCGGGGTCTATCCGGGCTTTGCCTGGACGCCTGACGACCGTCATATCGTGATTTACGGAGAAGGCAAACTCTGGAAAGTGCCAGTCAAAGCGGGAAGCGAACCAGTGGAAGATGCAGAGCAGATTCCATTCGAGGTGGAGGTGAATGCGAAGGTGGCCAACACAGTGCGCTTTCAGAACGATGCGTTTATGAATGAGTTCGACGCAAAGGCCATCCGCCACGCTGTGACATCACCGGACGGCTCTGTTCTTGTGTTCCATGCGGTTGGTCAGTTGTGGCGGAAATCCCTGCCGGACGGCACCCCGGAGCCGCTGACTGAACCGGAGGACCGCACATATGGATTTGAGTCGGAGCCATCGTTCAGCCCTGACGGCAGGAAGCTGGTGTATGTGACTTGGGACGATGAGGCGATGGGTACCATTCAGGTGTTTGATTTCGAGACGAATACCATTACGCCGATTCTCACAAATCCTGCCATTTACCGCACCCCTGTTTTTTCTCCTGACGGTTTGTCTATCGCGTATCTGAAGGAGGGCGGCAATTCTCATCAGGGGTATGCCAACTGTCTGGAGCCGGGCATATATTTGATCCCATCAGATGGAAGCAAGGCGCCGCAGCTTGTGTCGCCTCAGGGGGAATATCCGCAATTCAGCGCAGATGGGAAGCGGATTTTCTATCAGAAAGGTGGGTATCTTTTTGGCAGTCTGGTCAAGAAAATTGAGAGTGCTGATTTGGGTGGCCACGACAAAAAAGAGCATTTTGACGGCAAATACACCCAGCGCTACGTCATCAGTCCTGACAACAAATGGGTGGCCTGGTCGGAGTTGTACAAGGTGTACGTGGCACCATTTCCGAAAACGGGTCAGAAGGTTGTGCTGACCTCCTCTACCAAAGCTGTGCCGGTTGCTCAGGTAGCCCGTGATGCCGGCATCAACATACACTGGTCTTCTGACAGCAAATCGCTGTATTGGACCCTGGGAGACACCTATTTTTCTGACAAGCTCACCGAGCGCTTTGCTTTTCTTGAAGGTGCTGCAGACAGTTTGCCGCCAATGGATAGCGCAGGCATTGCGATTGGGCTGCGCGTATCATCTGACAAGCCTCAGGGTCAGATTGCATTGACCAACGCCCGCATTCTTACCATGGATGGGGATAAGGTGATTGAGAATGGGACTGTGCTGGTTGAGGGAAACACCATCCGGAAAGTAGGCGCCTCGGTCAAAATACCCTCTTCAGCCACGGTGATTGACTGCAGCGGCAAAACCATTATGCCGGGCATCATCGATGTCCATGCCCACAGCGGCAATTTCCGGTATGGGCTCAGTCCGCAGAAACAATGGGAGTATTATGCCAATTTGGCCTATGGGGTGACCACCTCTCATGATCCAAGTACCAACACGGAGATGGTCTTTGCCAATGCGGAGTTGATTCGCGCTGGCAAGATGGTGGGGCCGCGCTTGTTCAGCACCGGCACCATTCTGTACGGGGCAGATGGTGACTTCAAGGCTGTCATCAACTCCTTGGAGGATGCCCGTTCTGCCTTGCGGCGCACCAGTGCATTTGGTGCATTCTCAGTCAAGAGCTACAACCAGCCACGGCGAGAGCAGCGGCAGCAAGTGATGCGTGCCGCACAAGAACAGAACATATTGGTTGTGCCGGAGGGCGGTTCATTCTTTTACCACAACCTGAGCATGGTCGTTGACGGCCACACTGGCGTCGAGCACAATCTGCCAGTGGCTCCGCTCTACAAGGATGTCATCAACCTGTGGGCCGAAACCGATGCCCACAATACCCCGACATTGATTGTCAATTATGGCAGCGTAAACGGCGAGTACTACTGGTACCAGCACACTGATGTCTGGAGCAAGGACCGCCTGCTGACCTTCACCCCCCGGGGCGTCATTGACAGCAGGGCGCGCCACCGCACCATGATCCCTGAAGAGGAGTTCGAAAACGGCCACATCCTGACCTCGCAGAGTCTGAAAAAGCTTGCTGATGCGGGAGTTCGGATCAACCTCGGCGCCCACGGCCAGTTGCAGGGCTTAGGCGCGCACTGGGAGCTCTGGATGCTGGCCCAAGGCGGCATGACCAACCTTGAGGCACTGCGCTGCGCCACCATCAACGGCGCCATCTACCTCGGCATGGACCACCAGCTCGGCAGCATCGAGCCCGGCAAGCTGGCTGACCTCATCATCATCGACGGCAACCCCCTCGAAGACATCCGCCAAAGCGAGCACGTCACCCACACCATGCTCAACGGCCGCCTCTACGATGCCGCCACCATGCACGAAATCGGCAACTCGCCCCGCGAGCGCACCCTGTTTTATTTCGAGCAACCCGGCAGCAGCAATGCCTTCCCCTACTTTGAGGAGACGCAAAGCTTCCTCCGCCCCCAATGCTGCCAAAAGCAATAGCCTCTGTCCCAAGTCGTGCCCGGTCCGACGACTTTCGCAAGCGAAAGTCGTCGGACCACTATAGTCGTCCGACCACTATAGTCGTCCGACCACTATAGCCGTC
>CAZMSQ010000074.1:0-6923 GCA_964569025.1 uncultured Saprospiraceae bacterium | reverse complement strand
GTTTTGTCCTTCTTTTCTCAACCAACATCCCATGGTATGACGACTTCCCTCAACATTCTGAAAAATCCAACGCAGAGAAAATCCCTCTTTCTCCAGATTAACATCAGAATCACTATCTTCCAACATGAATATTCTGCTTGCTGAAGACGAACCCTCCATTTCAGGATTCATCAAACGGGGTCTTGAAGAATCCGGCTACTCAGTCACCCAGGCCTTTGATGGAAACCTCGCCCTTCATCTCGCTGAAAAGCATGACTATGACCTCATTATTCTTGACCTCATCCTGCCGGGCTTGAATGGATTGGATGTATGCCAACACCTCCGGCAGCACCTCGCTCTGGTCACACCCATTCTGATGCTCACGGCCCTGAATGAGACCGAAGACGTTGTAGAAGGGCTCGAACGAGGAGCCGATGATTACATGGGAAAGCCCTTTGAATTTAAGGAGCTGCTTGCAAGAATCAGAGCCCTGACGCGCCGACGTACCGACCTGTTTAAAAAAGATCGACACCTGCTCATTGCAGATCTTGAAATGGACCTCGACAAAAAGCAAGTTGTCCGCTCCGGCCAGCAAATCGCCCTCACGCCGCGAGAGTTCTACCTCCTTCAATATCTCATGCAGCACCATGGACGGGTCGTTTCAAGAGCAGAATTACTGGAGAAAGTCTGGAAAGTGAAGTTCGACCCCGGCACCAATATCATTGACGTCTATATGGCCTACCTCAGAAAAAAAATTGACCGCCCCTTTGAGACAAAACTCATCCAGACAGTAACCGGAATGGGCTACACCATCGGATAATATTGCACATTCTCATTTCCTTCCAATGACTATCCGAGCCCGACTTTCATGGATATTCGCCCTCAGCTCCCTCGTGGTCGTCCTCACAATGGGAAGCCTAATCTACTTCCAATTAGCCCGCTTCCACGGTCGTGAGTTTTCAAAGAGACTTGAAGAACGTGTTGCCCTTACAGAGCTCATATTTTTAGAGAAAAATAAAGTGATTGAAGAAGCCGTTCGCGCGCGCTTTCTGCAAACTTTGGATGGTGAGAAAGAATACGTGATTCCCACCTCTCCGCAAAGCCTTGACACCCTCTCCGCCTGGTATGGGCCTGCCCTTGCGCGAGAAATTTATACCAGCAAATCCCTCCAATTTGAGGATGGGAGGAGAATGGGATTCAGCAAACACTATGTCCTGCCCGAGGGCGAGTTTATCGTCATTGTTACAGCTGTTGATACATTCGGACAATCCAGTCTGCTCTACCTCAGAAAAATCCTGATCGCTTGTGCGATTCTCTCCCTCCTGATCATCGGGTTGGCCAGCTACCTTGGCACAAGCCGGGCACTGCGCCCGCTCAAAGCACAGACCAGGCAAGTCAGCAAGATTGGACAGGGCCGCATTGAGCTCCGGCTTGATGTGCACGAACCAGTCGATGAGCTGGGTCAGCTTGCCAAAGCATTCAACAGCATGCTCGACAGCCTCCAGAGCACACTCCAGGCCCAGCGGCAGTTTGTGCGCAATGCAAGCCATGAAATGCGCAACCCTCTGACAGCTATCCGGGGTGAGGCCGAGCTCGTCCTTCTCAAACCCCGCTCTCCCGAGGAATACAGGAATTCCCTCAGCATAGTCAGTGCTGAGGCCCGTCGCCTTCAGACCCTCATATCTCAACTACTTGATCTCGAAAAGGCAGAATCTCTCTCCGCCCTGCCAAATCCCGGCATGTTTTCACCCGATCAATGCCTGTTAGAAGCCCTCGATACATTTCCCTCAGGACGCCTCCACCTCGACTTTGAAACCATCGGAGAAGACCACGTCATCCCTGGCAATGCCGATTTGATGCGAACAGCATTGGCAAACATCATTGATAATGCCCTCAAATACTCTGGCGACAAAATGGTGCGGGTATCATTTTCCAGACAAGGGGATTCTTTCAAATTTTCAGTCAAAGATCAAGGGATTGGCATTCCACCCTCCGATCTCAGCAAAATTTACCAGCCATTCTTCCGCTCTGCGAATGCCCGGCCACTCACAGGCCATGGCATCGGCCTCCCTCTTGCTCATCGGATTATCCACCTTCACGGAGGTACCCTTTCGTTTATCTCCACAATCCATAAAGGGACAGAAGCAACCATTCTCCTTCCCTCCTTCTGATGTCCTCACCACCAATCATCTCTGATCTGCCCGGCATTCTCATCAAATTTTAATGGTATTCTAACCATTTATTAAGCACCAAATGAAGCCAAAACTGGTTGTTGTTACTGACTTATTGCACACACACTACCATATTATGACACCCACCACACCAGCCCCTCAGGGGATTGATGAGAAAAGTCTGTTCTCATCTCTCAAACACGATCTTCCCGCCAGCATTGTTGTCTTCCTTGTCGCCACCCCCCTCTGCCTTGGCATTGCATTGGCTTCAGGTGCCCCTCTTTTTTCGGGAATTATTGCCGGCATTGTAGGAGGAATTGTGGTTGGAGCACTCAGTGGCTCTCCTCTTGGGGTATCCGGACCAGCCGCAGGGCTTGCAGTCATTGTTCTGAATGCCATTGCGAGCCTCGGCGCCTGGGAAACCTTTCTACTTGCGGTCGTCCTTGCCGGAGTGATTCAATTGGTGCTCGGATTCCTGAATGCCGGAATCATCGGGTATTATTTTCCGTCTTCCGTCATCAAAGGTATGCTGTCCGGTATCGGTATCATCATCGTGCTTAAGCAAATTCCCCACGCCTTCGGCTATGATGCCGTTCCGGAAGGCACACTTGATTTTGCCCAGCCCGATGCGCAAAATACCTTCTCCGAACTGACGAACATGCTGAAATATATTCAACCCGGAGCCATGCTTGTGGCAGCCTCAGCCTTGTTTATCCTCATCCTTTGGGAGCAACCCTTCATGAAGCGGATTAAAATCTTTCAACTGATTCAGGGCCCACTCGTGGCAGTCATCTCGGGCATCCTGCTCAATCAGTTTTTTTTATTGGCAGCCCCAAACCTTGCCATCGAGTCTAGCCACCTTGTCCAGATTCCTGTTGCAGAGGGGCTTGACAGCTTCCTCGGACTGTTTACTCTCCCGGATTTCAGACAAATCACAAATCCTGCCGTCATCACAACAGCAGCTACCATCGCTGTGGTTGCCAGCCTTGAAACACTACTTTGCGTCGAAGCCACTGACAAGCTTGATCCCTACAAGAGGATTACCCCCACTAATCTGGAATTGAAAGCACAGGGCATCGGAAATATCCTCTCAGGCCTGATTGGTGGCCTGCCCGTCACCCAGGTCATCGTCCGCAGTTCCGCAAACATACAGTCGGGAGGTCGCACCAAACTCTCCGCCATCCTCCACGGTTTTCTCCTCTTATTCGCAGCCCTCCTGATTCCTTCCATTCTCAACCTCATCCCATTGGCAACCCTTGCCGCTATCCTTTTTATTGTAGGCTATAAGCTGGCAAAACCAACTCTGTTTAAAGCAATGTACAAGCTCGGATGGGGACAATTCGTACCATTTATGGTGACTATTCTTGGGATCATTTTTACCGATCTTCTCATCGGTATTGGTCTCGGCATGGCCATCGCCATTTTCTATATTCTCCGAAATAATTACCGCAATCCCTACTTCCTCAGCGAAGAAACTCAGGAACACCCAGAAAAGCCTGTCATCATCAAACTTTCTGAAGACGTATCATTCCTAAACCGAGCCAGTATCATCAAAACGCTGGAAGAAATCCGCCCCCATTGCCACGTTATCCTTGACGCGACTCACACGGTCAGTATCGATTATGACATCTATGAAATCATCCGCGATTTTGAGGAGAAAGCCAGGTATAACGACATCAAGTTTGAAATCCACGGCTTGGGCCGCCGGCAAAAAGCCATTCAAGGTCAGGAATCATACGAACAGGTCAAAGCCCTCCTGAATGAACGGCATCAGGCGATGCTAAAAGCAGTTGCAGAAGATAAAGATTAGAGATCAATGAATCACGACCAGCCGCCCGATGGAATTTCCAGTAATCAAACTGTACAATCCGTCAGCCAAGTGAGTGACATCGAGAGGTGCGGCAGATAAAATACCAGACTGAATCAACATCCCTCTCGAGTCCAATATCCGGTATTCCTGACCAAGAGAATCCTCAAGATCAATAAAAACCAGACTTGAGGCGGGATTCGGATAGAGGCGAAGGTCAGTTCGAAGGACCAACTCCTGGTAATCAGACACGTTTACGACGCCCCCGAGTGACTCTAAATCATATCTGGAAAAGAAATCCCAAATAACCTCCGAAGCACTGAAATCACGATTCGTAGCAGGCAACGGTATGAAGGATCCAGGCCAGGTATGGCCCCCTTCAAAAATCTTAATATGCTCAACCGTAGAGCCATTCTCTCCCCCTTCAAAGACAATCCATTCTGCCGTACTTCCATCGGTTGGATTGACATCCGGAAGCGCTGTGGTATCAGCAGGGATCTGACACTCATTGAATCCTACCCAATAATCCAGTACATCTTGCATTGAGAGACTAAATGAGGCTCCATTGTAGGGTACCGTTGCATCTGCTGTCCCATGGATTTGCATAACCGGCATTGGGTGCTCCGGATTACAATTTGCCGAAATTGCCGGCGTCATAGAACCCGTTACAGAGGCGATGGCTGCAATCCGGTCACTGAGCTCACACGCCAGCCGATAGCTCATGTACCCACCATTCGACATGCCAGTAGAATACACTCTCCCCAGATCTATATTATACGCAGCAGCAAGACTGTCAATCAACGCCGAGGCAAACCCGACATCATCAACCGTGCTCCCGGTTGTAAACCCACCTACATTCCAGTGCTGCACGCCATTAAAAAGTGTCCCTTCAGGAATCACAATCAGAAAATTGGCAGTATCTGCCATCGGTCTGAAGTCGCCATAGAGTGCCTGCTGGGTGGCATTACTCCCGAAACCGTGGAAATTAAGAACCAAGGGGCGAGCCTCGCTTCCGTCATAGATTTGAGGAACATACAACAGATACTTTCGTATGATGCCATCATGGCTAATTGAACCATTGATGAAGTTTTGCGCCATCAATGGCACAGAAATGAGGGAAAACAACAGAAATACAAAAGCCTTCATAATTCAAATCTTGATGCAGTTATATGAGAATGATTGTATAAATCCGTGTGAAGGAAAACAACTTTTCACGCAGTATAATTGGAGAAAGGAACGCTCTGCAGAAGAAAAGGTTAGGATCGGACCGTATGAATTTACCTATCTTTCGAAAAAAGCACTATGAAATCTGCTTTGCGACCCACACTCCTTGCCACACTGATGGGACTGATGACACCCCATTGCACGCAAGGTCCGGATAATTCTTCAAACCTATACACTGGTATTGACACTTTGCCTGAGGCAATACCAATTGAACTTCAACTGGAAGGTGAAGCAGGTCAGCGAGATGCTCAATTTTCTGGGCTTGCCTGGTGTGGAGACCACTTAATCCTACTTCCACAATACCCGGCATTTCCATCCCGTGGTAGTGGGGGTCATTTGTTTTCTATCAAGAAGCAAGACCTACTGTCAGCTGTAAAAGACCCATCAAAAACTGTATTGATCCCTCATAAAATACCTGTCGAGAGCCCAAATTTCTTGGCTTTATACCCAGGTTATGAAGGCTATGAAGCCATCACATTCGGCACAGGAACGGATTCTCTGATCGCTTGGGTCACCCTGGAGGTAGAACCAAGTGAAGGGAATGCATATGGCATCCTCCTGCGCGGCAGAATGACAAACAACATGACAACATTTACCATCGATACCCTCCCGAATGCCAGGATTGCTTCCCAATCGAATGTCCCAAACATGGCTGAAGAGACACTGCTGCTTATCAATGATTCAACTGTCCTGACCTTCCATGAAGCCAACGCAATTTCAGGAAATTCGGAAAGCGGTGTCGCACACTGCCTCACAGCCAGCGATTTTGAACCATGCGGCACCTACCCCATCCCGGTCATACCGTATCGCATCACCGATGCCACTGAGGTGGATTCTGCAGGCAGGTTTTGGGTCATCAATATGTTTTACCCTGGAGAGAAAGAGCTGTCATACCCCTCAGATCCGATTGCAAACCAGTTCGGTATCGGCTCATCCCATACATCCCACCAAAAAGTAGAACGGTTACTCGAGCTAGAGATCAAGGAAAATCGCATTGACCTGGCAGAAGATTGTCGCCCTATATACCTGAGCTTGACCACCGCACCAGGAGAAAGCCGGAATTGGGAGGGTATTGCCCGTCTGGATTCGCTGGGGTTGTTGATTATTACAGATACGTATCCAAAAACAATATTGGCGTTTGTGCCTTTTTAGGGGCGCGATGCATGGCGCATCTGCGGGGTCATATTCAATCTGTAGAGGCGCAAAGCATTGCGCCTTTACGTGGCCATATCCTATCCGTACAGGCGCAATGCATGGCGTACTGCGGGGTCATATTCAATCCGTACAGGCGCGACGATTTGCGCATCTACGGGGCCATGTCCTATCCGTGGAGGCGCAAAGCATTGCGCCTCTACATGGTCATTTCCCCCATACAGGCGCAACGTATTGCGATCTGCGTGGCCATATCCTATCCGTACAGGCGCATTGAATGGCGTATCTGCGGGGTCATATTCAATCCGTACATACGCGACGATTTGCGCATCTACGTGGCCATATCCTATCCGTGGAGGCGCAAAGCATTGCGCCTCTACATGGTCATATTCAATCCGTACAGGCGGATTGAATTGCGTCCACATGGTCGTATCCTATCCGTACAGGCGCATTGCTTTGCGCATTTGTCGATCAAATCGATAAATCAGGGATAAAAAAAAGGCCGGGGCACCTTTCGGTACCCCGGCCTTTTTAATTTCTATCTACGCAATCGTCTATTCAATCACGATCATCTGCTTCGTGGCAGTGTA
>CAZMSQ010000073.1:5779-7136 GCA_964569025.1 uncultured Saprospiraceae bacterium | reverse complement strand
CTGCTGAGGCGGATGAGCACGCGAGACGGCTATGCAGTGAAGCGTGCTGCGAGCCTGGGATACCGTCTTGCGGTCATCACTGGCGGCAATTGTCCGGGTACAGTCATGCGGTTGAAGAGCCTGGGTATCCATGATGTTTTTGCAGGAGTTTCCGACAAAGTTGCGGTATTTCGGGAGTATGTTGCTGAAAACGAACTTTCTGTGGATCGGATTTTGTTTATGGGCGACGATCTTCCGGACTATGGGCCCATGAAATTGGTTGGCCTGCCCTGTTGTCCCTCCGATGCTGTGGCCGAAATAAAAGACATCAGTCGCTATATCTCAGCCTTTGCCGGGGGCAAGGGCTGTGTCCGGGATGTTATTGAAAAGGTCTTGCGCGTTCGCGGGCAATGGTCTGTTGATGCTAAGCCTTTACACCTCGAGGACTGATGAGTCTGCCTGCTCCCGGCACCTTGTTGAGAGTCATACGCTGGCCCAACCTTGTCATAATCGCCCTGACCCAATACACCGTGGCGATCTTCCTGTCCCCTCCATCCGGAGCGCGGAGCAGCGCCTTAGACTTCTTTGCCCTCACCGCGCTGATTGGCGCAACCGTTTCCATCGCTGCAGCTGGGTATGTCATGAATGACATCCTGGATCAAACAAACGACCGCATCAACAAGCCCACACAGATCATGATTGGATCCGAGGTTTCCACAACCGCCGGATGGTGGCTCTACGGAATCCTCACGGCTGCCGGTTTGCTGTTGATTGTGATTGCTGCCTGGCGTTTCGGTCAGGCCGAATGGATCATTGTCCATCCTGCCGTCACCGTCATTCTCATGCTTTACTCTATGGTGTTCAAGGGACTACCATTGGTTGGGAATGTCGTTGTAGCATTGTGCTGTACCGCTGTCCCAAGCCTCTCTCTGCTCGCCATAGGGTGGAATCCCTTTCACATTCTCCTCTCTTTCAAAAACGGACAGCCGCAGGAGTTGGTTGCCCTTGGATTTTTGCTGTTTTCATGGACAACCACCATGTACCGGGAAGGGGTGAAAGATTTGGAGGATATGGCCGGCGATCGGGCTTCAGGTCTTCGGACTCTCCCAATTGCAGCCGGCAGGCGGGTTGCTGTTGGACAGGCGCTGATTTGGGGGTTGCTGACCCTCATTCTCCTGCAGGCTGCCGGGCAGATGGAGTGGGCTCGCCAAAAGACGGCACTTGTGATTTTCATTCAGGCTGCTGTTACCGCGCCCCAGGTGTGGAGTATGGTGCTGTTGATCCGCAGTCGCGATCAAATGGGTTATCGGAAAGTAAGTCTGGTCAGTAAGCTGGTGATGGTCACGGGGTTAATGTATCTTGGTCTTGCTGCTTTTGC
>CAZMSQ010000073.1:1046-5679 GCA_964569025.1 uncultured Saprospiraceae bacterium | reverse complement strand
GAGCCAAGCTTGAAAGCGGCTATGGATCTGGGCGTTGTTTACGGCTTGAGTATCTGGGAAACTGGCCTGCCAGGCTCGGGGCTTACAGCCTGTTCATCTCCAATGATCCATTGCTCAATCCCATTCTTAACCCAGCCGGAGAAATCTGTGCCGAGGGCCAGCAGAGAGCCAAAGAGGAGGAGGTGGAAAAGAATGGTAATGGTGACTGCCCTGTGGCGAATTTTGCGGCGCGCGTGCTTAAAACGGATGTTCTCCATGACGAATGGGTTGAAAAGGTAATGAATGGGTTTCAGCCTGAGTCGTGTCGAACAATTTATCGTCTATATGTGTCCTTTGATGAAAGTGAAGGAGTCCGAATTGCCGGAAATAACAATTGTAGAACGCAAAATTCCATAAGTCCCATATGCCGGAGAATGATTTTTCATTCTCTGAAGGTCAATATTATTTATCAAAACGCATCTTTGCACCATGATTCATATGTCCGCCTACCACCAACTCCTTTCTCACATCCATTCTTCTGGTGCCAGACTTGTGGCCGTTTCCAAGACCCGACCTTCATCTGATATTATGGCGCTGTATGAAGCAGGCCAGCGGATTTTCGGGGAGAATCGGGTGGAGGAGCTCAAAGAGAAGCATGAAGCGCTCCCGCAAGACATCGAATGGCATATGATTGGGCACTTGCAGAGCAAAAAGGTCAAGGTCATCGCTTCGTTTATCGCGATGATTCACTCCGGTGACAGCCCGCGGCTGCTTATGGAAATTGAAAAACGGGCAGCCCAATCAAACAGGGTTATTGATGTGCTGCTCCAGTTCAAAATCGCTGAAGAAGCTACCAAATACGGTATGACTCTGGAAGAGGCAGAGGAATTTCTCACTTCGCTTCAGCATTCACCCCTCCCACATGTGCGACTCTGCGGCGTCATGGGTATGGCCACATTCACCGAAAATACCGATCAAATCAGGCGCGAGTTTCAGAGCCTTCAGTCCATCTTCTCTACCCTCAAATCCAAATTCTTCTCAAATTCTCCTCATTTCCGGGAAATTTCCATGGGTATGTCAGGAGATTATCCCATTGCGCTTGAAGAGGGAAGTACGATGGTAAGGGTAGGGAGTTTGTTGTTTGGTACACGATAAATCATTTTATATCAATACCCTATAATACCACCAACTTGCCAAAGCCCAGGTGCCCGGCATCACTCCCGGCTACCCAGAAGTACACCCCGGGAGGGAGATTCGGAAGGGAAAGGACAGCCGACCGCTGGCCGGGGTCGAGCGGGAGCGACAGGCACAGGATGCCGGTTGGGTCGTACAGCTGAAACACTGCTCCATAAGAGAAAGGGATAGTTGCTTCGATTTGGACCCAGGAATCGGCGGGGTTGGGGGAGATTCGGATAGAATGTGGTGAGATGGGCGTAGTGGTTGGGGTAGAGCCATCGACATTGAGATTGGTCGTATACAAAGACAAACCCCCGCGGCGGTTGCCGATGATGACCTCAAGGGTGCCGTCGTTGTTGAGATCTCCGACTGCAGGGTGGAGACGCTCGCCCTGAGGGGTCAGGCCGGTGAGGTCTGAGGTGATGGGGAAGGTATCAGTGAGGTAGTCTTCGATGCCGGTGTATCTCTGCAAGCCCTTGCGGTAAGTGCCGCAAAACAAGGCCCACTGGTCCCCAAGGTCATAGAATGCAGGAGCCGAATACCCGCGGGTAGTAAATGAATTCTCTCGGGTGTCAACACCGCCGAGTTGCAAAATATTTGGGCTCTCAGACGGATCTGTCCCAAATGCCGGATTGCCAGGGGTGCCTATATTCTGGAAGTAGTTCAAAAAACCGAAGCGCGAACCAGCTACGATGTCGGGTAGTCCGTCTTTGTTCAGGTCGATAATCTGCGGGACAGGGGCATTGAGAATGTTCAAATCAGCAAAGGGGAAGACGGGGTCTGCAAATGCCAAAGGCTGGCCCGTGCCGGCGATGTTTTCAAGGTAAAAAAAGCGGCCTGAGAATTCTCCGATAAGCAAATCTTGGTCGCCATCTGAGTCCAGATCCCCAAAGGTAGGGGCGAATTCATAGCGGTTGTCGGCCCCATATTGCGACATACCAAGCCAATCGTTGTCAGCGAGCTCAAAGACCGGCTCTTCCGGTGTGCCCGTGTTCAGCCAGAGGAACAGCCGCGGATCAACCACCCCCCCTTCCTGGTAAACGACCCCATTGCCCACAACCAAATCGGGCAATCCATCTGCGTTTACATCCATTATGCACGGATGGGCGCCGGTCCCGAGGTCTATCATATCCCCGACCAGAAAATCCTTCGCCACAAGCGTCAGCTCAGGGTCCTCGGCTGTCCCGGCATTCTCATACCACCACACATTCTCCACATCCTTGGCCAGCCCGCCCGCGTTCGGGGCCACCAGCACATCAAACAAGCCATCTCCATTGACATCAGGATTGAATGCAGCGTTGAATATAGGAATACTCACGGGCACCCCTGCGGCCGGAAATCCCTGCTCCTCCTGATTCATCCAGTCTGCCCCCGCCGAACCGCCGTTTGTGAGCAGAATCAGCTCCTTGTTTGACAAATCCCCGAGTAGGAGGTCGCGGTCCGAATCTCCGTCAAGATCAAGGGTCAGCAGGGTTGAGCCAGCATGCCGGGAGCCCACAGACGGAGGCGCCAGGCCATCGGCGCACTCGCCAGGAGTGGCAGACAGCGTAATGCCAGATGTGAAATTGTCTTCAATGTAGCCACCCCAGCAGTTGTCTTCTAGGCTGTACAGCAGGGTATCGGTGCCATAACCCTCTTCAACAGACCGGTTGCGGTACCAATAGGTATATATCCCGTTGGGCTCGAAGGCCAGAATATCCAAATCCCCGTCGTTGTCAATGTCGTCGATTGCCGGAAGGTCTTCGTAGCTGCAGTACAGATTGAGCATCGAGCCATTGGCCTGTTGCGCATATAAGATATTGAAATCAAAGGGAAATTGAATGCGCTCAAAGGCCATGTTTCCCGCCGTCCCGACCCCCCGGTACACCGCAATGCCCTGAGGCGCCTCGTCCCACGCATTGGTGAATATGTCCATCAGCCCATCCTGATTGAAGTCCCGCAGCAACGCCCAGTCGCGCAACTCTGGAAATGAAGCCGCAAACCCCGGCGCATATGTGTAGGTGGTTTCAGCACCGGAGCCCGACCGGAGAAACACCAGTATCGCGCCCCCCTCCCGGTCAAAGACAAAGAGGTCATCCTGCCCGTCTTCATTGAAATCAACTGCCGAAAATTGAGGTTTGTTTAAGCCCCCGGCCCACGGAAACGGAAGCTCCTCTGAGCCAACACTGACAATAGGTGTGTAAGGGGTGAATTGTTGGGAGAATGCAGATGCAGAGAATAGGATTGGAAGGAGAATGAGAAGGAGACGGGTCATCGTGTTGGGAAATTTGAGAATTATTTGTTTTTTTACTGAAGGTGTCTTCGATCTGGCACCCGAGAAAAGTGAAAGATAAGGCGGAATGCCTGGAATTTCTTCCGTTCCATCCGAAGAGTTGAGTCACCCATGATGCGAAAGCCTGTTTTTTGGGCCCTGTGCCTGTTTCTGACCCCGTTCATCCTCCGCAGCCAGTCAGCTGCAGATTCAATGGAGGTGCCCATGCCTCCTGTTGAAGAATGGGTAAGCCCAGAGAATATTGATATTGAAGCATTTGTGTCCGATGGTGCTATTGAAATATTCATTCTCGCAGAGGTTTCCGATGGGCGGATGGCTTTGGTGTTGAATGATGAAGAGGTGGAAGTATTCATGCGAGGGGGGAGGAGTGCAGGCAGTGTACCGGTAGAAGGAGGGCTACTGTTGGTAAATTGGGAGAATGGCGGGGAAGACCGGTACAGGTTGTTTCACTGTGCCCGGATGGAAGACCAGGGTGTGCGGGTGCGCCATATTCCGCTGTGGCTCTCGATTTTCCCACCCCTGATTGCCATCGGGCTTGCCTTGGTGTTCAAGGAAGTGACGATTTCCCTTTTTGCAGGCGTCTGGTCGGGGGCATTCATTGCTGGCGGTATGCGTGTCGATTCGGTCCACCAGTTCCTCATGAGTTTCTGGGGTGCCCTTGACACCTACATCATCCGGGCACTTGCCGATCCAGACCACATGGCCGTATTGGTTTTCTCCCTGCTTATCGGCGGTATGGTGGCGGTGATCTCCCGCAACGGGGGTATGGCGGGCGTGGTGTTGAAGCTATCGCGCTTCGCTCGTTCCGGCCGGTCGGCCCAGTTCGTGACCTGGCTGCTGGGCGTGGCAATATTCTTCGATGATTACGCCAATACCCTGATTGTCGGCAACACCATGCGTCCGGTGACAGACCGGTTTCGGATATCGAGAGAAAAGTTGGCATACATCGTAGACAGCACAGCGGCTCCCGTGGTTTCCATTGCATTCGTCACCACCTGGATCGGCGCCGAGCTCGGCTACATCGAAGACGGCATCCGCCAGTTGAGTGGCTTCGATTTCGGGATGAGCCCCTATGCCCTGTTTCTCGGCTCACTGAAGTACTCATTCTATCCGGTTATGACCCTCTTTTTCATTCTCTTCCTCATCCGGAGCGGCAAAGATTTCGGTCCGATGAGCCGGGCGGAGCGCGCTGCCCTGACTTCCAGC
>CAZMSQ010000073.1:0-1036 GCA_964569025.1 uncultured Saprospiraceae bacterium | reverse complement strand
CGAAGAGCCTGATCAGGCAGACCCCGATGGCCATGCCCTGGAGGATCTGGACCCAGTAGAAGGGGCTCCCATGAAATGGCAGTATGCCGCCCTCCCGATATTGACGGTCATCGCCGTCACACTCTACGGCCTGCTCGAAACCGGCATGCAGGGCACATGGTACCAATTGCGCGATGCGGGGTTGGTCTCCGGCGGGCAGAGCTGGTCGAAAGTCTGGGCAGGTTGCCCCCTGCTTGACGAAGGAGCAACAGGTTTTTTTCGGAAAATCGGGCTCCTAATCGGTAATTCCAATAGCTACACAGCTCTCCTGTGGGCCTCACTTTCAGGGCTTGCTCTGGCTTTGGTGATGACCGTCAGCACCCGCATCATGACCCTGGTCGCCTCCATGGAAACCATGATGCGGGGCTTCAAGTCTCTGATGCCTGCCGTCTTGATTCTTGCCCTCGCCTGGTCCCTGGCCCTGACCACTGAAGAATTGCACACAGCCACATGGCTCAGCTCTGTGGTCGAAGGCAACCTCAGCGCCATGGTCATGCCGATGGTCGTCTTTGTGCTGGCAGCCCTGATTTCCTTTTCTACCGGTTCGAGCTGGAGCACCATGGCCATCCTGTACCCGATTGCGATCCCCACCACTTGGGCCGTATGTCAGGCGCAAGGCCTCGATGGCTCCCATGGTCTGGAAATTGTGCTTTGCGTCATCTCTGTCGTCCTCGCCGCCTCGGTGCTCGGCGACCACTGCTCTCCGATTTCAGATACAACCATCCTCAGCTCGCTGGCTTCCGGCTGCAACCACATCAGTCATGTACGCACCCAGATGCCCTATGCACTCACCGTGGGTGGGGTGAGCCTCGCAGCTACCGGCATCAGCATTTTCGCCGGTGGCGGGTGGCTGGTCTGCGGACTCTGTCATCTCGGCGGCCTGGCCATTTTATTCTTCATTGTCAATGCCGTAGGGAAGCGAACCTGAGGGTAACCTATTGCCAGTATGGGGAGTTTGGGAATAATTTTTTTGGTGCGAGTTTGGTATTTTGGTTTT
>CAZMSQ010000072.1:0-7502 GCA_964569025.1 uncultured Saprospiraceae bacterium | reverse complement strand
GGGCATACACGGTCACAATCACTGACCAAAACAATTGCACCACTACAGATGTCACATTCGTCGGGAATATCCCGCCTCCGATGGCAAACGCCGGTCCGGATACGAGCATGACTTGTGAAGACCCAGAACTGACCATTCAGGGCATGGGCTCCTCCGGAGGAACGATCAACTACAACTGGACCTCGCCAGACGGAAATATTGTCTCAGGGGAGCAGACACTGACCCCGCTTGTTGATACACCGGGCACCTACATCCTTGAGGTCAACAACTCCGGCAACGGATGCGTAACCATCGATACTGTGATGATTGGTGGACAAGTCGAACCCCCGCTCCTCGTTCTTGATACACCAGGATTGCTCAATTGCATTGCTGATCAAGTGATGATTGACGCCTCCGAATCAGTCGATGACAGCCTGCTCATCTATACCTGGAGCACTGATGTCGGTAATTTTGTTGAAGGCGATTCCACCCTCACTCCTACCGTCGATGCGCCTGGATATTATTATCTGGAAATTCGAACCGCCGACTCATCATGTGTCTCATTTGACAGCGTAGAAATTATTCAGAATACAGAAGAGCCAGAAGTGAGCCTCGGACCGGACATTTTGTTGGATTGTGCAAATCCTGAGCAGATTATTGTGCCCGGCATCAACGGATGCGGAGAATACACTTATACCCTCAATGATCCTGAGGGATGTGCGACCATCAGCAATGACAGCATCCGCTTTACCACTGACTGCTCTGGTGGTACTGTCGAGCTGACCGTCACCTGCGTCCAAACTGGCTGTACAGGCTCAGACGATCTCACCGTCAATGTCGATCAGCAAGCGCCTACAGCCGATGCGGGTGATGATGCGCAACTGGATTGTGCAACTCCAGATTTGGTGCTGGATGCCTCTCAATCCTCTCAAGGCGGAGAATATACATACATGTGGACCACCGCCGATGGAAACATCCAGTCTGGTGCCGAAACACTGAACCCCGTTGTGGACCAGGCCGGCACCTACGTCCTTGAAGTATTCAACCAAAGCAACGGATGCTCCATGATTGATGAGGTCCTCGTCGAGGCAGCACCTGAAGTGGAGGCTTCGCTGTCAGCCCAGACAGATGCTAACTGCTTCGGAGCGTCTGATGGATCAGCAGAGGTGACTGCAACAGGTGGGAATGGTCAGCTTGACTACCTGTGGAGCAATGGGGAGACAGCGCCTGCGGTCACTGGACTCTCAGCAGGGGTCTATTCGGTGACTGTCTCAGATGCAAGCAGCAATTGTGAAGATGTGGTTTCTGTAACCATCTCCGAGCCAGATCAACTGCTTGCGAATGCACAGGCCACTGGCGAGTCTGATCCGGGAGCCAATGACGGGTCTGCATCAGCCGCCCCATCAGGTGGAACACCCGATTATACCTACCTCTGGAGCAACGGCGAAACGTCAGAGACCATCACAGGTCTTGAGCCTGGATCATATACTGTTACTGTGACTGACGCCAATGGCTGTGTCACCGAACAATCCGTGACTGTAGCAAGCGCAGGGTGCGCATTCAGCGTGCAGACAGATGTGACCAGCACCTCATGCTTCGGCGGAACAGACGGTTCTGCAAGCATTGTGATTGCAGGTGGGCAGGAACCATTCTCCTACCAATGGTCCAGTGGCGGACAAGATGCCACCGAAGAAAATCTCGCAGCTGGTGACTACACCGTCACTGTCTCTGACGCATCCAACTGCCCCGCTGTTCTGCAGATCAGCATTTCTCAACCAGAACAAATCGACATTTCAGTCGGTGAAACACAGCAGATTCTGTGCAATGGCGACCAAACAGGTGCCCTGACAGCCTCCGCCGGTGGAGGGACCGGCAACCTTGGCTATCTCTGGTCAACAGGTGATCAGGGGCAAGAAGTGACTGGGCTCCCCGCTGGAACATATTCAGTCATCGTCACTGATGAGAATGGGTGTGAGAATGAGCAGTCTTACACCCTGAGCCAACCCGACCCGGTTTCTGCACAGCTGGATGCCACTGATGAAAGCTCCTTCGGGGCCAATGATGGCTCTGCCAGTGCACTGCCTCAGGGTGGAACTCCTGACTACCAGTACCTCTGGACAACCGGAGCCGAGACGCCAGTCATCACCGGACTGGAGCCCGGCACTTATTGCGTGACAATCACAGACGCCAATAATTGCCAAACTACCGAATGCGTGGATATCCAGGCATTTAACTGTGCAATCAGCGCTCAGATCACAGTCGATCCGGTGACCTGCCCCAATGGAGATGATGGAACTGCTGAACTCGAAATTGTCAGTGGCTCTTCACCATTTACCTTCAACTGGTCGAGTGGCGGCTCGGATGAAATCGAAACAAACCTGACAGCCGGCGACTATGAGGTGACACTGACTGACGCAAATAATTGCGAAGCTGTATTCTCATTCACCGTAGAGCAGCCAGATGAATTGTCCTTCGGAGAGGTCATCGCTGATATTGACTGCCACGGAAATGCAAACGGCAGTATTTCAGTCCAACCAGCCGGCGGAACGCCAGGGTACACGTTTGAATGGAATACCGGAGCAGATGGCGACATGATTGACGGCCTGAAAGCTGGCGACTATTCTCTCACCCTGACAGATGCAAACAGCTGTAGCTCGAAATCCACCTTTACCATCACAGAACCCGACGAATTGCTCATCAGCTCCTCCGAAATTGTCAACGCATCTTGCTTTGGAGAGGAAACTGGCAGTATTTCAGTCGAGGCTACTGGCGGAACAGGGGATTATGGATACCTCTGGAGCAATGGTGCCTCAGGCAGCAACAACACGGGAGTCCCTGCAGGTAGCTATTCCGTTACCCTGACCGATGACAACGGCTGCGAAACAACCCAGTCGTTCGAAATCACAGAACCACCAGTGCTGGATGTCACAATCGGAACTGTTCAGAATGTCTCCTGCCCGAACGACAATACCGGCTCTGCGAGCGTAGTTGTCTCTGGTGGCACGCCCGGATATCTCTATGCTTGGAGCTCCGGAAGCCAGTCTGAAACTGCGAATAACCTCACTGCTGGCCTCTACACGGTAGATGTCACCGATGCCAATGGCTGCGTCACAACCACAGAGGTGGAAATCGAGGCCAATGATACCGAGGCGCCATTGGTCTCAACCCAGGATGTCACCATTTTCCTCGACGAAAATGGAAACGCCAATCTTCCTGCCGCACAGGTTGATAACGGAAGTACAGACAATTGCAACATCGCTACCCTGGTGCTCAGCCAGTCTGCATTTGGCTGTGCCGATCTCGGTGATAATTCAGTCACCCTTCAGGCAGCTGATGCCACAGGAAACACGGCTGAAAATACTGCCACAGTGACTGTCCTTGATATTCTTCCGCCACAGATTATCTGTCCGGATCACATCATGAGTACAGATTGCTCAGGAGAGGTGAACTACGACCTTCCTGAATTCGACGATAATTGCTCAGCTGATGTCACCCTCATCGAAGGCCCTGCACCCAATGAGTCTTTCCCGCTCGGCACAACAACTGTTGTTTGGGAAGCCATAGACCCCTCTGGAAACACAGCTCAGTGTGAATTCGAGGTGACTGTCACAAACACACTGGAATCGAATGCCATCAATGGAGGGCCTGCTTGCTTTGGTGAGTCCAATGGTTCGGCATTCGTCGAAACAACGGGTGGAAATGGTGGCAACACCTACATCTGGAGCACCGGAGAACAAGGACAGGAAGCAGTGGAGCTGCCGGCAGGTTTTCATACCGTCACGGTCACTGATCAAACCGGCTGTATTTCAGTCAGCGAGATAACCATTGCAGAAAACCCTGAAATCTCGCTCCTTTCCATTGACGTGACCAATGAGATTGAAGACAATCAGAACGGCGCCATTACCATAGAAGCCACCGGAGGGACAGAGCCTCTGACTTTCGAATGGTTCCTAGATGGCGTGCTCATGGGTAACTCCAGCACCTTGAACAACATCGGTTCAGGGGTCTACACCCTCATCGTCACAGATGCCTTCGGCTGTTCCTACACCGAAGAAATTGAAGTCGAATCTGTTACATCGGCCATTCATCCGGAATTTGACCGCACAATTTCAGTCTATCCGAATCCGACTTCCGGATTCGTTACGATTGAAATCGACGGACTGACCGGAGCCGGAGCAATGGTTGAGATATGGAGTCTTGATGGTCGGAACCTCTATAACACGGTCCAGGTTGCTTCTACCAACCGCCTTGACCTGAATGATTTACCGGGCGGTGTCTATGTGCTCAAAATCAGAATAGATGAGCAATGGACGGCCAGAAAGTTGACAATCACGAGGTAATTGCCGGAATGACGTGACTCTCCTGATTTCGGAAATAATAAAAAGCGGTCTGCTTCATGCAGGCCGCTTTTTTTATTCCCATTGCAGGCACTCGCTCAAAACGCCTGCAACGCTTCATAAACCATATCGACCGGCAGGCCCATTATGTTGGCATATGTGCCTTCGATGCGCTCAATTTTACACAACCCTATCCACTCTTGAATCGCGTAAGCCCCTGCCTTGTCAAAAGGTGCACAGGTCGAGATATAGTACTCGATTTCTGCATCAGTCAGGCTCTTGAAATACACCCTCGACTCTCCCTGAAAAACCACTTCCTTCACAGCATTCAGCATACAGACACCTGTGATAACAGTGTGCATATTACCTGACAAAGCTCGCAGAATCCGCTTTGCATCAGCATGGTCTGTTGGCTTTTCGTAAGAGGTCCCGTTAAGAATGACCACACTGTCTGCAGCAAGGACGATTTCCTCCCCAGAAATAAACTCCCTGGCAGCCCTTGCCTTCCTTTGAGCCAAGAAAGATGCAATATCCTCAACAGGCAAGTCATCAGGATAATCTTCCGGAACATGCGTGGGGCGCTGCTGAAATGAAAATCCAGCCTGACGGAGCAGTTGGGCCCTGCGGGGAGATGCTGAGGCAAGGATGAGTTGTTTTCGAAGCGTATCCATATATTGAGAATTTGAGAATGTCTTGAAAAAGACCAAAGATACGGGACTGCATCAATGACCCAAACCATTATGCCTCTCAGGCGTTTTTTGGAAAACCTGATATATGGCAATTGACGTGAAAAAACACCTGTTCATGCTCCTTCTGCTCGCTCTGAGCACAGCACTCTTCGCCCAGCAGGCAGATCTCATAGATTTCCAGACCCATTCCCTTCAGACCCGTCGTGGCGCCATGATGGTGCTCGGCAGCTGGGCTGCCGGCAATATCCTGCTTGGGGCAAGCCTTATGCCGTCAAAAACTGGAACTGACCGCGCTTTTCATCAAATGAACATCATGTGGAACGCCGTCAATCTCGGCATCGCCACCATTGGGTACCTTCAAGCTTCCAAATCCATTCCTACTAATATCAGCCTGTATGATGTAACGAAAGACCATTTTTCAATGCAAAAGATTCTTCTGCTGAATGCGGGCCTGGATGTGGGGTATATGCTCGGCGGATTATATCTCACAGAAAGAGCCAGACGGGGAGGAAAGCACGAAGACAGAATGCGCGGCTGGGGCCGGTCAATTATTCTTCAGGGTGGCTTTCTCTTTGCCTTTGATGTAGTGACAGCAATAGTCCTCTCTGGACAAAATACAGATTTACAGCAACTTATGGGATCAATCAGATTTGACGGACGGCAAATAGGCCTATCCCTTCAATTCTGAGGAGGAGCTTCTGAGACAATTCGAAAAACCAGCTCCCGCAGTAATTCACCTTCCTCAAACCGATCATTGTTCAGACCCTTTGAACGCATGTCGTATTCCTTGAGCAAATGAAAAATGTGGCGCAATTTCAAAGGCGGATAATTGGCGGCCGCCTGGCGGTACTCCCTCAGGAAAAATGCAGACGAAAGCTTCATGGCACTCAGCAGTTCTCGCTCCGACAAAGTTCGTAGTTCCTGCATAAGGGCGACCTTGGAAAAATAGGTGTACAGGCTGCCTACAAGATACACCATCGGGTTGGTTTTTGTATTGGTAGAAAGGTATGTAACAATCCTGTTCACAGCCGGAATATCCCGACCCGCAAGCGCCCTTTGAAGTTCAAAGACGTTATAGTCTTTGCTGATTCCAATATGCTCATGCACCAGATCAATGGTGACGCGTTCTCCTTTGCCCACATTCAAGAGCAACTTCTCCAGCTCATTCGCCACCTTTGACAAATCAGTACCAAGGTACTCCCCCATGAGTTCAGATGCCTGGTCATCAATTGACACCCCTCTTGCTTTCAGGAATTGCCGGATCCACCCCCCGACTTGATTGTCGTACACTTTTTTTGATTCGAAAACAATCGCTCCGGATCCCTTCAAAGACTTGGCCAGCGCCTTTCTTTTGTCAAATTTTTTATGCTTGTGGCAGAAGACCAAAACCGTTGAAGCAACGGGTTTTTCTACATATGTCTTGAGATCCTGCAAATCCCTGAGCTCCTGAGCTTCCTTGACAATCACCACCTGCCGGGGCGCCATCATCGGATACCGGGACGCCACATCTATCACCGTTCTCGCATCCGTATCTTTCCCATACAGCACCGTCTGATTGAAAGACCGCTGGTCTTCCTCTAAAGCATGCTCCTCAATATACCGACTCAGGGTATCAATAAAATAGGGTTCGTCACCGTGGAAAAAGTAGACGGGTTGAAATTCCCCTTTCTTCAGAGATGAGAGAATGTCGTCGTAGGTCATGAACTATGGTTGAATACAAGCCAATGGGCTGAGGGATGAAAATAGCCAGAATTTCCCGATTTCAGACGGTTTGAGAATATAGTCTTATTTTCGCTTCAAACAACACGATATGAAACGCCCCCTTATACTTGTAACAAACGACGACGGCATGTTTGCACCAGGAATAAAAGCCTTGGTGGAAGTTGCCAAAGAATTTGGTGATGTACTGGTCGTTGCGCCAGACTCTCCACAATCGGCAATGGGGCATGCAATTACAATCCACGATCCCCTCCGCCTCCATCAGGTCAATGCCTTTGAAGGTGTGGAAGCATGGGAATGCTCAGGCACCCCTGTGGATTGTGTCAAGCTGGCTCGGCACGTTGTGCTTCGGGACCGCGTTCCAGATCTGTGCGTTTCTGGCATCAACCACGGATCGAATGCCAGCATCAATATCATCTATTCCGGCACCCTCTCCGCTGCCATGGAAGCCTCCCTTGAAGGTGTCAACTCAATCGGATTTTCACTGCTCGATTATTCCTTCGACGCTGATTTCTCCGCTGCAAAGGTCTACGCTGCAAAGGTCATCGACTTTACCCTCAATAACGGTCTCGGGACCACACGCCTTCTGAATGTAAACTTCCCGAACATCCCCGAAAAAGACATCCAGGGCATCCGGGTCTGCCGTCAGGCGAATGCCAGATGGGTTGAAGAGTTTCAGGAAGCCTCTGACCCACGGGGTCAGAAATACTACTGGCTTACCGGGAAATTTGAGAACGATGACCCGGGTGAAGATACCGATGTATGGGCGTTGACAAAT
>CAZMSQ010000071.1:0-7689 GCA_964569025.1 uncultured Saprospiraceae bacterium | reverse complement strand
TGGTGCTTATTGGTCAAGCTCAATCATGGGCTATTATGCTAACTACCTGAATTACGTGAGTAACAATGCATTCATAGCTCCATACGTCCGGGCCTTTGGGTTCTCCGTTCGCTGCATCAAGGATTGATTTATTTCAACTGATTTGGGTATCCTTGCTGATTGAGTCACCGAAAGGGAAGCACATTCTCATTGTCCAAATATCTGTAAAGGCAATAATCCTCCAAAAGCCACCCTGCCTCCGCAATTCCTTACAACATCCGGACGAATCAGGCGTTCATCCAATATCTGAACAGCAAGCCATGGTATTTCGATACGCACCCTTTCTTTCCCTTTACGCCATTCTTTTTCTCGCTTATCCAATGCATGCACAAATTGTTGTGCCCCTTGAAAGTAATCCGGTCCTTCAGGAAGCAGCCGCAAGGGAGCGAGAGGCTCAGTCTGATTGGTTTGTCACGCACTTTGGACGTGTAGCGAAGCCGCTGGATGAAACCCGGGAATTGATGCAGGTTCGCGGAGGAATTGTCAATGTGGATGTCTTATGCATCCCCGTTGGTGATACGGTCGTATTTTGCACAGATACCATTGGCCAGACACAGCCTGGGGCCAGCTACGAGTGCCTGAATTGCGGGGAGGCTGTGTACGGGAGCGCTCAGCTGGATTCGACCTGCCTGACCTATATTGCTGAGAATGCCGTCGAATTTGGTATTGATACAATCGTTATCGAATATTGCGATGGGACTGGCAACTGCGAAACCATCATCTATCACTTGGGGGTGCACCGGACGTTTGTGTCAGACACATTACCCCTCACTGTGCTCCAGGCAGAGAGCATGGTGACCATCGATCTTGACTTGAGTGCCCTGCCGGGGCCAGCACGTTTTCCAACTTCGCTCGGATGCCGCGACCCGCTGCTTGCTGATGCCTATGTGCTGGACGACAAACTCTTTTATACAGCCCGACGGTTTGCCGGAGAAGATACGGTCTGCCTGCTTATTGCTGATCGCTTTTGTATCGAAGACACGGCTGTATATCCGTTTTCCATCTTTACAGATACCCTTCAACTTGGAGAGGGCTTTGTCGAAGATTTTTCCGCTCTCTCACCCTTTCCCTCTGCGGACCTCTGGCTCGATCGCAGGGCCTTCGTCAACAGGACGCTGGGCGTCAATCCACCCACACTTGGCGTTGCCACCTTTGACGGGCTGGATGAAACTGGAACACCCTACGGGGGAGGCTACGGAATATCTGATCTGTTGACGTCGTCTTACATCGATCTTTCACCCGGGGCTATCGGACCCACAGACGTATACCTGAGCTTTTTCATTCAGCCCAAGGGAATGGGGTATTCTCTGCAAAAAGACGACTCACTGGTGGTGGAGTTCAAAGCTCCAACTGGTGAGTGGAAACGGATCGATGCATTCACTCAAGATACATTCTATACCTTCTGGCAAAGCCCCCAGCAATTTGAGTTTCATTGGTATAAGCTGGATGAAGCATTCCTTTACAATGGCTTTCAGTTCCGGTTCAGCAATTACTCGCCGAATAGCAAAACCATGGAGCCATGGCACCTTGACATGGTGCGCCTGGAACCACGAAATATCCAGCCAAACGAGCGGTTTGATGATATGTCTTTTATCGCCCTTCCACCCGGCATTCTCAAGCGATATCGCGCTATGCCCTGGGGGCATTTTAAGGGGTTTGCCCCTCTAGAGACGCGTCAGGATTATGCATTTACCGTGCGCAGTAACTTCAATACAGCAGTATCACTCGATGATTCCCGCATATCAGTCCGCGAGGCACCATTTGCTTCTTCTCCCGATTTCCTTCCCCTTATTACCACATTTGATGCCACCAATTTCAATCCCGGGGAGCAAAAAAGTGGGGAGCGACTTATCCCTGACGTGAATTTCAGCGATCTTCTGCAGAGTCTTGAAGATTTGCCGGATGCTGATGAGCGAACCATTGTGAATCGCTACACGCTCAACCCAGGAAAGGATCAGGACAATGTGCCCGGTCTGTTGCGCAATGATACGGTCGACTTTAATACAACATTCGGCGATTATTTCGCCTACGACGATGGCACGGCAGAGCAGCGCATCCTCCCGGGCAATACGGGTGAGCGATTGGCCGTGCGTTTTACCGCCAATACCGATGATACCCTCAGGGCCGTGATGATGCACATTCCCCATTATCCGGGCTCTTACCCGTCCAGCAATTTCAGGCTGCAGGTGTATGTTGGAGAGCTCGATGATGAGCCTGAATATCAGCAGACGTTTTTGAAGACTTTCTATGCCGATCAGCTTTTTGACACACTTCAGGGCTTTACTACATTCGTCCTTCTCGATGTCACAGAGACCGAGGAGACACCCCTCTTCATTCCTGCCGGAGATTTTTACGTCGGCTGGGAAACCAATTTTACCCCTGTGCCTGTGGGCTTTGATCGCAACTCTCCGAGTGCCGCACAGCACTTATTTTTCAAAAGTGCGCAAGATTGGGTGCTTCTGGATACCGTTTCCGATTACGCATATAAAGGCGCTGTGATGATCAGACCCGTCATGGGCGGGGCAACCCCCGTACATACGCCGAGCGCCACCGACGATTTGTTCGGTAAGGACCTTCCTCGAGTTGATATCTTTCCAAATCCAACCACAGGACTGGTTACAGTGTCCTCATCTATTGGTCTGAACAGTGGCTATGAGGCTGCTTTGGTCGATGACAACGGACGTGTCCTGAGGCAGTGGAGTGAGGTGCCGCAATCCTTTTCATTGAGCCCTGAGCCCCCCGGTTGGTATGCGTTGAGAGTCAGCCATCGGGCTTCTGGACAGGTGCTTACCTTTCCGGTCATTCGGGTGGATTAGGAGAATAGACTTTCCTCATATTCAGGGTTCTGTCTTCTCCGTTTTCCATCATGTCAAGGATGAGTGTGTCAGATGTGAGTGCCCGAATGCGCATTCGTTTTTCTTGCCGGGGCTCTCGGGTGGTGTCGGTTACTAAAAAATACTGGTCTGAAAGTCTGAATGTGCCGGCCTCCTCATAGTCGAGGGTGCTTGAAAAATGATAATGGTTAGGGAGCACGATATCCAGTTGAATCTGGCTGAGGTAATCCTCAAGGGCTGCAGAGTCGGCTCGTTCGTAGCGGTAGGCCTGCCAGGAGCCGTTCAGAAAATCAGGCCTTTGATCCTTCTGACATGCTGGAAGGATGAGAATGCTGAAGATTACCAGCGAGGCGAGAAATCGCATATGCGTTTTCGGGGAAAGATAAGAACAAAGGAGCGGCTTCTGCCATTCATTCCTCAGTGAATTCTTTATCTTCGTACAAATTGACTACATGTCCAGAAGAAAGTCCGGCACACCGGGCGTCGGCACTGATGAGCCCAAACCGAAGGTGACCCGGGAGTCACTCAGAGATGCCATCCAGATTTTTCGTTTCGTTCGGCCTTACCGCCTGCAAGTTATTGTGGGGATGCTCCTGCTGTTTTTGGGAAGCCTTGTATTCATGGTCTTTCCGCTTCTTGCCGGAGAAATGGTCGATGTAGCCCAGGGTAACTCGGAGTGGCCGCTGACGCTCCCCCAAATGGGCATCACCTTATTGGGAATCCTTTTGGTGCAGGGGGCATTCTCCTACGCCCGCGTATTACTCTTCGCTCAAGTCAGCGAACGGGGCATCGCTGATGTGCGCAAATCCGTCTACGAACGCCTCATTACCCTGCCGATTGCATTTTTTGAGAAAAGCAGGGTTGGGGAGCTTATCAGCCGGGTGACTTCCGACATTGAGCGGCTTTACAATGCATTCTCAATCACGCTCGCAGAGTTTGTCCGGCAGATCATTATTCTCATTTCGGGGGTTATTTTTCTGGCCATCTCGACCCCGCGCCTCGCCCTCATCATGCTCGCCACCTTCCCAATCATTGTGGTGGGTGCCATGATTTTTGGCCGTCACATCCGGAAGCTCTCCAAGGAGCGGCAGAATGCGTTGGCCGATACCAATACAGTGCTTAACGAGACCCTTACTTCGGTCCACTCCGTTAAAGCATTCACAAATGAATGGTTCGAACTCAGCCGCTACAGCCGTGGCATTGATGCCATGGTGCTGGTCGCACTGCGATTTGCCCGTGGAAGAGCCATTTTTGCGGTTTTTATCATCACGGTGCTATTTGGAGCCTTGTTTTTTATCATTTGGCAGGGCGCGCTCATGGTACAAAGCGGACGCATTACCGCAGGTGATCTCATTGCATTTGTCTCCTACACAGCCATCATCGGTGGGGCGATTGCCGGCCTTGGGAATTTTTACACCGAACTCATCGGTGCAGTGGGAGCGACAGAGCGTATACGCGAAATCCTTGCCACTGCCCAGGAGTTGGAAGTATCTCCTGGAGGTGCAGCGCCGTCACTGGCGCTTCGGGGTAATATAGAATTCAGGGATGTCCACTTTGAATATCCGACCCGCCCTGACCTTCCGGTTTTGAAAGGGCTCAACTTCACCATCCAAGCCGGTGAAAAGGTTGCCCTCGTTGGCCCCAGTGGAGCCGGCAAGTCTACGGTGGTTCAGTTGCTGCTCAGGCTCTATGACTTGCAAAGTGGAAAATTGCTGGTAGACGGAGAGCCCGCTTCCGATTATGATCTGTCAGCGTACCGTCGCAACTTTGCGTTGGTGCCGCAGGAGGTCATGTTGTTTGGGGGTACGATCAGGGAGAATATCCTGTATGGCCGTGGTGATGCAACCGATGAAGAGATTATAGAGGCAGCACGCCAAGCGAATGCGCTGGAGTTTATTGAGGAGTTCCCCGATGGATTTGGTACCATCGTCGGAGAGAGAGGAGTCAAGCTTAGTGGGGGTCAGCGGCAGCGAATTGCCATTGCGCGTGCCATCTTGCGCGACCCAGCCATCTTGCTACTCGATGAGGCCACCTCATCTCTTGATGCAGAGTCTGAGCGTGTGGTGCAGGATGCCCTCGACAAGCTGCTGCAAGGTCGTACGGCCCTCATCATCGCACACCGTCTGTCGACCATCCGCGATGCAGACCGAATTCTCGTCATTGATAAGGGGCGCCTCGTTGAGGAGGGTCGCCACGACGAATTATTTGCCAATGAAGACGGGTTGTACCACCATCTTGCACGGCTGCAATTCGAGGAAAAAGTGTAGACTTGATGGCAGGGCCAGTGCTCAGGCTGTTCGTATGAAGCACACATTGGTACTGCCAGTTCAATTCCAGAAAGTATGTTCATCGCCACAGATGTCTCGCTTCGCTCTTACCACACTTTCGGTCTTGATGTCCGGACAGCAGCCCTTGCGCAGTTCAATACTGAAGCCGACCTCAGGGAGCTGCTGAACCTTGACTGGACTAGCCGAATGGTGCTGGGTGGGGGGAGTAATGTCTTGTTTGCAGAGGATTACGATGGGCTCGTACTGGTGAATCGGATTGAGGGGATATCCATCGAGGAAGAAAGCGGTACAACTTTAACCATAAGCGCCGGGGCCGGTGTCAATTGGCACGGGTTGGTACTTTGGAGCCTGGAAAGGGGGCTCAGCGGTCTTGAAAATCTTTCGCTCATACCGGGCACATGTGGGGCGGCACCCATTCAGAATATCGGGGCCTATGGAGTGGAGCTCAGCGATGTCTTTGTATCTCTGGATGGGATTGATCTCACTACCGGCCAAAAACGCCGTTTTACTGCAAAAGATTGCCGGTTTGGCTATCGCTACAGCATCTTTAAAGATCAGTTGAAGGGCCAGTTTGCCATTACCCGTATTACACTGCGCCTCGAGCGAGGCACTAATCGCTTGTCGCTTGAGTACGGGGCCATCCGCGAGGAGTTAGATGCCATGGAAATCAGAAACCCGACTGCCGCTGACGTCAGCAGGGCGGTGGTGCGAATCCGTCAGAGCAAGCTTCCCGATCCAGAGGTGCTTGGTAATGCGGGCAGTTTTTTCAAGAATCCAGAGGTAAGTGCCATGAGGGCAGCAGAACTCCGTGAGGAGTTTCCGAAAATGCCTTTTTGGCCAATGGCCGAAGGGAGGGTCAAAACTTCCGCGGGGTGGCTCATCGAACAATGCGGATGGAAAGGCCGTCGGGTTGGTCATGTGGGGTGCTATGCCAGGCAGGCGCTCGTGTTGGTCAATTACGGCGAAGCAACGGGGGCTGAATTGTGGGAACACGCACAGCGTGTGGCAGAATCGGTAGCGTCCCGATTTGGAATCCAGCTGATTCCGGAGGTTAATGTGGTGGGACAGCCCCGCTTATAAAGGAGAATAAGGTGCATCTGAAACGCGTGACCATTACCCAGTTCAAAAATTATCCCACAGTCTCAGTAGACTGGTCGCCGGGAGTCAACTGCCTGACTGGCCAGAATGGTATGGGCAAGACCAATATGCTGGAAGCCATCTATTACCTGTGTATGTGCCGCAGCTGCCGCCGCCTGACCGACCGGCAGCTGCCGACCCATGGGTCTCCCTTTTTTCGTCTCGACGGAGTCTTTGCGCTCAATGCAGAGGAGTCCGGTCGGGTGGTGGCTAAGGTGGGTGCCGGAAAGAAAAAGGTATTTGAATGGAATGGCACCTCATACACCCGCCTTGCCGACCACATCGGCCGCCTTCCGGTGGTGGCGGTTCTCCCTGAAGACACCTCCATCGTGACCGAGGGCAGTGAGGGGCGCCGCAACTTTTTCGATACGACCTTTTCTCAAATCGACCGGGCATACCTCACCCACCTCATTACCTACAACCGCCTGCTCCAGCAGCGTACCTCTCTGGTCAAAACGATGGCCACAAACCGCCAGTGGAGCGAGGAAATGCTCGATACCTACGACCGCCAAATGCTTGAGCCGGCCACGGTAATATTTGGAAAACGCCAAGAGTACGCTGCGGCCATGGCCCCTGTTTTCACAGAATACTACAAACTTCTTGCAGACGACCGGGAGGAGGCCTCCTACACCTATCGGTCACAACTCCAAGATGGTGACTGGATGGAACTGATGCAGTCCTGCCGCGAAAAAGACCGTGTTCTCCAGCGCACTACTTCTGGTCTGCACCGAGACGACTGGCAATTTCATATCGGAACGGAAGGCGTGAAACGCTTTGCCTCCCAGGGTCAGGTCAAAAGTGTCATTCTGGCTCTCAAGCTGGCCCAATACACCATCCTTTCAGAACATCACGGGTTTCCTCCCATCCTGCTGCTCGACGATCTCTTCGACAAGCTCGACGCCGGCCGCGCCTCGCGCTTGCTCGCCTTGCTGGCCCGCCAGTCTTTCGGTCAGGTCTTTCTCACCGATACCGACCAGGACCGCATCGCAGCAATCGCCCGAAATTTTCAAGCAGACTTTCGTATGTTCACTGTCCATGAAGCCCTCATCACACCAATTGCTGCCACATGAAACGCCATAATGACCTCCCTCTCAATGAGGCCCTCAAATTATTCCTGCGCCAGTACAAATATCGGTCCCGCCTCGATCAGGTGCGCATCAAAACCCTGTGGGAAAAACTCATGGGCCCCTCGGTCACCAGCCTCACATCCGAAATTCGCCTGCACAATCGGAAGGTCTACATCACAATCGTCTCCGCCCCCCTGAGGCAAGAACTGTCATACAGCACCGAAAAAATCCGCACCCTGTTCAACGAACACCTCGGTGATGAAATCGTCGCAGACGTCGTGATCCGGTAACATGCACCGCCGACGGGGTTGATGGGATTGTTTT
>CAZMSQ010000070.1:0-7857 GCA_964569025.1 uncultured Saprospiraceae bacterium | reverse complement strand
GTGTGTGAGCTTTTAGCGCTTTGAAACAATGCACTGTATCAAAGGAAAGCCGCCATCTGTTGCTGGAGGAGGCGGGCTTCCTGAGCGGCTCGGTGGGCGAAATCAGGGGCAGAAGAGGCGTAGAGGATGCTGCGGGAGGAGTTGACCAGAAGGCCGACATCTTCATTCAGAGCGTGCCGCGCCACAGCTTCGAGGCTACCGCCCTGGGCTCCTACACCTGGCACCAGCAGAAAATGGTCGGGTACGAGCTCCCGGATGCCGGACAATGCCTCGGGATGGGTGGCGCCGACTACGAACATCATATTGTCTGGGGTGCCCCAGGAAGCAGCGGTGAGGAGGACCTGCTCATAAAGCTTTCTCCCATCAGAGAGGGTGAGTTGCTGAAAATCAGCACTGCCGGTGTTGGATGTCAGAGCCAGAACAATGGCCCACTTACCGTCAATTTTGAGGAAGGGCTCAACGGAGTCGGAGCCCATGTATGGGGCCACTGTGATGGCATCGCAATTGAGGGTTTCGAGGAAGGCGCGGGCGTACCGAAGGGAGGTATTGCCAATGTCGCCGCGCTTCGCATCAGCAATGACAAAATGGTCTGTTGGAATAACCTCCAGCGTCTTGGAGAGGCTCTCCCAGCCCTGAGGACCGAGCTGCTCGTAGAAGGCTGTGTTGATTTTGTAGGCGACGCAATAAGGGCTGGTCTGCTCGATGATGGCTTTGTTGAAGGCGAAAACAGGGTCTGGCTCCGATTGTACAGATGCGGGAAGCAGGCGGGGGTCGGTGTCGAGCCCGACGCAGAGGAAGGACTGGCGGCTACGAATGAGGCTAGTGAGCTGGTAGCGGGTCATGCTTCGGGGGCGTTGACAGCCTCGACGCCCTGTATTTCGGGAATCTGCCGTTTGAGAGATTCAGTCACACCGGCCTTGAGGGTCATTTCGGACATGGTACACGTCTGGCAATTGCCGAGCCACTTAATGCGTACGTGCATGGATTCAGTCAGGTCGACTACCTCGACATCACCGCCATCTATGCGGAGGTGGGGCCTGATATCGTCCAGCGCCTGATCGATGCGTGAGAGAAATTCCTGTTTTTCGCTTTCTGACATTGGATGAGCCTTTAGTTGGCATGAGAAGCAATGCTGTCGGGCAGTTGCTGATATTGCTGTTGGTGGAATCAATTTTGTTGTAACCTGACCTGCTCAGTAGGGGCGACATCGCGATTGCGGATGTCAATGGCCTCCACAGCCCTTCTGGCCACATCTATGAATGGACGCGACAGCAGATCGTCGCCGCTGAGCAGAGCCGGCAGACCGGAGTCGCCGGATTCGCGGATTCCCTGGATCAGTGGAATCTGACCCAGCAGGGTGGTTTCACCCATATCTGCGAGCCGCTGGCCACCCCCTTCTCCGAAGAGGAAGTACTTATTATCCGGCAGCTCACGAGGAGTAAACCACGACATATTCTCCACCACCCCTACGATGGGCACATTGACAGAAGGCATCCGAAACATGTTCATGGCCTTCAGGGCATCAGCCACGGCCACTTCCTGAGGGGTTGTCACCATGATGGCCCCGGTGACAGGTACAGACTGCACCAAAGTCAGCTGGATGTCACCAGTGCCCGGGGGCAAATCAACCACGAGGTAGTCCAGTTCTGGCCAGATAACTTCCTGAAAAAACTGCCCGAGGATGGCCGCAAGCCGCGGACCGCGCAGCACCACCGCTTGCTCAGGCTCTACAATAAAACCGATCGACATCACCGGCATGCCGTGAGCCTGCAGAGGCACAATTTTCGGCTTGTCGTACAGAGCCTGCGTGCGGGGTCGCTGGCCGACTAACCCCAGCATGGTGGGTGCAGACGGACCATACAAATCTGCGTCGAGCAAACCGACCCTGAACCCCATCGCCTTGAGACCATAAGCCAGATTGACCGACACCGTCGATTTTCCGACACCACCCTTACCACTCCCTACAGCAATGATATTTTTAATCTGTGGAGTAGCCCCGGGAGATCCCTCAGCCGCCTTGGCCGATTCAGCCATGAAGTGCACATTTACCTCAGCCTCAGGCATCACCTTTTGTACCGCCTGAATACAGGCAGCATTGAGTTCCAGCTTTCCGTCAACATTCAGGGCCGGCAGCACAATCGTGAAGCTGACCTGATTGCCTTCGACATTGAGGTCGCGGACCATATTCGTGGCCATGATACTTCTTCCGGTCAGCGGATCAGGCACCTCCGAGAGGGCGCGGGTGAGTTCTACGACAGATGGTGCAGACATGTGGCTTGCTCTGAGTTTTTCGTCCAAAAAAATGGCATGTTGACAAATGTCTCCTCAAAAATGGGCAATTCCCCGGACATGCGCTGTATTCAAAAGGCTCATTCGCTCAAATTGTTCGGAATATACCCTCTGATTGCTACATTTGCGGTACAATGAATGTGTACAGCGATCTGTCAGATCTCAAGACCTTCCGCAACGCGGTTGTCACCATCGGGTCTTTCGACGGAGTCCATGCGGGCCACCGACGGATTCTGCAGCAGGTCAGGGCTCTGGCCGGGCAGGTCGGCGGCGAAAGCGTGGTCGTGACCTTTCACCCCCACCCTCGCCTCCTGCTCAAACCGAAAGATACCTCCCTCCAACTGCTCAACACCATCAGCGAAAAGGTGTCACTGCTTGAAGAAGAGGGTATTGAGAATGTAGTTGTCGTTCCATTTACCCGAGAATTTGCATCCCAGACCCCACAGGAGTACATCACCAATTTTCTGGTGGGAAAGTTTCAACCCCGGTACGTGGTCATCGGATACGACCACCAGTTTGGAAAAGGGAGAAAGGGGAATGTCGGGCTGCTGCGCACCTTTGAGCAGGAAGCCGGATTCGAAATCGTGGAAATTGCCCGCCATGATATAGACGACATCACCGTAAGCTCCACCAAAATCCGCACGGCTCTGCTGGAGGGTGACATCCGGAAAGCCAATGGCTACCTGCAATACCGGTATCCAATTCACGGGGTGGTGGTACACGGACAGGGCCTCGGCCGCAATTTGGGGTTTCCGACTGCCAACCTCGAAGTGAGGCATGCCCACAAGCTGATACCCGGAGACGGCATCTATGCCGTGTGGGTCCGATACCGAGAACGCTGGTTCGAGGGCATGATGTACATCGGCACCCGCCCCACCATCAAAAGGGCCACAGAACGCGTGATTGAGGTGCACTTATTTGGGTTTGAAGGAGACCTGTACGGAGACAGATTGACGGTCGAGCTGGTGGAGAAACTGCGCGGTGATGAGCCGTTTCCAGGACTTGAAGCCCTGAGCAAACAGCTCGAAAAAGACGCCGCACGGAGCAGGGAGGTACTCAACAAGGAGACCGACAGGCCGGACGACACACCCCCTCCCGCCCCGGAAAGCTTTCCCTCTTCTGCCATTGTCATTCTCAACTATAACGGCAAAGAATATCTCAAGACCTTCTTACCCATTCTCCAACAAACCACCTATCCAAACTTCCGGATTGTGGTGGCCGACAATCTGTCGACCGACGATTCCGTGGCCTATCTTCTGGCGCACCATCCTGACGTTGAAGTCATCCAACTGCACGAAAACTACGGTTTTGCCGGGGGCTACAATCTGGCGCTCCAGCAAGTGGAGGCTGACTATGTGGTTTTGCTCAACTCCGACGTTGAAGTCACCCCCGGCTGGCTTGAGCCAATGATTGCTCTGTTCGAATCTGACGAGCGCATTGCCGCAGTCCAGCCAAAGGTCCTGACCTGGTCGGACAAAGGGCGCTTTGAATATGCCGGCGCCTCCGGGGGGTGGATTGACAGCCTCGGCTATCCGTTTTGCAGAGGACGGATTTTCAGCCATACCGAGGAGGACCGCGGGCAGTACAACGATACCGGAGAATGCTTCTGGGCGACAGGGGCGGCAATGGTGATCAGGCCGCGGCTCTTCCGCGATATTGGCGGATTTGATGCTGACTATTTTGCCCATCTCGAAGAAATTGACCTGTGTTGGCGCCTGAAGCGGGCCGGGTACCGGGTCATGGTGTGCCCTGAGTCGGTGGTCTATCACGTGGGGGGTGGCACGCTCGACTATCTGAATCCGCGGAAGACCTACCTGAATTTCCGTAATAGCCTGTATACCATTTACAAAAACACACGCAGTGCCAAAAGGCGGTGGCTCATTCCCTTCCGGCTGGTGCTTGACGGACTCGCAGCGGGGCTCTTTTTGGTGGAGGGAAAATTTGCGCACATTCGCTCCATTCTTTTTGCCCATTTCCACTTTTACCGCGACTTGCGGGACTTGCGGCGAAAGACCCGCAGATACAACGACCTGATTGAAAAAGTCAGCATCTCCCCTGAGATGAACCGCGAAGGCCTCTACAGCGGCAGCGTCGTCTTTGACTTTTATGTCCGCGGTCGCCGCGTGTTCAGTCGGCTGTCTGCACACAAATCGTCGGTATGAGAAGGGAAAACTGGGTGTTGCATGAAGACCCTCACGTGCTTTTTATCAACAAGCCGCCACATATATCGAGTATCCCTGAGCGCCACCAGCCGGAGGCCCCGAACCTTTTGGATTCGCTCCAGCAAGGCAGAGATGGTGTCTTCACGGTCCATCGGCTGGACCGCCAGACCAGCGGTGTCATTGTGTTTGCCAAAACCGCCGCGGCTCACCGTTCGCTGAGTCTGCAATTTCAGGAACGCACAGCCGACAAGCGCTACCTGGCGCTGACTGCCGGCCACCCCCCTGCCGAATCCGGCGAGATCGATGCCCCGATTGCCTCTGGGGCTGGCGGCCGGATGATCATCAGCAAGTCGGGCAAGAGCGCCATCACGCACTATCAGGTTTTAGAGCGTTTTCGCGGCTTCACCCTGCTGGAAGCCCGCCCCCTCACCGGGCGCACCCATCAGATCAGAGTCCACCTCGCCCATCTGGGCACCCCCCTGGCAACTGACCCCCTCTACGGCGCCGACACGGCCCTGTTTCTCTCCTCCATCAAGCGAAAAGGCTACACCCCAGCCGGCCGCGAAGCGCGCCCGCTGATAGCCCGCTCGGCCCTGCACGCTGCCAGCCTGCGGGTGCAGCATCCGGAAAGTGGTGAGATGCTGGATATCACGGCAGACTTGCCGAAGGACTTTCAGGCAGCGCTGAATCAGCTGCGGAAGTGGGGTTAGGAGTGAGACCCCGTCATCGCTGTCTTCGGAATTCTCGTTATTGGTCAGGTTTGGGATGCATGGGGTGAGGAGAATGCCTACCTTTTGCAATTGACTGGAAACGAAGACAAGCGAGTATGTACAGAGAATGTCCGGCGTGGGTTGAGGAAAGGGTCTTGCGTTTCATGAACCAAGCCGGGACTTGGCAAAAACTCATTGACAATATGCGGGAGCTGGGGTCTGACCCCGGCGCGAGATCCCACGACCATCTCATTGGTCAAAAGGTTGCTGCCCGCATTCTTGAAACCCGCAACCTGTTGCCTGGCATGGCATTCTCCACCCTTGGCCAACTGCGCGACATCCGGGGTCTTGGCGAGGACAAGTACAGGGCCATTCTCAAGGCCTTCAGTCGGCCTTCTGCCTCAGTATTGACCGATGCCCTCGCCCAAGCCAAATTGCCCGGACAATCACACGCCCATCTTTATCCCCTGACCACCTACCCTTCCGATGAGGCGTCGTATCAGGAGCTCATCACCACCCCCTACGCCCTTAAGGAATGGGTTACCACACACCTGCTCGCCTATGCCGGTCGGCGTGGTCATGGCGCTTTGGTCTGCAAGATGCTCGACCAGTCGATCCAGCAAGCCTTCGTGGAGGGTTCCGACAACAGCGACTCGGGCGCAGCTCTGGCCCTCGCCTTATGGCTGTACCAATTTCAGGCTGACGATTGCTTCCCCTTCCCTGCTGCTTTGGAGGCTTGCACGCGGTACATCGGCCCGGCAGCCGGAGAGGGGCCATTCATGCGGCTGTGGTTGATTAAGCCACTGGATCAGGGGCTGCTGTTTGCGGGTGGAGGACCGGCAGCATTGCCGGTGGCAGGGCATGATGGGGAGAGGTCGGTGACGGTGTGGCTTGGGGGGATGGAGGGGGCTCATGATCGAGCAAAGTCAAGTAATTGAGCGTATTCGCCTTGATCTGCTGCTCTTACTGCTTTTAAGTAGGCTGCTCTGGTGTCACCTGCTTTTGATAAGTTACCGGCACCCCATGAGAAAGGTTCTTGACCAAAGAGCTTTTCAATTATGATGTCGCCCATTAATCGGCTGTGCCTTCCATTTCCATTTGGAAAGCAGTGAATGCTTACAATTCTGTGTTTGAAGCGAACAGCTATTTCTTCGGGAGGGTAAGTTCCGTTTTCTATCGAAAAAGGTGCATCATCACAGAGTACTTTGAGCGCAATAGGTATTCGGTACTTCTCAATGCCAAGGTTTTTGTCTGTCTTTCTAAACTCACCTGCCCAAGCCCAAACATCACCAAACATCCGCTTGTGAATGTTGCAAATGAATTTTCCTGTGAAGACATCTTTGGCTTTGAACTTTCTACCAAATACCCATTGAATGGCTTCTTCAATGTTTTGTTGCTCAAATTCATCTAATTCTCCCTTAGTAGCGATGGTTTCAATGAGTAAGCCCTCCTTTTCATCTTCATCGATAGGCGTTTGGCCATCAATGTAATCAAGTTCTAATCCCATAGCATCTTGGGTAGCTCATGTTTAATGACTGCAGTTCTCTCTTCAATGGCTTTTTTAAGTCGTTGCTGTGTATTTTCCTGATCTTCTAACTTCATGGTATGAGAAGTTCTCGAAACAATCCGGGTAGCCAACTTTGTAGCCTTTCGGTCAATGAGTTTTTCTATGCTTCCATCTTTAGGAACAAGCCCATAAACCAATTGCATATCCAAAGCATTGGCTGTTTCACGCAGACTTTTTAGGGTGATCGTTCCTTCTTTTTCTCGCAGCTCAATTTCTCTGACACTTTGCTTGGTTATAGAGAGTTTATCTGCCAATTGCTGTAATGACATTCCCAATGAAACTCTTATGGCTTTTAGCCATCCTGTTGGAGGAACAACTACTTTTTGAGCTGTGCGAAATCCGTTTAGTTTGTGCTCCAATTGTTCTATTTGTAGTTTTTTCTTATTCATATCGTAAGGTTATAGCCTAACATTATAAAATCAAAAGTAAGGCTATAACTTGACATACGCAAATAAAAAGTCAGGCTAAAGCCTGACAATATTCCTGGTACACGAGCCAAGGAGTAGGCCTCAATTTGCTCAACGAGTGGTGTACCCTTCGCAAAGTGGTTCCGTCAATTTGGTCAGTTCTACTATACTCGCCTGACCCTTGTCCGAACATAAGCCTCCTAAATAAAGAAATAATCTATATGAATAATAAAGAAATGGCCCCTCATAAGTACCTGCAGCACAATCGAAACAGTTCGTAAAGAAGTATCGGATCTCTTGTGCGCCCTTTCTCCCCCAGCCTCAAATCATGCTGAATGACCCGCTGAATGACAGTTTCATTCAGCTGATCAGCTACCAATTTTGAGAGTTTCTGTATTGACCGGGTTGCTTGTGTTCACCCCGGACACCATCCAGAAGGGTATGATGCGTTTTTCTTATCAACCTGGAAGAAATGGGAAGCCTCTCTAATTCTCGAATGGCTTGATTAAGCGCTTTGATGTCATTATTGACTTCAACCCAATCGTTTTTTCTGTCAAGCGAAATGTCATCTTCATTTAAAAGAGCATTATAGTATACACTATTTTACTCTAATCCCCCTAAACTAAAATAACGAAATCCTTATGTTACGTTCATACCCCCATCTCTCCCCCATTCTCAAACCACCCCAATCCCAATTCTCGCTTCAGCACCCCTCCCCATTC
>CAZMSQ010000069.1:0-8302 GCA_964569025.1 uncultured Saprospiraceae bacterium | reverse complement strand
TGCTCCCCCCGTTTGCCACATAATCGGGCATCACAACCCGATAGACGCGTTCCAAATCTATGGGCTGTCCAGATACAACGACGTTCTCTGGCTTTCCATCCCTGATCTGAAAGCTGACCTCCTTGCTCAAAGGCCATCCGCCGGAGGCTGCCATCCTTTCAAACAAGGGCACCAGCTCATTGCCACGCATCGTCATCATGACAAGCGTGTTGTCAAATGGCATCAACTGGTAGACATCAGAAACCCGCACTGCCCCTGCTGAAATCTCGGGAATTCGGAGCCCCCCGGGATTGTGGACAGCCAGATCTGCCGGCTCATCGAAATAAGCCGGAGACATGGCCATCATCAAATCGGCCATGAAATTTCCGAGCGTTGACTCGGGCTGCCCCCTGGTCATTGAAACGCTCGCTTGCCCGATGACTTCCTCCATTTCAGCCGCCAAAACGGTTCGGTACGGCTCAATGATGGTCTCGACCGATTGTTCGGAGCGCAGTGTGTCGCGCATCCGGTACAGCTGCCAGTCGGTGTCGGCCAGCCGAAGCGGTGCGGGGCTGCAGGACACGAGGAGTACCGCTGCCAAAAAGACCGCGATTGACCACTTGAATGCAGATGCGTTCATTCGGAGTGGCTTCTGTCCGGAGTGCCCGCCAATTTGGTCAGGATTGAATGTGGTGGCCATATATGGTTGTTTGCGATTGATGCATAGGTATGGCTTGCGCTTACAGGTAATTCGCCGCTTCGCGTTTAATGGCAAGCAGTGCCTTGTCCACAGGATCGTCTGTAAGTCCGGCCACATGGACCAGGAGGGCTTTCTTAAACGGAGCGGCCGGATCGCCGGCAGCAAACTGCTCGGCAACTTGATCGATATGGGCAATGAGCTGGTTTCGCGCAAGCTGGATGATTTGCCACAATTGGTCAGATACATAGACCTGCTGGGTGACATTGTGCTCAAACTCCTGCTGAATGGCAAGAAATAAAGAAGCGCGTAATGACTGTGCCGTCATCCCGTCCTGATAGATGCGAAGCATCAGCCCGGAGATGTGAATCCGTTGGCAGAGCAGCGTGAGGCGCTCATATGCCTGAAACCGAAGCTTCAAGGTCGTTTCCCGGCCCTGTTGCCGCAGTGCTGCCGCTCCCCGGGCTCGCTCATTGGCAAAATGTTCGCGAAGCATGGTTCGCACAACGAGGTAGACAATGAATCCGGGAACAGTGAATTTCAGAATGTCAATCAGGAGTTCTGTCAGTTCTGACATTGTAGTGTGGTTTTAATGGAAAGGTGGTTGTTCTAATGGAGAATGACGAAAAATGACCCATGGCACTCATTTGTTGTGTTTTGAGATGGAATCGCCTAGCACCTCGAGAGGGATGGCCTTGGTCTCGGGCATCATCCGGAATACAAACAACAACTGCAGCACCATCATGCCAGCAAAGCATGCAAATACGGTAGCTGGCCCAATGCTGCTGAACAAGACCGGCACCATCGAAGGAATAGCAGCTGCCAGCACCCAATGGGTCGAACTCCCGAATGCCTGCCCCGAAGCCCGCAGCTGGGTGGGGAATATCTCCGAGATGAATACCCAGATGACCGTACCTTGACCAATCGCGTGGGAGGCGATAAACAAGAAAAAGAACCCGGGCACAGTCAACCCCTTCCACCCAAGGAAAAAGGCCATGGAAACCATAGAAAGCGAGACGATATACCCCGCAGAGCCAATAAACATCAACTGCCTGCGTCCGAACCGGTCAATCAGACTCATTCCGACCAGAGTGAAAACAAGGTTGGTCAGTCCAATCCCTACACTGCTTAAGAGAGCTGAACCCGAATCGAGCCCTGCCGATTCAAAAATTCGCGGGGCGTAGTACAAAAACGCATTGATGCCAGAAAACTGATTGAACATGGCAATCAAAAAGGCCAGTATCAAGGGGCGCCGAAACCTCGGCTGCCAGATAGACATTCGGCCAGCATTCTCATCTCCTCTGCGGGCCAGAATGCCCCCCAGTTCCGCCTCTGCCTCACCGGCAGGCATAATGGATTTCAGAATCGAAAAGGCCTTCTCAGTTTTTCCTGATTGAATGGCAAGCCAACGTGGGCTTTCAGGCACACTCAATACGAGGAGGGTATAAATGGCAGCGGGGAATGCCTCTACACCGAGCATCCACCGCCAGGCATCCGGGCTGTCAATCACAGCGTCTATAAAGAAGTTGGATAGAAAAGCCACAAGAATGCCAAGCACGATATTGAACTGGTACAAGGCCACCAGCCGCCCGCGGCTATTCGCAGGGGCAATCTCTGATATGTAGGCCGGTGCAGCTACCGTTGATGCACCGACCCCAAGTCCGCCCAAAAAACGGAATGCAGCAAAAGACCATGGGTCTGCAGCAATCGCACAGCCCACCGCAGACAGCGTATACAAGACACCAATGAACAAAAGAGTCGGCTTTCGGCCAAATCGGTCTGATGGCACACTGCCGAATACAGCCCCCACAACGGTACCCCACAAAGCCGACGACATAATTACAACCCCGTGAAACAACTCACCACGGTCCCATAAATCTTGCAAAGCCAGATCAGCCCCTGAAATAACCACCGTATCAAACCCAAATAATAGCCCGGCCATGGCCACGGTGAGAGACCAGAAAAACAGCGTTTTATTCGACATGCTTCAATCGTTTATTCCAGCAATACCCTGTTATGGCCACCGGACCTGCAATTCTCAGACCTCTAAAGGTAGGAAATGGTGGAAACATGACCGACGCATTTTGTGTTATTATCATGACCATCAATTCTCCTCACTGAGTTTTAATCCAAAACCATTGATGAAAGGTTATGAATCCAGTGGTTTTGATGTATTTTTGATAAGACACATTTGAAAATAACACGATGCATACACAGGAAAAAGAACCGAAAACGCTGCCAATCACGATTACCGAGCGCGCTATCAGAGAATTGCGTGACATCCGCCAATCAGAAAATATTCCCGATGACTACGCCCTCCGCATTGGCGTGAAGGGGGGTGGGTGCTCCGGGTTTTCGTACGTACTCGGCTTTGATGAGAGAAAGGAGAATGATCAGGTCTACCAGATCAATGACATGCAAGTGGTTATGCAAAAATCTCACGGTATTTATCTCATCGGAATGGAAATCGATTGGCTCGATGGCTTGGATAATCGCGGGTTTATTTTCAATAATCCGAATGCGACAGATACCTGTGGGTGTGGCACCTCTTTTTCAGCTTGATCACAGAGGAAGACCCTCCAAGACCCGCTCTGCAAAAAAAGGCAACAATTGCCATTTGAGAGCGACGGTATATAAAAAACCGAAAACCGCTCCGTAAAAATGGGCCACGTGGTCGATTCGATCGTCCATTTTCCTGCTTGCGTATTGCGAGTAGCCCAAAAATAAAAGGCCCGCCACAATAGCAGGGCAGGGGATGAAAAAGAACAACCCCAACATGGCCCATGGGTCGAAGAGGATAAACGCAAACACGATTCCGGATACAGCCCCGGAAGCTCCCACACTCGAGAAGCCTGGATTGTTCCGGTGCATGAAAAAGGTGGGAATATTGGCTGCGACAATTGTAATCAAATACAGCCCGATAAATGCCAGCCTGCCCGGGAACTCACCGAATAAACGCATGTATGTCAATTCGACAACCTCCCCGAATTGCCACAATACAAACATGTTAATCAGCAAATGAGGCCAGCTGGCATGGACAAACCCTGCCGTCAGGAGCCGGTGAAACTCCCGTTTCTCCTCTTCCAGGCTTGGCCGGTGGCTCAGCTTGTGAAACATTGCTGGATTGGAAAAGCTCTGAGAGGAAATCAGGCTGGTCACGAGGATGAGAATCAAGGTCAGTGTCATGAGAGGTGATCTGCAGATGATGGAATCAATCGTGGTGGTATGGCTCGTTGCGCAGTATGGTCATGGCACGGTACAATTGTTCGGCTAAAAACAGTCTGATCATCTGGTGAGAAAAGGTCATTTTCGAAAGAGAAAGGAGGTGGTTGGACCGCTTGTACAACCCACTCGAAAACCCATAAGCACCCCCCACCACAAAAAGGAGCCGCTGACTTCCGGATTGGAGTGATTTGTCCATCCAATAAGAAAACTCTCTGGAGGTGTGCATCTTTCCTTTTTCATCGAGCAGGACCACCCGGTCGGAGGATTGGATTCTGGCAAGAATAACCTCGCCTTCTTTTTCTCGCAATTGGTCAGCGGATAGTTTACCTGCATTGCGAATATCCGGAATTTCAACAAATGTGATGGGAAGGTAATGCGCAAGTCTGCCCGCATAATCAAGCACGCCCTCCCGGATATTCCGTTGCTGTGTTTTTCCAACAAACCAGACTTCTACCTTCATACCTACAGCATCTCCAGTTCCTCAATCAGGGAACGTCTCTGAGGAAATGCCCTTCTGATTCGATCTAACAAGTCATCCGCCAGGTGGCAGGCTCCGTCTTGACGCAGGGATTCAATCGTGCTTCTGACCCTCATGGCTGGCTTGCGGCCGAGGTATTCTCTCAGGTAGTTCTCAAAATAGCGGTAATAGACATCCAGCAGCAGCGATTGGGCATCTGGCAACAAAGAAGGGGTGTACCTTCTGAGAAGGGCCAAAGATTCTTGACCAGCAAGATGTCGGAGCAGCTCAGAAGTGCGCCCTTCTTGATACAGCATGCTGGCAATCTGGCGGTTTTTTTCGTCCCGGCTCATCTCAGGGTGTTCCTGAATACGGGCCATAAGCATATCAAAAGTGGCGTCCCACCTGTCTCCTGCAAGTTGTCTGCAAGACTGGAGTGTCTCCGCCTCCGGCCGCTCAATGTAACACAAACAGGCAAGCCTGAGTGCATCTCCGGTCCTGCCCTGTTCCTGAAGCCAGTCGATGAGCTTGAAGGCTACGATCTGGTGGCTTTCGAGGGGTAGATTTGAGGCAATGGCCGCGTCAACCAACTGACCAACGAGCTCGCTTGACGTTTTGTGGAGCAAAAATGACTGAAGGACGCCAATGGCCAGTTGAGGATTACAGATAAGGTCCGAAATGCTTGCCTGAACCTCATCTGTCCGGCCCGCACGGAAAAGCGCTGAAAGATGAAGAGATTGAAGACCAGTCTGTTGTGATTCGGTCAGATAGGGGGTGGCAGAAAGATGAACAAGAAGGCGCAGATAGTCTTTATCGCGCCCCAGCTCAGGAGCAAGGCAGGCCAATAGCTCCAGAATGTTGGTATGCAAATCGTTTTTGATGCAATAGGGTTTGGAGAGCTCCCCTTCGAGAATGTGCCACAGTTCTTTGTGCAGACTTGGCGAGACTGGTTCACTGGCCATTCGCTCCAGCAGTTTCAGTCCCTTTCTCAGCATTTTCAGAAGTTCCTCCTTTTCCGCTCCTGCCAGGTTTAAGATCGGGGGTAATTTTTCAATAAGGACCCGGACCATAAGGACCGGCGCCTGAAATTGGCCTTGTGAAACCTGCTCGGCAACGTCCTGAATAACGTAGTGCAGCAACTGCGCAACCTGAGCAGTGGCAGTTGCTGTGTAGGGTTTTCCCGGTTTGTACTGGCTGTTGAAAATCGAATTAATGAGATTCCTGTATTTCTCCTCCTCACTGGTCGTAGGTACATTGCTCGAGAATCTGGCTCTGAAAGCGAGTGCAAACCCTCTGTTTTCGCGTGCATATGCCTTGATAAAATTCCGAAGCTTGTCGTCACTGGCATGCTCAAGCAGTGAGGCCGTCGTAAGGCGTTTTGATCCGTAAATCCTGCCAGAGGAAGAGGATAGTGCATTTGAAAGAAATGATTTTTCAGGCTTTAATGCCTGGCGAAGTGCCATCATTGTCAGGGCAATGTGCTCACAATGGCCCTTCTCGCTGAATTGCTTGCATTCACAGGTGTACTGGCTGGTGGAGCGTCCATTGAGCAGAATCTCAACCTCCATATGATCAATCACCGCTACCCACAAGTGTTCGTCTACTTCCTCAATCACCGGTAAGCCGGTTTTTCCGGCCAGGGTTTCCGCTGTAGTGATAACGTGTTCCGGAAGCTGGCTTTCCAATCGGTCTAAAGAAATGCGCTTCATTTCAATCGTTGCGTTCAGTAATCATCAGTTCGCTCGGGGCGAAAACGATAAAAATAGGAAGGTTTCGGCGAGCCCGCAAATTGGTCATTGAGATTTTTTTGCAACTCCTTCACCCTGTGGGATTCCCTCGGCTGTGAAGCGGCTACCGCATTTACCATCACCACCAAGGGCAAACTGGAGCTGTCCGCCGACACCATCCCAATCTTCGGGTCAGGTATTTCGATCCAGGTTTATTCATCAGTCCCACTAGTTCCATGGCTTTCATCAAATAACGCGTTGAAAATAATCGAATTAGGGCGTTTGGCGCCATTGGTGTTAGAAGATTGTAAGAAAAAGATTTTTCCGAGGGTAATCATTCTTCTCTAATTCTTACTGGTTAGCAATTAATGGACTATATCTGCTCAAAGCAACCTGCTATTCCAACAATGAACAAAAATGCGGCTTCACTGCCTACCTCTTTTTCCACGGTCGGGATAGAAGCAATGCATTTAATTCATTATTCCTTAGGTAATGAAGCGGCCAATGTTAGTAATCGCGACTATTGCCAAATTGAAAATCAAGATAGCTTGGTAAAAGTTTTCTTGGCTTCTGGGCGGGAATAGGAGTGGAGGACAGGCAAGTTCGATTTACTCTTTGTTACATCCTTATAGAGAAATGCTTAATGAATGGCCTCGTCCGGACTGACGGGGCTTTTATTAAAGCAACCCCTTCAGCTTAGTCTGGGTCAGAAACGCATCAAGTAGAGACATGACAACGAGTCTTTTATCCTCCGGCAGCTTTAGGATATCGGAGATCCGTTGTAATGAATTGTCCGTGAAAGGGAATGATTTAACCACTAAAACGTTATCTTTATGTATGCAAAAATGAAACGCATGAATCTACAAACAGAGAAACTTCGACTGATCGAGTGGGTGCTGAAGCTTCAGGACGTGGAGTTGGTCAAGCGCTTACTGGAAGTAAAGCAAGCCAGTGAGACGGCCGATTACGAAGCTTCCCTCAAGCCGATGACGGTGGAGGAGTTGGTGGCTCGTTCACGTGCCTCGGATGAAGATATCCAGGCGGGCAGAGTCTACAATATCGACGAAGTGCTGAAAGAAGATTTTAGCTGATGAAAGTCAAGCTGACCGGCAACGCCCGCCGCCGGCTCCAGCAAATCAGGGACTACCACAAAGAGCAGGGAAATGCTGCCAAAAGCCGGCGTATCGGCCGGAAGATACTTACTGAGGCCAAGAAGCTGGAAAAGTACTCCGAGCTGGGCCAGGTAGAAATAAACCTGGAATCGGAAGGCAAAGGACACCGGTATCTGCTGGTCAAGCCGTTTTACAAGTTGATCTACCTGATTATCAAGCCGTTTATCGTTATCACTGACATCTTCGACACCCGTCAGGATCCGGAGAAGATCCGGCCATAGCTCAGCCGCCCCTAGGCCTTCCCCGATCGCTATCGGGGCGGCCGCCTGTCGCCCCGCACATAAGTGGGGATAGAACGGCCATGCCGATAAAAATCGGCACGTCGTCTATCCGGCACTTATGGGGTCAGTGCGCCGGGCGGCCTTCAGCCTGCGCTCCCACCCCCTGGGAAAGCCGCTTCCCCGCCGCTACCGATACCCTGTGCTCCGTCCGTGGCATATTCGGGGCTCAATCACCGCCCCCAAACCCCCGCTACCCTCCCCGGCGGCAGCCAACGCCGTCCCGCCGGGCCCATCCCGTTGCCTCCCGCCGAGGAGGAGAGAAAGCATATGACCTATTCTTTTTTCTTTCAGTTGAAACTCAACTGAGTCTCAACTGAACCCTTTCAAATGAAAGGAAAAGGGGGTATCTTTTGGAGTGAAGCTTGCGCGAAAAGTCGTGCAGAGGTTTATGTCGGTTGATCCGCTGGCAAGTGATTATGCGAGCACTGATATCCCTCTGAGGCAATAAAAAAGCCAATGTCGCACCGACATTGGCTTTAGGTAAAACTTTTTGTTTGCTTGAAAGTAGACCCACTAGGACTTGACCAGACCGTTGATTTCCAGCCTTCCATCACCTCCCAATATCCGCCTTTCGCCCCTCCTACTCTATTAAGCCGTTTTTCCTGCTGTAATTTTTTCAGGTTTCTCTCAATGGTCCGTTCTGTCACTCCAATGCTTTTGGACAGTTCCGGAATGGTGACAAATTTATCCTCCTTAACCAGTGCCAGTATTTTCCCCGACGTTTTCCCCGAACTTCTTCTAAACTCAATTCCTAACCCGCCGGA
>CAZMSQ010000068.1:0-8652 GCA_964569025.1 uncultured Saprospiraceae bacterium | reverse complement strand
CGCATCGCTGCTGCAGGTGCTTGAGCGCAGCGGGGTGCTCGCCCACCTCACCACGCCGGTGGTGGTCCCCGCGCCCCCCCCCGACGCCCCACGGGGGAAGGCGCTAAGGAGAGAGAGGGGGTTCTCGCAGAGGCGCTAAGGGAGGGAAATATGTTGATAATTTATAATTATTAATTTTTAATTATTAATTATTAATGGACCTGTATCATATATTTATTGCGCTTCCCATTCTCCACCATGAGAAACTGGCCGTGGAGGAGATGCTCGGTGGTGCAGATGAATTCGTGAGAGGTTATTTTTTGCTTATTCAGGGAGACCGCATTGTTTTTGATGGCTTTGCGGGCTTCTCCCTTGGAGGAAACGATGTCGGTGTGTTCGGCCATCAGGTCGACGATGTTGACGCCTGAGGCGAGGAGGTCACGAGGAATTTTGAACGCGGGGACCTCTTCGGCGATTTGGTGGAGGGCAGATTCGGGAAGGGCCAGAAGGGTTTCGCGGGATGCATTCTTGTTGAAGAGAAGTTCTGAAACTTGCAGGACTGACTCGTACTCTGTGCGGGAGTGAATGCGGACGGTCAGCTCTTCGGCGAGGAGGCGTTTGAGGGCATTGGGGTTGTCAGCGTGCTGTGCCTCGAGGGCTTCGATCTCCTCGCGTGAGCGGAGGGTGAAATAGCGCGTGAAAGTGGGCAGGTCGCGGTCATCGCAATTGATCCAGAACTGGTAGAATTTGTAGGGAGAGGTCATTGATGGGTCGAGCCATATGTTTCCTTCCTCCGATTTTCCAAACTTGCGGCCGTCGGCTTTGGTGAGCAGAGGGGCAGTGAGGGCGTAGGCATGTGCGCCGAGGTTGCGGCGGATGAACTCTGTGCCGGAGGTGATGTTGCCCCATTGGTCTGACCCCCCCATTTGAAGTACGCATTGATGGGTCTCGTAGAGTCTCTGAAAATCATAGGCCTGCAACAACTGGTAGCTGAACTCGGTGAAGGAAATGCCCACCTCGATGCGCTTTTTGACTGCTTCCTTGCTCATCATGTAATTGACAGTCAGCGTTTTGCCGATATCGCGCAAGAAAGTGAGGACGTTCATGTCGCGGTAAAAGTCGTGATTATTGATGATGCGGGCAGGATTGTCGACCCCTTCGAAGGCGAGCAGTTTGCGAACCTGGTCCATTTGGTGAGCCAGATTTGCATCCAGCTCTTCGTAGGACTTGAGGTCGCGCTCTTTGTCCTTGCCGGAGGGATCTCCGATGCGCCCGGTAGCGCCTCCCATCAGGATTATGGGATGGTGGCCGGCTTGCTGAAACAGGGTGAGCAGCATGAGCGGCACGTAATTACCGATGGTCATCGAAGGGGCAGTGGGATCGAACCCGATGTAGCCGGTGACAGATTGCTGTTGCAGGAGGTCTTCGACCCCGGGGGTGGCATCCTGGAGCATGCCGCGCCAGCGCAATTCTTCGATGAAGTTCATGAACTTGGTATTTTCGCAAAAATAGAAAAAGCCCGTCAAAGCCACCGAACGGATAGCCACCGATATTCAAGAAACGGTTTTCTGGCTGATGGTGTTGAAGGGGGGAAAAGAAGCGATTTGTCGATCTTTGAGGAAATTCCGGATTAAGAGGCATTACCTTTGGGTCAGGATTACAGGATTTATGAGCACGACGAGGCAATTTCAACTGGTCCAGCAGCTGGTGAAGGTAGGGACGCGTAAGGAAGTCTACCACCCGATTCTCTGGCTGATGGTTTTTGGCATCCTGACCAGTCTGAATGCAAGCAGCCAACCGAAAGGAATTGTGTGGTTGGCAGAGAGTATCAACCTGCTGTTTTATGCCTTAATGGTGTATGTGACTTTATGGTATCTGATACCCACCTACCTCAATGAGAAGCGTTCTATGGTCTTTGGGCTGCTGCTCACTGGATTGGCAGCAGTGATTACGCCGGTCAAAACCATGACCCTGTATCTCCTCCTTTCTTATGATACCGCTGCCCAGAGCCTGCTGCTGGAGGAGCAGTTCTTCATTTTCCTTACCCTCTTTGTTGTGGGGGGAGGCACCACACTGACGCACATTGTTTCGGAGTGGCTTCGCATCCAGCGGGAGCGCAAAGAGCTGCAAACCAAAACCATGCAATCAGAGCTCCGGTTTTTAAAGTCACAGATTAACCCTCATTTTCTCTTCAACACCCTGAACAATTTGTACGCACTGACCCTCAAAAAGTCCGATAAAGCCCCTGAAATTGTCATTAAGCTATCTGAGATGATGCGCTACATGCTGTACGAGTGCAATGAAAAACAAGTGGCCCTTGAAAAGGAGGTCAACTATCTTCGCAACTATCTGGATTTGGAGAGCCTGCGTCAGGGCAAGGACGTGGAGATTTCTTTTGAGGTGAAGGGCGATATCAAAGAGCAGCAGATTGCACCCCTGTTGTTTATCACATTTTTGGAAAACAGCTTCAAGCACGGGTTGAGTCACCATATCAATCATGGGTTTGTCCACATACTCCTCACAGTTGAGAGAAAACACCTGGAATTTACAATTGAAAACAGCAAACCGGAGCATTTGCAGCAGCCGGAGCGCAGGCGAGTGGGCGGCATCGGGCTGGTCAATGTCCGCCGGCGCCTCAATTTGCTGTACCCCGGCCAACATGATCTCCACATCTCTGAAAGTCCACACAGCTATGCCGTCACCCTCTCTCTTGAGCTCGACTGACCACCTCTTTCTGGTGGGTTTTCCGGGGTGTGGAAAAAGCACCGTGGGAGCCCTGCTTGCCGAATTACTCAAGCGTCCTTTTTTGGATTTAGACGCACACATTGAAAAGGCTGCCGGAAAACGTATATCCGAAATTTTTGCTGCTCATGGAGAAGAAGGGTTTCGAAGAATGGAAACAGAAGCTTTGGAAAACCTGTCAGTCCTCAAACCGGCACACATCATAGCTGTCGGCGGAGGCACGCCCTGCCGGCAGGGTAATCTCCAGATGATGCAATCACTTGGGAGCCTCCTCTATATTGAGGTGCCTGCTGACGCACTGGTATCCAGACTTCGAACTGGCATAGCGGCCCGACCCATGCTGCACCACCATGCCCATGAGTTAGAAGTATACGTAAACCGCACCCTGTCCGAACGCATACCATTCTACACCCAGGCTAAGTGGACTGTCAGTGGCGCTTCACCCCCGGAGGTGGTGGCCCGGCGCATTGCCGAAATACTCAGCGCTCATGAGTAAGCTCTCCGATCAAGCCAGTGAAGGGAAAGCCCTGCCATTCTCCTTTCTCAATCAAACCCTATGGTTGCACCCTACCGGGGCCCTTTATTGGGAGGAGGCCCGGACCCTCATGGTTGCTGATGTGCATGTGGGAAAAGTGACTCATTTCCGCAAGCACGGCATTGCCCTCCCTCAAAAGGCTGCCGGGTATGATCTGTTGCGTCTGGAAGCGGTGATTACCTTTTTTTCTCCGGACCGGCTTGTTTTCCTGGGCGATTTGTTTCACAGTGACCTGAATGCGGAGTGGGAAGCATTTACTGCTTTTCAGGCATCGCGACCCGACACTGCCTTTGTGCTTATTCGGGGCAACCACGATGTGCTGCCGGACCATTTGTACGCCCAAAGCGGTCTGGAGGTACTACCCCACCTGATCGAAGGGCCATTTCTGCTGACCCACCATCCTGTGCCTTCATCCACCCCATACAATATGGCTGGCCACATCCATCCGGCTGTGCACCTCAGAGGTCTGGGGCGGCAACGACTGAAACGGCCGTGCTTTCTATTCGGGCAAGAAGGGGCTATTTTGCCAGCTTTCGGGCATTTTACGGGCAATCATGTGGTGCAGCCGACTGAAGCAGACCGTATTTTTGTGCTTGCAGAGCGCACTGTGATTGAGGTATGACCCCATTATTCTTTGTACATTCCCCATCAGAAACCTTCCATGTGCAACCCATGAAACAATCTCCACTTCTTCACCTCTCCATCTTTCTGGTTGGATGGACGGCCCTCAACCTGACACAAGCGGGAACCACGGAGCTCCTGCATGACGAGGCCTATTACTGGCTCTGGCAACACGACCACCCACTGGCCATCGGGTATTTTGATCATCCGCCAGGCATTGCGCTTATGATACGGATTGGCTGCTTGTTGACAGGTGGCGAGCTGGGGGTGCGTCTTGCGGGCACAGTGCTCAGCACCCTGACCCTGCTGATTTTGTACATGCTCACTGATACCCGAAGACCGTGGCTCTTTGCAGCCCTTGTCAGCAGCATTGCAGTGGTTCACATAGGCGGCTTTGTGGCCGTGCCTGATATCCCGCTGATGTTTTTTGCGACGATGTTTTTCCTGGCCCTGAAGCGCTCGTTACAGGAAGACACACCCTTCAATGCCGCGCTCTTCATCATATCACTGGCGGGCATGGCCTACAGCAAATACAACGGAGTCCTGATTCCGGTCTTTGCATTGCTTGGCAGCCCTCGGCTTTTCCGTCGCCGGTCGTTGTGGATTGTCATTCTCACCACTGCCCTCCTCATCGCCCCTCACCTCCACTGGCAGTGGGTCCATGATTTTCCCACCTTCCGCTACCACCTTTTTGACAGAGGGCAGCGTCCATGGCGAATAGGCTTTCTGTGGGAATTTCTCGGCAGCCAGCTGCTGGTATTCGGCCCCCTGATGGCACCACTTCTTTTCTGGACTGCCTTCCGTGCCAGTGCAAAAAGTGACTTCGAGCGTTCCATGAAGTGGGCCATGATTGGGACATTTGTATTTTTCCTGCTCCAAAGCCTCCGCAAGCCGGCCGAGGCCAATTGGACCGTATTGATGGTCATTCCGATGGTGTTTTTCACCCTTCGGGAAGCCGACTCTCACCTGCGGCTCAGGAAGACCATCCTATGGCTCACAGGCCCTTCACTCATTCTCCTTTTCGCCTTTCGGCTCTTTTTGGCGTGGAACTATCTCCCGTCCATGACCAACCTGCGCAATGAGGTCCATGGGTGGGACCATTGGGCCAGGCAGATTGCCGGGATGGCCGGAGACAGACCCGTCATTTTTGAAAACAGCTACCAGAAAGCATCCAAATACACCTTCTATTCAGGACAACCGTCATTCTCCATCAACACCATGGATTACGCCGGTAAGCAGCATGACCTTTGGATAAAAGACGCTGAAGCGCTCGAAGGGCAGGACGTGCTCCACTTCTATCCCGGAGCTCCGGATAGTATCCTTCTCGAGCCCTCCGGGCAGGAGACCTATGAATTCATCTCAGGATTCCGATCACTCCACAGCTTGCGTCTGGATCTTCCACACCGTCACATTACTGCACCGCCTGACACATTCACCGAAGTCCAGGCCACGCTTTTCAATGCGGGGTCTCGGACTGTCCATTTCCCAAAGGACTCTACCACGCTCGAGTACGGCCTATTCTGGTATGGACAGCCACAGGATACCATTCCGATCCTACCTGTCTGGCTCATTGACTCCATCCGGCCGGCAGAGCGCATCCCTATTCGGCTTTTGCTCCCAACCCCTCCAGTACCCGGCGACCACTGGCGGTTCAGGCTTTCACTGCGGTATCGGCATATTTTGGGGAGAAACAGCCATTTTTATGAATGGAAACGCAAATAATTAAAAATTAAAAATTATGAATTAAAAATTATGAATTATTTTAAGGGAAGACTTGCGTCTTTTTCGAGGAGGGGAGATATGTAATTAAAAATTATGAGTTGAAAATTATGAATTATTTTAAGGGAAGACTTGCGTCTTTTTTTTGGAGGAAGGGGGGGATGGGGCTTTGAACTTTTTGGTAGGCGGGAGACCATTGGGCGGTGACAAAACTTATGGGGAGAATGCACCTTTCGTACCCTAAGAAATGGTAATTTCGCCGGTAAATAATCCATTCAACAGAAAAACTTGAGCTATGAACTTCACTCTCAAGCAGTACGGTATCGATGTATCGGCGATTCACAGGAATCGGTCGGTGCCCGAATTGTACGAAATTGCCTTACGGCAGGAAAAGGGGACTGCCATTTCAGATGTGGGGGCCCTTTTGGTGTATTCGGGTGAGAAGACTGGTCGCAGCCCTTTGGACAAGCGGGTGGTGCGCCATCCTGAGTCAGAAAACAACATTGACTGGGGCAAGGTCAACATTGAGCTTCCGGAGCGGGTCTTTTTGATCAATCGGGAGCGGGCCATTGATTATCTGAACACCCGCGAGCAACTCTTTGTGGTTGATGCTTTTGCGGGCTGGGACCCAAAGTATCGCATCAAGGTCAGAGTCATTTGCACGAGAGCGTACCACGCCCTGTTTATGCAAAATATGCTGATTATGCCTACCGACGAGGAGCTGGCGGATTTCGGGGATCCGGACTATACCATTTTCAATGCAGGGGGCTTTCCTGCCAACCGCTACACCTCTGAGATGACCTCCAAGACCAGCGTGGGTGTCAATCTGGAGGCGCGGGAAATCATCATTTTGGGTACCGAGTATGCCGGGGAGATGAAAAAAGGCATCTTCTCAGTCATGAATTACCTGATGCCACTCCAAGATGTATTGCCTATGCATTGCTCGGCCAATGTCAGCGATGCAGGCGAGGTGTCTGTGCTCTTCGGTCTGTCAGGCACCGGAAAGACCACATTGAGTGCTGATCCGAAGCGCAAGCTGATTGGAGATGACGAGCACTGCTGGTCCGACGATGGGGTTTTTAACATCGAAGGAGGATGCTACGCAAAGGCCATTGATCTTTCGGCAGAGAAAGAACCGGATATTTTCAATGCCATCCGGTTCGGGACTGTACTGGAAAACGTGGGCTATGATGCACAAACGCGTCAAGTGGACTATCACGACACCTCTATCACTGAAAATACGCGTGCCTCCTACCCTATCCATTACATCGACAACGTCAAAATTCCGTGCGTTGGTGGCCATCCGAACCATGTCATTTTCCTGACCTGTGATGCCTTCGGCGTGTTGCCTCCGGTTTCACGGCTTAGCCCTGAGCAAGCCAGCTACCACTTCATTTCCGGCTACACGGCCAAGGTGGCTGGTACAGAGATGGGCGTGACTGATCCGGAAGCCACCTTTTCCGCTTGCTTTGGTGCGGCCTTTATGATGTGGCACCCGAACAAATACGCGGAGCAGTTGGCGCACAAAATCAAGCAGCACAGTGCCCAAGCGTGGCTGGTCAATACCGGCTGGACAGGCGGTGCTTACGGGGTGGGTTCGCGCATCAAGTTGAGCTATACCCGTGCCATCATCGATGCCATCCACAACGGAGATTTCGATCAGGCAGACATGCAGCGCGATGCAGATTTCGGATTCGAAATCCCGACTTCATGCCCCGGTGTCCCGGCAGAAATCCTGCAGCCAAGAAATACGTGGGAAGACAAGGCCGGGTTTGACAAGGCCAAAGCACACCTTATTGGCCTGTTCCGGACCAATTTCGAGAAATTCGCTGCTCAGGTAAATCCCGAGATTCTGGCCGCAGGGCCCCAGGCTGGCTGATGGCCGGAATGTTTCTTTATGATGAAAAACGAATCCCCCTCCATCAGGAGGGGGATTTTTCATTTCCCCTCCAATGGAAGCCAATAATCAGATCCTTTGATAACAGACATTCCAAATATATTTTCCTATGAAATACAGCATACTATTCGCCTCTATGTGTCTCATACTGAGTGCTTGCACAGAGCAAGTCCCCACTCCCCTGCCCCAAACTTCAGACTCCCCACTTACCGGTTTGTGGACACTCTATAGCATGGAGCAACGTGACAGTGCCACCGGCACCTGGCAGCCCTACCGGAATGGCATGCAGGGGTACCTACTGTATGATGGACGTGGCCACATGGCGCTCCACCTATCAACCCGCGGCTACGAGCAGTTCCGCCCGGAATTTCCCAACTTTAATCCGCAAATCCCATCCGAAGCTCTCCAGCATCTGACGAACAGCTACCACTACCTCGGCACCTATACGATTGATGAGGCGAAAGGACAAGTCACCCATACCAAACTGGCACATTCTAACCCGAGTGAGTGGGGCCTTGAAGCGGTTAGGAATTTTCGATTTGAGGGTGATACGTTGGTGATGACGCCGGAGGAGGAGGAGAATGCGAGGTTGAGGGTGAAGTGGGGGGGGGTATGAATTAAAAATTAATAATTATGAATTAATAATTATGAATTGAATTGAATGGTAGGTTTTTATAAATTACGAATTAGGAATTACGAATTACGAATGGGTGAGCCTGAGCCCTCATGAAATAGCTTGAAAAAGGTGACTTGCGCTTCGTCGTCGGACGGCTCAGGAGCCGTCCGTACGAATAAGTAGTTTCTCTGACGCACTTCGATTTATGCTCAGTTTTAGCATGGCCGCCAAAGTCACACGCACGAATAAAAAGCTACCCTGCCGCCCACAGTCCTATGCCGTGTTTCAATTTAACTCCCCCCATCACCCAACCAAATAAACGCCTCTCCCTCCAACTTTTCACTCTTCACTTTCCACTTTTCACTTTCCTCTCCCTGTCAGGGCGACATCTTCTTAGCAATCGCTGGCAAAAAGCAAATGAAGCTGCAGGGCAGCAACATCTAAAAAAGAAATACGATGACCAAAGGGCTTGAAAAGCCAGCAGCCCCGCGTCTTGCGACGCAGTATAAATATGACTTGCTAAAAATTGAAAACGAAGCCCAA
>CAZMSQ010000067.1:0-8737 GCA_964569025.1 uncultured Saprospiraceae bacterium | reverse complement strand
CGCCCCTTGTGGTCGCCCCCTCTCGCACGGGCACACTCATGATCGCCACGAAGCTCAGACACCTACATGCTTCAGCTGAATATCCCCCAGATAAAACATCCTCGCTGCCTGCTCAAATGCGGTCGTATAGTCAGAGACACAAAACAAATGTGGCCCGCCCCGGTCAGGGCTCAGAATTCCGCGGAGCGTCAGCTCGTCAAAGACTGCCGTAGCAGTAGCTTCCGTCGAATCCCAAACTGAGACGCGATTTTGGAAAAAAGCCTCGATATGGGGTCTGATCAGCGGATAATGTGTGCAGGCCAACAACAGGGCTTCAATGTCATCAAAACCGGGGTGGCTGAGGTATTCGCTCAGGATGGCCTGGCTAACCCGATTATGGACAAATCCCTCCTCAATCATCGGGACGAGCAGAGGGGTGGCCATGGAAAAGAGTCGGATATTCGGGATGAGGCTTTGCAATTTGCGTTCATATACGCCTGAATTGATCGTGGCCTTGGTTGCGATGATTCCAACTCTTCTGACACGTTGGCGCTCAACAAAATGCACGAGCGGATCAATGACATTGACAAGAGGGATCTGAGCAGCGAAACGCTCTTTGAGCGCTGCTGATGCAGCGGCTGATGCCGAATTGCAAGCAATGACGATGAGCTTGCAGTCTTGCTGGATGAGAAATTCAACGATCCGGAACGAGTATTCGCGGATGGTTTCAGGAGATTTGTCTCCGTAGGGAAGGTGGGCGGTATCGCCAAAGTAAATGAGGCGCTCTGCCGGCATGCGCCCAGCGATAGCACTGGCAACTGTCAGTCCACCAATGCCCGAGTCGAAAATACCAATTGGGCGTGTGTCCATGGGGAGGAGAGGCAGGAAGGAGACGCTGTCAGCCCTCCCTTCCTGCCTCCGTACTGGAATTAATTACCTGCCTCAATACCAAGGCGCTTTTTCACCATCGGCATAACGTTGACTGATTCGTCGGCAAATAACAAAACACTGGCATCAAAAATGTATGTGAATCCTTCAGCCTGAGCTGTTTCCTGTATGGCGGAATTAACGCGCTCCAGGATAGGATTGAGGAGTTCATTTTCCTTGTCTACCAATTTCTGCTGCATTTCCTGCTCGTATTTCAGGTAATTTTCCTGATCGGCTTGCAGTTCTTTGATGATGGTCTCCTTTTGAAGAGGAGAAAGCTCTCCTTGCTGATCTTTCTGTGCGGCTTCCTGCTGCTTGGTTTGCATATCGAGCAGCATTTTCTCGGCCTGCTTTTGCAACTGGGTCTGGAGGGCTTGCAGTTTAGACCGCATCTCCTTGACCTCGGGCATTTCCGCCAGGAGGCCATTAGAATCGATATAGCCAAATTTCTGGGCAGACAACGAGGTGCTCAGCACGAGGAGGAGACCCAGAACGGTCAAAGTTTGAAGCAGTTTTTTCATTGTTGAGAAGTGGTTTGGTGAACGATTTTTCGTAATGATTCAATAGTTCGGCACGGGAAATACGTAACCGGCTTATTTGACCCCCAGTTCATCAAGGAGGTCGTCTGTTTTATCATACCGCGCATTGGAAAAAATGATGCCTGCTGCCGGTGACGAACGGTCAAAGATAAAATCATAGCCTTTGTCATTGGCATAAGTTTCGATGGCCGAGTAGACTTTATCCTGAATGGGTTCGACCAGCTGTTTGCGTCGCTTGAACAAGTCTCCCTCCGGCCCGAACCGCTGCTTTTGCAATTCTCTGACATCCTGCTCGCGAGCCATGATGTCTTCTTCTCGCTGCTTGCGCATATCTTCACTCAGCAGCACCTGATCAGCCTGATATTTATTGTACATCCCCTTGATGACATCATATTTCTGGGCAATGTCCTGCCGCCAGTCTTGCGCAACCCGGTCCAACTCTTGCTGCGCTTGCTGATATTCGGGCAGACTATTCAGGATTTTATCCATGTCGATATATGCAATACGCTGAGCAGCAACTCCTGACGTACCGACAGCAAAGAAGAAAATAGAGAGGAGAATGGGAATGGATGCTCTGAAAAATGTCATTTGTACAGAATTTTGGTCAGTGGAATTCGCCAAAGACTGTGCGAAGGTACGAACCCTGCGTCACTTTTTGACTTTGGCGCTTTTTCTTTCTGATTTCGGAAACGATTTTTGGGATGGGTGTGGTTTCTCTGGGGGCTGTGTTAACGAATGCTTAACGAATCTCGGGCGCCCACGAGGGGCTCCCGTGCTAGCAGAGGGGGCGCCCCTGTGATGCGGATATGGCCACCCATTGCATATGCAATGGGCGCGATGCAGCAATGGGAAAATGATGGAAGTACGTACCTTAGCAGACATGGAACAAGACTATATAATCGAATTGCATCCGCTCACTGCAGAGGGGGCGGTGGTGCTGTCCCGGTCTGGGCGGAGGGTGGTTTTAAGTGAGGCGGTGAAAGACCGCATCAGGCAGAACCGGGCGTTTTTGGAGAGGCGGGTGGCGGAGAGCGACCAGCCAGTGTATGGGATCAATACGGGGTTTGGGTCTTTGTGCAATATTCGGATTTCCGGGACGGAGCTCGAGGTGTTACAGCATAACCTGGTGCGCTCGCATGCGGCGGGGGTGGGTGACGAGGTGCCTGAGGAGATTGTCAGGCTGATGCTGCTGCTCAAGGTACTCAATCTGAGCCACGGATATTCGGGGGTGCGGGTGGAGCTGGTGGAGGCGCTGCTTGGCCTTTACAACGCGGGTGTGAGCCCGGTCGTGTACCAGCTGGGCTCATTGGGTGCATCGGGCGATCTTGCACCACTGGCGCATCTCAGCTTGCCACTGATCGGAGAGGGGGAGGTCAATTATAAGGGAGTGAGGATGCCTTCGCAGGATGCACTCGCTGCCATTCGCATGAAGCCACTACCATTGCAATCAAAGGAAGGACTGGCATTGCTGAATGGTACTCAGTTTTCGTTGGCGTATGGGCTTTGGGCTCTGGGGAACGGAAGCCGCTTGTGGGGCACTGCCAACGCGTGTGCGGCACTTTCACATGATGCTTTCCATGGGAGCATGGACCCCTTTCATCAGGCCATCCATGGTATTCGGCCTCATAAAGGGCAGGTGCTGGCGGCGGCAGCAATCAGGGAGTTGTTGAAGGGCAGCGAGATAGACCAACAGCAGGGGTACAGCGTTCAAGATCCTTATGCTTTCCGGTGCGTACCGCAGGTGCACGGTGCCAGTTGGACAGCCCTGCACCACGCCGCAGAGGTCATTGAGACAGAACTCAATGGCGTCACGGATAATCCCAATGTCATTGAATCGGCCAATGCCATCCTTTCAGGTGGCAACTTTCATGCACAGCCGCTGGCACTGGTCTTCGATTATATGGCTGTGGCACTGGCTGAGTTGGGGAATATCTCCGAGCGGCGCACCTTCCAGCTGATGTCCGGACAACGCGGGCTCAATCCGTTTCTGGCTGCAAATCCGGGGCTTCAGTCGGGGTTGATGATTGCGCAATATACAGCCGCCGCCATCGTGAGTCAGAACAAACAACTCAGCACACCAGCCTCGGTAGATTCAATCGTCTCTTCTAATGGGCAGGAAGACCACGTCAGCATGGCGGCCAATGGAGCCACGCGTCTCTATCGCATGGTGGAAAACCTCGAGAGATTGCTTGCAATAGAATGGATGAGTGCCGCCCGGGCGATGGCTTTCCGACGGCCGTTCAAGACTTCTGAACCTCTTGAAAGCGTTTTGGAGAAATATCGGAAAATTGTTCCCGAGCTGGACGATGACCGGGTGCTGTCAGGAGACATTCAGCGTACCCTTGAATTTCTTCAGAGTGGAACTTTTCAGGACATTCTCACATTCTCTCAAAAACCCACTGACTCAGTTTCCAATGATCAGAATTCATAATTTCCCATTCTCCATTCTCATTCTCCTCTCTTCAATTGGCTTTTTTGGAGGTTGCGGGGCCACCTCTCAATTGAACGTGTTTTCAATCGAAGACGACAAGGCACTCGGACTGCAGGTCAGTCAGCAGATAGCAGATGATCCGCAGCAGTTTCCCATTTTGCCGGAAAACGGGAATGAGGCTGTCTACGCATATGTTCGGCGGTTGACCACACGCATTCTCAATACAGGGCTGGTGGCCCACGCTGACCAGTTTGCGTGGGAAATCCGCATCATCAATGATGACGAAACGCTGAATGCCTTTTGCACTCCGGGAGGGTATATTTATGTGTATACCGGCCTGATCAAGTATCTCGACTCAGAAGATCAGCTTGCCGGGGTGATGGCTCATGAAATCGCACATGCCGCTCTGCGTCATTCGACGAGGCAGATGACAAGGGCATATGGTATTTCGGCATTGTATGCACTTATCAGCGGCAAGTCAGAGCCCGGGCAGGCGGAGCAGATTGCAATGGGACTGCTTTCACTAAAGTTCAGCAGAGACCATGAAACTGAGGCAGATCTTTGGTCTGTCAAATACCTGTGCCCGACAGATTACAATGCTGCCGGGGCCGCCGGGTTTTTTGAGAAAATGGAAGGCCGCTCAACGCCCCCTGAATTTTTGAGCACCCATCCGAATCCGGGTAATCGGGTCGAGCATATCAACACACAACGCTTGAGTTTTGGATGCAGAGGGGAGGCGCGGAATATTCCGGAATACAACAAAATCAAAAGTGGGCTGTGAGTCGGAGTATTCCAGTATTTTTAGGTCTTGGATCTAATACAGGCGATTGTCTCGGGAATCTCAGTGATGCAATCCGGAGGCTCAGGCTCAGCGTAGGGCCAGCTGAGGCAAAAAGTAGTGTGTATCAAACAGCCCCTTGGGGAGACCCGGATCAGCCGGACTATTTCAATCAGGTCATACTGATTCGCACTATGCTGCCGCCGGAACAGGTGCTGAATCTGATTCTTGCTATTGAAGAAGCAATGGGAAGAAGAAGGCATAAGGCAAACCGCAATGCCCCGCGGGTCATTGACATCGATATTTTGTATTACGGTCAGGAATTACGGCAAAGTGATGGGCTCCAGGTTCCCCATCCGAGAGCTCATGTGCGGAATTTTGTCTTAGAGCCCATGAAGGAAATTGCACCTGATTGGGTTGACCCTGTAAGTGGACAGACCATGACACAACTGGCAATAGCCTGCGAAGACGCGCTCGCAGTCACACGACTGGATTCCGAGAGAAATCTGAAAGGATGATCCATATCGACCATATTCCATACCAATACATCGCCATCGAAGGCAATATCGGTGCAGGGAAAACTACGCTTTCCAGAAAATTGGCAGAAGATTTGAACTCCCGACTCATTCTGGAAGAGTTTGCAGAAAATCCTTTTTTGCCCCATTTTTACAAAAATCAGGAGCGATATGCCTTTCCAGTTGAGTTGTTTTTCTTGTCGGAGCGCCACAAACAGCTGCAAGAGCATTTCAAGTCCATGGAGATTTTCCAACATCGCACAGTGGCAGATTATTACTTCTTGAAATCTGTCTTGTTTGCCAGACAGACTCTTGGCGATGAAGAATACCGTTTGTTTCAAAGACTTTATCAGTCTCTGCAAATGAATTTTCCGAAGCCGGACCTGATCATCTTTCTGCACAGATCTGTGCCGAACCTGTTGGCCAATATCAGAAAACGGAATAGGGAATACGAACAAAATATCTCTGAAGCCTACCTTGATCGGATTTCAAGTGCTTATTTTGAATACTTTAAGGTCGAATCCGAAATTCCAATCGTGTTGCTCAATGCCAATGAGCTTGATTTTGTTGGGAATCCAGAGAGTTACGCGTTGGTTCTTGAGCTCATTCAGGAACATCACAGGCCGGGGATGAATCATGTGAGTTATTTGAGATAGTCATCGCGCCCAACCATTCTGCCAAATTTTGTTTGCGAAGACTCCTAGAGATACTCTTTTCTGCTTTGCGTATATTCGTAACAAAGAGGTCTCTACACTGGGGGTGTTGAACTGATCCAGAGTCAAGAATTATTTGCCATGAAAGTATATACCTGTCTGGTTTTATTCATATTGGCGTATGTGTCCGTTTGTTTTGGGAATTTGACCGCCTACCCAAGGCCCTTCGATTGGATTCCTGAAGAAAATCATCTGATTTTCTCAGAGGCAGAACGTGTTCTGGAGCAAGCGCGGGCGAAAAGTGACAATACGTTGCTTGCGAGATACTGGTTTTTAAAGGGCTTTGGATATTTTTTGGACCAACACCCTTTCCTAAGTGAGGATGCATTTCGGAATGCGATACAAACACAACAGGTTGAAGAGGACGAGAGATTTTTGCAAACCGCCTGGATGTTTGTCGCAAGAAGCCTTGCAGTACAGGAACATTACGAGAAATCGGAAGTGGCATGGAATACTGCACTCGCCCTGGCTTCCTCGCGTGCAGATGATTACGCACGAGCAATTTGCCATTTGGAAATTGGACAGATGGAGCTCACCCGCAAGAACCCTCAACAGGCAAGTAAGCATTTTCTTCAAGCAGCAGAAATATTTGGTACCACACAGAGAGTGGGAAATGCCGAAAAACGCGCAGACATCTGGATGTTATTGTCTTCCATATCGCGGACAGAAGACGAGGATCCTCAAACAGCACTAGAACTGGCACAACAGGCAATGGAAGTTTACGATTCCTGTGGCATACCGGATAAGTTTGTCAAGGCCATGCTTTTTGCGACCCTGGCATTGAATGATCTAGAGCGGTTTGAGGAATGCTTTGATTACCTTGAGAAAAGCCGGGAATTGATTAATGCAAGGCAGACGGATACCCTGGAGAGCGCTTTTTTTGAATATGTGCAAGGAGAAACTCATTTTTCCCAGGGCATGTATATACATGCAATTCAGCACTTTACAACTTCACTTCAATTGCTCACTCCATTTGCAGCTGCTGAACGTGACCTTTTGGTCAAAGTGTGGCAACGAATCCTTGCCTGCTATGCAGCATCCGGTAATGTATCAGCTTATGATGAAACAGTTGATGCCTACACAGCTTTTTTTAATGGGTTGAATCAGGAACGTGCTGAATATACTCGAAAAGAGCTGGTTGTGCTTTATGGGACCCGTGAAAAGTCTGAAGAATTGAAGAAGTTGAACACGAAAATTGCAGGTCTGGATCAAAGCATCATTGATGCCATTCGTTTGAGTCGGAGGAAATCTTGGTTGATTGGGATGTTGGTTGTGGCTATTCTGACCCTAGCCGGTTTGTTAACCCTTTCAAATGTGAACACAACAAACAAAAGTTTGAAAATCCAACTCTTTACGATGAAACGGTCACTATTGAAGCACGACATTCCGGTATTTCCGAGCATGGGAAAAGAACAAGTGACAGTTAATCAAAAAAGTGGGGTCGAAAACCTGAATTCAGAAGACAGTCAATTCCTGAAAGAACTGTTTGACAGAATTTGTCAAGTCATGGAAAAGGAGATGCTATACTTAAAGCCTGATTTGAATATAGACGCATTGTCAGAAAGAGTTGGCTATGGCAGCGTGCAGGTTTCCAATGCCATAAATTCAATTGGGCACATGAATTTCAGTGCTTTTGTGAACCAGTATAGGGTGAAGAAATCTAAGCGTCTCATAGAGCATGTAAAGGAATCTGAGAGTCTTAGTTTTTCTGATGTGGCATCCATGAGCGGCTTTCAAAGTTACAGAACGTTTTACAGGGTATTTAAGAAACATACAGAACAGACACCGAGAGAGTATCGGAATGCATACTGGAATAAATAATCGGGAAGCTATGGGTGTGCGACAGATGAAAGGGATGTTTATGGTTCGTCTTATGGCTATTGTTGTGAGCCTTTTATTCATTCATCATTCATGCGCAGCACAAGGGGATTTTGACCGGATTCGGTCACTTATTCCTTCAAATCTCGACTCGGCTTCTGTCGAAGTAAGGGCTTATCACAAACTGGCAGTCGAGCTCGGGGCCGATTCTTTGCTTGGGAAATCTAATTATCTGCGTGCCCTCATCGCCTTTTACAATGGGAAATATGCGCTTTCCGAATCATTCAACAAAGCTGCACTTGAATATATCCCACAGAAGGCGGAGCATTCGGATATGCTGTCTAAGGTGTGGAATAATCTCGGCATTCTCTACGGAATTCAGGGGATGTACGGGCTAGCCCAGGATGCCCTCCAGAGATCCGGAGACTATGCCTTATTGTTGGGAGACACACTCGGATCATTGTATGTGCTTATTAATCTAGGACTTCTGGAAGACAAAAAAGGAAATTATGAATCCGCGAGAATGTATTTCAGGAATGTCAAGCAATCGTTTGATGAATACATAGACCAAGATCCTGATTTCTTTGGTTTGTATTTCGTCAACATGGCAACAACCTTCGTCAATGAGGAGATTCATTGGGATTCAGCGCAATACTATACGAATAAAGCCATCGAAGAGTTTGAATCGAAAGACATTTTATTGGGGTTGTTTACTTCAATGATCAATAATGTTATGGTTCAAATTGGTCTCGGTCGCTATGGAGACGCAAATAGAGTACTCAACCAATTAGACAGTTTGGTAAGGGAAAGGGAGTTGAGCCAAAATGAAGAAGCTCAGGTTTTATTACATCGGGGATTATTATCAAACAAAACCGGACATTATTCAGAAGCTCTCGGATTTCTGCAACAGGCCCTTCAATTTTATATTGACCAATCATATTCGAAGGGAGTAGAAAAAACGTACAGGTTGATGCTCTTTTCATTGGCAGGGCGGGGAGAAATTGAAGAATACATTCAATTAGAGAAGAAATTTAAAG
>CAZMSQ010000066.1:5288-9038 GCA_964569025.1 uncultured Saprospiraceae bacterium | reverse complement strand
CCAGAGCGAAAGAAAAATCGGCAAATTAACGATTCAGGGGACAAGGCACACCCCAGCTCCATCGGAGCGGCCTCTTATTAGAAATGTGGGGTGCACATTCGGAAGCTGCAGCGCAGCGACATCTTCCTTCTCGCACACTTTTAACCCGAACCCACACCCACGTATCTTTCCACACTAAATTAGGACCCCCTTTCACTTTTCACTTTTCACTTTTCACTTTTCACTCTTCACTTTCCTCTTTTCACTTCCCCCCGCTCACTTTTCACTCTCCACTTCCCTCTTTTCACTTCCCCCTTCTCACTTTTCACCCTTCACTTTCCTCTTTTCACTTTCTCACGCTGCAGTCGGCTTTTTCTCGGTGAATTTTTCCATATTATTTACGGCGTCTTGCACCAGGGGTGAATTGGTAATCATGCGGATGAGGCGGTTGTTGAGGCGCTGGGGGAAGCCTTTGAGCGGGCGGACAAAGTCGACGAAAAGGACGACGCGGACCCCATCGCTTTCATTCCAGACCTCGTGCTCGTAGGTGTCATCGAAAATCAGGCTTTTGCCTTCGGACCAGTTGCGGTAATCATTACCAACGCGGATTTTGATTTTTTCATTGGGCTCGGGGACGCGGAGGCCGAGGTGGTAGCGGAGCACACCGGCATAGGGACCACGGTGTGGGGGGATGTGCTTGCCGGGAGCGAGAATGGAAAAAAATGCGGTTTGCAGGTCTGGGATTTCCTGAAGGAGGCGGGCTGTGTTGGGGCACCGCTTGAGGTTGTCGTCGAGGCGATAGCCGTAGCCGTAGAAAAAGAATGTCTTCCACTTACCGGCTTCTGCATCGATTTTCTTTTGGTCAGGAGAGATTTGCAGAAAGTTGGGAATGCTGTCGCGGTCTTTGAGCACCTCGTCAAGCTCCTCACGGATGAGCTGCCAGTTGTTTTCAAGCTCGGCCACCCATGGGAAATCTTTTGAATCGTAGAAGGTGTGGTCTCCTACCAACGAAGCCTTGCGAATGATTTGCTCGATTCCGAGGTAGGAATATTTTCCGAAAACCCTGAAATGCAGGCGGAAATAACTCTTCATTAATTTCTGGAAGATATTCATGACATTCTCATTTTAATTGCAGTCGCAAAGATAGAAAATAAAGGTACGTGGGATTTCACAGGCTTGTAATATTTCGCGAACATCAGGTCTCAACTCATGCAGGCGCAATGAATTTCCGTATCTTTGCAGAGCAAAAAAACCGACTTTAATTCTCAGCATACATGGCGTCCGGGCGTCTCAAAAACCTAAATAATTGCCTGCATCGACCCCATTGGATCGTTCTGCTTTTGCTGTGCCTCCCTACTAGGTGGGCGTTTCCAGTGATGGCTCAGGGTGACTCAGGGAATCCGTTCGAACTTGCTGCTGTGAGCGATGGTAAGGCAGCTCAAATGAGCGTAAACGGACAGCGAGAAGAGACGAGAAACCCTTTTGATATTTTGTCCCGCAATCTATCGTCCTCCGATTCGGTCGCTACCCTCGCATTCTCCAACCCCTTTGAAATGGTGCATGCCTCCGTGACGCGTGAGGAAAATCCGTTTGAAGGGAATGGCAGTGCTCCACTACCAACAGCAAGGTATTCTCCACCCTCTTTGACCCTGAATTTCGGACTTATTACTGGTTTGCTTGTCTTGCTGACTCTTGCCATCACGGGTGCACGTGAAACCCTGCACAAAAGCATGCGGGCGCTGACCAACGAAAACTGGCTGCGGGTGCTCTACCGAGATAACCAGAGACGGACCAGCCTGTCGATCCCATGGCTGATGGTCATTGGATTTTTTTCGATCGGCTTTTTTGTCTTCACAGCTTTGAGCCGCTTGGGTGTCAAGGCAGACTATTCGCTCAGCACATACTTTCTGCTGTCCGGAACACTGTTGATTCTTCACCTTGCGCGTCAACTGGTGATTGCAACGGCAGGTCTGCTTTCCGGAACACGGGAAGACATGGGGCGATACCGTCTTGGGTTGACTGTTTTTGCAGTCCTTCCAGGAATGGCTCTTTTTCCGATCAGCATGGCTCTTGCATTTGTGCCCGGAGTGCTCGTAGAGCCGGTTGTGTATTTCGGTCTCGCCATATTTGGCGTCCCCAATGTATCCTATGTAATCAGGGCCTTCGCGACAAATCTGAAAGGAATCCTGAAGCATAAGTTTCAATTTTTTCTGTACCTTTGCATCGTTGAAATCGCTCCCGTTTTGCTGATTCTCAAATTGTTACTTGACATTTCGGGCAAGGTATGAAAGAGCGGATTTCTCAATCAAAAGCGTGCTGATGGCGACTAAAGGCAAAGTGGCAGAACAACTTACGGAAGAGTTTAAACCAGTCAAAACGATTCTGGTTTCACAGCCGAAACCGGAGAGATCGCCTTATTTTGAACTGGAACAAAAATACCGCCTGACCATTGACTGGCGTCCGTTTATTCACGTAGAGGCCGTCTCTGTCAAAGATTTTCGTAAAAACAGAATTCGGCCAGACGATTTTACCGCTGTCATCTTCACCTCCCGCAATGCCATCGAGCACTATTTTCGCATGTGTGATGAGATGCGTATTTCAGTCTCTCAAGAGATGAAATACTTTTGCTTGTCATCGGCAATTGCAGTGTATCTTCAAAAATTCATAGTCTACCGGAAACGCAAAGTATTTGTGGGCCAGCGCACCATCGAAGACCTGAAACCCACTTTGCTAAAGCACCGCGACAAAGAAAAATTCCTTCTCCCCTGCTCAAACCTTGGTAGCAAGGAGGTGTCCACGTTTCTGGATGAAAACGCTTTTGATTGGCGGGACGCAATGATGTACCAGACCGTAAGCAGTGATCTTTCAGATCTCAGTGACGTCACGTATGACATTCTTGTTTTTTTCAGCCCCCTTGGCATCCAGTCGCTTTACGAAAACTTTCCCGATTTCAAGCAAAATGACACTCGAATCGCAGTATTTGGAAACAGCACCCGGGATGCAGTCATAGAGCGGGGTTTGTTCATCAATATTCAGGCACCCACCCCTGAGGTGCCTTCCATGACCATGGCTCTGGAGCAATACCTGCAGCGTTCTAACAAATAAGTACCAGCAGTTTCGAAGAGGGCTCATGAAGGAACCAGCACTCATTGACTACCTCCGTACCCAATTGCAACAGCCTCTTCCGGGGCCTGAGGCCCAATACAAGATGGCACATGTGGGCCGGCCGGCTCACCCAGCCACTCCGAGTGACGCTCGCAAAGCTGGTGTCATGGCGCTGTTCTACCCTGGCTCTCCAACCACCGGCTGGCACCTCGTGCTCATCGAGCGCGTCCAAAAACATGGAGATCGCCACAGCGGGCAAGTCAGCTTCCCTGGTGGCAAACACGAACCCCAAGACCGCGATCTTTGGGCAACTGCACTCCGCGAAACAGAAGAGGAAGTCGGCGTACCCCAGCACTCCGTTGAACGTCTCGGCGCTCTCACCCCCCTCTATATTCCAGTAAGCAATTTCGAAGTCCATCCCTATGTGGCCTTCACCCTTTCCCGCCCAGACTTCCGCCCTCAAGCCTCCGAAGTCGCCGAAATCCTGGAAGTCCCTTTTGCGGATCTTACAGACCCATCCACCCGCAAGATCACTGACCTGCCCATTAACTCCGCCATCACCCTCCGTGACATCCCCTACTTTGATGTCCACCAGCGCATCGTCTGGGGCGCCACAGCCATGATGCTCAACGAACTCCTCGAACTGGTCCGACGGCTATAGCGGTC
>CAZMSQ010000066.1:0-5188 GCA_964569025.1 uncultured Saprospiraceae bacterium | reverse complement strand
GACGGCTATAGCGGTCCGACCGGGTAAGAGCGTGGTGGGGGTGTAGGGATAGCTACTGGGGAGGGAAGTGGAGCCAGCCCTGAGCTTTGATGTCATGGATGTTGCCGCCTTTGGTGTGGAGCTTGATGCCGTCTTCGGGGGGGGTGATTTCTCCGGCGATGTATATGTCGGGGAGGTACTTGATTTTTTCGACGTCTTTTGGGTCGATGGTGAAGAGGAGCTCGTAGTCTTCGCCGCCGCTGAGTGCGCAGGTGATGGGGTCGAGGTTGAATTTGATGGCCATGAACTGTGCGTCGGGGTGGATGGGAACGCCACTCTCTTCAATGAAGGCACCGACCCCGGACTGGCGGCAGATGTGAAAAAGGTCAGATGCGAGACCGTCGGAAATATCAATCATGGAGGTGGGGAGAATGCTGTTTTTGGCAAACAGCTGGACCATGTCGAGTCGGGCCTCAGGCTTGAGCTGGCGGCCGATGAGATAATTTTGCTCTTCGAGGTCTGGCTTGACATTGGGGTCAGAGAGGTAGACCTGCTTTTCGCGCTCGAGGAGTTGGAGTCCAAGGTAGGCGGCACCGAGATCGCCGGTTACGCAAATGATATCTCCCGGGCGCGCGCCGCTGCGGTAAACCACTTCCTGACGGCGGGCACGGCCCATGGCGGTGATGGAGATGACAAGGCCCTGTCGGGAAGAGCAAGTGTCACCCCCCACGAGGTCAGCGCCATAGTGCTCACATGCTGCCCGAATCCCTGCGTAAAGTTCCTCGACGGCTTCCACAGAAAAGCGGTTAGACAAAGCTACGGATACCGTAATCTGAGTCGGAGTGGCATTCATGGCGCAGACATCGGAGAGATTGACGACTACGGCCTTGTAGCCGAGATGCTTGAGGGGTGTATACATCAGGTCAAAATGAATTCCCTCGGCCAGCAGATCCGTGGTGACGACCATGACATCACCCTTTCCACATGACAGAACAGCTGCATCATCCCCAATTCCCTTAATAGTGGATGCCAGATGGGGTGTGAAGCCCTCAGCCAAACGATCGATGAGACCAAACTCCCCGAGACTTGAGATTTCTGTGCGCTGCTGTTGACCCCCATGTTTGTCTTGTCCGCTCATGCTGTGATGTTTAGTCGAAAAAAACTGTTCGTTAGTAAATCTCATTCTGCTCAGGCCGAAGAGAAATAGTACTTTCAACGTGCAAAATACGATACAACCATTCTTTCACGAACTCACAGTTAAAGTTATGAGAAAATTTCTGCTCCTCTCCGCACTCAGTCTTTCCATTTCTGCATTCTCAAACCTCACCATTGCTCAATCATTGGACGACATTCTCCAAAATTATTACGAAGTCATCGGTGATGCCGACGACTGGGCGCGTCTTGGCAACCTGCGCATGACGGGAACTGCTCTGGCTCAGGGTTTTTCGATTCCAATGACCATGCATCAGGCACGGCCCAACAAAATGCGTATGGAAATGGATATTCAAGGTCAGAAAATGATCCAGGCTTTCGATGGCGAAACGGCATGGGGTCTGAATCCAATGGCTGGACAAACCGAACCGACAAAGGGCACCGATGAAGAGAATAAGCAGTCTGCTGCGCAAAGTGTGTTTGAAGATGAGTTGGTGAATTATCAGGAAAAGGGGCACACCGCTCAACTGGACGGAACTGAAGAAATAGAGGGCACTATGTGCTTCCGCGTTGCCTTGACAAAGAAGGACGGCATGAAAATGACCTACTTCATTGACCAGGAAACCTATGCCCTGGTTATGTACCGAACCGCATTAGACAGCGGACCGATGAAAGGACAGGCTATTGAAAGTTATTTGAGTGATTATCAGGAGGTAGAAGGAGTCATGATGCCTCACTCCATCGAGCAAAAAGTATCGGGAATGACTATGTGGAAAATGGTCGTTGATCGAATGGAGGCCAATGTGGACGTATCTGATGACCTTTTTGCATTCCCAAAAGGATAATCACACCCTGTGGTGGCTCTGTACTGAATACCAGAATTTCAAGCCTGCCGGGTCCACCCGGCGGGCTTTTCATTTTTCACACATAACCTATCTCGATGCGTATTTTCTCCCTTCTCATTTTGTCTATTTTCCTCCTGAGCCCGGCACTTTTCGCTCAGGGTAGCGGAGGCTTTCAGTTTTCATACGGCACTGTCAAAGCGCGAAGTCTTGGACCGGCCACCATGAGTGGACGGATAACTTGCCTGGAGGCCGTTCATAACAATCCCGCAACCCTCTACATTGGCGCTGCCAATGGGGGAGTGTGGAAAAGCACCAGTGGCGGAGCTTCCTTTCAGGCAATATTCGACGACTATACGCAAGCAATCGGAGCTATTGCCATTGATCAGAAGCACCCCGATACGGTATGGGTCGGCACTGGTGAGCCCTGGGTACGCAACAGCGTATCTGTGGGTGATGGTATCTACCTGACTACCAACGGCGGAGGTTCATGGACATTCAAAGGCCTTCCCAACTCAGAGCGAATTGCCCGGATAGTAGTCCACCCCGAAGAAAGTGCAACTATATGGGTAGCTGTGCAAGGGCCACTGTGGAGTGCTGGGGAGGAACGAGGTGTATATAAAACAACTGATTTTGGGGAGACCTGGGAGCGGGTACTTTATGTCAATGGCAACACCGGCTGTGCAGATCTGGCTATTGACCCACACAATCCGGATATTTTGTATGCCGCCATGTGGGAGCATCAGCGATTTCCGGATTTTTTTAACTCCGGCGGGTCCGGCAGCGGGCTGTACCGCTCAACTGATGGGGGAAAAAATTGGGAAGAACTTCGAGGCGGACTCCCGGAAGGGGAACTCGGTCGCATCGGCATTGGAGTGGCACAGTCAGACACCGGCACGCTCTACATCAGCCTTGAATGTCAGGACGATGAAGGAAAGGGGCTTTACAGGAGCGATGACCATGGCGACAGTTGGAAGATGGTGAGCAGCCAGTTCGGTACAAAGGTGAGACCATTTTATTTCTCAAGGGTTGTGGTTGACCCTACCAATGCAGAAAAAGTGTACAAGTGCGGGTTGAACCTCATTGTCAGCGATAATGGTGGTGAAGGGTTCAGAAGCGTAGGAAGCAATGTCCATTCTGATGTTCATGATGTATGGGTTGACCCTTCCAACCCGGCCCTGGTCTATATCGCCACCGATGGCGGTCTGTACCGGTCGCTGGATGGCGGGTTTTTGTTTGAAATGATGATGAATCTGCCGCTTTCACAGTTTTACACTGTAGCTGTTGACAATGCCAACCCCTACAAAGTCTATGGTGGCCTGCAGGACAATGGCTGCTGGAGGGGCCCTTCAGCAGCACCAGGGGGCATTCAGAATGCCGACTGGGAATACCTCAACGGTGGTGACGGATTTTACTGCCTCCCAAATCCAGCCGATCCGGACATTATCTACGCCGAATCACAGGAAGGTGGTTTGGTCCGTTACCAGGCCTCAACCGGCCAGCGCAAGGATATCCGGCCAGTAGCTCCAAAAGGCTCTCCGGAATACCGGTGGAACTGGAATGCGCCAGTTCACATCAGCCCGACAAATCCCGAGCGTCTCTACTTCGGAGCGCAGTACCTCTTCCGCTCTGATGACCGGGGAGAGTCCTGGGTGACAATCTCTCCCGACCTCACCACCAATGACACCGCCCGCCAGCGGCAAGCTGAATCGGGTGGCTTTTCAACCGATGACTCCGGCGCCGAAAACAATACGACCATCTATGCCATCGCCGAGTCACCCATCGATCCGGATGTTATCTGGGTAGGCACCGATGACGGCAACATTCAAGTGACCCAAAATGGAGGGAAAAATTGGGAGAATGTTGCTACACAGATTCCTGATCTCCCGGAAGGCTTATGGGTCAGTTCTGTGTGTCCCGGTCGTTTTGATGTCAATACCTGTTACGTGACCATCGATGGCCACCGCTCGGGAGTTCGCCAGCCCTTCATCTACAAAACCACGGATATGGGCCGCAATTGGCGCTCTTTGGTAACCCCTGATTTGAGAGGTTACGCCCACGTAATTCTGGAGGATTCTGAATCTCCAGAGTGGCTTTATCTGGGCACTGAATCAGGGCTATTTCTCTCTGCTGATGGTGGTCAGTCGTGGACCCACTTCACAAATGGAATTCCCCCATGCGGGGTCCGGAGCCTGGCTCTGCAGGAACGAGAATCAGATCTGGTCATTGGGACTCATGGACGCGGGATTTACATCCTTGATCAGTTGGAACTACTTCGTCAGGTTACTCCTGAAGTAGCAGAGCAAACTTTGCATTTCTTCTCAGCGCCCCCCGTCATCCTTTCAGTTAGTCGCTCAAGAAGCTGGTTTGGCGGAGCCGGAGATTTTGCGGGTGAAAGTCCTGCGGATGGTGCCACTGTGGCATACTACATGAAAAAGCGTCACGTTTTCGGACGCATGCGCCTCGAGGTACTGGACGACTCCGGGAATCTCATCAAAGAACTCCCTTGCGGCAAAAATGCCGGCATCAACGTCGTCGATTTACCCATTCGCCTCCCAGCCCCCAAGGCTGCCCCAACCAACAATCGGATGGCGCTTTTCGGCAGCCTTGCCACCCCCACCCTCACCGATGGCACCTACTTGGTGCGCATCACCAAGGGCCGGGATACGTTCGAGACAAGTCTTGAGCTCCAGTTTGACCCGACCCTCCCATACAGCACTGAAGACCGCGCCCTCCAAAACCGCACTTTGACCCGCCTGTACGATATGACCAACCGGCTTGGTTACATTTACTTTTCGCTCGAGGATGCCCACGAGCAGGCTGATGCTCTACTCAGCGACACGAGTCTTACTCCTGGACCACTGACAGAGTCCCTCACCGCCTTCAGCACCGACAGCCGGATTTTCAAGGAGTCTCTTGTCTCGATGAAGGGTGATTTTTACGTCGTGGAGGGCAGCAATTTGCGGGAGGATATCTCGAAGTTGTATCTGGCCATCAGCGGCTATCCCGGAAAGCCGAGTCAAAGCCAGCTCGAGCAGCTGGAGGAATTGGAAGGGAGAATGGAGAATGTTGAAGTGAGGTATGGGGCGATGATTGATCGCCTTGAGGAGGGGAATTGGGGGATTGAGATTGAGGATTATGGGGATTATTTGGGGAGATAGGCCTATACGGCGAACGCCCATGCGGGGCATCCGCATGGGCGTTCATAAAAAAAG
>CAZMSQ010000065.1:0-9058 GCA_964569025.1 uncultured Saprospiraceae bacterium | reverse complement strand
GCCACAATTATGAAATTAAAAATATCCATATTAAATAATTCTTAATTCTTAATTCATAATTCTTAATTCCTCCCCCCCTTCCCGATTCTTCCACACCCTTGCGAACCAATACACAAACAACGCAAAGAAAGCCGTAATCACCGTGAAACTGGCCATGGGATAATCAGAGGTGCCTTGCATGAAAATATAGCCGATGAGGACGCCATAGGTGAGCGTGAGGCGGGCATACTCCATGATGCCAACGTTTTTGTGGCGGTCGAACAAGGCGATGGGGATGACCGAGGAGAGGGCCAGAATGATGAAGAAAAGCATTTCGAATTCTTCCGTCAGGAGATTGCCCTGCATGTATTTTTTGTTGAACAGCAGGAGGAGAATGCCTGCAAAGGTCATCAGAAACTGAACCAAAACGTATGCGTTTAGTCCGGATGGCGTATTGGCAGAATACTTCTTGTAGGTATTCTTGTCTACTGGGGGCGGAGCCTTGTAGCCTCCCATTTCTTCAGGGAACCAGCCCGGAGGGCCGAACAGCAATTTGAGTTTATTGGAAATCCCCTTCACCTGCCCCACGGTACGGAAAAGATCCTGGTAGTAGTGCAAGTTTACCTTCCAGGGATTGTTGGTCGTCAATTGAGTGGTGATTCCGTAGGTGGGCTCTTCTTCCTCCTCCTTAAAGGTGCCGAAAATCCGGTCGTAGAGAATGAACACGCCCGAAAAATTCTTGTCGATGTATTTTGGGTCTTTGCCGTGATGCACCCGGTGGTGAGACGGAGTGTGCATGGCGAATGAAAACCAGGCTGGCAACTTGCCAATTGCTTTTGTATGGAGAATGAATTGGTAAAAATTGTGAATGACGACTACCGTCAAAAAGGTCTCAGGGGCGAAGCCCATCATGGGGATGGGGAGGAAGAAAATGATAACGACCACATCAGCCAGCCACGAGCGGCGCAAGGCGATGGACAGATTGTACTCCTCGCTTGAATGGTGCACCACATGGGTGCCCCATAATATGTTAATGGTGTGACTCAGACGGTGCTCCCAGTAAAAGGCAAAATCGAAAATGAACAGGCAGAGCAGCACCGACCACCAAGTATGGGGAATATGCCCGATGGCAAGCTTGCCGTAAAAAATGTCTATGAATAAAAACAACTTGAGCCCTTCCGTAAAAAGGTTGAGCCCTTGGTTTCCAAAGCCGCAGCTGAGGTTGGTAAGGGTGTCCTGAAAACTGAATCGCTTGCCGTGGCGAAAGCTGTCATACACCATCTCTGCAATGGTGAGCAGAAGAAGTACCGGAATGGCAACGAGAAGGTAGATCGGAGTCATAGTCGTTTGGATTATTCAAGCTACAAATGTAGGGTTTTGGAGGGGAATGAAGGGGGTGTAAGGCCGAGTTTTCATGAGAAAATACGTACTTTTGCCCTATTGTACTTGAACTAACCGGTCAAATCAATATGGCGAAAACGGTAAACATGCCCGAAGGCATCGCCCGGACGCTGGTCGATGTCATCCAATGGCGAGCGGCCAATCAGGGGGACTTCGAGGTGTATACGTTTCTATTGGATGGAGAGGAAAAATCCGAAACGATGACGTTTCGCGAGCTCGATCGCAGGGCGCGGACCATCGCGGCATGGCTGATGCAGCAGGGTGTTGCCGGAGACCGGGTGATGATGCTTTTCCCTCCGGGTCTTGACTTTATGGCAGCATTCTACGGGTGTCTTTATGCAAATATGATTGCCATTCCACTCTACCCCCACTTGCGGCCGAAAAAAGACAAGGTGCTGGAGAGAATTGAAGGGGTGGTGCGCGATGCGCAACCACTCGTGATTTTGCATAATGACGTGGTGGCGCGGGTTAAAGCAGGAATTATCGAGCAGTCAGAAGGGCTGGGGCAGGTGCCATGGCAGAATATTTCTGAGATATCCTCAGAATTGGCTGAAACGTATGCCAAACCCCGGATTGAGGCCGACAATCTGGCATTTCTCCAATACACTTCTGGATCAACCAGCACCCCCAAGGGGGTGATGGTCAGCCATGGGAATATCATGGCCAACTTGTATCAGATTTACATGCATTTTGGCTGCTCGGCAGATGACCATACCATCATCTGGCTGCCGCCTTATCACGATATGGGCCTCATCGGAGGCATCCTCACCCCGGCGTACAGCGGATTCCGGTCTACATTCATGCCGCCTGTGTATTTTCTCCAGCGGCCATTCCGTTGGCTCAAAGCCATCGCGCAGCGGGGCGGCACCATCAGCGGTGGGCCCAACTTTGCATTTGAATACGCGGTCAAGAAGGTACGCCCGGATCAGTTGGCGCAGCTCGATTTATCAGGCTGGCGGACGGCATTCAGCGGCGCAGAACCCATCAACGGGCACACGCTGCGTGAATTCGCAGCTCACTTCGCTTCCTGCGGATTTTCAGCTAAGAATTACTACCCATGCTACGGTCTGGCTGAAGGGACTCTTATGATTACAGGGCATGCAGATCGGGGTGAGCCGCTTATAGAGACATTCGATGCGCACGCGCTGGAACAACACCGGGCAGTGCCGCGCACAGAGGGAGCTGAAACTGAATTGCGAACCTTGGTCGGAAGTGGGACTGTCGGGCCTGAGATGGACGTGCAAATCGTGAACCCCGATACCCTGGAGGTATGCCCCGATGGTTCAGTCGGAGAGGTCTGGGTGAAGGGTGATAACATAGCTCTGGGCTACTGGAAGCGGCCCGAACAGACTGAAGAAACCTTCGCTGCCCGCATCTCTGGCACTGGCGAAGGTCCATTTATGCGGACCGGCGACCTCGGATTTTTCTACAAGGGTGAGCTATTCGTAACAGGCCGGATCAAGGATTTGATCATCATCGATGGCTCCAATCATTACCCGCAAGATATCGAATGGTCCATCACTGACAGCCATCCGGCTATAAAGCCGCACGGTGCCGCGGCATTTGCAGTGGAGACAGGATCAGGTGAGAAACTCGTGGTGGTGGCCGAAATTGACAGAAGGGTTATGCGGGATATGCCGGATGTCACGGCGGAACAAGTGGCAAAAACCATCCGGTCTGCCGTTTCAAACTTCCACGATCTGCGCATCCACGATTTGGTGCTGACCACCAGGCGGATTCCCAAGACGACCAGCGGGAAAATCCAGCACCACCACTGCAAGCAACAGTATCTGGACGGACAGTTTCAGGAGGAGGACAGCAGCCAATAAATTTGTGACCACTCATCGCTCGTATGGGTCTATTCCAGCGGGCATCCACACAATGCAACACGTCATGAAAACAGCAGCAGAAATCAGCCAGTGGCTGGTTGAAAACATAGCAGACAGACTCGAAATGCAACCAGAGCAAATCGATGCGGATACGCCTCTGACGGACTACGGATTGTCTTCCCGAGATGCCATCATGCTCTCTGGCGAGCTTGAAGAGCTCCTTTCTATGGAGCTTCCGCCCGAGCTGTTTTACGATTATCCACAGATTAGCCAGCTTGCCGAAAAACTTGCTGAGGGTCCGGATGCATTCCGCACCGAGGCCCCGGCTGAATCCGCCTCAGCTGATGCAGAAATGGAGGAGATGCTGGCTGAAATGACGACTGAACTTCACTATCGTTCTTTCATCGACCTTCTTCAAGCCCGTGCGAGGCAATTTCCCGACAGGGAGGCTTTTATTTTTCTCAGGAATGGTGAGGAAGAAGCAGGGACACTGACCTTTTCCCAATTAGACAAGCGGGCCCGGGCCATTGGCGCATGGCTTCAGCAGAACGGCTTAGGTGGAGAACGCTTACTGCTGCTTTACCCATCAAGCCTTGAATTCGTGGCGGCATTTTTCGGATGCCTATACGCTGGTAGTACTGCGGTGCCTGCATTTCCGCCCCTCAAGCGCAGGGGCATGGAGCGCATCGCCTCCATCGTCAGCGATGCCGATGCCAAAGCCGCCATGCTCACCTCCGATTTGCTCGAGACCCTTCGCAAGAACCGGAAATTTGACGAAGAAGCTCTCTTCGGAGGGACTGTCCGCTGGGTGCTCACTGACCAGATCGAAGACAATATCGCGCCGGAATGGGATGTGCCATCGCTCTCACATGAGCACTTGGCCTTTCTCCAATACACCTCCGGTTCAACTGGTGAACCCAAGGGTGTAATGGTTAGTCACGGCAACATTCTCCACAACTGCCGCACCATCCGGCTTGCTGTCAACGCTGATGTGGGGAACAGCTGGAATGCAGTCTCATGGCTGCCGCTCTACCATGACATGGGGCTGATCGGACATGTGCTGACGACCATCAATATGGGTGTGGCGAATGTCTTTATGACGCCAACAGATTTCCTTCAAAAGCCGGTGCGCTGGCTGAATGCCATCACCAAATACAACGGCCGAACTTCGGCGGCGCCCAATTTCGCCTTCGATTATTGTGTTGAAAGGATAACCCCGGAAGAGCGAGCAGGCCTTGATCTGAGCTCCTGGGAAATCGCAATAAACGGCTCTGAGCCCGTCAGGGCCCAGACTCTTGAACGGTTTGCGGAAGCTTTCGGGCCTTTTGGATTTAAAGCTGAAACATTTGTGCCCAGTTTTGGCATGGCTGAAACGACGTTGATGGTCACCTCGGTATCTGAAAAAGCGTTGCCAAGGGTCATGTATGTCGATGCAATAGATCTGGAAAAACACGTGGTGACACCACGAAAAGCTTCTGACGACCAGGCGATCAGTAAAGTGAGCTGTGGGACAGCGCGTCTGGAGCGAGTTGCCATTGTGGATCCCGAGACATTCAGGGAACTACCCGAAAACAGGGTTGGAGAAGTCTGGGTGCACAGCCAAAGTGTCGCTAAAGGGTATTGGAACCGACCAGAGCTCAGCGAGCAAATCTTCGAAGCAACTCTGGCAGACAACGGAGATGGGCCATTCCTTCGCACAGGAGACCTTGGTTACCTTCACCTTGGAGAGCTGTATTTCACTGGTCGGCTCAAAGACCTGATCATTATACGCGGTGGTAATCATTACCCGCAGGATATCGAACTGACGGTGCAAGAGAGCCATCCGGCCCTTGCCGTGGATGGTGCAGCTGCATTCTCCGTTGATGCTCATGGCGAGGAGCGCCTGGCGGTCATCGCTGAGGTCGAGCGCACTGCACTCCGCAGCCTCGATTCGGATGCTGTGATTGAAGCTGTCCGAACCGCCGTAGCTCAGCAGCATGACCTCCAGGTTTACGCCGTGACCCTGCTATCTCCGGGCCGTCTGCCGCGCACAACCAGTGGGAAGACCCAGCGCCGCGCTGCCAAGCTTTCCTTCATTGAAGGTTCTCTGCACAGTGTCGCAGCCTGGAAGTTGCCCATCGAAGACATTGAGGGAGGCGCAAAAGATGAAGAATGGAGGCTGTCGCACGAAAGCCTCCGGATGATGGAAGAAAGCCAAAGGCGAGAAAGTATTCAGGAATACATGCAACAACTTATCAGCCGCACCATCAAGGTGGCTCCGGCAGATATCAGCCCCGACAAGCCCGTCATCAACCTCGGGCTCGATTCTATGCACGCCATCCAAATAAAGGGTCAAATCGAAAAAGACCTTCAAACTGAACTGGACGTCACTACATTCATGCAGGGCGCCACGCTTCGCTCTCTGAGCGACGAACTTTCTTCTCTGGTCCTTCATTCGCAACCACAACCATCTTCTTCACAACATACCTCGGCTCCCCCTCCCTCAGAAGCCCGCTCCCCTCTCGACATCGACGCCCTCTCCGAGGACCAGATCCGAGAGCTCCTCACCGACCTCGACAGCCTCTCTGCTGAAGAAATCGAGGCCCTGCTCCAGCGTCTCGCCTAAGCCGACCCGGTCGGACCGCTAGCGGTCCGACCGGGTCAGGTCACAAAAAGCCCAGAGTGTGTCGCTGAAATTTCTACCTTTGCGACAAAAGCAGAGTGGCCCATGTCAGACATTGCAACATTAGAACGTATTGCTTCTCAGGTGCGGCGGGACATTATCCGGCAAACATCTGAGGTTCAGTCCGGGCACCCCGGGGGGTCCCTGGGATGCGCTGATTTTTTGACTGCCCTGTATTTTGAGGTGATGGACAGAGGGGAGGTCTTCCGGATGGATGGAAGAGGGGAGGATGTGTTCTTTCTTTCGAATGGGCACATTTCACCTGCCTGGTACAGTGTGCTGGCAAGGAGTGGACACTTTGAGGTGGAAGAGTTGGCCACCTTCCGCAAGTTGAACTCGAGGCTGCAAGGCCATCCTGCCACACATGAAGGGCTGCCCGGGGTGCGGGTGGCGAGTGGATCACTTGGCCAGGGGCTCTCAGTGGCAATCGGGATGGCGCTGGCAAAGCGGCTGAATGCAGACGACCATCTTGTGTATGTGCTCACTGGAGACGGGGAGTTGCAAGAGGGGCAGATATGGGAGGCGGCTATGTTTGCGGCTCACCATAAAATCGACAACCTCATCGCGACCGTTGATCATAACGGGCAGCAGATTGATGGGCCGGTTTCTTCTGTAATGGGGCTCGGGCACATGATTGAGCGCTGGCAAGCATTTGGGTGGGAAGTGGTGCACAATCCGGAGGGGAATGACATGCGGCAAATCGTACACTCGCTCAAACAAGCCAAATCATTGACGGGGAAGGGGAAGCCAGTGGTCATTATTATGGATACAGAAATGGGGAAAGGCGTCGACTTTATGGAAGGAACCCATGAATGGCACGGAAAGGCTGCAAATGCAGAGCAGACAGTACATGCTCTTTCCCAACTCAAGGAAACACTCGGCGATTACTAACCTTCTCGTTGTTTTCATTCTAATCCCCTTATCCTACATTCATGATTGACTCAATACAATCGTCTGGAAAAAAAGCCACCCGTGATGGATTCGGTGCCGCCCTTCTCGAGCTGGGCACCAACAATCCCGATGTGGTGGCGCTCTGTGCGGATTTGTCAGGATCGCTCAAAATGGATGCATTCATAGAGGCATTCCCGGATCGATTTTTTCAGACAGGCATCGCCGAGGCTAATATGATGGGTATAGCCGCAGGATTGGCAACGGCTGGGAAAGTCCCTTTTGCGGCTACGTTTGCCAATTTTGCGACCGGACGTGTCTACGATCAGATTCGCCAGTCGATTGCATATAGTGAGAAAAATGTCAAAATTGCTGCTTCCCACGCAGGCCTGACACTCGGCGAAGATGGCGCGACTCACCAGATTCTGGAAGACATTGGCCTTATGCGCATGCTCCCGGGTATGACGGTCATCAATCCATGCGATTATAACCAAACACGCGCCGCCACCCTTGCAGCTGCGGAACATAACGGTCCGGTATACCTCCGTTTTGGAAGGCCTGGCTGGCCTGTATTCACTGGTGCGAACGATGACTTCACAATCGGGAAGGCATTGCATTTGAATGAAGGAAGTGATGTCAGCATTTTTGCCACCGGACACATGGTGTGGCAGGCCATAGAGGCAGTGCGGATTCTGGAGGCAGAGGGAATTCGCTGCGACCTTATCAACATTCACACCATTAAGCCGTTGGATGAGGAGGCAGTAGTTGCCTCGGCAGAAAAAACCGGTAGGGTGGTGACTTGTGAAGAGCACAATCGGTACGGAGGTCTGGGTGATGCAGTTGCGCAGACGCTCGTGCAGAAGATGCCCGTACCTCAGGAGTATGTGGCTGTCAACGATCGGTTTGGAGAAAGTGGAAAGCCAGTTGAATTGCTGGATAAATATGGCCTCGGCGTGACCGATGTAGTCGCCGCAGTTAGGCGGGTACTGAGCCGCGGGTGATTATAAAAAGATGAACTGAGATGAAATTCGGAACCAAAGCGATTCACGCCGGCGTCGAGCCGGATCCATCAACCGGGGCAATTATGACCCCGATTTATCAGACTTCAACGTATGTGCAGGAAGAGCCAGGTGTGCACAAAGGCTATGAATATGCCCGCACTCAGAATCCGACCCGTACGGCCCTCGAGCACAATCTTGCAGCTTTGGAAAACGGCGCAGCAGCAGTCTGCTTCTCGAGCGGACTTGCAGCCCTCGATGCGATTCTGAAAATGCTCAACCCGGGAGACGAAATTCTCTCCACCAATGACCTCTACGGAGGGTCATACCGCCTGATGACCAAAATATTCAGCAAGTTTGGACTCAAGCCCCGATTTGTGGATATGTCAAATCCGGCAACACTGGCCAGCCAGTTTACTGATAATACAAAGTTGGTCTGGGTAGAAACCCCGACCAATCCGATGCTCCGCATCGTTGATATCGAGGCTGTGGTTGCCGAAGCCCACAAGCGTGGAGCCGTTGTTTGCGTTGACAATACCTTCGCCTCGCCTTATCTTCAGAATCCGTTGGACTTAGGCGCTGATCTGGTGCTGCACTCTGCTACCAAGTACCTCGGAGGCCACTCTGACCTCGTACTCGGTGCCGTTATTGCCAAAGATGAGGCCATGGCCGAAGAGCTCCGCTTTATCCAAAATGCCGCTGGTGCCATACCGGGTCCGATGGATTGTTTTTTGACTCTGCGGGGTATCAAAACTCTGCACCTCCGCGTCCAGCGCTCCTGCGAGAATGCAGCCGCTATCGCCGAATTCCTTCGCAACCACCCAAAAGTGGCCAATGCGTATTACCCAGGCTTCACTGATCATCCCAGCCATGAGGTTGCTGCAAAGCAAATGAAGCACTTCGGCGGCATGGTCTCGTTCGATCTCGTCGGTGACCAATACGACGATGCCAAAAAGGTGCTCAGCTCCACTCACCTCTTCTCACTGGCCGAGTCGCTCGGAGGTGTCGAGTCACTCATCGGCCATCCAGCCAGTATGACCCACGCTTCCATCCCCCGCGAAGAGCGCCTCAAAGTCGGGCTGACTGACTCGCTGATCCGCCTCAGCGTCGGCGTAGAAGATGTCACAGACCTGCTCCAAGATTTGCGCAAGGCCCTCGACGCCCTGTCGTCCTCCTCACCATCGGTTTGACATACGTTTGAAAAATGGGATTGTGGATTGCCAGTTCTTTCCCATTCTCAGGCCGTACTGGTCGGACCACTATAGTGGTCCGACGACTATAGTGGTCCGACGACTATAGTG
>CAZMSQ010000064.1:0-9240 GCA_964569025.1 uncultured Saprospiraceae bacterium | reverse complement strand
TAGTGGTCCGACCAGTTTAGGGGGAGATGGCGGGGTTGGCGATGCGGTAGAGGATGTCAGCGAGGAGGTTGACAAGGATGAAGAACAGAGCGGTGACGATGACGGAGCCGAGGACGACAGGCAAGTCGATATTGAGTAAGGCGTTGACGGTGAGGCTGCCGAGGCCTTGGAAGGCGAATACGTTTTCTACGAAGAAAGCACCGGCGAGGAGGGCGGCAAACCAGCCTGAGATGGCTGTGATGACAGGGTTGAGGGCATTGGGGAGAGCATGGCGGAGGACTATCATGTGGTGGCTTAGGCCTTTGGCCCGGGCGGTGCGGATGTAGTCAGCTGAGAGGACATCGAGCATGGCGCTTCGCGTCAGTTGAGCGATGATGGCCACGGGGCGTATGCCGAGGGCAATGGAGGGGAGCAGGAGGTTTTTCCAGACAATTACCTCGCGACCGAAATCCGGACCGGAGGTGGCCAGTTGGGTGATGCCGCCTCGGACATCGAGGCCTGTCCAGTCGTGGAGTGCAAAACCGAAAACCAGTGCCAAAAGCATGGCTGAAACATAGCTTGGGGTGGAGTATCCGAGGGTTGAGGCTGTAATGATGATATGGTCGGCGGCATTTCGGTACCTGAGTGCTGCCAGGATGCCAAGCGGGATGCCAAGGGCGATGGCGAGCAGAATGGCTGCTGTAGCGAGCAGGAGGGTGCGGGGAATGGCTTTGGCGAGAAGCTCGGAAACGCGACGGCCCGATTGGTAAGATCTTCTGAGATAGGGTGGCTTGATGCCTAACTGCCATTGCGCGATGGTCAAAAGGGGAAGGAATCGATACGTTTCACGGATGCCAGGCCGGTCGCGGTAGGCTGAAATAGGGGAAAGATCATTCAGATACCAGAGTAACTGTACAGAGAGAGGCTGGTCGAGGCCGAGCTCCTGTCGTTTCAGATCAAGTGAGACAGCATCAGTGCGTTGGCCGAAGGTCAACCTTGCTGCGTCAACGGGCGCCAGGTAGATGATGGAGGAAACAAGCACAGTCACCAGAATGAGGACAGCGATCCCATACAACAGCCGTTTGCTTACGAATGCGAGCATTGCCTATTTCCGGTTTTCCCACCATTGCCGACCCCCTGCATGCTCAATGGGAGTGAGCTTCCGATGGTTTTTTTCAAATAGGCTGGTTGCCAGAAGAGCAGCGAGCCGCGCGTTTTCTTCCCGTGAAGAGCGTAGTTTATCCGGTGTGTAATGCTCATCGACAAAGTGGGTTGTGAAACTGCCGTCCAGAAAGGCTTCGTGCGTTAGAACGAATTTTCCAAAGGGGAGGGTCGTGGCCACACCCTCAATTTCATAGGCATCTATTGCCTCGCTGAGGGTGCGTATTGCTGCCTCGCGGGTATGGCCCCAAGCGATGAGTTTGGCCAGCATTGGATCATAATGAATGGGTACTTCCATGCCCTCGCGGTAGCCATCGTCGAGTCTGACGTTTGGGCCATCCGGCCGGCGATATCGAGTCAGTGTGCCCACGCTTGGCAGGAAATTGTCGAGGGGGTCTTCGGCATAAACCCGCAACTCGACGGCGTGACCAGAAATGGTTACATCTTCCTGTTGAAGAGATAACGGTTGACCCCGGGCAATCAGAATCTGTTGCTCGACAAGATCGATCCCTGTGATCAGCTCAGTCACAGGGTGCTCAACCTGCAAGCGGGTATTCATCTCGAGGAAATAGTAGTTTCCGTCTTCATACAAAAACTCAACGGTCCCGGCTCCCACATAGTCGCAGGCGCGGGCTACCTTGACGGCGTCTTCACCCATGCGCTTGCGGAGGGCATCTGACAGAACTGCAGAGGGGGCCTCCTCTACGACTTTCTGGTGCCGCCTCTGCACACTGCACTCACGCTCAAAAAGGTACAATGTGTTGCCGTGTGTGTCTGCCAGGATTTGAATTTCAATGTGCTTCGGATTGCCTATGTACTTTTCTATGAACACAGAACCATCGCCGAATGCTGAAACAGCCTCACTCACTGCCCGCTCCATCTGAGACTCCAGATCGGCCTCGGAGTGTACAATCCGCATTCCCTTGCCGCCCCCTCCCGCTGAAGCCTTGATCAAAATCGGGAATCCAATCTCTCTCGCAATGCGCTTGGCTTCTGCAGCATCACTGATCGCCTCCTCAGTACCGGGGACCAGCGGGATTCCGAAATCCCGGATCGCTTCTTTTGAAGCAAGCTTACTGCCCATCAGTTCAATGGCGTGAGGCCCGGGGCCGATGAATATCAGACCGGCCGTTTCCACCATACGCGCAAATCGCGCATTCTCGCTCAAAAAACCATACCCCGGATGAATGCCTTCCGCCCCGGTGACCCGGGCCGCTTCAATGATGCGCTCACCATTTAGGTATGACTGATTTGAGGCAGCAGGTCCGATCAGGACTGCTTCTCCAGCCATGGTGACATGGGGCGCGTGACGGTCTGCTTCCGAATAAACAGCGACTGTCTCGATGCCCATTTTATGGGCCGTGCGAATGACCCGACAGGCAATTTCACCCCGATTTGCAATCAATATTTTCTTCATCAACTTTTCCCTTTTTTGTCAAATGTACGAAAAGTGTCCCGTCAGATTCTGAGGGGAGGAGAATGTAAGTCTGACCTCCATTTCAAGGAGAGTGGGGAATGGCATGATTTTCGTACTTTTACCTCACAGAGTCTAGCCTCCAAGAAGGTGTGACTTTCCAAACCATGAATGGTGTACTGAAGACTCTGATGCTCTCTCTCATTTTCGCTCTCCTGTGTGTGTGTCATGCAGCGGCTCAACTTGCTTTTGGCGGGACACCCAATGGTCTGCCAGATTTTTTTGAGACACAACGAATATCAGGACCTGATCTTGAGGAGGTACGCGAAGAAGACCGCGCCAACCCGGATATGAATCGTTTTGCGGTTCCGGTAGAAGCCCATCTGGCTATTACAGAATTTTCATGGATTCCCTCGCCCGGTGGCAGAATCGGGTATCTGGCAATAGAGTGCCCGGGGGCACAAAGCCTGGCTTTGCAAATGAGTGCATTCAGCCTTCCCAAAGGAGGAAGTATGTTTGTATACCGGCCGGATGGTCTGCAGGTGCTGGGCGCCTATACTGAATCAAATAACAGAGGCGATAAGGGTTTTTTGGCTGGATTTATAGACGGAGATGTTGCAATTGTCGAAATCTTCGAGCCCTTCCACTCTTTGGGGCAGACTAAATTGGAAATCTCCCGTCTGCTGTATGCCTACGAGGCGACAAATACACCAACAGCGCATCCGTTTCAGGTGTATCAAGGAGGGCGCGGGTTTGGTGATGCATTGCCGTGCCATGTGAACGTCAATTGCCCTGAGGCTGCTGACTGGCAAGAGGAGAAGACCGGGATTGTGCGAATTTTGAGGGTTTTTGAAGAGGGGGCTGGCTGGTGCAGCGGAAGTCTGATCAATAACACCGCGAATGATGGCCGGCCACTGGTACTGAGTGCCTTTCACTGCCAGCAAGGGCTCACTCCAATTTATGAATTGTGGCGATTCGATTTTGCATTCGAATTTCCGGGGTGCACCTCGGATACGGTCGCTCCCCCTTTCTGGTCATTGCTCGGGACCCAACCTTTGGCGATGCGGCAGGAAACTGATTTTCTTCTTTTTGAACTTGATTCACCCATCCCATTGTTGTTTGGTGCTCGTTTTAACGGATGGAACCGGTCTTCAAGCCATGTGCCATCTCAATCAGCCATTCTCCATCACCCATTTGGAGATGTGAAAAAATACAGTGCTGATGAGGATGAGGCAATCATCTTCCCCTCACCAATCAACTGGTCAAATAACGTAACAACGCCTGCCAATCATCATTTCAGAGCCATTCTGGATGAAGGGACCATCGAGTCAGGCTCGTCGGGTGGGCCATTGTTTGACGAGTTGGGTTTGGTTGTCGGACAGTTGCATGGCGGACAGGCAAGTTGCGATCAATTTGTGACCTATCACGGCCGCCTCGCCATTTCATGGGATGGCGGTGACCAGCCTCAGAACCGGCTGAAGGACTGGCTGGATCCTGCTGATTCCGGGGTATTGCAACTCGATCCCCTGCAAAGCCCTGACTTTATAGACACCTTGGCTGGCGTGGTGGAGACCATAAATGGAGACCCCATTGGTCTCGCTACTGTCGTACTTACCGGACCAGATGGTGCTGACAGCGTTGTAACAGATGCCACCGGCATATTTGCTTTTTATGATGTGCCGGTCGGAGAGGGGTACACTCTGGCGGTCCACAAAGATATCAACCCCAGAAACGGAGTCTCTACCTTTGATTTGCTTCGGATCCAACAACATATTCTCAAAATCAATCCCTTTCAATACGTTTGGGAGTACCTTGCTACTGATGTCACCTCCGACGGAGCCATTACCCTGTTTGACATGCTGCAGTTGCAACGGGTCATCCTTCTTTTGGTGCAACAAATGCCTGGACTGCCATCGTGGCAATTCTTCCCTGAAACAGTCCAGACTGATTTGCTGCCGGTCAATACACCAGATGTCCGCCTGACCGGCATCAAAACCGGCGATCTCACTGGAGATGCCGATCCACTGAAATAGCCAATTCGGAGTCTGTCAATGCCCTGTACCTTTTTCCTGTCACCCGGTTTGAGGAATGCTTACCTTTTCCGTACTTTTGCCAGTCATTTAGAGACGACAAAAAACGCAAACGACCATGAGCGGAAATCCCACAAAAAGTGCTTCCTCCAGAAAGATGAAGACCGGGGCATCCAAGCCTGAGCATTCATACGGAAAAGAAACCTGGCTTGGGTGGTATAAACTGATGCTCCGAATCAGGCGCTTCGAAGAGCGTGCGTTGCTGATGTATCAGCAACAAAAAATAAGGGGATTCCTTCATTTATACATCGGGCAGGAAGCCATTGCAGCAGGCATGTGGTCGGCGCTCAGGCCGGAAGATGCAGTAGTCACTGGTTATCGCCAGCACGGAACGGCTATCAGCCGTGGGCTTGAGACCAAGGCTTGCATGGCTGAGCTCTTTGCAAAAGCGACCGGGGCCAATAAAGGGAAGGGAGGATCCATGCACTTTTTCTCCAAAGCCCATCGCTATTTTGGGGGGAATGGTATTGTTGGAGCTCAAATTCCGATTGGTACTGGAATCGGGCTCGCTGAGCAGTATAAAGGAACAGACAACATCGCCGTGACCATGTTCGGTGACGGGGCCGCTCGTCAGGGTGCACTCTACGAATCGTTCAACATGGCCATGACCTGGAAACTTCCCGTCCTTTACATCTGTGAAAACAATCACTTCGCGATGGGAACCTCAGTGGAGCGGACCAGTAATGTCAAGGATATCCACCAGATTGGAGAAGCTTTTCACATGCCCCACGAAGCAGTTGATGGGATGCGTCCGGAGTCTGTGCACGAGGCACTGACCAAGGCAGCTGAATTTATCAGAGCCGGAAATGGGCCGATGTTTCTGGAGATTAAAACCTACCGCTACAAAGGTCACTCAGTTTCCGATCCGGGGCTGTACCGGTCAAGAGAGGAGGTCGATGACTATAAAACCCGCGATCCGTTGAAGGTGACAGAGTCCGAGATTCTTAATCAGGGGATTGCAACTGCGCAGGAACTGGATGTCATCAAGGAGGCTGTGAAAGAGGAAATCAAGGAGGCAATTCGCTTTGCTGAGGAATCTCCATATCCTGAACCTTCCGAATTGTATACGCACAATTATATGCAGCAGGATTATCCCTTTATCAAAGACTGATTGAGATCTGGCGGCTTCTCAAACACCCACTCTTGATTCTTCATTTTTTCATATCTTTGCCCATCTTTTGAAAACGCCGGCCGAACACCATTGTTCCGCGGCAATAAATACCATGTGAGCGCTTTATGGCACGCAGAAGAAAATCACAAAAGCAACAGGAAGAGACACTGATTGACCTCGTAGAGGCACGTGACAAGGCTCAGAACTTTTTCGAGGACAACCAGAAATTGATTCTCGGATTGGTAGGTGGTCTTTTGATTTTGGTGGGCGGGTATTTCGCATACAGGCAACTCTACCAGCAGCCACGTGAGAAAGAGGCCATGGCAGCCATGTATCAGGCAGAGGTGCAATTCGAGCGCGACTCGTTTGCACTGGCACTTGAAAACCCAGGGGGTGGGAATGATGGATTTCTTGATATCATCGACAAGTATTCCGGAACGCCAACTGCGAATGTCGCCAAGTATTATGCAGGTGTCTGCTGGCTTCACCTTGGCGAATATGAGGCTGCTGTTGATATGCTCAAAGGATTTTCTGCAGAGGGGGATGTACTCGGAGTTATGAAACATGCCGCCCTTGGCGATGCATACGCAGAGCTCGGAAACATGAGCGAAGCAGAATCCCAATATAAAAAAGCAACCTCTTCATCGGGTACAGATTTTGTCAAAGCCTACGCTTTCCAAAAGCTGGGACTCTTTCTGGAGAGTCAGGGCAATGCCAGCAAGGCAGCCGAAGCCTACTCGACCATCAAGCGAGACTACCCGAATACGCCTCAGGCGCAAGATATTGACAAATACCTTTCCCGGGTTGGCGGGTAACGCCTATGGCCAGCGCACTTCACAATCTTTCGGTATATGACGAGAGCTCCTTGGAGGATTCCTCGGAGTTTCATTTCGGCATCGCTGTATCAGATTGGAATGCGCAAATCACCCACGCTCTTTATACAGGTTGCATTGAAACCCTCCTGAAGCATGGAGTCCTAGAAGATCGCATCCGCACTGTGCAAGTCCCTGGAGCCTTTGAGTTACCTCAGGCAGCCAGGATGTTGCTCGGAGGTGGCAAGCTGGATGCCGTGATCTGCCTTGGATGTGTGATCCGAGGCGAGACCGCCCACAACGAATACATCAATCATGCAGTTGCTCAGGGGTTGACCACGCTTAGCCTCACCACGGGAAAGCCGGTTATTTTTGGGGTGCTGACGCCTGATGATGAACAGCAAGGGCTCGACCGGGCCGGTGGGAAACACGGGAATAAAGGGGTAGAAGCGGCCGTGACTGGGTTGCGAATGGCAGCCCTCGCCAAGTCAATGAAGAAGCCAGAAGAGCGAACCATCGGTTTTTCAGGAAGATAGTTCCTATTCCAATCCAAACCTGAAAAGGTGGAAAATGGTGGAAAATGTGCGTCCAATGACTCCAGAGCGAAAGAAACGATTCAGGGAAGTCATCGAAAAGCGGCAGCCAGGTCTGACAGTTGTGTTGGAGAATGTCCATGACCCGCACAACATCGCAGCAGTCCTGCGCACCTCCGATTCGGTCGGTATTTACCGCATCTATATCCTCTACACCAACGGCCAGGAAATACCCCGGAAACTCAAGCTTGGAAAACGGGCCTCTGCAGGTGCCAGGCGGTGGGTCGATGTGTTGGCCTTTTCTGATGCAGAAGCTTGCTTTCATCAAGTTCGAACACATTGCGATACTGTGTATGGCACCCACCTGACCGAGCAAGCCTGTGAGTTGTATGACATGGATTTGACAGGCCGAGTCGCCCTTGTCTTTGGCAACGAACACCAGGGAATTTCAGAACAAGTCCTCGATCTGTGCGACGGAAATTTTCACATTCCTCAGGCGGGAATGTCACGTAGTCTCAATATTTCTGTCGCCTGTGCTGTCACGCTGTACGAAGCCTTTCGACAGCGTCAAAAGGCCGGCCTTTATACAGACCAGTCACGCCTGACGTCTCATCAACGCCAGTCTCTCCATCTTGAATATGAGCGCCGCCACCGCGAGAAAATATCCAATCGCACCCTGAAACGCATGGATCAATAGAGTATGCATATCGACATCATTTCAGCCCTTCCCGAACTTCTGGAAAGCCCGCTTTCTCATTCAATTATGAAACGAGCTCGCGCAAAAGGCCTGTTGGAGGTCCGGGTCATCAATCTCAGGGAATATGGTCTTGGGAGGCATGCGCAGATTGACGACTACCAATATGGAGGCGGAGCGGGTATGGTCATGATGGCCGAGCCGCTGGCAGCCTGCATTGATGAGTTGATGAAGAGCCGGTCTTATGATGAAGTTATTTACATGACTCCAGATGGTCAGCGGCTTGACCAGGCTTGTGCCAACAGGCTGTCGCTCCACGGTAATTTACTGATTATTTGCGGTCATTATAAGGGGATTGATGAGCGCATCCGAGAGATGTACGTCACACGTGAAATTTCAATAGGAGACTTTGTCTTGTCTGGAGGCGAGTTGCCCGCTGCTGTTCTTGTAGATTCAATCGGGCGCCTCCTGCCCGGGGTTTTGGGCGACGAAACAAGCGCTCTGATGGATTCGTTTCAGGACAGACAGCTCGCCCCGCCAGTCTACACCCGCCCCGCCGATTTCAGAGGCAATCTGGTGCCTGAAATTCTGCTCAGCGGAAATGATAAAGCAATTTCTGAGTGGAGGCAGCAAGAAGCATTGAGGCGCACTGCTGAAAGAAGGCCGGATTTGCTGGAGGATGGGAAATGATCGAATATTTTGTGAATCAGACACAAAATAATTGAGAAAAGATTACGATATTAGCGCCGATTGGCATGATGCTTGTTTATTATGTGTAATGTCACTGATGGTTCAGTTGACTTCTGAATAACAGCCAGAACCATCAGAACGATTTAATATGAAGTGCTTTTTTTGACCAAAGCCAATAAAAATTGCTGATTTGCGTCTTTTTTTATAGGAAAAGGTTAGAAATGTAAATATTGGCATCTTTTTAGATACAAAGCAGTGTGAAATTTCTTTTTGCGATTTGACACGCTCAAACACCGGAAATTATCAGTCCGGTAAAACCGATTAAGCCTGACATCTAATTATGGTGTCATCCCGAAACCGTGCTCAACATGATGAGAAAAAAAACATTGAGCCGTTGCTTTATATTCCAACAGATTGCATCGGCATGAATACATCCCTCTATAATTTATTTGATAATCCTTACGCATCTTATTGTGTCTTCAATAAGGTCGTGTATCATTATTTTCTCTACTTTGAAAAACAACTTTGATCACTCAAACCGTCGGCTCATGAATCCAGTAGCTATACCATTATCGACTCACACATCACGGTTCCGAACCCTTTCCGCGAAAGGATGGTCCCTGCTGGTTTTGCTCAGCGGGCTTTTTCTATTTGCGCAGGATGCTTCGGGGCAGTGTAGCGTGAATGCTGATCCGAACTCAGCAATGAATCCATTGCAGGATACACTGCTTTTGTACGGAGATACGCTTGTGCTTA
>CAZMSQ010000063.1:0-9381 GCA_964569025.1 uncultured Saprospiraceae bacterium | reverse complement strand
AGCTGATCCATATCGTGGCTAACGAAGAGGATGGTTTTGCCGGAATCCAGGAACTTTCGGAACGCGGCCCGAGATTTGGCCTGAAAATCTTTGTCGCCAACGCCGACGAAAAACTCATCGATGAGGAGGATATCGGCCTCGACGTGGAGGGCCAGCGCGAAAGCGAGGCGGCTGACCATGCCGCTGCTGAAGAGCTTGATGGGGGTGTCGACGAAGTCGTGGAGCTCGGCAAAATCGATGATGGCGTCGAAGCGGTTGCGGATGCTTCGGTTGGACAGACCGATGATTGAGCCGTTGAGGTTGATGTTGTCTCGGGCACTGAGCTCTTTGTCGAAGCCCATGCCAAGGGCCAGGCGGATGACACGGCCTTGGGTGCGAATGATGCTGCCACGGTCAGGGCGCAAAGCGCCAATGATGAGCTTGAGGAAAGTCGACTTGCCGCTGCCGTTGTGGCCGACAATACCTATAAACTCTCCCTTTTGAATATCGAGGCTGACATCTGCCAGAGCCTGCAGGCGGCGTTCTTTATTCTGGCCTGAAAACAAGGCCTTGACCTTTTCACGAATGGTATCTTCGTTGCGGTCACGAAACCGGAACGTCTTCGACACATTGCGCATATGTATGGCGACGGGTTGCTCACTCATGAGTCAAAGCTTTTCGACGGCCAGAGAGCCGACGGGTTTGAGAATGAGTAAACCGACACAGAATACAGCAGCCGATACAACCAGATTCCAAATCATCACCTCTGTATCGACCTCCAGACCGGCAATCCAGATGGCGCGGGTATTGTGGATGATGCCGAGGAAGGGATTTGCAACATTCATCCATGGCAGTACGTCGGTCAGAACGGTACGCGGATAAAAAATACCTGATACCCACAGTCCGAGCATGAGGAGCATATCCCACAGATGGTTGAGATCGGTCAGAAAGGGCTGCACACACGACAGGATGATTGTCGTGCCCATGGTCATCAAAAACAGGCTGAACAGGACGATCGGAAAATAAACCATCTCCGGACCCGGCACGAAACCAGCGAGGAGGCTGGCAGCGATAAGGACTGAAAAATTGAATGCGAATGCCAGGAAAATACTGAGCGTAAAGGAAATGTACAGGTCGACCCATTTGAACTGGACATTCTCAATGAGGTATAACTTATCGACCAGCAGCCCCATGCCCCGTTTTGTGCCTTCGGCAAACACCATCCACACTATGAGGCCTCCAAAGAGAAACAGAACAAAGTTTTCCTGCTCTATCCGGAAGCCCATTTTGAAAATGATGTAGTAAATACCGACCTCAAAGAGTGGCTTGATAAGAGCCCACAACAGACCCAGCCGATCGTGGTAATACCGCTTCCGGAAGTCTGCCCGTGCCAGCTTCCAGATGAGCTCGAGCCGATTGTTTTCTATTGTTCTTGTTAGGGTCATGTCCACAAATATACTGTGTCCGTGTGATCAAGTGGTTGTTTTAGTACCAGGATTCGTTTTTTAACCCGTCGTAGACAGCGCGAATGCCTTCTTCCAGTCCTATTGAAGCCTTCCATCCGGCCTCCTGCAATTTGGATACATCCATAAGCTTGCGGGGTGTCCCGTCGGGTTTGGAGGTATCATAAACGATATCACCCTCAAAGCCAGTGATATTTTTAACCATTTCGGCGAGATGAGCGATTGATATATCTTCTCCTACTCCCACATTAATGATTCCAGGCTCATTCCAATGGAGCATCAACCAAAGGCAGGCATCGGCCAGATCGTCCACGTGCAGAAACTCGCGCTTCGGCGTCCCGGTGCCCCACACAGTCACAGACTGTTGTCGGGATTTGCGGGCTTCGTGAAATTTTCGAATCAGGGCCGGGAGCACATGAGACCCCTGAAGGTCATAATTGTCATTGGGCCCATAGAGGTTGGTGGGCATGGCTGAAATAAAATTGTGTCCATATTGAGCCCTGAATGCATCGCAGAGCCTGATCCCTGCAATTTTGGCAATGGCATATGGCTCATTGGTATACTCCAGGGGGCCGGTCAGCAGGTATTCCTCCTTCAGTGGTTGCGGTGCCATTTTGGGATAGATGCATGAAGACCCCAGAAAGAGGAGCTTTTCCACCCCGGCATCAGCCGCTGCCTTGATGATGTTGGCCTCGATAAGGAGATTGTCGTACAAGAAATCGGCCCTGAGTGTGTTATTGGCCAGTATACCTCCCACCTTGGCTGCCGCGAGGAAGACATACTGCGGCTGGTTTTCCCGGAAAAATGCTTCTACCGCATCCTGCCGCCGCAAATCCAGCTCTGCCGAGGTTCGTGTCAGCAGGGATTCATAACCTGCCTTCTTCAAACGACGTACAATAGCAGACCCCACCATTCCACGATGGCCTGCCACGTATACGGTATCATTGTGTGTCATTCAATGCGATTTTTTCTGGTGTTTTAGTCATCGGTTTGGGTCACCACCGGAAACCCTGACGCCACAAGGTGTTGGTCGCGACGGAACAGATCGATATCAGCCTCAACCATTTCCCGGCAGAGCTCTGCAAGTGTGCAGGTGGGCTCCCAGCCAAGTTCCCGTTTCGCCTTGGCGGGGTTGCCAATCAGCAAATCGACCTCCGCAGGCCTGAAATACCTCGGGTCTACAGCCACTACCTGCTGCCCAGGAGTGAGTCCCACTTCCGAGGGATGATCGACCCTATCGACAATTCCGACTTCATTGACACCCGTGCCCTCAAACGCCAATTCTACACCAATCTGCCTAAAGGCCATCCGCACAAAATCCCTGACTGAAGTGGTCACACCTGTGGCCAGCACGAAATCATCAGCCGTATCTTGCTGAAGCATCAGCCACATGCCCTCTACATAATCGCGCGCGTGACCCCAGTCACGTTTCGCATCCAGATTGCCGAGGTACAGCATATCCTGCAGCCCCAGTGCCATGCGCGCTACCCCTCGTGTAATTTTACGAGTCACAAAGGTTTCTCCCCGAATGGGGCTTTCATGATTAAAGAGAATGCCATTGCAGGCATACATCCCGTACGACTCACGGTAATTCACTGTAATCCAGTACGCATACATCTTGGCCACTGCATATGGAGACCGTGGATAAAAAGGCGTCTCTTCAGTTTGAGGAACCTCTCTCACCTTCCCGTACAGTTCTGAAGTCGAGGCCTGATAATATCTCGTTTTCTCTGTCAGCCCCAGAATGCGAATGGCTTCCAGCAGCCGAAGGGCACCCATGGCGTCTGCATCAGCAGCGTACTCCGGTGCATCGAAGCTTACCTGGACATGCGACATTGCCCCAAGATTATAAATTTCGTCGGGTTGCACTTCCTGCACAATCCGGATGAGGTTCGTCGCATCCGTAAGATCTCCATAGTGCAAGATAAACCGGACATTCTCCTCGTGTGGGTCCTGATAAAGATGATCAACTCTGCCTGTATTCAACAAGGAGGCCCGACGCTTGATTCCGTGCACCTCATACCCCTTTCCCAAAAGAAGTTCCGCAAGATACGCGCCGTCCTGGCCGGTGATACCCGTGATGAGTGCTTTTTTCATCTGAATTGGTTTTTCTTTTGTCAACTATTCTGCCTGAGGCCGTGCTTCCCCTTCATTCTCTTCGCCTTCCGGCTTTCCAACCTCACTGTCCGGTTGGCGGAAATCCCGGGGTGTAGGCAATTCGCTCAAACTCCCCAAGCCAAAGTAATCCATAAATTTGGTGGTCGTCCCATAAATCAGGGGCCGCCCCGGCGCCTCTTCGCGCCCGCGGATTTCGATTAATTCCTTTTCAAGCAGCTTTTGCACGGCATAATCGCAATTAACCCCCCGTATTTTTTCCAGTTCCGCCTTTGGCACTGGTTGCTTATAAGCAATAATTGCCAGCGTCTCCAAGGCAGAACGTGAAAGCCTTCTTTTGGTGGATAGCTTCAAGTGGATTCCCACCGTTTGCTGATAAGCTCCCTTCGTTAAAAACTGATATCCCCCCGCAATATTCACTAATTCAAAAGCGTACCCTTCTTCAGCATATTTGGCTGCCACAGCATCCAACACCCCTTCCAACTCACCCTCTGAAACCTTGGTTCCCGCCACCTCTTCCAGACAATCAGCCATCTCACGAATGGTGATAGGCTCTTCTGCCGCGAAAATCAGTGCCTCTGTATGCAACTGCATGTGATAATCCATACGAACAGGGTCTCGCATAATTGTTGAGTGGCTCAATTTCGCAAAAATAATGCACTCTCACGCACCAGACACACGAAATTAGCCGATTCCCTCCTCCATTCTTACGTTTTTCCAGGTTTTCTTCCCCCCAGCTCTCTATTCTTTCCCATTACGGCACCCTTCAACACAAAACTTCTTTTGGTTCACACCTCATACACCCTCCATTCCAATTCTCCATTATCTCTTTTCCTCCTTTTCGGAAAAAACGCTTCCCATATTGTGATTTCTTGCAAAACGGTCTATATTTGCAGTCGCTTCAAAAAGCAGGTACCTTAGCTCAGTTGGTAGAGCACAGGACTGAAAATCCTGGTGTCCCCAGTTCGATTCTGGGAGGTACCACCCACCACAAAGGCACTGACCCAGTCAGTGCCTTTCTCATACCCCCCCCATCTCTCAAAATCAATTCGTAATTCGTAATTTCCTCCCCTCCTTAAATAATTATTAATTATTAATTTTTAATTACATTCCTACTTCCTCTAAAAATCCGTCCCCAAAGAAATATGCAATCTGGGATCAAGCACTTGCCTGGACTCGATGCCCCGGGCGTAGTCGAAGCGGATAAAATAGCCGAACAGCATGGTTCTGAGTCCGACTCCGTAGCCCATCACCACGGGATCGCGGAAATAATTGACCTTGACGCGGACCAAAGCATTTGGTACGGTCCCAGGTTCGGGCACTTCGAGGGTATTGAGGGGATTGTCATCTGAGAATGGGTTGGCCCCCTGCCAGGCGGTGCCGGCATCGAAGAAGCCGACCAGTTGGAAGTGGCGCAGGAAATTGGAGCGCAGGCGGCGGCTAAAATACTTGAAGACGGGCATTCTGAGCTCGGCATTGACCAGCGCCCAGCTGCTGCCGTTTCGGATATTCTGGGGGAAGCCGCGCATGTTGGCGGCAAGGCTTTGAAATCCGTACTGCTCCGGAGAAGGGGTATTGAGGGTCTCATCAAACTTTGGGAATAGCCAATTTTCGGTGCCGCCGAGTAGGTAGAGGATTTTTTCGGCCCCGAATGAGGTAGCTCCGGCCACACGGGTAGCGATGACTGAGTGTTTTAAGAAGCGCTGGTAGTGACGACCGTCGAAGCCAATGACGGTCATCACGCCCTCGCCCAAATCGAAGGTTGCGTCGCCGCCGCCGAAGTTGATGCCAAAGCGCTTGACCACCTCGGCAGTAACCTTGTAGCGAGTGCCGTTCAGGATGTTCAGGTCTACCTCGAGGGTATTGTCAAAGACATACTCCAACCTCGCCCCCAAACGCTGTGTCCGATCGGTCGGAACTTCGTGAGTCGCAAGGTCAGAAGAAAGTTGCACGGTCTCATCAAGTCGGAATGTACCCGTGGCGCGCAGGCTGCGGAAAATATCGAAGGGATAGCGAAGTTGATAGAGACCGATGAGGGTCATCTCGCGGGTGCGAAGTGGCAGATTGCCAAAGTCCTGGCCGTTTCGGAGCACCCGCCGATAGAGCGCGTAGCGCTTGTCAATGCGTTTCTTCTTGTCATTGTAGACCACAAAAAACTCTGTCCCATTGAAACTCAAGGGCACCCGAACACCGCCCTCCAGTTCGTAGTCTTCCATGAGGTCTTTAAAATTACCCTTCAACAACAGGCCAGCAGGCATAAAATCAAACTCCGGCCTCAACCCAGTGTAACTGTCCAGTCCGTCGAACAACAATGAATTGTCTGCCTGTGATGTGAAATAATCCATACGGAACTTCAGACGGGAGGGAATAATCCGGGAGGGCAGAAATGGTTCTATCTCAGGCACCTTACGCACTGGGCGGAGGGCCCACTGCTCGAGCTTCTGCAAATCAGTCAGCGGCTCTGCAGGACTGATGCGAGGATCGCGCACTGTGGCCGGCGCCCGGGTCGGTTGGCCGGTTGTGGGCGCATTTGTCTTTTCATCTCCAAAGCCCGACAAGAAATTATAAGTCGGCTGGCTTTCTGCAGGTGCGTCAGACTTCGGTTTTTCGTCATCAAACTGGCTCTGAAAGAGATAATTGTCAATATCGACAGCAGTTGTGTCCTGCTCTGGAGCGGGTGGAGTGGTGTCAGCCGGCGTTGATGCCGGTGAAGTACCGGGGGCGAGGAGCCATGGATCCTCTTGCTGGACGGAATCGCGAATCGGCTCCGTCTGGCTTGATGAGTCAGCCAGCATTTCCCTTATTAAGGCAGAATCCTGCTGAGAGGCATCATCAATTTGATCTTGTGTGAGGCCTGCTCCCTCTGAAATATCCGGATTGTCCTGCCTTTGTATAGGCATTTCGGGCTGCACAGCAGGTAACGCATCTTCTTGTCTGACAGATGCTGGAGATAAAGGTTCACTGACCGCTATTTGAGTTTGCCGCTGCACTTCGTTGGATTGTGCGTCCTGGCGAGACTTGACATTCTCTACCGGAGGAGCGGAAGGCTCGGTGCGCAGAGTATTATCGGCGGCGGGAAGATATCCGCGGAAACGTGTCGGATGGGGAATGATTTTCTCTTGCGGATCAACGGGACTCACAATCAGGCGGTCGGTGCCATCCATCCGGAAGCGCTGCAGGGCAATACCCGGCCGTGAAGCCACACTCATGCCCAGGACCCCGGTCCGATAGTCTGTGGCAGTGTGGGTTATTCCTGTGATACGATAGACCGGCTCAAGCCTGACGCTGTCCACCAGTGACGTATCTGAGGCGCCTTCTAGCACAGAATCCTGATGGATGGTCACCTCGGTGCCGTCGCGGAAATAAATGCGTTGGTTGAAGTGAGAAAAAACCTCATCGAGGTAGCCAAAACCTTTGTTACGGATGCCGGACCAGTCTGTCACAAATGAAAACCAGGTTGTATCAACCCACTGCGGATTGCGTTCGTTCGTCATAGGGGAATTGGTAACCCGAATGAGGCTCGAGACCGTGGTATCCAGTGGCAGAAAAAACAAATCGAACGTACCTGTTGGCAGGGTGTCCAGAGGTCTCTGCAAGAGTGATTCATCCCTTCGGTTGGATGAAAAGAGAATGCCCGGGCGGCCTCGGAGGCGCACACCGACTGGATCCAGATCATCGTGCACATCGCGAGTGAGGCGCGTACTTTGGCGGGTATTGATGCGGTACAGAAAAAGGTCAGACCATCCGTCAGTAGATGCCGACATCACGAGCCGGCCAGCGTCCAGAAACTGAAAGCTGTACACCCGCTGGAACTGAGGCGGCAGCAACCCGCGCTCGGTTTTACCGGTTTCGTGGCTGTAGCGCAGGAAGCGGATTTCATCCTGCTTCTCGTAAAGAATACCGAGGGTCTTGGAATCTGGCGACCAGCTCAGTGCCGGATAGGTATAGTCGGTCTCCTGAAACGCATTCCGAAAGCCGGTCTTGAACACCATCTGCCGCTTTCCTGAGCTGAGGTCATGCAACCAAACCTTCGCGCGGCCGATTTCATTGAGCACATATGCAGCGTAGCGTCCGTCAGGACTCAGTGTGGCCTGTGACATTGGCAATTTTCGGCGGTTTCGCACAGGAATCTCAGTGCCTTCCACCGGTTGTAAAGGCTCCACCTCTTCAAGATAGCGCTCTGTAAACCAAGCTTTCCAGTTGTCAGCGACCTGTTGGCGCGACAGCCCCATTCCAAACAAAAAACCACTTTCCACACTTCGGTTGATGCGGGTCAGATACAGCACATTGGAAACCGTCGTCCGGCCAAAATTCTGGTAGATATAATACCACATGGCATGCCCCGCAAACGCAGGGTCATCATCCGCCAGATCTTCAAATTCTTCATACACCCCATTCACCATCACATCCCTCAACCGGTTATCGAGTTCTTCATTCCACACTTCTCCTGCAAAACTGACCAGTCCCTTTTCGAACCATTCAGGCAGATGGAGCAGCACGGCATTCTGCACAATCTCCTGGATATTTGAGCCAAACAGCATGCTCTGCAAGAAAATGGAAGCTATCCCCTGCCGGATTTGCACCTCCAGATGATTGTGGTCACCATCAAAATAAACAAATATCTTATTACCAGCGATGTGCGTCGTCCCCCCCGTATTGGTAAATGCCTCCTCATTGCCGATATTGCTTTGCTTGAGGTCCGTCAGATCAGTATACACCAGTATTTCAATCTTCTCATTGATGCGGTGCTCCAGCAGGCGCTGCACCTGATTGAAATTTTGCTCCGCCAGCATCACCACCGACTCGGTGAGGCGCCTTCCCTTTCCATAAAAGTAGGTGATAAAATTCCGGCTCTCATACTCAAACCAGTCCTCAAAATCATCGTGATACTGCACCCGATTTTTGCCAAATTCCACCCGCTGCGTTTGTCCGGAAATTTTGGAGAATGGGGTTGCCACAAGCACAAAAAGGAACAGCAAAAAAAGGGAGAGGGGTTGAAATATCGTGAAAAGGAGTGCGCCGAAGCTCCCGTTAGGGTGCTCCGATGATAAGCGGTGCATACGAAAGAAGCAGGCCATAACGGGACGATTCATACGCGAATGACTATATTCGCCACCCCCGGCGAGTATAGTCCGGAGCAAATTAAAAGTCAATTCTTACAACGCGACAGATATGGTGAATGTTGTCGGCTTTACATTCAACGCATTCCAGGAAAACACCTGGATAGTCATCGATCAGGAAACAAACGAATGCATCATATTCGATCCTGGTTGTTCAGACCGCCAGGAGCGAGACACCCTGAAGGCCTTCATCGAAGAGAATGCAGTGCACCCTGTGCGCCTCATCAACACCCACTGCCACATTGACCATGTGCTGGGTAACCGCTTTGTAGCCGACACCTGGGGCCTCGGGTTGGAAATCCACCGCGGAGAGGTCCCCGTCCTCGAATCATGCGAGATGGTAGCCAGCATGTACGGCATGTCCTACGACCCTTCCCCTGAGCCCACCCGCTTCATCGAAGCAGGCGAAACCCTCACCCTCGGCACCACCTCATTCCGAGCCCTGTTCACCCCCGGCCACTCCCCTGCCAGCCTCTCCTTTTTCTTCCCCGAAGCCCCCCTCCTCATCGCCGGCGATGTCCTCTTCCAGGGCAGCATCGGCCGCACCGACCTCCCCGGCGGCGACTACGACACCCTCATCAACAGCATCCGCGAGCAGCTCTACCCCCTCGGCGACGAAGTCCGCGTCTACCCCGGCCACGGCAACACCACCACCATCGGCTACGAGCGCCTCACCAACCCCTTCGTCAAAGACCACTAACCCC
>CAZMSQ010000062.1:0-9386 GCA_964569025.1 uncultured Saprospiraceae bacterium | reverse complement strand
ATTGCGTAATTTAGATTCATTGACTCATGAAATAATTCAGAACATGCCAGTGATTATCGACTTCAAAGAAAACATCTTGTACAAAGAGGGGCGTAAAGAAGGGCGCGAAGAGGGAGTAGAGAAGGGGCGCGAAGAAGGGAAACGTCAGTTGTTGTTGAAAATGTGGCGATCAGGTCGTTTTTCCCAGACAGAAATTGCTGAGTCCATTGAGGTGGATGAGAATGAGTTGACAGGTCTTCTTGACCTTGCTCTCGAGGAAGAAAAGCAACGGAATAGGTCGACTGAGTGAGACGCACCTGCGTGGAGGACAGACAACTATAGTCGACTGTGCAGAGAGAGAGAGAGAAAGACCATGAGGGGCGCCCTTCCGGAGGGGGATGAACCTAAATGGGGGGAGCAACTGTTACTTCGGTTTATAGGCCGCCAGAGATGCGGCGGCGAATGGACACGAATAGAGCATGGAACAACACGAACTGTTTGAGAAACTGGAGTTTGACAAGGTCCTGGAGTTGTTGAAAGGTGAATGCATGGGGGATGTTGGCAGGGTCTATTTTGACAATATCCCGCTGGAAACTGAGGGATTTCTGATAGAGCGGAAACTCCGGGAGGTAGAGGAATTCAAAGCGGCTTTGGAGAATAAAGACCGGATTCCGGCAGAGCGTTATGAAGACATCCACCAAGATTTGAGGATGTTGGAAGTAGAGGACGCCGTGCTGCCTCTTGAGGCAATTCTTCGAATTTATCTGCAACTGGTTATTACCCGAGAGTTTTTTGCCTTTTTCACCGAAAGTAGACAAGAGACGTACCCGGCCCTCTATGCCATTCTCCAACCCTACACCTTTTCAGTGGATTTGGTGAAAACGATGCAGCGCACGCTGGACGAAGAAGGCCAGGTACGCAATGATGCCACGCCAGAGCTTGCACGGATCAGACGAATGGCGCAAAGTAAGCGCAGGGAATTGGAGCGGCAGTTTCGGGAGGTGGCCAATCTGTACCGCCAAAAGGGATGGCTCACCGAGAATGTCGAGAGTTTTAGGAATGGGAGGCGAGTGTTGAGTGTCATGGCCGAACACAAGCGGAAGATACGAGGCATAATCCACGATGAATCGGCTACCGGGCGGACGGTTTTTATTGAGCCGGAGGCAATCATTGACATCAACAATGACATTTTTGACCTCGATGCGGAGGAGAAACGAGAAATATACCGCATTCTCAAAACCCTCTGTGCAGAAATGCGGCCGATGACACCGCTGATACGCCAGTACCAGACCCTGATTGCCCGTTTTGACGTGATCCGGGCCAAGGCCCGGCTGGCTGTCCGATTGAATGGGACGAAGCCGGCCATCAAAGACTTCCCCCACTTGGGTATCCGCGAAGGGCGTCATCCGCTGCTCTTGCTGAAGAATAAAGAAACTGGAAAAGAGACAGTGCCGTTTGACCTGGTGCTTCAAGGGCTCAACCGCATCCTTGTGGTAAGCGGGCCCAATGCCGGGGGAAAAACCATTTTAATGAAAACCGTTGGCCTGCTCCAGTTGATGGTACAGGCGGGGATGCTCATTCCGGCACATGCAGAAAGCGAAATGGGAATCTTTGAACACCTTTTCACAGATATTGGCGACCAACAGTCTTTGGAGGATGATCTGAGTACCTATAGTTCTCGTCTCCGCAATATGAAGCATTTTCTCGACAAAGCTACAGACAGGTCGTTGCTCTTGATTGACGAGTTCGGTTCAGGGACTGATCCGAAAATGGGCGGTGCCATTGCAGAGGCATTGTTGAAAAACTTCAATGAACGCTTTGTTTTCGGAGTCATAACCACCCATTATTCAAATATCAAAATATTCTCCTACAAAACCAGCGGCATCGTCAATGGAGCCATGACTTTTGACCGCACCACCCTCTCACCTACCTATCAGCTCAAAATCGGGAGACCAGGCTCTTCTTATGCCTTCGAAATCGCAGATAAAAGCGGTTTGGGGAAAGACATTCTGGATTATGCGAGGCATCGTGCAGGAAAAAAGACGCAGGCGGTCGATGAGCTGTTGGTAGATTTGCAGAAGGAAAAACAGGAGATTGAAGAAAAACTCGCTGCCCTTGAAGACCGCGAAAAAAAGCTGGATCGGCTTATTAAAAGTTATGAGCAACTGGCACGAGATCTCGAGTACCGCCGTAAGAAGTTCAAGCTGGATATGGAACAGCAACAGCTGCAAAAGGCCGCTGACGACAATAAGCAATTGGAGCGGCTCATGCGGGAAATCAGGGAGGAGAAAAATCTGGAGAAGGCTAAAGCCATGGCTCAGGAAGCAAAGGTCAAGCGAGAGGAAAAAAGAACCACAGTTGAAACCCTTCAGGAAGAAATATACGCCCGTCCAAGTCAGTCAAAGGGATCAGACGTACCCATCACTGCCGGTAGCTATGTCAAGTTGAGAAACACTGGAGCCATCGGAAAGGTGGAGCGAATCGATCGGAATAAGGCCATACTGACCGTGGGCAATTTGAAGATAACCGCCAAACTGAGGGACCTAGTGCCTTCGGGAGAACCGCTGGAGGTCAATACGAAAAAAGGCATTGTCGTACCTGACAGCACCCCGGCCTCCCAGTTTACCCCCAGGATAGACATCCGCGGAATGCGAATCGAAGAGGCAGCCCGAATCTTGGAGCAATTTATTGATCAGGCAATTTTGTCGGGTGCCTCCCCGGTAAGAATACTCCACGGAAAAGGGAGTGGCGTCTTGCGAGGACTGGTCATGCGAACGCTGAAAGATTATAAGTCCGTGAGAAGATCCTACCATCCGGACAATGATCAGGGTGGTGATGGGGTTACTATCGTGGAAATTGGTTAGTTTTCCACTTCCAAAATCCGATGCATTATGACTCTGCTTCGATTCATTGCCGCCTTGATGTTTGCTCTGACCGTGCCATTCAACCTTTCAGCACAATTGACCGAGATCACAGATGAACTGGTGACTGGAGAAACAGCATCTTACTGCCCTAACGCAGCAGATTCCCTCACCATTGACATTCTCACCTCCTCTTTTGATGCTGACGTGGATTTTTTTGTCGCACCTCCAGGTGACTGCATAAACTACACCGCCCTCCGGCCTGGTCGCGATACAGCCTTGCTCAAGGTATGCTCTATCAACGGATGCGACACCGTGAGGCTGATTGTGACAGTGGCCGTATCAGGTCTGCCACCAGTCTTGCAAAACGATGTCGGACAAGTCAATTCAGGCCTACGCCTCATTGTCAACCTGTTGGCCAATGACCAGATTTTTGCCCCAATCACAGAATACGGCCTTCTCGAAGAGGGTCAATCCATCGAAGCCAATATGCAATCTGACTATAGCTTGAGTTACTTTGCCCCTCTCGAATCCTGTGGATTCTCTGATGCTTTGAGGTACTATGTGTGCACCGCCAACGGCTGCGATACAGCTGTTGTAACGGTCACAGTCACTTGTCCGAATGTCATCATTTACAATGCCATCTCCCCAAACGGCGACGGTCTGAATGAAGTGTTTTACATCGAAGGGATTGCATCCTTCCCTGAATCTGAGCTTTTCATTTTCAACGCGCAAGGAACTGAGGTCTACCGAAGTACCAGCTACAGAAATGACTGGTCCGGCACTACCCCTGACGGGCGCCTCCTGCCATCAGGCACCTACTACTACCGATTAAGATTGAATAGCGAAATTGGACAGCAAGGGGAGATGAAAGGGGTGGTGGAGATTCAGAGATGAGGAAGGAGGGAATGAGAATTAAAAATTTTGAATTAGGAATTAAAAATTATTGGATGCGTTTCCCTTGCGGGAAATTCAAATGAAGGTAGGGTGAGCTGAATGCGATGCGGGATTTTAGGATGAGATTTCTACGAGGAAAGAGCGATAGGCGTCGATAAGTTTTTTGGCTTGGCGGTGAGTATCGTATTCGGAGAGCACCTTGGTCCTTGCCCGGCGGCCAATTTGTACCAGCTCTTCGGGCTGATCGATGACATACCGAAGGCATTTAAGAAATGTTGCCGCTGAGTCAGCGAGTAGCACCTCCTCCCCGGGTTCTGCTTCGATGCCCTCGAGACCGAGGCTGGTGGTGATGACGGCGCGTCCGAGGGCCATACCTTCCAGGATTTTGGCGCGCATCCCACTGCCGGAGAGAAGGGGCACGACCATCACGGCGTGCTCATTGATGAATGCTTTGGCATCAGGCACTTCGCCGTGAAGATGTACTCCCTCCCATTTACGCTTGAGCAGGGAAGGAGGCATGTTCCGACCGGCCACGTGGAGTTCGACTTTCAGTCCTTCAGCTTTTGCTTGCTTCCAGACTTCCTCAAGGAAGAAAAGAAGACCCTCTTTATTCGGCATCCAATCAAGGGAGCCTATAAAGGCGAGAGAGACGGTGCGATTGAAAGCTTTGAGACACGGGGTATACCGAACTGTATCCAGACCGATGGGCAAGCAAACTGCCGGACCTTGGTAGCCAAGCTCGCGGAATCGGTCAAGATCACGCCTTGAGATAGCGACGAGCAAATCGATGCGGGATAATTGGCTGATTTCAAAGGATTTCAACTGATTAGAGAGCGTCTGGAGATACCACCGCTTCAATCCAGGCCGCTGATTGGTCGCCATACGCTCCCAGATTTCGTGCTCGACGTTGTGGGTGCGGAGAGCAATGATGGCATTGGAATGAGCACGGATATCGTCGATGTAGGGGGTAAGATAGAGGGTTTCAAGTTGAATGACATCAAACTCCTTCTCTCTCAGCAAGGTAATCAGCCTCGTTCGGAAGCCGTCCTGCACAAAACGACCAATGTGGTATGATTCCTTTCGGATGAGATGCCTGAGGGCTGGAAAAGGTCGAACGCGTGTGTCTACATTTTCGACGTGCACAGACTCCCAATGCTGTTCGTCCTGGGGCAAGGCACGAGGATCACTATAATGCTTGCATGTGTTCATACTCAGCAGGGTCAGCTCGCACCCTTGTGCATCAAGCGCCCCAGCGAGATAAGAAATGGCCAACGACTCCCCGTCCTTGAGCGGATACGGAAATTTTTTTGTCAGCTGAAGAATTCTCATGGGCATCCGTTTCAAATTGCAGTGCACTCTAAGGCTATACCAACCTGTCAGAGCCGGAGCTCCAAGGCGGTGCGACGATACAATAAAATACCAATGGGACATCTCCGGTATTTTGCACCGCCTGAACTTCTCCTGAGGGCACCAACACGTGATCTCCTGCCTGCACCCTGAAAGACTCCGAGCCACGATTGAAGTCACCCTCTCCGCTAAGGAACGCATATACCTCATCATTATCAAGTATATGCGGAAGTGAGCGTTCTCCCGGATTCAGACTGGCATGGGCAAGGCTGTAAGGAAGCGAGACACTGTCGTTGGCCGGGTGAATCACTTCTCTGAGCCTTGTGCCGTCTGCAGCCCGAAATGCAGGAATGTCAGACAGGTTTTTAATACGCTGCATAGGATGGATTTATTTTCCCTGTGAAAAAAATTCCAAAGCAAATCTCCAGAAAGCAAAAGACCAAAAATACAGATTATTGGCGGGAGAGGATAAAACTCCACGGCAGACGGAACCTGATTGAATGGCGTATAAACTGTGCGATCCGTCAGGAATGGGTATCTTGTGCCTGTTGAGCGTACAATTGTTATTCTCGGATATGATCCAAGCCATCAACATTACCAAATCATATGGCCCACTTCAGGTATTGAAAGGGGTTGACCTTGAGGTTCGAAAGGGAGAGGTCATTGCCATAGCCGGCAAGTCCGGAGCCGGGAAAAGCACCCTTTTGCATATACTCGGCACGCTTGACCAGCCCGATTCAGGTGAATTATGGGTTGAGAATGTCAATGTTTTCAGTCAGACGCGACGTCAGCTGTCAACCTTTCGCAATCGCCGCATTGGGTTTGTGTTTCAGTTTCATCATTTGCTTCCGGAATTCACTGCCATTGAAAATGTATGCATTCCAGCATTTATAGCTGGCACATCAGAATCGCTGGCAAGGCGCGAAGCTGCCGAAATTCTGGACTATCTCGGCCTCAGTGACCGGCTGGACCACAAGCCTGGACAATTGTCTGGCGGTGAGCAGCAGCGGGTGGCTGTTGCGCGGGCCCTTATCAACAAACCAGTTATGGTGCTCGCCGATGAGCCATCGGGCAATCTCGATTCCGTTTCTTCAGAAGAGCTGCACAGACTGATATTCAGACTTAGAGACGAAATGCAGCAGACTTTTCTCATCGTAACCCATAATCTGTCGCTCGCAGAAATGAGCGATCGGTGCCTGACAATGGCAGACGGAAGGCTCATTGATGAGAGGCGTTAAATGCACCTGAGCACTCTAACCAAGCGAAACCTACTCCCAGCGTTTGCATGGAATGAGCGGTTCGGGGTAGTCGCGACCCGACACAACACCATACTGATTTTGTTCTTCTTCTGACAGTTGTTCCGGACAATGAATCCGGTCAGCGGGTAAATCTGCCAATTCGGGAACCCACAAGCGGGTATAGGAGCCATCCGGGTCATGTTTTTTTGACTGTGCCAGAATATTCTGAGAGCGATCCTCCCGCGAGTCCAGCCCCAAGCCGGCTACATTATTCCAGTTGACCCAGTTACTGCAGGGATCATAATCAATCAACAGAGATTCAAAATACTCAGCACCCATTTGCCAGTTAACGCGAAGATCCCGCACCAGAAATCCTGACGCAGTCATTCTCCCTTGATGCGGAATATACCCTGTTGCAGCCAACTGACGCATGGCGGCATCCACAAAGGGAACTCCAGTCTGTCCGTTTTTCCATTGCTCAAATACATACTGCTCATCCGTGAGATTATCACGGATATCATTTTTCATTCCACCTTTCCGGAAGACCTGCCCTCCGTGCTTCTTGACCATCAAGCGCAGAAAATCGCGATACATGAGCTCATAGAACAACGCATAGGTGGACCGTGACTCACCCGTACCCCGCTCGGACTCAAACCGTTTAAGCTCATGATACACAAGCTTGGGAGATAGGCAACCCTGTGATAACCAAGGGGAAAATAGCGATGACCTCATGTGACCAGTGAGGCTAACCCGATTGTGGCAGTAGTCCGCGATTGCGCCTGACTCCCAGAGGAAGTCCTGGAGCCTGTTGAGGGCAGCAGATTCTCCGCCCTTATGTCGAAACTCAATGCGGGAATCTGGTTGAATGGAAGGTATTCCAAGCTGATTTTCAGTGGGAATGACTCCCGGCTCAACCAAAGCCGAAAAACGTAGAATATGCTCCGGAACCGGCAATGGTTCTCTGACCGATACGATTCTTTCAACTTCCTTTCGAAACTGTGTAAACTGATCGGGCGCGTGAGGGACCGGAAATGGCAAATCTTGGGTGTAATAGAGCATTTTTCCCCTGAAATACACAATTTCGCGACCAATCGTCCAGAGTTTTTGCTCAAGCCCATCCTGCACACCGACTTCCTCTTTGGTCCGCTCTCGGTTACAAAATACCTGAGCAGCGCCGGACTGGCTGGCAATTTCAAAGATTTCCTGCTCCGGAAGCCCATGTCTGACGACCAGCTCAGTGCCTAATTTACGGAGGGAGTTTCTCAGGTCTTCGACACTTTCTCTGATAAGACGAGCCCGAAACGCACCTGTTTTAGGAAACCCAAACAAAGACGTATGGCCCTGAAATTGACGCGAGTCGAACACATAAACCGGAATCACCTCATCAGCTACTCGCAGGGCATTGTGCAATGATTCATTGTCATGCACCCTCAGGTCTTGTCGGAACCATACAATCACACGTTTCATCTGCTGCTTGTTCAAATGGCAATGAGGAAACAGAAAGTCACCAAATTCACTGAGTAATCAGTGGATTTTCATCTGTCAAAGGAACAGGAAGTTTTGCCTTTTGGTTGTTTACACACGCAAGCTTTCCTGTAAATTTCCTAATTTTCACATCACAATGTACGCTATGAATCATTCTCCTCTTTTATTCTGCCTTCTGTTCTGCCTTAGTGTTGGCTTCATTGAATGTGCCCCCCAACCAGATGGCCCCCTGCCAGTATTGGGGTTTACAAAAGTAGAGAATGGTGACACCAGCAGGCACACCATTCCTGCATTCTCCTTTATCAACCAAGACAGCCAAACCGTGAACAATGCCACCTTCTCAGGCAAAGCTTATGTGGTCGATTTTTTCTTCACCTCGTGCCCGACCATCTGTCCCATTGTCAAGCAGCAGATGCTGCGCTTATATCAGCGTTACGAGCAGGACGAGCGACTCTTACTCCTCTCACATTCAATAGATACCCGGAATGATTCGGTGCCAGTGCTTCACAAGTATGCTTCCAAACTGGGGGTGAGTGCGCCAAAGTGGAACTTCGTGACCGGAAATCATGACGAAATTTACGAAATAGCTGATGATTATTTCAGCATTGCCATTGTAAATCCCGATGCACCCGGCGGTTTTGACCATTCCGGCCGACTGATTTTGGTTGACAAGAACCGTCATGTACGCGCATTTTGTGATGGAACAGATGCTGAATCCGTGACTGCCTTTATGGAAGATATCGACAAATTACTCGCCGAGGAATATTAAGCGCCGTGTTTGCAATCTGTAAAGTCAGTGTATCGCCGTTGAGAGCGGCTCCTTCTCACAAAAGCGAGATGGTCTCCCAGTTGCTTTTTGGAGAAGTCGTCGAGGTCCTTGACCGTCAGCGGGAAAAATGGTGGCGGGTTCGATGTGTGTGGGATGATTACCTTGGCTGGGTTTCCAGTTTGCAATTAACCCCCGTTGCTGCTGATGTTGTAGAGGCTTGCACCACAGACTTTGCGCGTTCCCTTGAAATTGTCCAACCGGCAGTCCGTCAGGATCATTTCCTGCCTTTGCCTCTCGGAGCCTTACTGCCGATGCATGACGGTCTCACTTTCCGGTTTCCCGAAAAAACATACCAGTTTAGCGGCCAGACCGTTCACCCGGATCAAGTGGAGGTTACTCCGGATTTGGTCATCAGGTTTGCGCGCAAGTACCTGTATGCGCCCTACCTGTGGGGTGGCCGCTCCCCTTTGGGCATTGACTGCTCGGGCCTCGTACAGATGGTTTTCCTCCTTGCCGGCATCCAACTCCCCCGCGACGCCTCCAAGCAAATCGACTGCGGCCACCCAGTCGATTTTGCTGCCAACATGGCCCCTGCCGATCTGGCCTTCTTCGAAGACCCCCAGGGCCGGATTACCCACGTAGGCATTGTGCTGGGCGATGCACAAATCCTTCATGCCTCCGGCTTTGTGCGCATTGACCGGATAGATCATTACGGTATTTTCTCTGTGCGAGAGCAACGCTACACCCATACCCTTCGAGTCATCAAGCGCATCTTAACCTGACCCGGTCGGACCGCTATAGCGGTCCGAC
>CAZMSQ010000061.1:5264-9794 GCA_964569025.1 uncultured Saprospiraceae bacterium | reverse complement strand
CTGGCAGGTATGACCCTCGCCCAACGAGCCACCACATCCGGATCGAAACGCCCTAATAGGGCCAACGCCGCAAGGCCTGGCATTCCGAGGCGCCTCACTGCTGGGTAGGTGTTGTGCACCGCCCGGTACTTTGCATACCCCCCAAAGAGCTCATCCGCGCCGTCCGCCCCCAAAGCCACCTTTAATTCGCGCCCTACCATCCGGCTGAGAAGCAGCGAGGGGATGCCCGAACTATCTCCAAAGGGCTCGTCGTACACATCCGAATATACAGACAGCAAAGCCGAAAAGTCGGCTTCAGTGCAGGTCAGCTCATGGTGGTCAGTGCCCAGATAGGATGCAATGGCACGCGCATGAGGTGCCTCATTCCAGGCGGCCTGCTCAAAGCCAATGGTATAGGTAGGCACTGGCTTGCCAGAAAGTTTTTGAAAAATGGACACAAGAAGGCTCGAATCAATCCCACCGCTCAAAAAGGCTCCTACTGGAACATCGCTTACCAACTGAGACTCGATGCCCTCTCGTAGCCGACTGTCCAGTTCTTCCAGCGCCTCCTGTTCGCTGACCTGAAAAGTCGGTTGTTCGTAACCCCACGCCTCCGGCTGCATATACCTCCATTCTTCTGGCCGGACGTCCGACGTACGCCATCTCAGCAGACTTCCGGGCTGCAGCTTGCGGGTGTGGCGGAAAATGCTCAGCGGCGAGTGGATGTAGCCCTGTCGCAGAAAGTGAGCCACTGCATCAGAATCAATCTGCCTGTCAAAGTCCGGATGCTGAAGGAAAGCGCGCAGCTGGGAGCCAAACAAAAAAAGACCATCACGGCAATACCAGTACATCGGTTTGATGCCCAATGGATCCCGCCCCAGTAACAACGTGTGCGTCTGGGTGTCCCAGAGGGCAAACGCGAACATCCCGCGAAATCGAACCACCGCATCCTCGCCCCACCTCCTGAATGCCTGCAAGGCCACCTCGGTGTCACCGTCGGATTCAAACGTAAAACCCTCTGCAGTCAACTCCGCCCGCAGCTCTCGAAAATTGTAAAGCTCTCCATTCCAAGCTAATACATGATGCCCGCGCTCCATCGGCTGACTGGCACGGTCGCTCAGATCCTGAATGGCCAGGCGCGTGTGAGCCATGGCCATAGGGCCGGCCATCCATACCTGAGAGGCATCCGGCCCCCCATCCAGCAGCGCGTTGCGCATGGCGGTCAGAATGGCTCTTTTATTGTATTTTTGGGAAACGCGCGTATCCGTGAATCCCGCTAATCGGCACATAGCTGTTCTGTTGGTCTATCAGGTCTCTCTTACGGTGCATCAACAGACCCACTCAATCTGCTCGCCATGACATATCCGGGCATGACCATCTCCGATCTTCCGGTTACCCTCCTGTACCTGGTCTTGTACTACTGGCTGGCACGGTTTGTCGTCAGGCAAAGATATGCAGGAAGTCCACTTGCGCGTCACTTTTATTGGGGGTTGTCTCTCAAATTCTTCGGCTGTATTGCCTTCGCCCTGATCTACCAGTTCTATTATCAGGGCGGAGACACGTTCCGATACTACGCAAATGCATCGACCATTACCCGCTATTTTTTCACGCAGCCCGAGGTCTTTCTCGATCTTCTTACGGCCCTCCAAATTCCAAAGTCTGAGCTCGGTGCCTACCACGGTATCACCGACACCTTCTCTCGCCCCGCCACTTTTATGGTGACCCGCATTGGAGCCATTCTTGGTATTCCAGCCTTCGGGCTCTACCTGCCCGCAGCCCTCAGCTTCGCCTTCTTTTCATTCCTCGGCATCTGGGCCATGTATCGCGTGACCTGCCGCCTCTATCCGGATGCGACGCACCTCACAGTCATTCCCCTTCTCTATATCCCTTCCTGCTTCTTCTGGGGCTCTGCTTACATGCAGGAGTCTCTCGTCATCGGCTGCCTCGGAGGCTTGATTTGGGGCCTCTATCGCATTGCCTCCGGGCAGCGGCTTGATCTGCTGTCGGTTGTCCTGCTTATAGGGTGCAGCTATGTCCTGATTCACGTCAAGGAGTATATTCTCCTCGCTTTCCTCCCCGCAGCTATTGTCTGGGTGGTTTTTACACGCCTCGGCAGCCTTCAGTACCAATGGTTGAGATGGCTGCTCCGACCCCTCGTACTGGGCATCATCGTTGGAGGGTCCATCGGCGGACTCACTGTGCTGGGATCGTTTTCCGAGCGGTATAATGTGGAGAATGTGCTCCAGACAGCTGAAATTACAGCTACTTACCTGCAGCGCATTACCCGCGAACAAGGCGGAGCCCTGTATTCACTGGGGGAAGTCGACTATTCGCCCGCCGGAATTGCCCGCATCGTCCCCGCCGCCATCATCGTCACCCTCTTCCGGCCGTGGCCATGGGAGGTCCGAAACCCCGTTATGCTGCTGTCGGCCCTTGAAGGAACGCTTTTTCTCATCATGACGTTTTACATCATATTCAGGGTTGGTCCGTTCCGGCTGGTCTCTCTCACCATTTCCGACCCATTTCTGCTCGCCTGTCTGCTGTTCAGCCTGACCTTCGCTTTTGCTGTGGGCGCATCGACCTACAACTTCGGGTCATTGGCACGGTATAAAATCCCCGGCTTGTTTTTCTACGGACTCTGGCTCGCAGGGAGCCTCGCCCATTACCTCAGGCATCTGCCAGCACCTCCCAAAACCTCTCCCGCCACAAATCCGTCGTATAATGCTGACGGATAAACTCCCGTCCTCGTGTGCCCATGCGCTGCCTCAGCTTGTGATCTGTAATCAGCTGTCTCAATGCATCCAGCCACTCCTTACGTGTTCGGCATATGCGGCCTCGCTCACCATCGGCTACGATGAAGGAGTTGAGTCCCTGTGGACTGACCACCGCAGGGATGCCAAGGGCCAGGTACTGAATAATTTTGAATCCGCATTTCCCCCTGGACCACTTCATTTCATTCAGCGGCATCAACCCAATATCAATGTGCATCAAATCGCTGATTTCGGTCTGCTTTTGCCATGGACGAAACTCGTATCCCGGCACGTCCAGTTTCGGGTCGCGATCGGCAATAACGAGAATGCGGACTTGAAACTCCCGGGTGATGCGCCTGAATACTGGCGCCAGTAGCTTCAAATATGGAAGCGTCGAATGGGACCCTGTCCACCCGATGGTCACCGGACCTGGGCCGTGAATTTTCTCCAGATTGTGCAGCCCCTCAGTATCAACCACCGTCGGTATGGTGACGACCCGGTCTGCAAATTGACCGGCATACACCCCAATCCAGGCATTTCCGCTGATGACCAGCGAGGACCACGCGCAGAGCTGCGGGATTTTTCGCCGCCATTTCAGCGCATCGGTCAGGGGCGCAAACCGAAAAGGATCTTTCAGCCAGATGGCGTCGTCAATGTCATAAATTATGGGTTTTTTCCAGAGCCGGACGACAACCCACTCAAACCAGGGTGGACCCAACGGAATGGCTTCACGGTGCACTAAGACTTTGTCATAGCGCCCCACCCTAAAGGCTAGCCCCATTCTCCTCCACATTCCCACCAGAATGGCCAGTACCCTGATTGGGAGGCGCCAGCGGCGGTATAAAGAGTTCCATGCCCAATCAGGCCAAAATGACCGGATGGTGAAGTCAATGTCCGGGTCGTCAAGAAATTGCTCAAACCGAAATCGCTGTGAAGGGGCAACCCCTTGGGGATAGGGGCATGCAATCAGGACTTTCATGATTCAACTGTTTTTTGGTAGATGTCATGGTAGGCGTTTATGGCCTGGTCTAAATCCAAGTGGGCACGCGCACGAGTTCGGATGGTTTCGGCTTTGGCAAACTGGGTGGTCAGGGCTTGTCGGGCAGCTGCGCGCAGAGTGGCGGGAGTCACATCCTGGAGCAGCAGTCCGGTCACGCCATCCTCGATGAGCAGGCCGGCATCGCCGGTGTTGTTGCAGACCACCGGCAGGCCCATGGCCATCATTTCGCCCACCTTAACGGGAGAGGAGGCCATCTTGGACCATGCCGGCAAGAGCAGGCAGATGCCGAGGTCCGCCAGGCTGAGGTAAGCCGGCATCTCGCCGCGGTCCGCTCTGCAAATACTTAGCTGCTCTCCCGAGAGGCCTTCTTCCCGGGCAACTGCCTCCAGAGATTCCGCCGGTGTGGTGGTCAGGATGAGAAAATGGGCGTCCGGACGGTCCATCCTCAGGAAAGCAAAAAAGCGAAACATCTCCCGCAACAAGTACCAGGTACCGGTCGAGCCTGTGTAAATCAACACAAACGAGCCTTCCGGTATGCCAAGTTCGGACCGCCGGACCACTCGCTCCTGCTGTCCGATCCGCTCCGGATCAAAATGCCTGAAATCTGCAGCACAAGGGATGACACTCACCCCCGAAGCCGGGATTGGCAGTCGGCGTGCCAGGAGCTCCGCTTTGGAGGCATGGGTTAGGCTGACGATATGCGCCGCTCCGCCCAGAAAGGTTGCCTCCTTTTTCTTAAAATACCAGTAAATCAGTCGGTACAGAGGATGTTCCATGGGCCACAACCCCGCTTCCCGCCGC
>CAZMSQ010000061.1:0-5164 GCA_964569025.1 uncultured Saprospiraceae bacterium | reverse complement strand
GTAAATCAGTCGGTACAGAGGATGTTCCATGGGCCACAACCCCGCTTCCCGCCGCTCGTCAGGCCAATACCCCCGCATGTCAAACACCCACGGAATACCGCCCCGCCGGCCTACCCGCCCAGCGACCAATGCGGCAGGATAGCTACGGGCATGAATCAAAGAAATCCGATGCTCCCGCACAGCCGCCGCCGCGCAGCGAGCCATGAGCCACAAATCGGCTATGGTTGAAAAAACCGCCGGTCGACGGTGGTACCGGACTGATATCCATTTAATATTTGAACTGCGGCAAATAGTAGCCACAGCTTCACCGTCCCGCCGCATCGCCGCCGGCTTCTCACAACTGATGACCACAAACCGCCAGCCGCGCTCCGACAAGCCGCGCAGATATGGTAGAATCTGTGATTGTCCCAGAGGGTCAGTCAGTCCGTCATACGTCAGGTATAATATCGTCATGCGAGACAGTCAACTTGCACAGCCTGCCCCCTTTCGCAGAGTCTGTGGTACAAATGCCTGAGCTGATGCGCAAAGCGCCTACGCTCACCCTCGGGGTTGCGATTCCCTCTTCCAAGGTAATCAACAAGGTCTATCTTTTTGTCGAGAATGGCGAGAATCTTCCCAATCATGCTCTTCGGTCGCACTGGGTTAATATACAAGGCCCCTTCGCCAGCCACCTCCCGAAATGCCGGAATGTCTGAAACCATCACTGGCAATCCTGCACTCATAGCCTCCGCCACCGCCATTCCGTATCCTTCATGAAGAGAGGGGGCCACAAGAAGGTCGTAGCACCTCATGAGGTCCGGACCACAGGGGCATTCGCCGCAAAGGCGCACGTTCAGGTTCTGTTTCCTGATTCGCTCAGACAGCCGTTCGCGGTCTGGTCCCGCGCCGTACACGTCAAGGTGAACCATCTTATCGCGCAACTGCTGCATGACGTCCAACAGATACCACTGGTTTTTGACCGGGCGCAGGCTGCCGATCTGCACCAGCGAAAGGCCCCTCCCTGCAGTCGGCTGCCGGGTTTGCGAAATTCCATACCGACTCGCGGGGGCATTGCGAATCACCACAGCTTCCCCCGGAAATCCAAAATGATCTGCGTAATCCCGCCGCACCGCCTCAGAGACGCATACTGAGACCTCCTTGCAGGTTCGTGTCATAAACTCCAGCCCCGCAAGGAGGGAAGAGGTCTCCAATATGCTCTTGCTCATCATGTTGTGAATGGTTCGTACATGCGCCACCTGCGCCGGGCAGGCCAGTCGGCTAATCAGGGTGCTCCAGTAAAGATGACTGTGCAGAACCGCCGGTCTGTCCCGCATAATCAGATGCCGCAGTCGCCGGACGGTGCGCAGCAGGGTCGCGGGCCCGTTATGCCCCAGGCAATGGTGAACAATGCCGTCGCCCAGCTCAGAGGCCAGGGTGTGCGGCGGGTGCAGGGTCAAAACCCTGTGAGGCATGTCTGGCAGCGCATGGATGCCTTCAAGCATGACGCGCTCGGCCCCGCCCCGCCCAAGTGAATCGATTAGGTGAAAAATCATGGTTCAGAGGTTTCTTATAATGGATGCCCCGAAGCCCGAAATTCCACACGCTTTAATCCTCTTTTTTTAAAAAATACCCTAAAATGGGTAGAAAAATGCAGGAAAATTGGAGAATGCCTGTCCAGGGGTTTGCAATCCATCCGAAATCCCCAATGAGTTTAGGAAGGAGAAAGAGGGGAATGAGAATGAGGGGAGGGGCGAGTATTTTGAGGGAGGGGAGTGCCTGTGGTGCCTTTGTGCGAAGGGAGATGAGGAGAATGGCAATGAGAATGAGTTGACCTGCCAGAATGCCTGCCAGAGCCCCGTTGATCCCGAAGTGCGGGATAAGGATGATGTAGCTCCCGAATTGGATGGCCACAGAAATGGTGGTGGCAATACTGATGATTGCCGGCTTCAGGGCATGGGTCAGTAGTCCTCGCAGGAAGATGCTGACAGATTCAGTCAGGTAGACAGCAATCCCGGCTGTGGCATAGGTCAGCACGGCAAGGTAGCCTGGTTCGTCGGTAAGCGCATGCAAGAGGGGAGCCCCCGCAGCGAGTGCTCCGCCTACCAGAAAGGGGATGGAAAAGTACGTTCTGGCAAGCTGCTGCAGCCGTCGGGTGCTCGGCCCACCTTTGGCCGAAAGTTCTTCGAAAAGAAATGGCTGGATGCCATTCCATGATGCATGTGAGGCCATGGTGACCATCGTGACCAGGGCCAGCAACAGGCTGTAAGTACCCAGGGTGGTTAAATCAAAGCTCCGCTCGATCCACACCCGATCGGCAAATGCGGCCACCCACACCACTGCCGCAAACGGCAGCAGAGGCAGCGAAAACCGAAAGGCAGCCCTCAGGTGCTCCCAGTCGGGCCTGCGCAGCAGGCCCCGGGCGCTGACAGCAAGGGCCACCAATGCCAGCAGGGCTGGCCCAGCAAGGCGCGCTTCAAGCGCACCAAGCGCCCCTCTCTGCAAGACCACAATCAACGACAGCTGCGCACCGACATTGGCGGCCACCAAACCCAGATGCAGAGCTGCAAAGCGGCGCACCTGTCGGCCATTCTTCACAAACCCCAGATAGGGCCCACTGATGCTGTTCAGCACCCCAATCAGCACCGCCAGCACCCCATACGGGAAAAAATCAGGCGCCCCGCCGTCTGAAAAAAGGCTCGCAAATATCCATGGCCCTACTCCCAGAGCTACCATCAGAAAGAGCACATTCAGCACCAAAGTAGCCTGCAGCAGCCCATCCAAAAAAACCCGCTGCTCGCCGGGTTGCCGCCCAAAGCGAAAGTACAGAGGTCCCATGGCATCCTGTACCCGCAGGGCCGCCAGATGGTGCGCCAGCACTGATACGGTAACCATCAGCGCATACAGCCCGTACTCAGAAGGGGTGAGATAGGCCAGATAAAGCGGTAACAGCAAAAAATTGACCGCAGGCTGCACAAAAGTCAGCCCCGTAAATAACAAGGAGGTACGCAGAGGACTGTGGCTCACACGCCCCTTCATGATGGCACCTCCGCACATGCTTCCATCCACCGCCACACCCGTTCCAGCCCGTCTTCCACGCCCACCACGGGCATGTACCCAAGCACCTCTTTTGCCAGGGAGATGTCAGCGATGCTGTGCCTCACATCCCCGGCTCGCACCTCCTTGTATACAGGCTCCATACCGACCCCCGCCAGCCGGCAGATGGCCTCAAAAAGATTCCGGATGCTGATCTCTTCACCACCCCCAATATTACATACCCGGTTCAATGCAGCCGGATTGTCAGTAAACAAAGCCAGCAGATTGGCATCCACCACATTGCTCACATACGTAAAGTCCCGCGTCTGCATCCCATCCCCATGGATGTCCGGAGCCTCCCCCCTCTGCACCGCTGCCATAAATGTCGGAATCACCGCTGCATACGCTCCCTCCGGATTCTGTCTCGGTCCAAACACATTAAAATACCGCAATCCGATGCACTCCATCCCGTACAACCCAGAAAATACATGGGCATACAGTTCATTCACCATCTTCGTCACTGCATACGGCGAAATCGGCCTCCCCACGACCTCCTCCCGCCGGGGCGACACCGTGCTATCTCCATACGTCGAAGACGAGGCGGCATACACCACTCGCCTGATTCCCGCCTCCCGCGCGGCTGTCAGCACGTTCAGCGTCCCCGTCACATTCACGGCATTCGTCACCAGCGGATCCGCAATAGAACGCGGCACCGACCCCAACGCCGCCTGATGACACACCACATCCATCCCCCGACAAGCCTCCACACACACCTGCTCATCCCTGATGTCCCCCAACACAAATTCAGCCTCACCCCATTCCAGAATCCCTGTCATATTCTCTCGCCTCCCCGTCATCAGATTATCCAGCACCCGCACACGCCCCACCCGAGGGTCCCGCACCAATGCTGCCCCAATATGTGACCCAATAAACCCGGCCCCGCCGGTCAGCAGAATAGAAACCTTCTTCATAACAAAAGCAAAATTTGGGGTTATTCAATGTTTTTCATTCGGTCTCCCAAATGTACTCCCTTCCCCCCACTTTCTCAACTCCCCACCATCTGCTGTGAAGATGCCGCTACGCTGTAGCTTGAATGTTTTATGCGCTGCGGGTCTAATGAGATATCGCTGCTCTGCAGCTTATTATGGCTCGCTGCGCCTGATTGCTAAGAAGATATTGCTAATCTGCAGCTTGAGGAATAGTTGCACCATTGGGCTAAAAAGATGTTGCCCCAACAGGGCGAGAAAACAATCGACAAACCAATGCTTCAGAGCAAATGGCATCACCCAGCTCCATCGGAGCGGCCTCTTCTTAGAAATGCGGCAAACACATTCGGAAGCAGCAGCGCAGCGACATCTAAAAAAGAAATACGAGGATCAAAAGGCTTGAAAATCCATCAGCCCCGGAGCGCGAGCCCTATGTTATTGCCAGCAAAGATGTTTGAAAAGATGTCGCTACGCTGTAGCTTAAATGCTTTATTACGCTGCGGCGCTAAGGAGATATCGCTGCTCTGCAGCTTGGATGTATTATTACGCTACTGTGCTAAGGAGACACCGCTGCTCTTCAGCTTGTTGTGGCTCGCTGCGCCTGATTGCTAATGAGATATCGCTGCTTTGCAGCTTGTTGTGGCTCTCTGCGCCTGATTGCTAATGAGATATCGCTGCTTTGCAGCTTGTTGTGGCTCTCTGCGCCTGATTGCTAATGAGATATCGCTGCTCTTCAGCTTATTGTGGCTCGCTGCGTCTGATTGCTAATGAGATATCGCTGCTCTGCAGCTTGTTGTAGCTCGCTGCGCCTGATAGCTAAGAAGATATCGCTGCGCTGCAGCTTGAATGCTTAATGCGCTGCGGGGCTAAAAAGATGTCGCTACGCTGCAGCTTATTATGGCTCGCCGCACCTGATTGCTAACTATATATAAAAGATAAACAGCCCTTCATGGCTCACTGCCCATGCTGGATAAGCAATTATCTCTGCACCACAACTCTCAAAAACTCCCCCGCTCCTTTGCAATTAACACCCCCAAAACCAACAATTCATAATTTTTAATTCATAATTTTTAATTCATAATTTTTAATTACATACTCAATACAAAATCAATAATTCGTAATTCGTAATTCGTAATTTAATAATACCCATACCCATACCCCTTCCC
>CAZMSQ010000060.1:0-9901 GCA_964569025.1 uncultured Saprospiraceae bacterium | reverse complement strand
GCACTCAGAATTTCTCTGGTGGTCATGACTTTCGCTCCTCTGGCCCTGACAGCCTGACTGACACGGTAGACCGTCCGGCAGTGGCGGTAGTAGTCACGGTAAGCTTGCCAGAGTGAGTATTGGGGGTCATACAAATGGGCGGGCTCTGCAGCCACACCATTGAACTCCAAAACCTTAAACTTCCCGGCTTTCATTGCTTCGACACTTTCACACTTGAGGTCAAACCTCCCAAGATAGACGCCGTCCATTTGTTTGACGACATCGTTGAATAAATCATGTAATTTATTGTCAATCAATGAATTGCCATCGCGGAATGTGGAGCCCCGACAATGGTTGCCGATAAAGTCAAGCTGAATGACTTGTCCGGGTGCCGGAATCTCCTGCTCGCGGTCTGCCCACCGCCGCCGAAGGCGCGGCCATTGCATGCGAGCCCGTGGGTACTCAGTAATCAGCTCAGCCAGCGTGGATTTTCCGTCACCAATTACCGCGAGAGGTTCTTTGATTGTGACAGAGGGAATGTATCCGTGTGATTCACCCGGAAAATGATAGAACATGACACTCAGTTCCAGAGGGAGGTCAATAAATTCCTGAATGAGAATGTCTCCACCCGAACCTGCCAGATAGGCACTGACCTCTTCAGCATTCTCCAATTTGGAAACCCCGAAGCCGCGTTCTCCGATATCCGGCTTTCCTATTAGTGGGAAATTAAGAGAGCCTCGCTGCATCCATGCCTCCACCCGTGACCAGGCTTTGTCTTCACCAGAAAGCAGCAGCGTGCGGGGCACCAGATTGTCTGGCACCATATCTAAAATGCGACCCTTGGATTCTCCAAACATCCCTCCGGTATGAATCGAAGGGTTTGCCGCCGTAAAAAATGCAATGGCCCTTGCCCTGATCATAAAGGAAACCCACATTCCGACTACCGGAAAAAGAAAGACCTGCATGGGCCAGTGCTCCCAATGAGTGAGGCGGTGTAAAAAATCTGAATGTCTGATCAGGGCCGGCAGTTTCATGCGTTCTCTTTTGGAGAATGCAGAAGGATGACCTCGTCACCCTCTGAAATGGTGCCACCCTCAATGACCCGGGCAGTGATGCCACCATGTCCTCGCATCGCATTGTAACCCCCAAATCCAAGGTTTTCTTCCATGCGCGAGCACGGATGGCAATAGCCGGTTCCTTCCAGAATGACCGAGGGGCCAATTCGGAACTGGCAGTCACGCAGGGTGAGGAGATTCAGTCCGGAAACAACCACATTGCGTCGAGTCAGCATTGGGTCTACAGGATGACCGGTGCCAAGTATTGACCCCACCGCGGCGAGGTGCTCAGCCTGAATCAGGGTCACCTGCCTTTTTTTTCGCGGTCCGTTGGAGTGATCCCCTTCAAGGCCGCGCTCAGGTGTGACTCCGACGCTGGTCACGCTGACAAGTGATTCGCGCCTGCCCGGCCTTAGACCAATCCAGTCTACACGGCCATTACATGCACTGTGCCCTGTCAATTCCTTTATTTCCATCTTGAATCTTTTTACCTTCACATCTCAGGAATCTACAAAGATAAAGGATTCCGCACAAGCCATCACCATCAGGATCATGAGCGACCCACAGACCAGGCAGGAACCGTCTGCACCGCTGAATCCGAACGCTTCAGCTTTTCTCAGCCGCTGGAAGGGCAGGACCGCAGATCCAGCAATTCTGGCTGAAGGCATTCTGAAAGGCGACCGGGTGATGCTCAGCAGGGCCATTACACTTGTTGAAAGCGAACACGAAGACCATCAGGCCATCGCTGGAGAAGTGGTCAGGAGGTGCCTCCCCCACAGTGGAAAATCCGTCCGTATAGCCGTGACCGGAAGCCCCGGCTCCGGGAAAAGTACGTTTATTGAGGCCTTTGGCCATATCTTGCTGAGCGAAGGGCATACAGTTGCCGTATTGGCCATCGACCCGTCGAGCTCTTTGAGCAAAGGAAGCATCCTTGGCGATAAAACCCGCATGCAAACCCTCTCAGCCAATCCGAATGTGTATGTCAGACCGTCGCCGGCAGGCGACGCCCTCGGAGGGGTGGCCCGAAAAACGAGAGAGTCAATCATCCTGTGTGAGGCAGCAGGGTTTGATCGTATTCTGGTCGAAACGGTGGGAGTCGGGCAGTCAGAACATACCGTCAGCTCCATGACCGACCTGTTTATCCTGATCCTGCTGCCCGGGGCCGGCGATGAACTGCAGGGAATCAAACGGGGAATTGTAGAAATGGCTGATCTATTGGTTGTCAATAAAGTAGATGGCGAGCGAGTAGCCCTCGGGAGGCAAACCCGGCAAGCGTATCGAAATGCCCTTCACCTGCTGGCTCCCGCCGACAGCGGGTGGACACCAAAAGTGCTGTCTTGCTCAGCCCAGAAAGGCGAAGGCCTTGAAGAGGTTGCTTTGGCCGTCCGGGAATTTGTCGGCCAAAGCACAGAAAATGGGTTTCTGGCATCCAATCGCACACACCAGGCTGTCCATTGGTTTCAGGAAACACTGCTCGAACAACTCAAACGTTGGTTTTTTCACCACCCTCGTGTAGCGCACATGATGCCAGAAGTCTTGAAATCAGTCGAAGAAGGACGCCAATCTCCCTTCCAGGCTGCACACGAACTGGTCAGATTGCTCAATTCGGTGGATCCTCACAGAGCAAATCAATCATCACCAGAAGTCTGACCACAACGACTTCACGCCCGATTGACGTGACAGGGCTGTCTTCATCAAGTTGCAGGGCATCTTCCACAAATGCAAGGAGATCTTCCTGGGTGGTGCGCTCAAAAAATGAATCAAGAAGCCCTGAAAATGACCGATTTCCCCCCTCCTGAATAAGTGTCCATATCTTTTCCTCGGCTTCTTCTATAGCCTGTGCATGAAGGGGTACCAGAGCGTTCCGCTCATCTTGGTCGAGAGACAGCCAGACGGAAAGGGCGAGAAACATCATGTGGTCTTGCTCATCTGCGGACAATGCGGGACCAGCGTCAGCGGTCATGAAGGCAAGCAGCCAGGGTTGCTCCTTCTCAAATTCGGAAAGCACTTGGTCAAGGACCCCCTCTTCGTGTAGCTTTTCTGAAGCGCTGTCTATCTCTTGCTCGGAGACGAATTTCATAGATTCTCGGTTTACCATTCGACAATCCGCACCTCCACTCTCTGATTCAGAAGGTGGTCGTCCGGAGTGGAACCCTCAGATACAGGCTGGTCGTTGCCGTATCCTTTTCCGCGAATGCGCGATTGAGCAACGCCCTGAATCAAAAGGTAGTCAATAATTGCATCGGCCCGGAGTTGGGTCAGGGCACGGGCATACGATTGCTCCACATGGCCATTGGTGTGGCATCCAATTTCAAGGCGCAACTGTGGGTATGCTTTGAGAAGTGCGGCAAGCTGATCAAGCTGACGCACCAATTCGGGCAAAAGCTGTGGTTGGTTGGCAGCAAACTGTCCATCTTCAAGCTCAAAGGTCTGTCCCGGCTCTGCCGGTACAAACAGCAAATCCGAGCGGATATTCTCATTTTCTTGTTCCGGAGTTGTTGGCAGGTCTCTCAAGCGGTCACGATTAGCCGGCGCGTTTTGAGCCGTCCGCTCCTGCAGGCTTTCCATCAACTCACCCTCAAGCTCGCTCTTCAGTTTTCGCCTGAGTTGCAGGAAGGTTTGGTATTCGAGTTCCTGGCGCAACTCCTTTCGCAAGCCGGGGAGAAGCTCCGAATCGAGCTGCTGTCGAACCCCCGGTTCAATGGCAGACATCAGGCGATTCCAGTAATCGGATAGGTCTTCAGAGGCTGTCAGAAAAGCCAAACTTGTGGGGTTTCTCCGCCCGAGTGATACAGGCGCGTAAAAAAACAGACGCTCCGCCACTTCCTGCCAGTCTTCCGATTTCATTCTGCCTTGCAGATAATCCGGAAGGCGGGACTCGATTTGCGATGGGGTACTAACCATTAACTCTTCTCTCAATTTGACAATACTTTCCGGACTGAGCCTCGTGAGCATTTCCCAATGAGCAGCCTCTGCAAGTTCGGAAAAGGGCATGTCAAGTCGTGCACGTTCTTCCACTTCCGCAGCAGCACGTAAAGTATCCTGTGCAGCAGCCAAATCAAGCGCATATTTCTGATACTTGGCTCTCAACGAATCGAGTCCGGCGTCAGAATCATCCTTATCCTCCTCTACCGGAGCTGCCGGAGGAGATTTGATGTCAAGAGTTTCCGCCATTTTCCGTGGGACATCTGCTGCATAGTAACGTATTTCATATTCTTGTTCCAATCGTTCGATCCCGGGTAAGACGCCCAGCTCAGGAACCTCAGGTGGCTTGTTTTCAAGCTGCTTTCTGCGCTTGTCTTCAAACCGCTCCACCTCTGACTCTAACCGCTGGAGCCACATTTCAATGCGTTCCGCCCTTGGACTGTGCACCACCATGGCACCAGCCTCTCCGGTCGTGCCAGCCTCCCCGCTTCCGTAATCGATTTCTTCCCGGCTCGCCTGCGGATAGCTGATCCATCTTAAAATCGGGAGATATCCCGTTACACGGGCATCAAGCATCAGGCCGCTGGCCTGGGGAGTGAGAAACTCAAATTCTCCGGAAATACTCCTCACCTCCTGTAGTTGCCGCCCAAAGCGGTCAAGCAAGGCAATGCCAGCCCGCAATGGCTGACTTGAACGAATATCACGGACAACCCCCGAAATCCGAAGCATCGGCTCTTTTTGTTGCGGCTGATCAAAAGTGAATTCCTGAATCATCGAGGGCTTACCGGCAGAGAGATAGGCTGTCTTACCTGAAAATGAGAGGAAAAATGAAAACCTCGAAAAATCTTCAGTCCCCACCTGCACGATTTCCGGCTCAGACCACCCGTTCCAGTCTTCCCCAAGTCGCGATGTCCGGTAGAGTACTCCTTCACTACTGCCTTCCTTCCGGCGCACAAAATACAGGGTACGTCCGTCAGAAGCCAGAAAAGGGAACGACTCATCTTTCTCGGTATTTACCATTTCTCCTAAAGGGAGGGGAAATGAAAAAAGCCCCTGCTCATCTTCCTGAAACGAAACAAACAAGTCGAGCCCCCCCTCACTTTCATCCCGGTTGGCTGAAAAAATACAAACCTGCCCGTCAAAGCTGACCGTATACCGAACATCAGGATCATAGGAATAATGATCTTCAATCACAACCGGCTCAGCAAGATCCCATAACCTGCCTTGCCGGTTCGACCGGTACAACATCGGATATTCAGCATTGTAACGGGTGCTGGCGAGATACAGACTCGTATTGTTTTTGGTAAGAGCGACCGGGTAGTCCTCATCAGGGCTGTTGACCAATGCGCCCAGATTGACTGCATGGCCCCAGGATCCATCGGATGCTCTTGAAGACATCCAAATGTCCGGAAGATCTTCCTGGCCAAAATTTTGAGGATGATTGGCCCTGGCAAAGAATAATTCCTGCTCCTCCGGCCCCACGACCGGACTGTGCCCCTCAGATCCCTCCGCATTGACACCCCCACCGAGCGGCCTCAATTGTGCACACACCCCTCCAGCCATACTCCAGGAAAGGAGCATACCCAATGCGATGCGGACAGCAGCATGCTTCATGAGGTAACAATCAGTCTGTGGCCGAAGCCATGTCGGTGTATCGGGTTTTACCGTGCAAAAACCAGTCCTTTTTCGAGAACCCGAGTAAAAAAATACCCATCTAATGCACTTCTGCAAAAAACAACACCAAAAATCCAGTTTTGACTCCAATTTTCAGGGAAGATTCGTACCAATCAAGATGGTGTGTAAAGGTAATTGGAAATCTCCGCATCTGAAGCTTTCCGGACTACCTTCTGCATGCGGTTGGTAGGATTTTCTTCGAAAAGAGTGGACCAATAGTTGGTGCGCCTCTCATGAAAGAAAAGTGTATTTTGGGGATAAACGTGTCAAAGACAGAAAAACGTTGAAGGAATGAATATAAAGGTCCCGGTCACTCGCCCTTTTTTTCCGCCCCGCGAGGAGTATGAAGCGCTTCTCAAACTGATATGGGATCACGGTTGGCTGACAAACAATGGCCCGATGTGCCAATCGATTGAAAAACTTGTGAGTGATTTTCTGGAATGCCCGCCAATGCTCTTTCTGAGCAGTGGTACAACAGCCCTGCAATTTGCGATACGGACACTCAGTCTAACCGGAGAGGTGATTACGAGTCCATTTTCGTATGTGGCCACAACTTCAAGCATTGTCTGGGAAGGGTGTAAGCCCGTCTTTGTTGACATTGAACCAGACTCTTTGAACATCAATCCTAAGCTTATTGAGCGTGCCGTTACAGAACGGACCTCCGCTATTTTGGCTACCCATGTGTATGGGAATCCATGTAATATTGATGCCATTGAATCCATCGCAAAACGTTATGATTTAAAGGTGATGTATGATGCCGCTCATTGCTTTGGAACGCAGTACAAGGGACAGTCAGTTTTCGGATATGGAGATATCACTGCCACCAGTTTTCACGCCACCAAGCTCTTTCATACGGTCGAAGGAGGGGCTGTGATCTGTCGGAACCCCGAGTGGATGAATCGCATTGAACTGATGCGTAATTTTGGGTTCAACGGCATTGATCAATTTGACGGAGTGGGTATCAATGGGAAGAATTCAGAATTGCATGCCGCAATGGGGCTTCTGAATTTGAAATACATGGAAGATATCCTTGAAAAAGTGAAAGCGCTTACGGATTCCTACATGGAATTATTGAAAGACTGCCCTGTCAGTTGGATTCGGGAACAGCCTGACAGCAGTTGGAACCGAGCATATATGCCGGTCATTTTCAAAGATGAAACCGTCATGGGTGACGTGAGAAAAGCACTCGAAAGTCAGGGAATCGGTACCCGGCGGTATTTTTATCCAAACCTCGCTACGCTGAACTATGTCGATTCAAACCAAAGTGAACTCCCGGTTACCGAGGATATTGTGAAGCGGGTGTTATGTCTGCCACTTTATTTTGATCTTACCGAAGAAACCCAATTGAAAATAGCCACAATAATAAAAAGTATGATAAAATAATCGAGAATGCGAAAGAATGCCGGGAGCGGAAAACTCGGTCGGCCTGTTGAGAAGGTAGCTTTCGGCACAGTCTCGACTGCTTTATTGAGTGCGTGGCATGCACTTGGAGGAGAGTACGTGTTTTTAGTTCCTGGCGCCCAGATTACGTATTTTCTTGAGGCATTAAATCACCATCCGCATTTGTCTCCAGTTGTGGCTGTACAAGAACTGAGTGCAGCGTTTATGGCATGTGGTTACGCTAGGGCATCCGGGAAGCCAACGGTTGTTGCTTCGATTGGTGGCCCAGGGGCAGCTTACATGGTTGCCGCTGCACAGGTTGCCAGAGTTGATCAGTTACCAGTATGCTTTATCACCGGCAATATTTCGGCAGATGCCCACGGGAAGGGCGAATTTCAAGATGCCAGCCCCAGTGGAACCAATGACAGCAGGATTTTCAGAGAAGCAATCGGATTGTCTACCATCTGTGCGTGTCCGGATGACGTGCCGCGGGTTATCCGGGATATTCAATCAGCGTTTGAGGAAAAAAGGCCGCTGCATATACAGATTCCAGTCGACGTCCAAATGGCGCCATGTTCATTTCCTTTGGCATTGAAAATCAGGAAAGAGATCATGGAAGAGACTTTGAATATTCCCCGGATTGTCTCAGACAGGACCCGGGTTGTGCTCTTTCTTGGTGCCGGAGCAATTGATATATTGAATTCTCCCAAGCTTTACGAGTTTGCAAAACGGCACTTAATTGCTGTCATGACTGATTGCGGAGCCAGAGGGATGGTACCCGAGGGTTCGCTTGTGAGTATCGGGTATGTAGGATTTCGAAGCTCTCAGGGAGCCTTGATGGCACTTCGGGGGCCAGCACAATATAGGGCCGAAAGGGTGATATGTGTCGGTGTTAAAGAAGAAAAAATTCAAAAATATGTCAGTGAAGGAATTGAAAGTGTGAGCGTGCAAGCACCACAATTCAGGAGATATCTTGAAAAATCGGGGGGCACAGACCAATCTCTCCTCCTGATGACACGTCGACAAGAGTGGTTGCAGACCCTCACTGCAAACAATCATTCCCCGAGCCAATCTGTTCCTGGTGGGCAAGGAGAGTTTACGTATCAGGAATTATTCAGTATTCTGAAACGTGCTATGCCATACAATACACGGTACTGTCTCGATGCTGGTCAGGTGAGGCTGGCAGGCACCTTGCTCATGTCTTGCCATGAGCCGAATATGATGATTCAATCAGATGCACTTTCTCCGATGGGCTTTGGATTGTGCGCATCAATTGGCGTCAAGCTGGCCTCTCCGCAACGACCGGTCGTTGCGTTGATTGGTGATGGGTCTTTTAGAATGTTTGGCGTGGAAATCTCAACGGCTCGAAGATATCGCTTGCCAATTATTTTCCTAATTCTTGATAATCAAAAATTTGCAAGTACCATTAATTGGGGGCTTAGCAATGAGTATGTAGATTTACCTGAAACCGACTGGGGGCTGTTTGCAGAATCGATGGGAATCAGATGCTACCGGGCATTTTCGTCTGATGAGTTCCTGCACACATTGAATCAGTGCCGCCGGCTAGATGGGCCGGTTGTATTATGGGTGAGAATGGAAGACACAGTCAATGAAGCCTTGAGGCAGGAGAATCATTTGGAATTCTCCAACTGGCTTTCTGAATTTCGAAAAAATAGGAGTCAAAACCTATGAAGACAATACTGGTCACAAGCGTCGGGAGCCTCGTGGGGCAAAATATTCTGGATTCTCTGGAAAACAGGAGGCAGAATCTCAGGATTATAGGGACCAACTCAGATGCCTCAGCTTGGGGTAATTTCAGATGCGAAACGGCGTATCTGGTCAGACCAGCCGCCGATCGAACTGCATTTGCCAAAGATTTGTCATCTGTCATTGAACGCGAAGCTCCTGATGTCATCATTCCCGGTCGTGACGACGACATCGAACTTCTCGGTCGCCTCCGTGATCGCTTGTATCCCGATAGCGGGGCGTTTTTGTGCGGCCACTCTGACTTTGCCGCTGTTATGGCTGATAAGGTGAGGAGCTGGCATTTTGCCCGAGACAAGGCTCTGCCGTTTGCACCGACAGTAGAAACCGGGCTTCCGGATAGTCTAAGGGATGCACTCAGTCTGGGTAACCAGTACGGATTTCCACTCATTGCCAAGCCCCGATACGGCAACGGTACGCGTGGAGTTCGTCTTGTGGTTAATGCAGACCAGCTGCAACGAGTCGCGGGTCTCCATGACTATGCCATTCAGCCTTTTATTGGAGATAAGCCTGAATGTGAGTTGGACACATCTTGTGGGCTTCCTTTTTTTTGGGAAGTGCCAGAACAGGCGCTTTTTGTCGCTCAGATTCTTATCGGTCGGGATGCGTCAGTATTGGATACCTGCTTGTTTCAGTCAATAATGGTGATGGGTCGCTGCGAAGGAATGACCCTGATCAAAGATCCAAGTTTGCTGGCGGTGGCTCACCAGTATGCAGACGCCGCCATTCAGGCCGGCTGGACGGGCATTCTAAATGTGCAGATGAAGAAACGTTCAGACCAAACCTATACAGCCATTGAAATGAATGGAAGATTTTCCGGAGGGACTTCCGGAAGGCGTTTTTTTGGGTTCGATGAGGTGCGTATTATGCTCAATGCCTGGCTCGGAGAATCGTTCATTCCTCCACACTCCGGGTCAATAAGCAGGAGAATCGTCAGACAATTTATCGACATTCCGGTCCCGGATTCAGATATTTCAACCCTGAATGCACATGGTGTCTGGCAAAAATCATGAGACTGATTGCGCCAGACACCTTCATATCAGAACTTGTTCGAAATTATGAAGCTCAAAAATCAGGTAGCCCTCGTAACGGGCGCATCAGGAGGCATCGGATCAGCAATTTGC
>CAZMSQ010000059.1:0-9994 GCA_964569025.1 uncultured Saprospiraceae bacterium | reverse complement strand
TCTCCTAAAAAATCCCCAATCGATTCACCCATTTGACTACCTGCTTTATCAGCTGCATGTTCTCCCAGTTTTTTTAAAACCCCGCTTAATAAGGTTTTTACTGTTAACTCTTTTTTTAGTCCACTGTTTATAAATGCTTTTTTAAGAACGTCGGGCTGGATTTTTGGGAAAGATATGTTGAGAAGAGCTTTATACGCTTCAGGTGTAAGCTTTACTAAATCAGGAGAAAATGAGCCATCAGTAATATGGTTGAGTTCTTTTAGCTTATGCTTTAAGTGGTCGATTAACAACGGATTTCCGATTTCTAGACAAAACTTATTGTTATCAGAATAGACAATTGGGTTGCTCAATGTAGCCCGGAGTTCAAAGGACAAATCGACGTTTTTTCTTAAATTACTCTCATACAGGAGATTTCGAGCTTTACTTCATGTAATTCGCAGAGATGACAGGAGGCTGTAAAGGTCTGGTGTTTCATCAAAAATTTTCATATCCTGTAGAGCTTGAAACATTACTATTTCGAGTTCTCTTTTAGGAAGTGCGCCAAAAGCAGGATTAGAAAAGTGCGAGAATATTCTACAAAGAGCCTTCTTGGCCAAATCAGAATCTGTTTCTTGCAATCTTTGTAGAAGTTCGTCTTTAGAAGTTGGGTTTTTCATGGTTTATTTTTTGCAAAAATAAAAAATAATTATAACATGTTGTGGTATTACAAATTGGAGATTCCAATTATAATGGATAAACTAAGGGACCACTGTTAATGTGAGCTTACGAGCAACCCCCTATTTCGAGTGCCATTTCCATTTCTGACCTATACCAATAAGACAAAAGGTGGTCCTTAAATTTGCCAGAGTTCTTGTCTCCCAAGCTGAATCAGTACTGACACAGAAGGATTATTTCCAGAAACATGGCATCAGCTTGTATAGCTTTTATTATCGGCAACACAAGTTAATTGGTATCCAACACTTTAGACGAATCTAGAAAAATTTCCCTTCAGTCCCTTCACTTCTCTATATGTGTTATCCCTCAAGCCAATTTTTTATAAAAAACTTAACCCCCAATCCCACCAACCCTGCACAAACACCCGCCTTCATCCCTCGTCCGAGCAACGTCTTATTCGTCGGACGACCTTTAGAGTCGTCCGACGACGAGGCGCAGGTAACAACATAATTAATAATTTTTAATTCATAATTCATAATTTTAACTCTCACTCCCCTCCCCAAAACTCCACCCCCACCTCCCCCTCAACCTCCCAAACCCCACACTTCCCCAAATCCCCCGCTCCCCCATTCCGCACCATCCAAGCAAACTCCTCCACCTCAGGCTCCACAAAATCCTGCACCACCACATAAAATCCATCCTCCAGCCGACCCACCACCACGTACACATGGCGGCGCTCCAGAGCCAACTGCCGTATGCTCTCAACCAACTCCTCCCATGGCCCACTCGTCGCCTCCTCTACAAAATACATTTCTGCAACCATCTCCGCTGCCATTTCTTCACCACCGTTGTTATTATCCCGCATCACCTCCTCACGCGTCAGCTCCCACGCCACCCACACAGGCCGGTCGGACAAGACACTGTCGTAGCCGACGGCATATTGACGATGCATCACTACCTGCCCCCCATGTCCCTGCGGCAAAAAATAACCGGCCATATCACGGCGCACAGGTACAGCAGGAGGACTCATCGAATCTGCAACGACCGACATGGACGTACCCAGTGGTTCCGGAGCACGAAATGCACGGCCACTCCATACCACCACGCCTACCCAAAACAGGAAGCCTGCAAGTGCCAATAAGGCGAAAATGCGGATGACCGAAAGGCTCCCGCCATGCTTTTGACCCCCATGATGACTCCGAAATTGTGCCACACTCCGCTTTTTGCCAAAAATATGCGTTCTTAGCAAGAAAGTCGCATTATGAATCAGCCGCTTTGGACGCCCTCTCCCAGTTTTCAACGCCAGACGCACCTGACTCACTACCGCGAATGGCTGAATACCCATAAAGCCCTCAACTTTCCGGACTATGAAAACCTGCGTCAATGGTCCGTGACCCACACTGAAGATTTTTGGGAAAGCCTCTGGGAATACTTCGACATCATCTCTCACACACCCTATACTGCTGTCCTTTCCTCCCACCACATGCCTGGCGCCCAGTGGTTTGAAGGGAGCACCCTCAACTATACCGAGCACATCTTCCGGCAGCTGACTGACAGCCATCCGGCTATTCTGTACCAATCGGAAGGGGAGCCCCTGCGGGAAATGAGCTGGCAGGAGCTGCACGGGCGGGTAGCCAGCCTGGCGGCGTGGCTCAGGGAGGCCGGCGTGAAGCCGGGCGACCGCATCGCCGGGGTGCTGCCGAATGTTCCGGAGGCCACCATCGCCTTTCTCGCCGCCTGCTCAATTGGGGCCATCTGGTCGAGCTGCTCGCCTGATTTTGGGGCGGGGAGTGTGGTAGACCGCTTTCAGCAAATCGAGCCGAAGGTCCTGATCGCAACAGACGGGTACCGCTACGGGGGCAAAGCATACAGTAAAATGGAGGCCGTCACGGAAATCTGCAGCGAGCTGCTTTCCCTGGAGAAGGTGGTACTGATTCCGTGGCTCGATGCCGAAGCATCCCCCGCTGCACTGCCCGGGGGCTGCCTCTGGGATGAAACCCAGCAGCAGCTCGGCGCATCGCTGACTTTTGAAGCCCTGCCATTCTCCCACCCCATCTGGATTCTCTATTCCTCAGGAACAACGGGCGCTCCGAAAGCCATCACCCACAGCCATGGGGGCGTGCTGCTCGAACATTTGAAGTATTTGGCGTTTCACAATGATGTGCACCCCGGAGAGCGCTTTTTCTGGTTTTCGACCACCGGATGGATGATGTGGAACTTCGTGCAGGCCTCCCTGCTTATGGGCGCCACCATTGTGCTGTACGAGGGCAGCCCCGGCTTTCCGGATCTGAATGTGTTATGGAGAATGGCAGAGGAAGGACGCATCAATCACTTTGGCACCAGCGCGCCGTTTTTAGTGGCCTGTATGAAGAATGGGCTGAAGCCCGGTACCGCCTATGATCTGGGACCCCTGCGCTCAATTGGCTCCACTGGCTCGCCCCTGCCTCCTGAGGCATTCGAGTGGGTGTACCAAGCGGTCAAAAAGGACCTGTGGCTGTGCTCCATGAGTGGAGGTACGGATGTGTGTACGGCCTTTGTCGGCGGATGCCCAGTTGAACCTGTGTACGAGGGGGAAATTCAGTGCCGTGCCCTTGGGTGTGCGCTGGAGGCGTGGGACGAACAAGGGCATCCGGTGGTTGATGAGTTGGGGGAAATGGTCATCACCCGACCAATGCCCTCTATGCCGGTGTTTTTCTGGAACGATCCTGAGAATGAGCGATACCGCACATCTTACTTCCAGATGTATCCCGGTGTGTGGCGCCATGGAGACTGGATCCGCATAACGCCCCACCATTCTCTTGTTATTTATGGCCGCTCCGATGCCACCCTCAACAGGCAGGGAGTGCGAATCGGAACTGCAGAGATTTACCGGACCCTGAACAAGATTCCTGAGGTTCGGGAGAGCCTCATTGTCAACCTCGAGCTGAGTGGTGGGCGCCATTACATGCCTCTGTTTGTGCAAATGTCCGCAGGGGAGTCACTGACTGATACGCTGGCCTCACGCATCAAGGCGCAGCTGCGCTCCGAATGCAGCCCTCGCCATGTGCCGGACGACATCATTGAGGTCCCTGACATCCCCTTTACCATCAGCGGCAAAAAGCTGGAGGCGCCAGTCAAGAAAATCCTCCTCGGCATGCCCCCCGGCAATGCCGCCAATCCTGATGCCATGCGCAATCCGGAGTCCCTGACATTCTTCATCAACTTCTCAAAATCCATTGATGTGTGAGTATACATTCACCCATGACCATCACGCTTGACCATATCCGCCCTCACCCTCTGCCTGACGTCCCATCTGCCGTATGGGGTCGGCAGACCACAATTGAATCCGGCGCGGGTTACCTTGTCACCGCACCCTCCGGCAAGGGGAAATCCACTCTCCTCCACATTATGTATGGCCTGCGGACCGACTATGACGGCGTTCTGGAGTTTGACGGCAGACCGGCGCTCAGCATGGATCCTGACCAGTGGGCGGACATTCGCAGCCACCGGCTGGCGGTGGTGTATCAGGACCTGCGGCTGTTCGGCCACCTGACGGCTCGGCAGAATATCGAAATCAAGCGGCAACTGGCGCCCCGAATCGATGCCAGCCGAGCCGTGGAAATGGCCACACAGCTGGGCATTGCCGGGGTTCTGGATCAGGCGGCCTCTACCCTATCCTACGGCCAACGCCAGCGCGTGGCAATCATCCGCGCCCTCTGCCAGCCATTTGAGATGCTGTTGCTCGATGAGCCCTTCAGTCACCTCGATGCTGACAATATCGGGCTGGCCAAAGATCTGATCAGGGAGGCCTGCGAGGACCAGGGGGCCGGATACGTGCTGGTTAGCCTTGGGCCGGACTACGGATTCTCATTCAATCACCATCTCACCCTCTAAGCCATGAGTTCTGTGATTCGCAAATTCGGCACAGCTCCGGTCTTTTTTACCGCCATCAGCACCATTCTGGGAGCCATTATGTTCCTGCGATTTGGATTCGCGGTGGGTACACTGGGCATTCTCGGCACCTTTGCCATCATCCTAATTGGGCATGCGGTGACCATCCCGACTGCTATGGCCATTGCAGAAATAGCGACCAACCAGAGGGTTGAGGGGGGTGGAGAATATTTCATCATTTCCCGGTCATTCGGACTGGTCATCGGGTCCACGATTGGCATCGCGCTGTATCTGTCGCAAGCCATTAGCGTGGCCTTTTACATCATGGCCTTTTCGGAAGCCTTTGTCCCTCTTTTCTCTTGGATAGCCCGGGAATTCACACTGCCTGGTTGGCTGACATGGCTCTTGGAGCAGCCCCAGACTGTGGGTGTGCCTGCCCTCATTGTTCTGACTGGCATCATGCTGACACGGGGGGCCGATTTAGGTGTCAAAATGCTTTATCTCGTGGTGGCCACGCTTGGCATTTCCCTGCTGGCTTTTTTTGCCGGGCAGACCGGTTACACTCCCGATGACCCCACCGGACTTATGCAACTGATCCAGTCCTCTGAAGAGACTATTAAGGCAGACACTGCCGACTTTCCCCTCAATGCAAGCCCCAATGTGCCTGTTGCAGAACAAGGAAGCCCCGATACCAAGGCTCCGATCCTTCCGGACATCGGTTTTTTCACCGTATTTGCCATCATTTTTCCTGCATTTACCGGCATGACTGCCGGAGTAGGCCTCTCCGGTGACCTTCGCGATCCCGGTCGATCAATCCCTCTGGGCACCCTTGCCGCCACAGTCATCGGCATGGTCATCTATTTGTTTATTACCATCAAACTCGCCTGGTCGGCGCCCCCAGAGATGTTGGCTGACACCAGCCGGCTGGTCATGTCAGATATCGCCTGGCAGGGGTGGCTGCTTATTCCCATCGGCCTGGCCGCAGCTACGCTTTCTTCAGCCTTAGGGTCTATTATGGTGGCACCGCGAACGCTGCAAGCCATTGCGAAAGACGGGATTTTTCCGGGCAGGGGGCTGAACCAATGGCTACAAGACGGCAAGGGCGATGGCGATGAGCCGTTTAATGCATCTGTCTTGACAGTATTATTGGGCCTTGGTTTCATCATGCTCGGCGCCATTGATACGGTGGCAGCCGTCATATCCATGTTTTTCATGGTTACCTATGGGTCCCTCTGTCTGATCTCTTTCCTTCAGCACTTTGCTGCCGACCCAGCATACCGTCCGCGGTTTCGGTCCCGGTGGTGGATTTCTCTGTTTGGGGCCGTGGCCTGCTTCGGGCTGATGTTTTTTATGGATGCTGGCATTGCCTTGCTCGCTGTGGTGCTGATGATTATTCTTTACCAGGTCCTCAGCCGTGTGAATCCCGATAAAAAATCGCTGGCCGTGATTTTTCAGGGCGTCACTTTTCAGCTGAGCCGGCAGATGCAAGTTTTTCTGCAGAAAGCTGACAAAGAAAACTCTGATAGTTGGCGCCCTTCTGCCATCTGTCTTTCAGAGCACTCTTTTGAGCGCCTCGGCGGCTTTGATCTGCTGCGTTGGATCTCCCAGCGCTATGGCTTTGGCACCTATATTCACCTAATCAACGGGTATCTGTCCAGAAAAACCGCTGAGCAGGCAGGCTTGTGCAAGGACCGACTCATCGCATTAGCGGAGCAGAGCGATTCGCAAGTCTACATCGATACCATGGTCAGTCCGTCGTACACCTCTTCCATTGCCCAGGTTATTCAGCTTCCGGGCATTGCTGGCACTGAAAATAACCTGATTATCTTCGAGTTTTCAAAGATGAGGCCGGAAGAGCTCTCCCATCTGATCGACAACTTCAAGCTCATCAATTCAGTGCGTTTTGACACCCTTTTGCTGGCGAGTTCAGAACGTGGATTCGGCATGAAAAAGGAGTTGCACGTCTGGCTGACCTCCACTGATAAATCCAACGCCAATCTGATGATTCTTTTGGCCTATATCATTGCGGGGCATCATGAGTGGGAAGGGGCGGAGATCAAGATTTTTGCACTGTATCCAAAAGACATGGTGGATCAGGAGCGGGAAGGGCTTCATACCCTGATTCAAACCGGGCAGCTTCCGATTTCCGAGCACAACATCATGTTTATCACGCAAGAGCCTGATCAGCCAAAGCGGGCCATTATTCAGGAGAATTCGAGAGATGCTGGCCTCGTGATGTTGGGGTTTGTTTTTGAGGCCGTTCGGCAAAAAGGTCCGGAGGTCTTTACCGGCTATGATGAGCTTGGCAACATATTGTTTGTGAATGCGGTGGGAGAAAAGAGAATTAAGTGAGGAGAATGCTTATATATCGCTGCACCTGCCTGACATTTATGATTCTCATAGGGGCACTTACCACCAAAGGGCAACAACCGCCCCTGAAACGGTTTATGACGCCTGACGGAATGCCACACCAACAGGCGCGGATGTTAGAAGCTGATGAATACGGTTTTGTGTGGATTGCCACGATGGGAGGCATCGGGCTTTATGACGGACAGGAAGTCAGGCACATACAAAATTGCCCGGAGCTCAATCAGGAAAATATTTACTGGGCGGGTATCAACGGTTCGGATATCTGGGCACTGTCTGAGGAACGGCTTTTTGTGTGTACCGGAGAGGAGCTTATTGGGTATCGCTTTAGTTCCGCTTGGCAAATCGGTATTGTAGAATCCATTGAATTCAGTCCGGAGGGATTACCTGTATTCATGTATGGACCAAAAGGGTACATTAAAATATCTCACACCCCACTTTCAGGAGAAACGCAACCCAGCGATGGTACTCTTTTTCCTGAACAGGGCCGAAGCACCATACCCATTTCTCTTCATCAGACGGGAGCAATCATAGATTCTGCATTCTCCATCACCTACCTTTATCCTGATCAGGAAAAAATCTGGGATCTTCAGGATTTCGAATATACTTACTCGGGAAATGGCCCCCACCTGTTTCAATCTGAAGAAACAGGGAAAGTCGGATGGAAAAAAGGAGAATACCTGAACTTACTCGATGGGAACCGCGAGATTGTGGCTGTATTTGTGACCACTGAAGACTCCCTGCGTCTTGTCGCGAGGAGGCATCCAGAAACCGGTGCTGTCATGGCTATTGACCCCGCATCACCCCCTTTGCTGCGGCAGCTGCCATTTACTCCAGGCGAGCCGGGGATCCTGATCCAGTCTGAAGACTCCTACATCCCTCCCCTGCACAATGCGTCACAGGCCACCTTTGATTTGATCAATCTCGCGGACCGGTCGATTTTGAGTTCTGATGAAGGCATATATGTGTATTTCCGCAACGGTTTGTCGTCTTTAAACATGGACCGATGTGCTTATGCTTGGTCTGTGTTTCCGGTGGGAGACCACCTTTGCGTGTCCTGCTATCAGAATGGGATTTTCGAGGTTACCAGAAGAGGTGAGGGGAGAAAGCGCTCTGACATTCCGACTGTCGTCATCAATCAGCTGAATAACATCCCGAAGATCCACTCCAATTATGAGACAAACGGGAAGAGCGTGCTGATTGGCAGTTTTCGGGGCTTTTTGGTTGTAGATAGCACCGGAATCGCCAGCCATGTAGTATTGCGAAATGCTGTTGAGAGTTTTGCATGGGACGCAGAGCGAGATTTATTTTATGCTGGCGGCGATGCCTTGTATTCGTGGGATCCGGACAGAAATGTTCTGACAAGACTTCCTGAGACCGAACAAGCCATCCGTTCCATTTTTCCGGTTCACGATCTGATGGTGCAAGGCGATGCGCTGTGGGCTGCTGGTCAAAACGGGCTTTTGCGATACAGTCTTCGCGACTCCGCTGTGGAACAGGTATGGCGCATCCGCGAAGGCCTGCCTTGCAAAAGCAGCATTACGCTCCTGCCATTGGGAGAGTCGTTCGTGGTAGGCTCCAGCTGCGGGTTGCTGCAATATCAGCCTGAGGAGGGGACATTCAGCCAAGTGCTGCCGGACATTCTGGATACCCGGATCAATCAGCTGGCCCTGTCGTCAGACAGTCTGCTGATCGCGGTGGCTTCAGATGAAATTTCGGTCATTGACATCAGTCGGGAGCTCTGGGAGCTGGTATACCGGCTTGATCAAAACAGCGGGGTTGAGGCACATGAGCCTTCAGAAAACGGGATTTACATTGATGAGGATCGGTGGGTATTCATCCCCCATAGTCAAGGCATACAGGTACTTGACCTGGATTTCATCCGTACCTTTGAGCCATCCCTTCCCACTACCAGGGGGATTCCCTACATTTTGGTCTCAACGAATGACCAGGAGATATTTTACTCGGGAGAAGAGGTGGTCCGGCTGGAGGGCAACAGTGCATCCTTTATGCCCTTGATTCGAAAGGAGTTCGGAAAGACATGGTCCTATCGCTTTGTCAAAAACAAGCACACCCCTTCTGCATGGACCACCAATGGAGCGTTGTTTATCGACAACCTTTCGCATGGCAACAATACCCTCACTTTTGAAGCCACCTCAGACAACGACCAGGTTGTCAGCGGTACCATCCGCGTCTTGGCCTACCAACCATTCTGGCAACGCAAAATCGTTCGTCAGACCTTGCTTGGCACCATTGTCATTCTCCTCCTTTTCTTTTTCTATTTGAGGATTTGGCAGAAGCGCCGGGAGGCCCGTTTCAACTACGATCTGGCCGTCAACAAGCTGCGCACGATTCAGACATTCTTCAACCCTCATTTTCTTTTGAATGCCCTCACTTCTCTTCAGTACGCCATTCTGTACAAGTCTAAGGAAGAGTCGAATGCCCTGTTAATCAGCCTTTCACGGACCTTCCAAACACTGATCTACGAAGATCGCGGCACAAAGGCCCCTTTGAAATTCATCACCCTTTCCCAGGAAATTCAACTCATCCGCGACATTGCTTCTTTGTTTGATGCCCAACACGGTTCAGGAGCCATCACCCTAGACATATCCATTGACCAAAGCATTGATCCTGATACAACAGAGGTGCCTCAGCTTCTCATTGAGCCATTCGTAGAAAACGCCTATAAGCACGCCTTCCGTCAGACTAAAACTTCCCGCCCGACCATTAGCGTCTGCATCAGCCGGGATAAGCAGGACATCCTGGTCACCATTCACGACAACGGTCAGGGCTTTGACCTCCCTTCGGGCGCTCACTTAAAGTCTCACAGCATGTCCCTTGCCCACGAGCGCATCAGGCTGCTGAATGCCATCCGCCGCCCATGCGCCCTGGATATCCGGTCGGAAGCGGGGAAAGGGACGAGGGTGGAGATTCGGATGAAAGTGGAAAGTGGAAAGTGAAAAGAGGAAAGTTGGAGGTAAGAGGGAAGTGGAAAGTGGAAAGTTGGAGGTAAGAGGGAAACCTTCTTAGCATTCGGGGGCTGATAACATAGTAAGCTGCAGAGCAGCGGTATCTTCGTAGCATCCGAGCGCTGATATCATGG
>CAZMSQ010000058.1:8526-10462 GCA_964569025.1 uncultured Saprospiraceae bacterium | reverse complement strand
CCGCTTCGTTGTAGTCCCTGAATTTTCCGACTACAATCTTTTGAAGTCCATCTTCGTCTTCGATATCCAACCCGATGGCTGTATCCCACTCTTCTGGAATCTTATTTTCTGCAAATGCACCTACCTGTACTTTGAATACAATGCCTTTTTTCCACTCACTCTCGGGATCAGTCGGAGGAACATAGACTGGCTCTACTTCCTGAGATTGCTCTTGAGCGAGTTGGGTTTGTAAGGAACTGACCTGTCCTTCCAACTCGTTGATCCGCTCACTTTTACGGTTACTACTTGCTTCGAGAAGGTTGATTTTTTCGCTCAACTCTTTATTCTCATCCTTGTAATCATTGTATTTCCCCATAAGGGAGGCAAGCATAGCCGGATTTTTCTTGTATTGTTTCGCTAGGGATTTATATCTGTCTTCCTCCTGTTTGGTTAATTGCTGTGCATGCCCGGAAGAAACTGCTACCAAGAGGAACAATCCGCTAATGAGGAAAACGAAATGATGAGATGATAAACGCTTCATAATAGATATTTCAAAGGATTTTTGACCGGAACTGCAAGGAGAACGGCCAACATGGAATTTTGATAACCAGTGCAAAAATACGAACCTCTATCCCTACTACCAAAACAATGCCAATCATTGGCCTCCCCCACCGGCTGCCATTCAATCACCTTCAAGAGTCAGCACCTTAATTTCAACTCTTTGGTTGAGGGCCCTCCCCTCTTCTGTAAAATTCGAGGCAATTGGCTTTCGCTTTCCGTATCCTTTATAGTATACTCTGCCACCATCTGCTCCTTGAGACACTACAAAATCAGCCACTGCTTTGGCGCGCTCCGTTGAGAGCCAGTCGCAGTATTCGTGTTCAGGTATTCCGTTTGTATGGCCTCCTATTTCAACAACAATTTCCGGGTTTTCTTTTAAAAATTCAGAGACTTCCCGCAAGACTGGCTTAGAGGCCTCATTAATGTTTGTTGAATCAGCATCAAATTGCAGTTGCTGAATCCGAATTGTTTGTCCTTCACTCAGCATTCCGGCTGTCAGCTCAGGGATAATTCTTTTCTTCACTTCCGCTGAAGCAGTTGCCTGACATCCATTTTGATCTGTGACAGTGACGGATTGGATGCCCATGGGGAGTGATTCGGCCTGAGCATCCGATTCTCCGTTGCTCCAAAGAAAATCATAAGGAACGGTCCCTCCTTTCGCTTCTGCTGTTGCCCTGCCATCTTTGGTATCTTCCAGCCGGGTTCGCTTTACATTTTCGATTTCGACAATGAGCGGATCAGGTTGTGTGATTGTCAGTTCCCGCTCCAGAGACTGACCAGAAGCATCGGATACTGTCACTGCATAGCTGCCGGGCCCCAGACCAGAAATTGATTTGCTGTTATTTTGCCCGGAGCTCCACTCAATTGAGAATGGGGATTTACCACCTTGCAGTTTGACTGATAGTTCTGCATCCGAGCTGCCTGCACAAGATACTGGCTTGGCAAGTTCGAGGCTCGCCTCCAGCGGCAGAATATCTTCGCTGATGACAACCTCCGCCTCAGCTGTACAGCCATTTTCATCAGTCACCGTAACGCGGTGTGCACCGGGAGTCAGCGCCTCAGCCGCTGCCTTGGTGCTGCCATCGTCCCACGCATAGCTGTACCGGCCACTGCCTCCAGTGGCCTCCGCAACTGCGTGGCCATCGCGGCCATTCGTAGAAGCAGGTGACTGTTGGATAGCTTGTACCTGAAGTGCAGTGGGCTCTGCAAGCATCGCTTCTGCAACCCGCGTCAGACCGGATGCATCACTTACCGTCACTGTGTAGCTGCCAGCACTGAGACCAGCAGCGGTGCTGACGCTCTGGCCTTTCACTGACCATGCATAGCTATATGGCGGCTTCCCGCCCCGAACCTTCGCCTCCAGCGCTCCCGTCAACTCACCGAAGCAGCTGATGGA
>CAZMSQ010000058.1:6562-8426 GCA_964569025.1 uncultured Saprospiraceae bacterium | reverse complement strand
CGCCCCGAACCTTCGCCTCCAGCGCTCCCGTCAACTCACCGAAGCAGCTGATGGAGTTGGTTTCTTCGAGGCTCGCCTCCAGCGGCAGAATATCTTCGCTGATGACAACCTCCGCCTCAGCTGTACAGCCATTTTCATCAGTCACCGTAACGCGGTGTGCACCGGGAGTCAGCGCCTCAGCCGCTGCCTTGGTGCTGCCATCGTCCCACGCATAGCTGTACCGGCCACTGCCTCCAGTGGCCTCCGCAACTGCGTGGCCATCGCGGCCATTCGTAGAAGCAGGTGACTGTTGGATAGCTTGTACCTGAAGTGCAGTGGGCTCTGCAAGCATCGCTTCTGCAACCCGCGTCAGACCGGATGCATCACTTACCGTCACTGTGTAGCTGCCAGCACTGAGACCAGCAGCGGTGCTGACGCTCTGGCCTTTCACTGACCATGCATAGCTATATGGCGGCTTCCCGCCCCGAACCTTCGCCTCCAGCGCTCCCGTCAACTCACCGAAGCAGCTGATGGACACTGTTTCTGTCAGGCTTGCCTCCAATTCCTCAACAATGGCATTCATTACCCCGACAGCGCGCTGGCTGCAGCCTCTCGCGTCGGTCACCACAACCACCCATTCCCCTTCTGTAAGGGCCTCAGCAACCAGTGCCGTTTCACCATTCTCCCATTCCACCGTGTAAGGCTCTTCCCCTCCCGAAATGGAAACTTTGGCTTTACCATCATTCGCCCCAGGGGCACTTTCAGCGGCAATGCGCTCAGTGCGAATTTCAAGTGGATTGGCTTCAATCGTAATTTCAGCAACTTTCGCCTTTCCTGACTCATCTGTAACGGTCACAGAATAAGTGCCGGCTCCAAGACCGGAGGGATTCTCGCCCTGAAGACCATTCTCCCAATCAAGTGTATATGGCGGGGTGCCGCCTGAAACCCTTACCTTGAGAGAGGCCACCTTTTCATTTTTCTCACATCCAAGCGGTTGGTCAATCTGCAAATCAACGGCAAGCAGGGAGGCCTTGTCTAGTAGATAGACGCCCTTATCACTTGTGCCTACCCAAACTCGTCCGTCACTGCCTGCGCGGATGCGTGAGGCATACTCACTGGTGAAATAATCTGCCGGACCATAAATGACAGATTGCTCTTGTTCGACAGAATATTCTGTAATGACCTGAGACAAAATCCAGAGATTGCCCCTTGTGTCCCATGAAATATCTTTCAAAGCCCCTTCTGTGCTTCCCCGGGGCAATTCATAGACATACCAGTCGTCTTTTTCATCTACAAAAAACAACTCATCATAAGCCAGCACCCACGTCTCAGTTGCATTTTGAGAAATTCCGTCAATATCCAGATCACTTTCCATCAACTTCCACTTCTCGTCGGCTCCAACCAGCACCCCCTTTTCTGTACCAATCCACATTCTTCCATCCTTTCCTTTCAAAATGCTGCGAATGAAGTTGGACTTCAGCCGCGAGGAACCGCTTGTCAGGTGCTCCACAACCCGGAGATTGGGCTCAGTCTTCATCACGAATAACCCCTGGTCGCGGGTGCCGAGATACAGGACGTCCTTTCGCTCCTCATAGAAGGCACACGACCAACCGGCAGATTCTCCTGCCAGTCGCACCAGGGCCTGCCTGGGCAAGCGGACATCGGCATTACCATCCGGAAGCTGGGCCACTGAGATTTCATCCGGCCCGAGTGGGAGGGGTGTCACAAGCAACATATCGAACGCCTGATAGAGTTCATCCCTGTTTCCGACCCACGCCGACCCGTCTTCATTCAGTGTGACATTCTGAATAGGGAGGTCATCACTGATGGCCGTACTGCGGGTGACCTCCTTTCGGGATTGGCCATGCAGTGGTGAGATGGTGGC
>CAZMSQ010000058.1:0-6462 GCA_964569025.1 uncultured Saprospiraceae bacterium | reverse complement strand
ACTGCGGGTGACCTCCTTTCGGGATTGGCCATGCAGTGGTGAGATGGTGGCTTGAAAGATTGCCAGAACGGTTATGCAAAAAAATGTGTGTATGGCTTGCTGGAATGTCATAACGGGCAATAGTCTTTTTTGAGACGGAAATTTATCCCGTCACGCTGCAAAAGTAGGAGTTCTGCGACTCTTTTCGACATTAACGCAACAGGCACTCTATTGGTATGCCACACGAGATACCAGCTTGGCAGCACATCCAGCCCGAACAACCTCTCGCGAGTTGCTGTGACCCATGTCACATGGCAAGCCAGTCAATTGTTGCACTTTTACATCAACCCTCAGCACCCACATGGTCTTGAGCCTTCATTTCCAACCTCAATACGCTGAGTTCCCCCAAACCACTCAATTCAGAGCTTATATGCGGATTGTCCTGCTTCTCCTTTTTACCATTCTCCTCTCCTCAGCGGGAGCTCAGACCGACTCAACTGCAGCCCTTTGGATCAAACCGGTGAAGGATTTCCGGGTACGGATGACTTTTATGAATCAGTTTTTCGGATACTACACGATGGGGCAGGAAGTCTGGAATGCCTCTGCCAACCGGTATGATCCTGTTGATAACCGTATCAACTTCACCTGGCGTCGCAGCCGGGTGGTGTTCAAAGGGGAGCCTTACAATCGCCTTCGATTTACAGTGGTCTTATATTATGACCATATTGGCCGGGACCTACTAAGCGGTGGTGTCGGCGGCACCAATCGCGATCAGCCGAATGTCGGAATCTGGGATGCCTTTTTCCAGTACCGGCTAAGCAGTCAGCGTGACGGGCTTGTGCTGACGTTTGGGTATTTCAGGCCCCAGATGCAGCGCGAGAGCATCACCTCAGCATGGGCAACCAATTCATTTGAAAAATCCATGTCCCAGAATTATGTTCGCCGACACCTGACCGGTACTGGACCGGGTCGGGCCGCAGGGCTCAATATTGGGGGGCTGATCGGGGAGGGAGTACTCCGCCTCAACTACAATGCGGGTATTTTCAATCCGCTCACCACCGGATTGAACGGCGCCTCCGTGGGCATCCGTTATTCCCCGCTGGTAGCTGGCAGAGTGGTGCTTTCCATTGGCGACCCTGAACTGGATGCCTACCGAATCGGCTACACCATCAACTCCTTTGGAAAGCGGCATGGTCTCTCGCTCGATTTCAATGCATCCTGGCAGGGGGGCACTGACGTATTCTCTGAATCCCTTGCTTTTGGACCGGGACTCCTGTTCAACTGGGGCCCTTTGAATGTTGATGGAGAATGGGTGGTCATGAGGCGAGAAGGCGAACGCCCAAGCCCGGATGGCTCTGGAAATGAGGTATTCCGTGCATCTTCTGCAACAGGACATATCCGCATGGGATACAACATTCAGCTCGGACGAATCATGCTTGAGCCGACTGGCATGTGGATGCATTTCTCCGGGGGCCTCTCAGAAGAAGAGCAGCTCAACGCCTTTCAGCTTGCCGCCTTCTCAGGCTCTGAAACCACCTGGAATGCAGGGGTGAATGTGTACCTGAACAAAACCCGTCTCAAACTTGCTGTTGCATACACTTGGCGGAGCGGAGACCCCGGCTCGGCAGCTGATGGGGCAACGGTGAACCAGTTTTTTTCACAGAGCGGCGTGGGAGCAATCAGACGAGGGAATTATTTTGGTGTGGGACTGAGTTCAGTCTTTTGAGCAGCAAAGTGAGTCGCATCATGCAAGGCCTGGTCCAGAAGCCCTTCTTCTGCCCGCCGGCGGTCGGCTGACCAGCTCAGCAGGGTTTGCATCTCATTCAGAACCGGTCTGCGAACCTCCTCAATACCATCGATGTCAAAAAAGAGGCGACCTGTGCGACGCACAAAGAAGTCCTCTGCCCGGGCAACTGCCTCTTTTTTGACCCCGAATCGTACCTCTGAACAAGCGAGGGCAATTTCCGGAGATGCAGAGACAGACAATTGCAAATCGGCAACAATTGCCGCAGACTGGCGGCCATAGTTGCCGACCAGGTAGTCTGCATGGTCCGAATGAAGCCCGCAACCAGCCAGTTTTTTACGCAACTCTTCTGTGTAGGCCTCCACCTCTTTCGCTGAGGAAAAAGGCTCGGGAGTTAATTTGATGGTATGGGTTTTGCACGGGCTGAAGGAAATTCCGGATTTCTTAGTGATGGTCTTGATGACGCGGTCGACCACCTTTTTTGCCATTTTTCGGTAGCCGGTCAACTTTCCTCCAGCAATGGAAATCAAGCCATTGGGCGATGTAAACACCTCATCTTTGCGGGACAATTCCGAGGGCGATTTGCCATCCTGATGGATGAGAGGCCTCAAACCGGCCCAACTCGACACGATATCGCTCATGCCCACTTGCACAGATGGAAAGACTGCATTGACCGCTGAAACGAGATAATCGGCATCGTTTCTGGTGACAAGCACTCTGTCAAGATTTCCTGAGTAGAAGGTATCTGTGGTGCCCACATAAGTCACCTTGCCCCGAGGGATGGCAAAGACCATACGTCCGTCTGGCACATCAAAATAGAGAGACTGTCTGACCGGCAGTACGTGATGAGGAAAGACCAGGTGGATTCCCTTGGTCAGTTGCAGGTGTTTGGTGCCAAGTGGTGCGGCCTTCTTCCGAATCCCGTCAACCCATGGCCCCCCGGCTGAAACCACCTGATGAGCAGAGAGACTGAGCGTCTCACCACTCAGTTTGTCGGTGGCCTGGATGCCTTGAATGTGCCCATCTTTTCCAGTCAGGAAGTCATCGACTTCCATGTAATTCATTGCCAAAGCTCCGTAAGCTGAGGCTGCTTTTGCCAGCTCAAGAGTCAGGCGTGCATCATCAGTTCGGTATTCGGCATAATACCCACCACCTCTGAGCGTATCAGGATTGAGCAAAGGTTCTTTTTGGAGAGCCTCTTGCTTATTGAGCATGATCCGCTGATCTTCAGGCTTCACTCCTGCGAGCAGGTCATAGATCCAAAGGCCAAACGAAGTGCCCAACTTACCGTACGTGCCTCCGTCTGTCAGGGGGAGGAGCATTTTTTCGGGAATGACAAGGTGGGGCGCGAGCCGATGGACAATGGCACGCTCGGTACCTGTCTCCCGAACCAGCCCAATGTCAAGCTGCTTCAGATAGCGAAGGCCACCATGAATCAATTTGGTCGATTTGCTGCTTGTGCCGGAAGCGAAGTCCGCTTTTTCCAGCAAAACCGTCTTCAGCCCTCTGGCTGCCGCGTCGAGTGCAATGCCACAACCTGTCACCCCACCTCCAATGACAATCAAGTCCCAGTGTTCATCTTTCAACTGACGGATGTGGGCATTCCTGTCAAGGACAGAAAAAGTACGGCCTTTGGCAGTCATGTGATGTACTTCCATATCGAATGGTCTGATTACGAGTCATTTTCAATAACCTCAATAAATCAAACCCACCAATGACATCATGGTTCAATCCAGGCGCGGGAGCGGCCGACGGCTTTACGCCAGTTTTTATAGAGAGAAGCTCGGCGGAAGGGGTCCATAGCGGGCTCGAAGACTTTGTCGATCTGTCTGGCTTCAGCGAGGCTTTCGGCCGTCCACATACCGAGGCCAGTTCCGGCAAGGTAGGCGGCTCCGAGGGCTGTGGTTTCGATATCTGCGGGGCGCTCAACGGGGACGCTCAGCATATCTGCCTGAAATTGCATCAAGTAGTTATTGGCGGAGGCTCCGCCATCGACTTTCAGAACGGAGAGTGAGAGCCCGGCGTCCTGCTCCATGGCTTCGAGAACATCACGTGTTTGGAAGGCCAGCGACTGGAGGGTTGAGCGGACGATGTGATCGCGTGAGGTATCTCTGGTCAGGCCGAAAATGGCCCCTCGTGCGTACATATCCCAGTGCGGTGCGCCAAGCCCTGACAATGCGGGCACCACGATGACCTCATCTTCATCGTCGGCCACTTTGGAGGCAAAATATTCACTGTCACGTGCATCATCGAGCAAGTGAAGGCCGTCTCTGAGCCACTGGATGGCGGCTCCAGCTATGAAAATGCTGCCTTCCAGCGCATAAGCAGGCTGACCAGCAGGGTCACAGGCAATGGTGGTCAGGAGACCATGCTGAGAAGGGCGCGCATCAGCGCCAGTATGCATCAGCATGAAGCACCCTGTGCCGTACGTATTTTTGGCCATTCCCGCCTCAAAGCAAGCCTGTCCAAAGAGAGCTGACTGTTGATCGCCCGCCACACCGCGGATGGGGATGGATGCCCCTTTCCAGGCGAGGGTGCCAAAAGCAGCGGCTGATGGTTGTACAGCTGGGAGGACAGACAACGGGATATCCAGGTGTCGCAGCAACTCTTCGTCCCATTCTTTGGTGTGAATATCCAGAAGCATGGTCCGGGAGGCATTGGTCAGGTCTGTGACGTGTTGTTTCCCACCGGTCAGGTTCCAGATGAGCCAACTGTCTACGGTGCCTACCCTGAGTCTTCCCTGCGCAGCCTTTGCAGCGGCTCCCGGCACCTCGTCGAGAATCCACCGGATTTTCGTGGCAGAGAAATAGGAGTCGATCAGCAGTCCGGTCCGCTTGCGCACCAGAGGCTCAAGACCTTGCGCTTTCAGCCGCTCGCACAAGGGGGCAGTGCGCTTATCTTGCCAGACGATTGCGTTGCAGACCGGCTCTCCCGTGAGCGCATCCCATGCCACGGTGGTTTCACGCTGATTGGTGATTCCGATAGCGGCAATATCCGATGGCTCTATCCCTGCTTCGCGCGTAACCTTCTGGCACATTTCCCATTGGCTCTGCCAGATTTCCTGCGGATCGTGCTCCACCCATCCCGGCCGTGGGAATATCTGGGTAAATTCGCGTTGAGCCTGACCAACAATGGCGCCCGAAACATCTACCAGGACAGCTCGTGAGCTTGACGTGCCCTGATCAAGGGCCAGTATGTATTTCTCTTTCATCATATATTGGTTTTGGTGAGAGAAATGCAGCCCCGAATACGCCTGCACTATCACCCAGCGCAGGTTTGAGCAGCCGGGTATGCATATGGGGGTTGAAGACCCATGGCAGGGAGAATTCATGACCGCGGGAGTAGAGCTCCGGAGTGTTCCCTACCCCACCGCCAATAATGATGGCATCCGGATCAAGGATGTTCACGATCCATGAAATACCGTAGCCAAAAAAGTGCAGCAGCCTAGTGAGCGTTCTGACAGCTGCTTCGTCCTCGCCTGTTCTGGCTCTGGCAAGAATATCCTTCAGCTTGCGATCATCACCACCTGAGATGTTTCGGTAGAAACGCTCAAGGGCGGGTCCACTGATGACTGTCTCCACGCAACCGGTCTTACCGCAATAACAGGGTCCACCGGACTCATCGAGAAAATTATGGCCCCATTCTCCGGCTATCCCGTGACGCCCGCTGAGCAGCTGACCATTAACCACCACGCCACCGCCTACGCCAGTTCCCAGAATAATGCCGAACACGCACGCTGCATCTGGTACTGTTTGAGCCACGGCACCCATGTGATATTCTGCGAGTGCAAAACAATTGGCATCATTCTCAAACCCCAGAGATACATTCAGCAACTGTTCGAGGTCATTTTTGAAGGGTTTTCCATTCAGAACCACCGTATTGCTGTTTTTGAGCAGCCCGGTTTCTGCGTCGATGGCGCCGGGCGTACAGATACCCACAAACTCCGGACTATGACCGGTGCGGGTTTTGGCCATATTGAGCACCTTTTGGATTTGGCCGAGTATATGCCCATATCCATGCGCTTGTTCCGTAGGCACCCGGTCCCGAAACAACACTTCATTTTCTGAGTTGAGCACCACGCATTCAATCTTGGTACCTCCCAGATCAATCCCCCATTTATTCATACTTTTTCTTTTTATTCTCCAAAATAAGGCCCGTCAGGACTCACATCACATCCAAAACAACACTTTGCCACGGTTCCAAATTGACAACCCCATTCTCCATCAGAACCTCAGAATGGGTGGAAATCAAAACAGCAGATGACTGTCCTGCCGTTAGCTGCTGCGGATCGTCCGACATATTGTGAAGCACCAGCACGCTGGCTGATTCAGATTCCCGCCTGTATGCAAAAAGACGATCGGTATTGGTTGGCACGGGTTTGAGCGAGCCTGACCTCAGCACTTCGGTACGTTTTCTCAGCGCGATGAGGTGCCGGCAATAGTTGAGTACTGAATCGGGATCAGCAAGCTGGACCTCAACATTGACCGAAGGGTACTGGGGATTGAGCGCCAGCCAAGGGTCGCCGGAAGTAAATCCCCCCTGTTTGCCAGCATTCCAGGGCATGGGCGTGCGCACATGGTCTCGGCTGTTGACATTTGCAGCCTTCATAAAGTCGGCCGGATTCCCACCGCTTTCAACGTAGGCATTGTAGGAATTCCGGGTCTGGACATCGTCTATTTCATCAATTGAGGTAAAGTGGGTATTGGTCATGCCAAGCTCATCACCCATATAGATGATGG
>CAZMSQ010000057.1:0-11257 GCA_964569025.1 uncultured Saprospiraceae bacterium | reverse complement strand
TAATTCGTAATTCGTAATTCGTAATTTAATAATACCCATACCCATACCCCTTCCCCCTCCTCACCCCATTCAATACAATGGCTGGACGGGGCAACTTATTGGTCTCATGAAGTTGCTGGAGGTGGCGGAGCATATCCTTGCGCGTCACATCAGCATGCACCACAAACAAGGTGTTCGTCAGGTGCGGAGCCAGGAGGAGAGAGTCTGCCACCAAACCGACAGGGCTGGAGTCGACAAGCACATGGTCAAAATGGGAGGTCAGGTGGTCGAAAAGGCCTCGGAGACGCGGGCTCAGTAAAATTTCAGCGGGGTTGGGTGGGATTGGGCCACTGGGTACATAACTCAGCAAATCGGCTACAGGGCTCGGGTACACGATATCTGACGGTCCAAAATCACCGAGCAGATAATTGGTGATACCAGGTTGCTCTTCCGGGACTCCAAGGTATTGCTCCAGGCGGGGCTTGCGCAGGTCAAGACCCACCACTGCTGTGCGCTTGCCAGACAGCGCAAAAGCAATGCCGAGGTTGACGGCAGTGAATGTTTTCCCCTCTCCCGAAGTCGATGAGGTAATCAAGGTGACCGGACAAGGGGCGTGGTTTGTGAAATACTGAAGGTTGGTGCGCAACAGCCTGAACATCTCAGCCTGAGCTGTGCGACTGCCCGCTGAAATGGCAATGTGGGCTTCTAAACGAGCCTTTAACACAGCACCTGAGACGGGAATGGTGCACAACTCCCGGATATCCTCCTCGGTCTGGACTTTGTCATTCAGCATTTCGCGTATGGCAACCACAAGGGTGGCAAGAAAGAGCCCACCAAATAGGCCCACAGGGAGGAGCGTGAACGGGCTCAGGGTAATCGGCGGCCCCGCCCGGGCCACATCGATGACCCGGGCATTGGGCTCTGTGATGGCCAGCGACAAGGCGGTTTCCTCCCGCTTTTCCAGCAGGTACAGGTACAGGTTTTCCTTGATGCCTTGCTGCCGCAGGATTTCCGTGAGCTCACGCTCTTGCTGGGGCAGTATCTGGATGCGACTCCGGATGCCCGAAAGCTTCTGGTCAATCTTCTGGATTTGCTGGTTAATCGATAGAATGGTCAGATCCAGATTGTCACGGATGCGACTGCCAAGATTACCGAGCTGCTGGTCGAGCGCCCTCACGACCGGGCTCTGGGGCGTGGCAGTCACCAGAAGCTGCTGGCGCTTCAGAACCAGCTCATTGTATTGGCTCACTGCATCCGTTGCTTCAGTGCTGCCCAGATCCATCAGGTCCGGCCATAGAGTCGGACCAAGGCTGTCAGCAGTCAAAACTGCACGCAACCTCGTTGCCATTGCCAATGAAGTCTCCAACCGCTGTCGCTCCTGCTCTGCCTCCTCCTGTTGACGCATCCACACGGGAATTCCCTCTGCCAAATTGCCCGGAATATTTCGCGACTGCTTGTAATTCTCGACACTTTTCTCGACGTCCAGCAAATCGGCCGCCAAATAGTCGAGCCGGTCGCCCACAAAGGTCAGCGTATTGATGCCAACTTGCTGCTTGTCAGCCACTGAAGCCGCATTGTAACGCCCCATGAGACGGTTGATCAGTGCCTCGCCGCGCTCAGGCACAGGGTCCTCGATGCTGAGGCGGAGCATATTCGACTCGCCAATCGGATTGACCTGCAGCGCCCTGCTTAACTCACGTGCCCGCTCAATGCGGGGGTGGAAACCCAGCAGGATGGGCTTCCCAAAGGGAATTTCGGATGGCTGATAGCGAAAGCGGAATGCTCCCCAAGGAGTCTCCACCAGCGAATCAAAGGGCACTGTCAAGACTGCGCCGCCAACCATGCCAAATTCCAGCATCTGCCCATCAATGGAGCGTACGCGGAAGGTTTGCTCCCAAAGTTCATCGTCCAATGCGAAGGTATCAACGGTAATTGGCGTCACATCAAAAATTTCAGTGTGACGTACTCTCCCTTCCCACGCATACGAGACGTCAAGCCCCAGCTCATCAATGACCTCCAGCATCAGCGACCGCGATTTCAGAATCTGAATTTCATTCTCCAGATTGGTAGAACTCCGGTTGAGGCCAAGGTCCTCCAGCAAAAGCTCCCCGTCCAGGTCTCGACCGGTCTGCTCGCCCTTGATCAGCAAACCTGCTTCAATAAGGTAGGTTGGAGAATGGTACCGCAACACCAGCACACCTGCAACAGTACCCACAATCATGGCAGCCATATAGACAGCCCAGTAACGGAGCACAAACCGACCAAGAAACTTTCGTAAATCAGGCGCCGCTCCGGATGATGTGGTGTGCGTATTCATAGGTTAGCGGGAAAGGATAAGGACAAGATTCAGCAGGCCTGTCACAATGCCGGCCCATGGGAGGATGCGCGTCGTGGCATCTGCAATGATGTAACGCTTGGCCTTCGAGGGTTCGACATACAACACGTCGTTTTGACGAAGGTAGAAAAACGGAGAATTAAAAATGTCACGGTCCCGGAGGTTCAGACGGACAAAGGTCCGCTGGCCGTTGATTTCCCGAATCAGCAGAATGCGCTCGCGGTTACCCAGATTGGTGATGTCGCCGGCCCTTCCGATTGCTTCAAGCACATTGAGCCGCTGGCCCTCAGCTTGTACTACCCCCGGCAATGCCACCTCTCCCAAAACAGTCACCTTGAAGTTCATAAACCGCACTTTGACCACCGGCTGCTGCAGATAGCCTCTGAGCATGTCTTCAATCTGCTGGCGTAGGCTGTCTGTCGTCAGGCCCGTTGCCGGAACAGCTCCGAGGACCGGCAGGTAGATCATGCCTTCGTCATCCACCAGAAATCCCCGCAGGGGTTGGTAGGAGTCGGCTGAATTAGACCAGCGTTCTTGAGATGACTGGAAGTCCTGCAGTACCTCTTGATTACTACCCGAAATGGAGACAAACAAGAGATCATCAGTCTGAATACGCAATGGTTCCCAGCCGATAATCGGGACTGCCCCTTCCGGAAACTGGTCGCCTTCATTGAAATTGACCAGTTCAGGATGCCGGACACAGGAAGCCAGCAGCGTACATGCCGCAATGAGCCAGAGCCATGCGCTGGATCTGGAATGAGGCCCTTGACCCTCCCTTTTCATGGTCGATGATAGGTTTTGTACCATTTCACAAAAGCTCTGATACCTTCAGAAAGTGGCGTAGATGGCTGAAAACCAATGTCTCGTTTCAAATCCGATACATCTGCCCACGTCTGCACCACATCACCTGGCTGCATGGGCATCATGATGGTGTTGGCTTTGCGGCCGAGTTCATTCTCCAAAATACCAATAAAATCCAGCAACGCAACCGGTTGGTCATTGCCGAGATTGTATAGGCGGTACGGAGCCGGCGAAGTGGCCGGGTCGGGCCGGGAGGCATCCCAATTGGGGTTTGGCTGGGCGGGACTCTCCAAAATGCGCATGATGCCTTCCACGATGTCGTCAATGTAGGTGAAGTCACGCCGCATATTTCCTTCATTGAATACCTGGATTGGGGTGCCCTCCAAAATAGCGCGACTGAAGTGATAATAGGCCATGTCGGGGCGACCCCACGGGCCGTAGACCGTGAAAAAGCGAAGCCCGGTGCAGGGGATACGGTAAAGGTGGGCATAGGTGTGAGCCATGAGCTCATTGCTCTTCTTGGTGGCGGCATAGAGCGAGACAGGATGATCCACATTGTCAGAGGTTGAGTAGGGAATGTGCCCGTTGAGGCCATACACGCTCGAGCTGCTCGCAAACACAAGGTGATCAACCTCCCAATGGCGACATCCCTCCAGAATATGGGCAAAAGCGGTGATGTTGCTATCGATGTATGAGAGCGGGGCCTCCAGACTGTACCGTACGCCTGCCTGTGCGGCAAGATGGCAAACATGGGTGAATGGGTGTGCTGCAAACAAGGCCTCGACAAATGCGCGGTCGGCAAGATTGCCGCGGTACATTCTGAGCGTCGGATATCTGGTGCTGATGGCACCTCCCGGACTGTCAAGATCAGTTTCCGGTACGCCGAGATCCGCCAGTCGATCCAGCTTCAGTCGTGTGGAGTAGTAGGTGTTGAGGTTGTCAACGCCAATGACCTCAATGCCTCGTGCAGACAGGCTGTGCGAAAGGTGGGAGCCGATAAATCCGGCTGCTCCGGTGACAAGTATTTTCATTTACAGCAGATTGTTTTTGAGAGGGTTCTGAAGTAATTTTTTGGACCACCGATCGGTAAGCCACCGGTGAAGTTGCGGAATCTGACGTGCACGATGCAGGTCTGTACCTGCAAAATCAACCAGTCCCTTTTGAATCAGGTACCGTGCTAACTGAGCAGCTTTCGGTCCGTAGCGACCCGAGGCAGAGCCAAGGGTAATCTGAAATTCACACCCCCAGTCTCGTAGCTGGCTGACCATCGCCAGATTCTGCTGCAGCCAAAGGTAGCGCTCCGGATGCGCAAGAACCGGGATGAATCCCAGGCGTCGCATGTCAAAAATAAATTGATGCATGGCAGGGTAGGGACGTTCAGGAGCGGTCTCAAACAAGACCCGGGTTCCGTCGAGCGTCAGCAAGTCCCCGCTATCAATCGCCTGGCCAAATGCTTCACCACAAAAATACTCCGCTCCAACCCGAAATTCAAGTGGCAATCCTGCATCCCGGATAATATCCTGAATGGTCTTTGAGGCTTCGTCGATAGCCTTCTGGTTGTCAGGCCACAACGGATGAAAGGTGTGCGGAGTGGCCACCGCAAGAGAGTAACCGAATGCGGCGAGTTTCCGGAGCATGTCAAGGGCTTCATGAATCGATTGTGGCCCATCATCTACTCCTGGCAGGAGGTGAGCGTGCATATCAGCCCCGAGCAAATGTCCGATCGGTTGTCCGAAATTTTGACGGCCGAATAGTCGGGACCACATGCACTACAAAATCATGCCTGCAGCCACCGTATTGTTGGTGGCCTCGTCAATGAGGATGACGCTGCCGGTAATCCGGTTGCGGTTGTATGGGTCGGCGAGAATCGGCCGGGTGGTTCGCACCACGATGCGGGCAATGTCGTTCATGCCGACCACCTGGTCTTCAGTGTCGCGATGCAAGGTGTTGACATCCATCTTATAGCGCAGCTCCTTGACGATGCACCGGGCTTCATTGGTGGTATGGAGCATGTGGTACTTGCCGCGCAGGCGCATGGGCTGGTCGTCAAACCAGCAAATCATCAGCTCCAGATCTTGCCGCGGCTCCGGAGAGTTGTTGGGCCTGACAATCATATCGCCACGATCAAGGTCCAGATCGTCGTTGAGTAAGACAGTCACTGACATGGGCGGATAGGCTTCCTCAATCTCTCCGTCGAAGGTGTCTATTTTCTTAATTGTGGTCGAAAACCCTGAGGGCATCAGCATGACTTCATCTCCCTTTCGCAGCACTCCTCCAGCCATGCGTCCGGCATAACCCCGGTAATCGTGGAATTCATCGGTATTTGGCCGCACCACCAACTGAACGGGCAGGCGCACATCGATGAGATTGTGGTCGCTGCCGATATGGACATTCTCCAAATAATACAGCAGGGTAGACCCGCCAAACCATGGCATATGGGTAGACCGGTTGACAATATTGTCGCCCTTCAGGGCTGATATCGGAATAAAGCTGACGTCGCTGACATCAAGCTTGGAGGCGAAGTCCTCGAAGGTCTCCTTGATGGTGTGAAAGACTTCCTCGGAATAGTCGACTAAATCCATTTTGTTGATACACACCACCAGGTGGGGTATCTGCAGCAGGGATGCGATGATTGCATGGCGCCGTGTTTGCTCAAGCACGCCTTTGCGGGCATCAATCAGGATGAGCGCCACGTTGGCAGTTGAGGCGCCGGTCACCATGTTTCGGGTATATTGCACGTGCCCCGGGGTATCGGCGATGATAAACTTGCGGCGGGGGGTGGCAAAATACCGGTAGGCCACGTCGATGGTGATTCCCTGTTCGCGCTCAGATCTCAACCCATCTGTCAGCAGCGCCAGGTTGATGCCCTCCTCACCGCGCCGAATGGTGGCCTGCTCGACTGCGTCAAGCTGATCCTGAAAAATGGACTTGCTGTCATAGAGCAGCCGCCCGATCAGGGTGCTTTTGCCGTCATCTACAGAGCCGGCAGTAGTGAAGCGGAGGAGTTCGGAGGTGTTTGGCATAACGTGTGTCATTCTCATTCTAAAAATACCCTTCTTTCTTTCGGTCTTCCATGGCTGTTTCCGACCGCTTGTCGTCGGTGCGCCCACCCCGCTCAGTAAGACGCGTGGCGGCGATTTCGGCGATGATGTCATCTACTGACGTGGCCTCACTGGGCCACACACCGGTGCAGGTCATGTCGCCGATGGTGCGGCAGCGCACGGTTTTCTCAACCACCTGCTCCTCGGATCGCTTTTGCATAAACGGAGAATCCGCCAGCCAGATGCCCTCCCGTTCAAAGACGGGCCGGGAATGGGCAAAATAGAGAGATGGCAGATCGACCTGCTCCATGGCGAGGTATTGCCAGACATCCAGCTCCGTCCAATTGCTGATTGGAAACACCCGAAAGTGCTCCCCGTAATGCTTCCTGCCATTGAAAAGGTTCCACAATTCCGGGCGTTGATTTTTTGGATCCCACTGGCCAAATTCGTCGCGGTGAGAGAAAAATCGCTCTTTGGCACGGGCTTTCTCCTCATCCCGGCGGGCGCCTCCAAGGGCCGCATCAAATTTTCCCTTCTCAATTTCTTCCAGCAATACAGGAATCTGCAGCCCGTTACGGCTGGCTGCAATGCCTTTTTCCTCAACGACCGTCCGGCGCTGAATGGCTTCTTCTACAGAGCCTACAATCAGGCGGACACCCAGTTGGCTGACCAGTCGGTCGCGAAACTCGAGGGTTTCTGGAAAATTGTGGCCAGTATCGATGTGCAGGAGGGGAAACGGGATGCGGGCTGGAAAGAAGGCCTTGCGGGCCAGATGAACCATCAGAATGGAGTCTTTACCCCCAGAAAAGAGCAGCACCGGACGCTCAAACTGAGCGGCCACTTCGCGGATGATGAAGATGGACTCTGCTTCTAGTTCGCGGAGATGATCGAGGTGATATGAGGCTGTTTTTGTCATCAGTGATTGTGATTTCTGTCTGAATCGGTAGGTGGATTCTGCGCGATTTGTATATGGGGTAACAGGAAATGAAAAAGTAACTGTGTGGCCTCCTCCTCGCTTATCTGGTCGGTGCGGATTTTGAGATCAGGGGCTTCGGGTGCCTCGTAGGGAGAGTCGATTCCTGTAAATCCATGAATCTGCCCCGCGCGGGCTTTGGCGTAGAGCCCCTTGACATCCCGCTGCTCACAAGTGCCGAGAGGGGCGTGCACGAAGATCTCAAGAAAGTCGGCTGTACCGATTATTTGCCGAGCGAAGTGGCGGATTTCCCGGGTTGGCGAAATGAACGAGCAGATGGTGATGATACCGCTGTGGAGGTAGAGTTTGGCAATTTCGCTGATCCTGCGGATATTCTCCTGTCGGTCTTCGAGGCCAAATCCCAGATTGGCATTGATGCCTGAGCGGATGTTGTCTCCGTCCAGAACCTGTGCAAAGTGACCTTCATCGAAAAGGCGGCGCTCGAGATGTCTCGCCAGCGTGCTCTTTCCGGATCCGGAGAGACCTGTGAGCCAGACGACCTTGCTGCGTTGATGCAGAAAAGCTTCGCGCTCTGACCGCTGGAGGAGTTGGGAGAATATGGGGTGAATGTCTGACATCGAATCAGGTCATTGCGATTTTTGGCGTGAAAAGAGGCTTCGGATCCTGCCCCGGGGCACTGCCTGCCAGGCGCGTTCGTGAAGGTAGTAAAAGATGAACTTCGAACCCAATTCTAACAGCGCCACCACAGTTGAACGCTCCAGTACCGCATCGCAGTTGGCTTGCTGAAACACAAACAGAGCCAGTAGAAAGGTGATGACTGTTGCAGAAAGTCGGTACGTCAGAGCTTTCAAGATGCTCCGCCAACGCGATTCTTTGCCCGGCAGATGTTGTGGATGACTCATAGGGATAAATGGTTGATTGATCGTTACAACCGCCAGTAATTCAGAGAAGCCATTTGTGCTGGCGCGTACATTCCCTTGATGTCAATCAGCACAGGGTTGTCGTCCTTTGAAATCGAGCGGAAGAATTCAGCATCTTTCGATTTGTACTCCTCATGCGATACCGCTACTATGATGGCGTCGTAATCGTCTGAAATGTGGTCGACGAGGCTGAACTTGTATTCGTGAGCCACTTCGTTTGGAGAGGCGTGCGGGTCGGTGATGTGGACGTGAATAGAGTAGGACATGAGTTCGTCGACCAAGTCGGCAACTTTGGAGTTGCGAATGTCGGCTACATTCTCCTTAAAGGTGATTCCCATGACCAGCACTTTGGCCTGTTGCGGGTTTTTCTTTTGCGTCAACAACATTTGCACCATCTTCTTGGCGATGAAACCCGGCATATGGTCATTGATGCGCCGTCCGCTGAGAATGACCTGTGGGTCATACCCCAATTGCTTGGATTTGTGCAAGAGGTAGTATGGGTCCACGCCGATGCAATGCCCGCCGACCAGGCCAGGAGAGAATTTGAGGAAATTCCACTTGGTTCCAGCTGCATCCAGTACTTCCTGAGTATCAATGCCCATGCGGTCGAAGATGATCGACAGCTCGTTCATGAAAGAGATGTTCAGGTCTCGCTGCGTATTCTCAATCACTTTTGCAGCCTCAGCCACTTTTATGGATGAGGCTTCGTAAATACCGGCTGTGATAACCTGTCCGTACACCTGAGATATTTCCCGAAGGGCCTCAGCATCACTTCCACTGACAATTTTCAGGATTTTCTCCACCGTGCGCTCCTTGTCACCCGGGTTGATGCGCTCGGGAGAGTAGCCGAGCTTGATTTGTCGGCCCAGTTTGAGGCCAGACTCCTTTTCCAATATTGGGAGGCAGTCCTCCTCAGTGCATCCCGGGTAAACCGTTGATTCATAGACCACATAGTCGCCCGGCTTGAGCGCTTTGCCGATGATGGTGGACGCTGATTCCAGATACTTCAGGCTGGGTACTTTGTGGTCATCGACCGGAGTCGGCACTGCCACCACAAAAAAGTGAGCCGCTTGGAGGTCGTCCGGGTTGGAAGTAAACGAGATGTCGCGTTCGTGAAACGCTTCATCTGGTAACTCCCGAGAGGGGTCTGTCCCTTGCTTCATCAGCTCCACCCGCTCGGGGTTGATGTCAAATCCGATGACCCGGAAAAACTTTGCAAATTCGAGCGCGATAGGCAGTCCGACGTAGCCGAGGCCCACTACGGCAATTGTTTTCTTCTTGTTGAGGAGGTCAGTGTACATTCCCATTGTTTGGATATTCAAGAGTTGAGGAGTGTGACAGAATCGTTTTTCAATTGATATGTTTCACCGCTTTCGGGACAGGTGGCAACGCCGAGTTCGTTAAAATGCAGGCGGTGCCCATGCGTGCTCATCCAGCCGATCTGACGAGCTGGATTGCCCACCATCAAAGCAAAGTCGGGCACATCTTTGGTCACTACAGCGCCTGCCCCTATAAAGGCAAAAGCCCCGATGGTATGGCCGCACACGATGGTTGCATTGGCCCCAATGCTGGCACCCCGCCTGACGAGCGTCTTGCTATACTGCCCGCGGCGGTTGACTGCAGAGCGCGGATTAATGACGTTGGTGAAAACCATCGAAGGTCCAAGGAATACATCGTCTTCACAGACCACACCGGAGTAAAGCGACACATTGTTTTGCACCTTCACCTGATTGCCCAGAACCACGCCATCGGCAACAAACACATTCTGTCCCAGTGAGCACCGCTCGCCGATAACGGCTCCCCCCATGATGTGGCAAAAATGCCAGATGCGCGTACCGGCGCCGATGCGGCACCCTTCATCCAGAAATGCAGAAGGATGGGCAGAAAAGCCCTTTTGTTCAGTTGACATGAGCTTCAAATTGAGAAAGTGCCGTATTGGCAATATACCTGCCTATGGCTAAGCAAGCCGTCGCGGCAGGAGATGGCGCATTCCAGACATTCACCACCCCCGGCTTTTGAGTAATCAGAAAATCATCGGTCAGCATTCCGTTTCTGCGGCAGGTCTGTGCCCTCACGCCACTCCGCCCACGCACCAAATCACCATGGCCCAAACCCGGAGCCAGCCTTTTTGCCTCCTTCACAAATGCCGACTTGCTGTACGATCTCTTCAATTCCTTAATCCCAGTCCGCCCATACTTCATCGCAATCGACCGAAAACCGGGAAATGCCAGCGTCTCAGCAAACTCCCCGGCATGAAAGTCCCATCGGCTATACCCCTCCCTGCGAAACGCCAATACCGCATTTGGCCCCGCCTCAATCCCCCCGCCAATCATCCTTGTGAGATGCAACCCCAAAAACGGAAAATCCGGATTCGGCACCGGATAAATCAAATGCGTAATCAAATCCGATTTGGCTTCTGTCAAATCATAATACTCACCCCGAAACGGAATGATCTGCACATCCATTTCTGGCTCCGTCATTTTCCCGATCCGGTCTGCATACAGCCCCGCACAATTTATCACCAGCCTCGCCTCAACCACCTCACGCTGGGTCTGTATCCGCTGCACCGCACCCCGTGTAATACCAACAACCTGCGAGTCCATCCTGATCTCTGCCCCCATCCCCGCCAGCAACTCAGCCAGCTTCAAGGCAACAACCCGGTAATCAATAATCCCCGTTTGCGGCACCAAAATCCCCGCAACAGCATTGATGTTCGGCTCCCTCTCCCGGACTTCCTCACCCCTCAACATCCTGAGGCCCTCCAGCCCATTCTGCCTCCCACGGTCCAAAATGCGTTCCAAATGTGAAACCTCCCCATCTTCAACAGCCGAAATTATCTTCCCGCACAATTCAAAAGGAATGCCATGCACCTCTGCAAATTCCAGTAAATCAAGATACCCCTCCCTGCAAATCGTCGCCTTCAGACTCCCCGGCTTATAATAAATCCCGGAATGAATCACCCCACTGTTGTGACTGCTCTGATGCATCCCGGCCTCCTTCTCCTTCTCCAACACCACAATCCTCACACCCGACCGCATCTGCGCCAGCCTCCATGCCGTTGCAAGCCCCACAATCCCACCACCAATGACCGCAATATCAATCATTCCCGTAAAGGTCTGTTTTCAGCCCCCAAAGGTACTGAAATACCCCTAAACCTCCCCGACCCGGTCGGACGGCTATAGCGGTCCGACGGCTATAGCGGTCCGACGGCTATAGTGGTCCGACGGCTATAGTGGTCCGACGGCTA
>CAZMSQ010000056.1:0-11291 GCA_964569025.1 uncultured Saprospiraceae bacterium | reverse complement strand
TTGTCTCGTTTTAGATTTAGTAAATAATTTTTTGAATAGTTGTTGTTTTTTCATGGCGATTATAAATACGTAGAGGCATTACCAGAGACCAACCCGGCAACACCAAACCAGTTAGGGAATCAACCTTTTGGTCACTCCCTTTTTCCCAGACTTTTGTACCACAAAATCTGTCATTCCCACCATGTTCCTCGCTTTTGTCATGACCAATGAATTTTTTGATCAATATGAGTAATGCTCGTCAGATGACAATTCGCTAGACGAATTGACACTGACAAGGCAGCTTGTCAAAAGGAGGGTTTATTGTATGTAGCTGATTGCAATCCAAACCTTGAATTGCAATCAAAAAATTTATCCAATGAATTCTGAAAGACCGTTGCTGTGAGATAAACGGTGGGTAATGGGTTTAGATAGTCTTTCAGACAAACAGGAGGGCGTGTATTCTTTATTTCATAAGCGCGCCGCTGTCATTTTCACAGGATTTCAAAAAATCTGCTTCGGGTATTCCCTCCACAGAACACACAAATATAGCAGACATTTGGAAAAAATAATCATTCGAGCCAGATATTTTCTGATTCCTGAGAAAAAAATCCACTTTGCCCAGGCCAGCATCCGATTCTGATGGATGAAGCAGGAGCGCTTGAGGCCCCTGAAGATCCGCAAGTCTGTGATCGCCAATTTGCTCAAAGCCGGCCACGAACTGCGCATCGTCCAGTCCCTTGCGGGCCACCGCCACTCGGCATCCACCGAGGCCAAAAGCAGACATGACTGGAGGAGCCCACGCGGGCTAAGAGGAATCGCTGCAATGCAGCTTACGGGATTAATGGTCAATAAAGACTAAAATGATATCGCCCCAACAGAACGGTTGGAGAAGAATCGGTACATGAGTGACTCAGACCACCGGGCATCAAACAGCTCCTTCGGAGCGGCATCTTATTAGAAATGTCGGGTGCATTTTTGGAAGCTGCAACGCAGCGACATCTAAAAGACAATACACAGTGCAAGTCAATGCCCTAGAAAAGGCCTTCCCCGATCGCTATGGGTGCTGCCGTTGGCTCAACTGTTGATAAATACAAGTTGTTTTTAAAGGTAGTGATCCCGCCAGGACTCGAACCTGGAACCTGCTGATTAGAAGTCAGCTGCTCTATCCAGTTGAGCTACGGGACCATGTGTAGTGTGCGATCAATCATACTGAACGACATGCTTTTTTTTTGACGCTGCAAAAGTACAGACTTTCTATCGAATACGGAAGGGGAGATTTCCCTCACACTGCAACTTGCGCTTTTATGTGGGGATGGGGGTCATAGCCATCGAGTCTGAAATCATCAAACCGGAATTCGAAGATGTTCCTGACCTCCGGATTGAGGTACATGCGAGGAAGGGTCCGCGGGGTGCGGGTGAGCTGGAGGCGTGCCTGTTCGATGTGGTTGGAATACAAGTGAACATCACCAAATGTATGCACGAACGTTCCGGGTTGCAGGTTGCAGACCTGAGCCATCATCATTGTCAGGAGGGCATACGAGGCAATGTTAAAGGGGACTCCGAGAAATACATCGGCAGAGCGCTGATAGAGCTGACAATCGAGCTTTCCATTAGCCACGTTAAACTGGAACAGGGCGTGACATGGGGTGAGCGCCATTTGATCGAGTTCACCAACATTCCAGGCATTGACGATGATGCGGCGCGAGTGTGGTTGCTCTTTGATGAGAGAAACAGCCCGCTCAATCTGATCGATGACCTGACCGTCCGGACCGATCCAGGAGCGCCACTGCTTGCCATAGACTGGTCCCAGATCCCCGTGCTCATCAGCCCATTCATTCCATATTCTCACCCCATTTTCCTGAAGATATTTCACATTGGTGTCACCGGCTAAAAACCAGAGCAGTTCGTATATGATGGATTTCAGGTGCAATTTTTTTGTGGTAATGAGGGGAAAACCCTCTTGAAGATCAAACCGCATCTGATAGCCAAACACACTGATTGTGCCCGTGCCGGTTCGGTCATCTTTCTGAACTCCGTGATCGAGGATGTGTTTCAATAGTTGGTGGTACGCATGCATTTTGCAACTCTTTATTCGTCGGAGTGAGGCTGAAAAACACAGCCATTTGGAGATGCGAAGTTTGTATTTTTAGACCGAAACACAAAATTTCATTCATTGGGCGTTTTTTGGAATATCCAGATTGGTTGGATACGTGCAGCTACAGTCATTCGGTCTGCTCTTCCTTTGTTAGTATTGATGTGGGTTATTCCGGACAGTTCATTGGGGCATGTCACACTGGATGATACCCGATGGGTTCTGAGCCGGGAAGTTGACGGCATTCAGGTCTACCATCGGCAGCTGGAGGGGAGTCCCTTGAAGGAGCTCCGCATTACCTTTTCGGTAGAAGCCGGGTTGCTCCCAATTCTTGGAGTATTGCGAGATATTGATGCCTTCCCGGAATGGATTTTCCACTGTCGGGAGTCAAGACTGATTAAAGGTTCGGGCAGTGAAATTGTCTATTATCACCGCATTGACTTCCCATGGCCCCTTGCTGACCGCGATGCAGTATCGTTTGCCACATACCAGCAGGACCCCAGAACCGGCATCGTTCATTCTCTCAACCGCGCCCTCTCTGGTACCCTGCCTCCGCAGGACGGAGCGATTCGACTGGAGGATATGGAGATTCGGTGGACCATCACTCCGACGGCTCCCGGGCAGTCTGACGTGGTCTATTACCTTCGCACGGATCCCGCAGGAAGTCTGCCTGCCTGGCTTATAAATCTGGCTATCGACAAAGGACCGGTCAAATCCATGCAAGCTTTTCGGGATATGGTTCAGAGGCCCGAATATGCATCAGCCACGGCTGAAGGTGTCGAAGAATATTACTGATTTGTCTCATTTTGTACCATTCAATCACGAGCTCATGAACTTGCTTCACAATTTCGCATCCATTCTCATTCTCCTCTTTTCTTCACTGGGTGTCGGCCACAGTCAGGAGCGTCATCTTCCATTCTCATCTCCTGCGGAGCATGCGCTTGAGTGGTATGAAAAGGCTCAAACAGCCCTTGACAAACAGCAGGCTGACCTGTATATGAATACGCTTCGGCAAGCGGCAGATGCAGATTCGACTTTTTTTCAGCCTTGTGCACTCCTTGCGCTTCACGCCTATCTGATGGACAGCACTGCCCTCGCTGCCGAATGGGCGCTTAAGGCGACTGGCCGCGACTCATTTGCTGTGCTTCCAACGGAAAGCGCCCTCTTGGCGCTCGCAAAGAATCTTCCATCTGATTCACCTGACCCTGGCGCAGTCGCTGAGTCTGCACGTCAGTTGGCTGCCGCCTCACCGGATTGCATGGAAGCCCACCTCCTCCATGGGCGCCTGCAGGCCAAGGCCGGCAATGTCACAGAGGCCCTGAAAGCTTTTTTCAGAGTCAGAGAACTGGATCCGGCCTATGGACCGGGATATAAGTATCTTGCCCAGACATACCTGGCGGTAGAGAGCTGGGACAAGGCCGGGGCTTACTTTGAGATGTATATTGTGACGACCCCCGAAGTAGCAGATCCTCACCATTGCATAGGCGATTTTTACAGCCAGATTGGATGGACCGAACATGCGCTGCGTCATTACCAATGGGCCCTGAATTTAGAACCGGACCTGAAAGGCGTGAAGGAGAAGATGGATGCCCTCGAAGAATAAAAGGGGAGAAAATAAAAGCGGGGCTGCGACGATGTCGCAGCCCCGCTTTTAAATGAGCTTTCTTTTATTTCGCTGTAGCGGCTTTTTTAGAGAACCGTTTTTCTTCTTTTTTCCCGGGCTTTCCCTCCAGATTTCCGCTGAGGTCAGCCATAATTGGTGTTGCGACGAAGACTGAGGAATAGGTACCCACAACGATACCAACCAGCAGTGCAAACGCGAACCCGCGGATGCTGGTGCCACCGAATATAAACAGAACAGCAACTACAAAGAGCGTAGTCAGTGAAGTGATGATGGTCCGGCTGATGGTACTGTTTACCGCCTGATTGATAATCTCTTCTTTCGATTTGTTCGAGTAATTATTGAGATACTCACGAATCCTGTCGAAGACCACCACCGTATCGTTGATGGAATAACCGATAACGGTCAGGAGGGCTGCGATAAATGCTTGGTCAATCTCCAGCGAGAAGGGAACCCACCCGTAGAAGATAGAGAACAGACCCAAGACGATTATTGAGTCGTGCAGCAAGGCGGCTACTGCTCCGAGGCTGTATTGTGGTTTGTTAAAGCGCAGGAAGATATAGAGGAATATCAGGAGCAGGGCGAATGTGCCTGCGTAGAAGGCACTGGTCTTGATATCATCCGCAATAGTCGGTCCGACTTTGCTGGAGCTGATGACCCGCGTTGACTCGCTGCCTGGGTCTGAAAAGTCATCATAACTCACGGATGAGGACGTCAGCGCCACAATCCCTTCATGTAATTTGCGCTGCACTTGATCCGCAACTTCTTCACCCGTTTCATTGATCATGTAACTGGTGACCACATTGTAGGTGTTGTCTGTGTTGACTGCCTTTACGACAGGTTCTGCCTCGAAGACTTCTGCAAGGGCTGTGCGCAGACTCTGGGCATCAGCATCTTCGGCGATCTGGACATTGAAGCTATACCCCCCTTTGAAATCGACACCCAGCTCAAACCCGCGGGTGAAGAATGAGACGAGGCTGGCCACAATAAGAAAGCCTGAAATACCATACGCAATTTTCCGCTTGCCGATCCAATCGACATTGCTGTTTGCAAAAGCATTTTTTGAAGTCCCGGTCCAGAAACTGAGTTGCTTCTCACGGGTGCCGGTCCACCAGTCGATCATCAGCCGGCCAACGAGCACTGCTGTAAACAGAGAGCTGAGGACACCGATGATAAGGACCACTGCAAAACCTTTGATGGGGCCGAGTCCGAAATAAGCCAGAATGATGGCAACCAAAATGGTTGTGACGTTTGCATCAACAATAGCAGAATAGGAATTCTTAAAGCCATCCTGTATGGCCATCAACAGGGTTTTTCCCTCTCTCAATTCTTCCCTTACCCTTTCGAAAATGATGACATTCGCATCAACAGCCATACCAATGGTCAGGACGATACCCGCGATTCCCGGAAGAGTCAGAACGGTTCCATAGCTTGCGAGGGCACCGAAGATGAATAAAAGGTTGAGGAAAAGGGCCAGAATAGAGACGATACCTCCACCGCCGTAATAGAAAATCATAAACAGAAGCACGAGGGAAAATCCTATGAGGAGGGCATTCATACTCTTGTCAATGTTCTCCTGACCGAGTGATGGGCCCACAAAAGCTTCGTGGATGATTTCCGGTTTGGCTGGCAACTTTCCGATTTCGAGGATGGAAGCGAGATCCTGACCTTCCTGTAGTGAGAAATTCCCAGTGATTCGGGTATCACCGCCAGCGATGGGCTCTTGAACCCGGGGGGCTGAAACGACCTTATCATCGAGCGCGATGGCAACCTGCCGGTTGTTGTCAGCAGCAGCTTTTTCTGTCATATCGCGCCAGATACGAGCCCCTTCTCCGTCCATACTCAGATTGACAGCTACTTCTCCGGTTTGCGGATCCGGGTAGGCGCTGGAGCGGATGACGTGGTCACCGCCAAGTGGTGCATCAACTTTGCCGCGAACTGTGCGGACTGCATACAACTCATAGAAATCAGTCACCTCTCCTGTTTCGAAATTTGTGACAGGATCGTCGGTCCACATCCACTTAATATTAGGCGGGAAGAGGCGCTTAATTTCGGGCCTTGTCAGGTAGCCCATGATTTTATCCCGGTTGGTCCGTTCTGCCATCCCGATGACACCCGGTACTGCACCGACCATTCCTTCTTGAGTGACATTGGGCTGGAAAATCGAGAACAGAGGGCCAGCTCCTGAGGGGCCTTCAATTGTATCGACAACCATGGTGGAATCACCGGTGAGGTTGCCGTTTGTATCACGGGCTACTTGCCAGGTTGTATCGTAGCGAACCTCATTGGCTGAGGAATCGCCGGCGAGAAGGGTGCGCAGTTTATCATCTGCTGCCTGGAGGCCGGAAGCGATTCCTTCATCGCTGAGGCGATAGACATCCCAAAACTCCAGTTTGGCGGTCGTCTGCAGAAACTGACGCGCTCGCTCCGGGTTATCGACACCAGGAAGTTCAACCACGATCAAGTCACGCGCTGCATCCAAAGACACATTGGGTTGAGTCACCCCAAACTCGTCAATTCGATCTTTCAGGCGCTTGAAAGTCAGGCCGACGGTCTGGTTTGCTTTTTCCCTCAGAATTCTGATTACCTCAGCGTTGGAAGTTTCAAAATTGATCTCTTCGCGAAGTGTTGGATTGGACGCAAAAAGCCGGGCAAGTTGGGCCTCGCCACCAGTGACTTCACGCCATGCATCAGCAAAGAGGGTCACGTAATCAGACTGCGCATTTTTTTGAGCCTCGGTTGCTCTATCCAGTGCATTGACAAAATTGGGGTCGGTACTTCCTGATGCCATACTGACCAAAAAGTCACGAAGGTCGACCTGCATGACCACACTCATTCCTCCTTTCAGATCGAGACCGAGTGCGAGCTGGCGTGACTTGAGTTCCTGATAGGTAAAGTCCTTGATTAGGGGAAAGCTGAACACCACTTCATTGGACATGGAGTCCAGATATTTGGCACGCATTTCCTTCCTCACCGTCCTCTGCTGCTCTTCCGGGTAATTTGCTGCTTCGATGTCTGCATACTTCTCGGCATCTTTTTCCACCTTATCTGTTGGCAGAATAAAAAGATATTGGAGAATGACCACCAGCGTCATTACCACAAGGAAGAACTTCACGATACCTTTTCCTTGCATGTTGACAAAATTTACGGTTGAAGAGTTAGAAAAAATCCTGCTTAAAGGGCCTGTTGGACATACATATACAAGTATGCGTGCTGCATGCTATTTTGCGCACAGCTTCCCCAAAAGCAGCGCAAATATACACCTTTTCATGAGAGTTTCGGTTTTTGCAACCGCCTTTTTCGAAGCCTCAAATGCCGGTTTTTGTGCGTACAATACGCTCAATTTCCGATACATCACGGGCCTCACTCCAGAAGCCATCTCGCCGGAGCCATGTCAGCTGCCGCTTTGCATACCTGCGGGAGTTTCGCTTCATGAGCCTGATGGTCTCTTGAAAGTCTATTTTTCCTTCGAAATAGTCAAAAAACTCTTGATATCCAACTGTTTGAAGCGCTCTGTTTGTCCGTTGCGGGTACAACATTCTCGCTTCCTTTTCCAGACCTGCTTCCAGCATTTCGTCGACACGGCGGTTGATTCTTTCATACAGGACATTTCTCTCTTGAGCAAGTTGAATATAGATTGGTGAGAATGGCCGCATTGCGGCAGAATCAGTCTGCCAATCGGCCATGATCCCTCCCGTTTCAATGTGGAGAGAGAGGGCTCTGAGCAGGCGGTGGGGATTGCGGATGTCCACTCGTCTGAAGTATTCGGGGTCACTTTTCCGGACAGCTATTTGGAGGGCCTCAAGGCCACCTTCTTCATAAACATTGGATGCCTCTCGCATCGAATGTTCTGAAACGTCTGGAAACTGATCCAACCCTTCGCAGACAGCCTTGATGTAAAGGCCGCTACCTCCTGTGAGAATAGCGATATTGGTCTTGCGGAAAATTCCCCTGAGCACTGCCAGGGCCTCTTCGGAGTATCTGCCGGCGCTGTAAGACTCAGTGACAGACCTATGACCAATGAGGTGATGGGGAGCTTGACTGAGTTGGGTTGGAGTAGGTTTCGCTGTTCCGATATTCATCTCCTGAAAGACCTGGCGACTATCAGCGGATACTATTTCAGTGCCGAAAACTTGAGCCATCCGGATGGCTGCGTCCGTCTTCCCGGAGGCCGTGGGGCCGCCGATGACTATCAGCCAGGGCTTTTCTGGTTTTTCAAAAGCGTGCGGTAAACCGGCATTCTTCATAGGCATTTTTCACTAACAAAAAGAAGGATACAGTCGGTTCATTTTCGAGCTCGTCAGGAACGTCTGCCAGCACTTGATACAATGGCCTTCTCCAGGTATGCCGATTGCTCTGGCGGTGTTGTTATTATTCTCTTGAAATTGGCCGGACAACACTGATATCCCGTTAAAAATCCGACATCTTGACCGTTTTCCAACAAAAATGTCAACTTCAATTCAGATTTTTGCGTTTGACTTGAAAATTTATTTGCTTTCGGAGCAAAAACTCCGAAAGATTATTTTGGCCTATCGAACACATGCGACACATGAAACACTTGTTGATTCTCATTATTTTATTCATTCCTTTCCTTTCTGATGCCCAAGATAAGCTGGACGAAAGCAAATGTGCTGAACGCTTATTAGAAGCTTTGGACCAGAGTAAAGAGAATGAATTCATCAAGGCATATCTGCTACTTGAAGATCGCGTTGACATTTTTGAGCTGAAGGCTGATTTGGACCGGCGCCAAGCAACCCTTGAGGAGCGATCTGAGGAAGTGATACCAGCTCTTCAGAAGAAGGCAGCGCAAACTCAGGGTGACCTTTTGGAATGGCTTTCGGAGGTTGGTGCACAGGAAATTCGTGCGATGTGGATTACCAATGTGGTTTTTGCGGACTTGCGCCCGGCAGATTTAGCGGCTGCCAGTCGGCGTGTTGATGTGGCATGGATTGGATTGAATACTCCCCTTGAGCCGGAAATGCATGAGGTCGGTGAAACCGGAATATCATTGGCACCACCGGATGGTGCTGAACCAGGGTTAAAAGCGATTAACGCCCATAAAATGTGGGAATTGGGATACACAGGGTATGGACGGAAGTCCTTCACCTCTGACACCGGTGTGGACCCGAGCCACCCAGCGCTTTCCGGTAAATATCTGGGAGCTTATGTACCTGCGGACCAAGCATGGTATCAATATAATTCGGGAAACAAGCGACCTTTTGACTGCGGGTACCACGGTACGCATGTAACAGGCACCATTCTCGGTTTGGACCGCCAGATGAATGACACCATTGGTGTGGCTTTCAATGCGTTGTGGATGGGTGGTCCGACCTTGTGCGGAGTTGGCACGGCTGACAATGTGGAGGCATTTGAATGGTGCGTAGACCCGGATGGAGACCCTTCGACCATTGATGACATGCCGGATGTGGTCAACAACTCTTGGTATGATCCTGGGCTGTCCGGGGGTAACGATTGTCAGTCGATGTACACGGATGTGCTGACAGCCCTTGAGGCTGTGGGAGTTGCTGTCGTGTTTTCGGCGGGCAATGAAGGGCCGGGCGAATCGACCATTACCCCTCCGAAAAATATCAATGTCAGTCTGGTCAACACCTTTGCTGTGGGAGCACTGAATGGAAATAATTCCATAGCAGGGTTTTCGAGCAATGGCCCGTCAGTTTGTCCCGACACGGGATCTTTGGCTATCAAGCCTGAGGTATCTGCTCCGGGCGTGAATGTTCGCTCCTGCCTGCCGGACAATGAGTATGGCCTGTTGAGCGGGACTTCCATGGCGGCGCCTCATGTGGCTGGGGCCATTCTCCTCTTGAAAGAGGCGTTTCCGTATCTGACTGGTGAAGACCTGAAAATGGCTCTTTACACCACATGCACTGATTTGGGAGAAAGCGGAGAAGACAACACCTTTGGGATGGGAATCATCAACGTCTACGCTGCCTGGGAAAAACTCGTCGCAGATGGTAATCTCCCGGTACCGCCGATTGCAGCGCAGAGAGATTTAATGCCTGTTAGACTGGATGTACCGGCTGTCAATTGCGACAATGCATGGACTCCGGTGTTGACGGTACGCAATGATGGGTTTCTGCCAGTTGGTGGATTTCAGGTCAACCTGACCATTGACCTTCCCGACCCGATCATTCTTGCCAATGAGTGGACTGACACCCTGCAGCCGGGGGAACAGAAAACGCTGCATTTCCCGATGCTCACCGATTTACCAGCCGGTCGGCACACGGTACAAGTGGAAGTGAAAATGGCCGGAGGGTCAGCAGATGACAGGCCGCTGAATGACCGTTTGTATACGCGAGTCCTGATATCCAATCAAGTCACTGCCTCGGCCCGATGGGAACAACTCAGCACGCTCAAGGCCTGTGCCGGGAAAAGAGCCCTGCTGACCAGTCCGTATGAAGGGCTGGGTGTTGTACGTTGGTATGATGCTCCGCTTGATGGAAACCTGCTCGCAGAGGGTTCGGAATTTGTAACCCCGCCATTAAGTCAGGATACAACATACTATGCAGAAGTTGCCTGGTCGGGAGGGGGCATTACAGATTTCATCCCTGACTTAGCGACTGAGCCAGCATCACTTGACAAGGGCCTCGTCATTTTTCCGGAAACAGATATGAACATTGTCGGGTGCTATGTCTATGCCGCTGAAAAAACGGGCTGTGTCATTCAGATTCGTGACTTTTTCACAGACGAACTTTTGGATCAGCAGTCTTTTCTCCTTGAGCCGGGGAAGAATTTCCTCGACTTCAATATTGATGCCCGGTCCGGCGATCCGCTCGTGTTTATCCACAAATTTGGAAAGCCACTGATGTACATGGAACAAACTCCGGAATTTCCCTACGAGTATGGTGATTTCTATTCCATCACCGGAGCTTATGAAGACGGAGAAGTTGTCACAGACAAGTATTACTTTTTCTACGACTGGGAGATTGCTTTTGAAGAAATTTGCAACAGAAATGCGGTTTCTGTAGAGGTAGGCGGTCCTGGTGATTTGCCAGTTGCGGACTTCACATTGTCAGACTCTATTGTCTATCTGGATCAGGGCGGCACAATATCTGCGACACATCAGGCCTCAGGTGGTTTTGGCTACCTCTGGCGCTTTGGTGATGGCACCTCATCCATTCTCCCCTCCCCTTCACATACCTATCAGGAAGAAGGCCTCTACACAGTCAGCCTACAGGTTGCAGGTGTAAACGGGTGCACAGATGCTTCGAGCAAAACCATAAGGGTACGTGCAGAGGAACTCCTCTCCACCTCAACTGGGGGCCCTGTGGAGGCAGCTCCAGATCCATCGTGGTTCCTCTTTCCAAACCCTGCCACCTCATCGGTGACTGTTGTAAGCAGCACCAGAGCTTCGGCATTCACCCTTCTTGACCCCACAGGACGGGTTATTCAGCAGTGGCCCGCTTTGGCGCCCACCGGTGCGGCTGTCACCCTGGAGATGGAATCTATCTCCCCTGGCATCTACTTCCTCCGCATGATTACCCCCGATGGCCTGCCTTCCGTTCGCCGACTTTTAATCCAAAAGCCCTGACCCGGTCGGACCGCTATAGCCGTCGGACCGCTATAGCGGTCCGACCGGGT
>CAZMSQ010000055.1:3867-12069 GCA_964569025.1 uncultured Saprospiraceae bacterium | reverse complement strand
AAAGGCAAACTCACCGCCCGCGAGCGTATCCACTTCCTCCTCGATGATGGATCCTTTGAAGAAATCGGAGCTCTCGTTACCCACCGAAGCACCGACTTTGGCATGGACAAGCAAATCGTCTATGGCGATGGGGTGGTGACTGGCTTCGGGACCATACGGGGCAGACTGGTCTATGTGTTTGCTCAGGATTTCACTGTCTTCGGAGGATCTCTCTCTGAAACGCACGCTGAAAAGATTTGTAAGATAATGGACATAGCCCTGAAAAATGGGGCACCACTCATCGGACTGAACGACTCAGGAGGTGCCCGCATCCAGGAAGGGGTCAACTCGCTCGGAGGCTATGCAGATATCTTTTATCGCAATGTCAAAGCCTCTGGCGTTATTCCCCAAATTTCTGCCATTATGGGGCCTTGCGCCGGAGGAGCCGTCTACTCGCCTGCAATGACCGACTTTACTATTATGGTCGAACAGACATCCTATATGTTTGTGACCGGGCCGAACGTGGTGAAGACTGTGACCAATGAAACCGTCACAGCAGAACAATTAGGCGGCGCCATGACCCATGCCTCTAAATCCGGCGTTACCCACCTCACTGCAGCCAATGACCTGGAATGTATCCGGGATATTCGCACACTGCTCAGCTACCTGCCGCAAAATTGCGAAGAGCAACCAGAGGAACTTCCGTTCTCTGTCGGGGAAGAAATTCGGGAGGAACTTGATTCCATAATTCCGGAAAATTCATCACAACCCTACGACATGCGGGAAGTCGTAAAAGGTATTGTTGATGAGGAGTCCTTCTTTGAAATCCATCGCCATTATGCGGACAATATCATTGTGGGCTTTGCCCGTCTCGGCGGTCGAAGTGTCGGTGTAGTGGGAAACCAGCCACTTAGTCTGGCAGGGGTGCTCGATGTGGAAAGTTCCCGAAAAGGAGCCCGCTTCGTTCGTTTCTGTGACTGCTTCAACATCCCCCTGCTGGTGCTGGTTGATGTACCGGGCTTTCTCCCCGGTACGGATCAGGAATGGCATGGCATTATCACCAACGGAGCCAAGCTGCTCTTTGCATTCAGCGAGGCCACAGTGCCCCGTGTGACCGTGATTACTAGAAAAGCATACGGTGGAGCATACGATGTGATGAACTCTAAACACATCGGTGCCGATCTGAATTATGCATGGCCATCTGCTGAAATTGCTGTCATGGGAGCCAAAGGCGCCTCAGAAATCATTTTCCGCAAAGAAATTGCCAAGGCTGACGATCCGGCATCAAAACTCAGGGAGAAAGAAGCGGAATATGCAGAAACATTCGCAAATCCCTATCGGGCTGCTTCGAGGGGCTTTATAGATGAAGTCATTGAGCCAAGAATGACCCGGCGAAAACTTATCAGGGCGTTCGATTCGCTTAAAAATAAAGTCGACCGACTGCCTCCTAAAAAACATGGGAATATCCCGCTGTAATTTTGGGAGACAAACTTGAAGAGGGCGGTTCCGATGTGTCGGAATCGCCCTCTTCAAAATCAACTAAATCGAGATGGATAAATGAACGTTTCAATCATCCGTTTATCCAACAAACACTTCTGTTTGTGCAAAGTGAAAACTGATCTCACGAGCTGCATTTTCATCCGAATCTGCCCCGTGCACAGCATTCTCTCCAATACTGGTCGCATATAATGCGCGAATTGTACCTGGTTCAGCCTCGGCAGGATTGGTAGCGCCAATCAAGGTCCGAAAATCGGCCACAGCATTCTCTTTTTCCAGGGCAGCAGCCACAATCGGACCTGATGACATAAATTCAACGAGCTCACCGTAAAAAGGGCGTTCTTTATGCACTTCGTAAAACTCTCCAGCTTTCTCAGCACTGAGTTTTGTGTATTTCATCGCTACAATGCGAAATCCCGCCTCGTTGATGCGGGCAAGAATTGCCCCAATGTGTCCGTTGCGCACAGCATCGGGCTTGATCATGGTAAAGGTTCTGTTGGTTGCCATAGGTCCTGTGTTGAATGTTGTGGGTAAAAAATTCAAAATCGCCGCAAAAATACACATTTTCCGCCCATTCTTTTCCGCCCCCTGACTCAATCTGAAACTCAGAAATCCCGTACCTTTGCACACCGTTTGAATGATAAAACCCAGTTCATTCCTGATTGATGTTAAAACCTATGGAGAACCTGCCCGAACTGAAAGCCCTGCTCAACCTGCCGAAAGATATTGTGATTGTCTCGCACAGAAATCCCGATGGTGATGCACTCGGTGCCAGCCTTGGACTGGCTCTCTTTCTTCGGAAACTCGGCCATTCTCCGCACGTCCTCTTTCCTTCCGAATATCCCTCCATTTTCTCCTGGATGCCCGGTATCGACGATGCCCTGATATTCGATACCGACAAGGAAGAAACACTCGAACAGGTGCGGAAGGCCGACCTAATCTTTTGCCTCGATTTTAACTCGCTCGACCGTATCGACAAAATAGGAGAGGAGATCAGTGCAACCAATGTGCCCATTGTGATGGTGGACCATCATATCGATCCTGAGCCGTTTGCTCATTTTGCCCTCTCTGATACCACCGCAAGCTCCACCTCTGAACTCATCGTCGATCTTATCCGTGATCTTGGCGAATTCAGACATCTTGATGCTCAAATCGGCTCGTGCCTCTACACCGGCATAGTCACAGATACAGGCTCATTCAAATTCAGCACCTCTGCCAAACTGTTTCGCACTGTCGCTGAATTGCTCGAAATCGGGGTCGATGACTATGCCCTTCAGGATCTCATTTTTAATGCCCTCCCCGAAAAAAACCTCCGTATTCTAGGACATTGTCTGGCCAATCGACTGGAGGTGCTGCCGGAATACCACGCTGGCATCATCGCACTGACGCGCCGGGACTTCGAGCGATTCAATATTCAGCGAGGTGACACCGAGGGAGTGGTCAATTTCATTCTCAAAATGAAGCACGTCCAGATGGCAGCTTTTGTCACTGAACAACCCAATATTGTCAAGCTCTCCCTCCGCTCCAAAGGTGAATTTTCAGTCCAGGAAATTGCCTCCAAATATTTCAAGGGAGGGGGGCACCGCAATGCTTCCGGGGGTTATTCCTATCAGGGGCTCCGCACCACCGTCAACAAAATAAAAGATATTCTTCCGCTCTACAAAGTTCAACTCGAAGAGCAGGCCCGCTCTTCACTCCATAATTTTAGTGCACAATAGAATCCACAACTCGTGATGCAATTTCGATTATTCCTCCTCCCATTGCTGTGTTCAGCACTTCTCCCGATATTCTTGTTCACAGGTTGCGAATCCTCCGACGAAGGGTCTTCGGCTGCTTCGTCCGAAGGACTCACCCCTTCAGGGTATCGGTATATACACCATAAATCAAACAACGGCTACAAGCCCTCTGCGGGCGATCTCATGGTGTATGAAGAAGAGATTTATAAGAATGACACCACTTTGTGGCGTTCTTCCATCAAGCTCGGACGTGCCCAGGAGCGACTGATGCCGGCAGTCGATGAAATTGAGAATCCGGTAGAAATGGCCTGGTTCGAGGGGCTTTCCCTGATGAGCGCCGGCGACAGCCTGACACTGTACCAGTCGCTTGATTCCTTTTCCCGCCTCCCGATGGGGCTGTCAGCTTCCGACCGACTTACCTGCCATTTTTCAATGAAAAAGGTGATCTCAGAAAAAACTCTCAGAAAAGATATCGACCGCATTGTTGCAGACCAAACCCTTCCACGCACTCCATCAGGCTATGTGTTTATCATGCATCGCGACGTGCCTGGTGAGACGGCACAAATTGGAGACAAGGTAGCGTATCACGAACAGGCATTCCGAACTGGTGTGAAATGGTACAGTACCTATGAGATGGATCAACCCCGAGAGGCTGTGCTGCCAGATAAAGAAGGCTTACCAGAGCCGGTGCCTCCTTCGTATGAGAGTTTACTCATGATGTCTCCCGGAGACAGTGCCACAGTCTACCAGCCACTGGCCGGGTACGAAAATCTTCCACCCACGCTCGACAAAGATGGTGTCCTGATTTTCAGCATTAAGCTGCTATCGGTCACTTCGCCTGAAGAACAGCAGCGTCAGGCAGAGGAGGTGGCTCAGCGATATGCCCAAATTGAACAGACAACGGAAACGCTTTTGAAAGACTATCTGCTTGGCTCAGTGAAAGGTTTGCGACAGCTTGAATCGGGCCTTGAATATGTGATCATTGAAGAGGGGGACGGACCGAAAGTGACCGATGGGAGTGAGGTAGCTCTTCACTACGCTGGATTCCTACAAACAAATGGCTCTATGTTCGACAATTCCATCGGACGCGATGACCCGCTGACGTTTGTAACAGGCAAAAATCAGGTCATTGACGGATTCGAACTTGGGGTCAGCAAATTGAGAGTTGGGAGTAAAGCTGTCCTTTTTGTCCCATCAGCTCTCGGATATGGTGCTCAGGGACGCCCAAAGATTCCGGCAAATTCTGACCTCGTGTTTTATGTGGAAGTCGTTGGGGTCAATTGATCCGGCTGGTTGTAGAAAATTCCCAATAGGTCTGTAATCTGAAGAGGGGGCCATTCATAGTCCCCCTCTTCGGATTCTTCACTTTAGATTTTCACGATTTTCTTCAGAAGTATCCCTCCTTTCGGATGTGTTGCCTTCAGCAGATACAGGCCCGGTGGCAAGTGGCTGATGGATATCGGCGCAGCATTCCATAATTCTGATGTCCAGATTTTTCCGCTGACATCCACAATCTGCATTGACCATCCGGAGTGCGGGTGTATTCCGCGCACAAAAATGTGTGAGGTGGCTGGATTTGGGAACACTTCGAGAGAATATCCCGATCTGTCTGGTCCGGAGGTGCTGGTTGCTAATTCGAGTACCACAATGGTGTCAGAACTTGCGATGCAACCATTGCTGTCAGTGGCAATGACGTAATAGTTTCCGGGTGCTGTCAAGACAAGACTGTCCAAGCCTCCAGCCAGTAGCGGCAACCCATCCTGAAACCATTCATAGGTCCCGCTCCCTGAGGCAAACAATGTATTTGACGGAGTATCTAAGACTATCTGAGGGACCAAAGGCTCTGTAAAATCAATTTCAAAAGGTCCGCTCTCTGCGGTACAATGGCCATTCACCGCCTGAAATGAGAATGTTGCTGGAGCATCAGCAGAAAATGCAGGAGGTGCAGGCACAGTGGTATCGGTAAGCATCAGAAATACATCTCCGGCAGTAGAGGTCACTTCAATGTCCACAACATCACCGACACAGGCGAGGGTGTCGCTGATTTGGACAGTGATTTCCGGCGTCAGCACAGGAGTTATCGGCTTCCAGTCGATGCTGTCAGCCGAAAAGAGCATCAAGCCGCCATTGATGTCAGAGGCAGCTACGATGCCGGACGGGAAAAATGGGTAGACACCCCAACATCCGTTGTAGCCGTTGTACGACGTATTTTCGTGGGTGTCGTAGTACGCCACTTGCTTGGGGTCAAGCGGGTCAGAAAGATCAAAAATCTGGACACCATCCTCATAATAGGAGAGTATGGCATAATCGCCCCGGATAAATGGATTATGAGGCGTATTGTTTGTGTGAGTCGGAGCCAACAATGGAAACTTAAAGGTCAGAGCAGTCTCAATATCACCCATGGGCAGATTGGTCAGGTCAGCAATGCCAAGCGGCAGACCGGTGGGCACTTCCTCGGCATAAATGGCATATTTCCCACCCTCCAGCACCCAGCTGCTGTGGTTATAACCGTTGGTGGGAATAGATGCCAGCTCCACAGGATTTTGAGGGTTGCTGAAATCCCAAATGTAAAATCCGCTGAATCCATGCGAACAATAAGCCGTATCATTTTTCACATATACATCGTGCACATATCCACCGGGCGGGAGAGGCACTGATGCCAACAATTGCGGATTGTCGGGGTCCTGAGTGAGGTCCAATACAATCATGCCCTGACTCTGCGTATTGGTGCCCACACAATACAATTTCCCATTGTCTATAAATATATTATGAGCTGATCCAAAATACACGTTACTTTGGTAGGTCTTGATGACCGTATCGGGCAATTGACTCAGGTCGAAAATCATAAGCCCTTCATTGGTCGCATCAGACACCGCATAGGCCCGATCCCGATACACCTTCATGTCGCGCCAGGTCGTGACCTGTCCGCCCGGAAATCGGGCCAACTCCACAGGCTCCGCAGGATTCTCAATATCAACCACATGCACCATAGCCGCTGAGCCCATAATGGCATACTCATGACCGTTACAATCTGTATACCCCCAAATATCGTTGTATTCTCTCGTGCCGGCAGTTGGAAGAGTATCGGGATCCCACTGTCCAAGCAGCGTCATATTCAGAGAGGCCTGTCCTGCCGCTTTATGAGTAATTGAGAATGAGAGGAGAATGAGAAAGAGTGCACAGGCAGTTGAAAATTTCATACTTTTCTGAATGTTTAAGGAATTCGTTTGAAGGAAAACCATGATGCAAATCGGGGGCAAAAATACTGTTTTAGAAATAAAGAATCTGTCTGTCAGTTTCCATTCAGGCCCTGAATCTGTGACTGCAGTCAACCAGCTGTCTTTATCGATTGGGCAGGGTGAATCAATCGGTCTGGTTGGTGAAAGTGGGTCTGGAAAGTCGGTCACAGCCCTTTCCATTATGCGCCTTCTAGACAATGCTCCGTCTCACGCAGCCACAGGTGTTATTGAGTTCACAGATTCTGAGGGTCAGACAACTGACCTGCGCTCGCTCCCGGAGAAAGAAATGCGCCTCTTGCGCGGCAGTCGCATCGGTATGGTGTTTCAAGAGCCAATGACCTCTCTCAATCCCGTTTTCCGGTGTGGGCATCAAATCCTGGAGGCAGTGAGGCGTCACCATCCGGAACTTTCGGCAACTGCCGCGAAGGCACGTGTCATGGAGCTGCTTGAACAAGTCAAGCTCCCCGAGCCAGAACGCGCTTATTCGGCCTGGCCGCACCAGCTCTCGGGTGGTCAAAAACAACGGATTATGATTGCCATGGCCATCAGCTGTAATCCAGATCTTCTGATTGCCGATGAGCCCACCACAGCCCTGGACGTTACCGTCCAACAGGACATTCTCCATCTGCTCAGACACCTGCAGCGCACCCGGGGTATGTCTCTGCTCTTTATTTCGCACGACCTCGGCGTCATTTCAAAAGTTGCCGATCGGGTTGCAGTAATGTACCGTGGCCGTCTCGTCGAAGTACAGCCCACCCCCAACCTCTTTGCCACCCCCAGCCACCCATATACCAGAGGCCTGCTAGCCTGCCGTCCACCCCTTCAGCGTGTGCTGAGCAGACTTCCTGTGGTAGAAGATTTTCTGTCCACTCAAAATCCGCCCCAGTCCGTTGAGAACCGCTTGGCTGAGTTGTCTCTCCCCAAAGAAGTCGTGCTAAACCGAAGGGAGCGCATCTACAAAACACCCCCAATTATTCAAGTAGACAGTTTGAATTCATGGTTCCCAACAAAATCTAATTTCTTGGGCCGTCCGACCGCTTACCTCAAGGCAGTGCACAACGTCTCCTTTGACATCCACCCCGGAGAGATGCTTGGTCTGGTCGGAGAGTCCGGCTGCGGCAAAACCACCCTCGGCCGGACGCTTGTCAGGCTGAGAGACCCCCTTTCCGGAACCATCCTATTCGATGGCCACGACCTCACTGCCATGCCTGCCGACCAACTCCGGCCCCTCCGCCGTCGCTTCCAAATCGTTTTCCAGGACCCCTTCGCCTCCCTCAACCCTCGCATGCCCATCGGCAAAGCCATTCTCGAACCTATGGAGGTACACGGCATCCCTTCAACCCCTACTCTCCGCAAAGCCCGCGTATCAGAATTGCTGGAGGCTGTCGGCCTTCATCCCGACCACATCCACCGATACCCCCACGAGTTTTCCGGCGGCCAGCGCCAGCGTATCTGCATCGCAAGGGCCCTGGCTCTTTCCCCCGAATTCATCCTTTTCGATGAGTCCGTCTCAGCCCTCGATGTCTCTGTCCAGGCTCAGGTCCTCAATCTGCTACTGGATCTCCGGGACCGCTACAATTTCTCCTGCCTGTTCATCAGCCACGACTTATCTGTCGTCAAATTCCTCTGCGACCGAATCATGGTCATGAAAGACGGTGCCATTCTCGAGTCCGGCTGGCCCGAAGACATCTACGAGCACCCCACCCACGAGTACACCCGCCAGCTGATTGCCGCAATCCCTGTGATATGAG
>CAZMSQ010000055.1:0-3767 GCA_964569025.1 uncultured Saprospiraceae bacterium | reverse complement strand
GGAAAGCTGGATTCAATTGATATTCAAAAGAATTGTATTTTTGTGCAAAATTTTGTTCTGATGAAGCCAAAACGACCCGGAAAATTCAATGGACTCCTAATCGCGTGCTGTCTTTCCGTCAGCTCAGCGTGCTTTTTGTACCTAAATACCAATAATCTGATGTCTCCGCATTCCCGAGTTTCTTCACTGACAGTTGCCTCAGAGAAGCCTTCAGAAGAAAAACGGATGATTCTCCCGGATGTGGCCATCGTCAAAAAGATTCTTGACATCAGCAAAAAACTCCTGCCCGCTCACTGAGAAATTACCCCCCTCTTTTTCCAGTATCGCAACAAACCAGCCACACTCATCCATGCCGGATTGGCATGTTCGTACTGAAGAATTCGCTCTTCATCCAAGCCCAGCTCCCTGAGCTGATTGGCAGCGTATGCCTTGAATTGTGCGGTAACCTCCGGGAGGGGAGTGCCATTTTCTGCGTGTGGCTTCATCCAACCAGCCCAATCATCAAGAGCTTGCTCAAGCTGGTCCAGGTGGGCATCGATGGCTGAAACCGGTCCGAAATGGGTCAGGTACAGGATTTCCAACTCCTCCAACTCGCGGATGAGCCGGATAGATGATTTCCATGCCTCGATGTCTATGTCGGGAGGAGGACAAGGAGGCACGACGGGGCCATCACCAATGCGCACGCCGGCAACATCGCCGGTAAACAAAGAATTGCCAGCCTGCCAGGCAATGTGGTGACTGGCATGACCCGGGGTATGCCATGCGGTCAGCGTCACATCGCCCACAGTGAATGATTCACTATGGGCAACTTGCCGGAGTTGTAACTCACCAATAGGCTTGATTGTGCTCCACAAGCGCTCCATGTCGTCTCCGTAAATCCGGCTGGCCGAACTGATGAGCTTTGAGGGGTCTTGCAAGTGGGGTGCCCCAACTGGGTGCACATAAATGGTGGCGCCCAGTTCAGCAAATGCCCAAGCCGCTCCGGCATGGTCAAAATGAATGTGGGTGAGAAATACATGGTTGATGTCTTCTGGAGAAACACCCCTCTTTCCAAGCTCTTCCTTGAGGTGGGAAAATGTCGAATACGGACCTGTTTCAATAAGGATAGGGCCAGCAGAGGTCTCTATGAGGTAAGTAGCGATGGTGTCATCGTGTTCGAGAAAGTGCAGATCGAGGGTGTGAATGTTCATGGTATAGGGGTGTTGTCAAGCAATCCGGAATCAATCCAATGCTTCGTTTTTAAGATGGCTGCCACCGAAATGGCATCGGTGATTTCTCCGCGCATCACCATGTCCACAGCCTCCGCAAAAGGAAGTTTCCTCAGGCGCAAATCTTCGCTATCTTCCGGTTCTGGCTCGCCTTGATGCAACCCACGGGCAAGATACACCAGGCTGGCTTCATCACTTACTGAGTTTGACAGGTGGAGGCGCATGAGCTCCGTCCAGTATCGGGCTGTCAGACCTGTCTCCTCGCGCAGCTCCCGCTTCGCAGATTCCAGAGGAGCCGTCCCAATGGGCGCACCGCCTTCCGGTATTTCCCAGCTGTACTGATCAAGGGGATATCGGTGCTGACCCACCAACCAAGTGTTGTGCGCTTCATCAAGCGGAACGATGCCTATTGCCAGGTTTTTAAAATGAACCTTCCCGTAAACTCCCGGATTTCCGGATGGATTGAGAACCTCCCGATGGGAAACCTCTATCCAGGCATTCTCGTAAACCGTTGATTCTTTCAGGGTGACCCAGGGCATAGGCAAGGTTCAGATTAACGCTCCAGCATCTGTGCAATGCTGTTTCTTGAAACAGAATGGTAATTTTCCCGAGCCCCTTCAAAAATCGCTCGCGCAGTTTCAATCTGGTCAGTCTCGATGAAGGCCCGGTATAAGGGAGAGAGGAACTTTCTCCGGCCGACTCGATTCAAAAAGGCTTCAATTTGGGCAAGATTATTCGGAGAATATCCCGAATAAATAGAACATTCAAACCAAGCGGCCAGAATTTCCGAATTTCCAGACTCACTCAAGTTGTAGCGCTTGTCCAGCATCAGCATGAGTGCTTTGTCAATACCCACAGGGAGGTGCCTCAGAAAATGCAGCCACTCATGAGTCGACCATGCTTCTGTGCGAAGTGCAGCAAGGTCTCCGGATTCGAGAAATGCCGAGGTTTGATCCTCGACGGCCCGGAAACGGGCAGAGTTGACCTGGGGGATATTCTCCGGAATTCCACTTTCAAAAATCCAGGCATCAATGTCTATGTCGAGAGAATTTGGCTCCAAAAGGTTGGTTTGGAGGTAGTCAATGAAACGGTCTGTGGTCATGGTCTCAAACCGGTGGTTTTCAAAGTATGCTTTGAGGAATGCATCAAATGCCTCTCTGCCTGCCTCTTGCTCAAGGAGCTGCAGAAAGAATGCACCTTTTTCATAGGCGATATCAGTCATGCCATCGTCAGGGTCACGGTCTCTCAGATCAAGCATCAGGCGTGTGTCAGCAGACTGCTCAGCAGCGTTCAGGTCTTCCACTTCGCTGATTAGATCCTGATAACCCAATTCTGCGAGCATTCCTACGTAATCTTTCCCATAAAGGGCCTCCATAATTCGGCGCTCAAAGTAGACAGTGAACCCTTCGTTGAGCCAAAAGTCATTCCAGGTGGCATTGGTTACCAGATTGCCGGACCACGAGTGCGCCAGCTCGTGCGCAATAAGAGCCGTCAGAGACCGGTCGCCCGCAATGATGGTGGGCGTAGCGAAGGTCAGACGAGGGTTTTCCATGCCGCCAAACGGAAAACTCGGTGGGAGGACAATGACATCGTACCTGTCCCATAAATATGCTCCGTACAATGCTTCTGCCGCAATGAGCATTTGCTCCATGTCAGCAAACTCACTGGCCGCGGCATTAATCAATTCGGGCTCTGCGTACACGCCAGTGCGCTCACCGATTGGCTGAAAATTCAAATCTCCGGCAGCTAGTGCCAGGAGATAGGGCGGAATGGGCTGTTCCATCTCGAAGGTATACACCCCCTGGGTGTTGCGCTCCTGTGGATTGGTCGCACTCATTACCGCCATCAGTGCCGGAGGAACCTTCACCGTTGCTGAATAGGTGATGCGAATGCCCGGGCTGTCCTGGCATGGAATCCATGTCCTTGTCAGAATGGCCTGGCCCTGCGTATACAAAAACGGTAATTTCTTGCCACTGGTCAGCTGAGGTTCCAGCCAGTCCAGAGCCGCCGCAGTCGGATCCGTGCGGTAGTAGATGGTCACCACACGGGTGGCGCTGTCAATCTGTACATTCAAGGCCTGACCCATGAAGCGGACCGGTGGCGACAATGTGAACTCAGCCTCCTGCTCGTCCGCCCCAACCCCCGTTGTGACTTTTTCGATGAGTAATTCACGGGTGTCAAATATGATCTGACGCGCGTTGTTATTCTCAATTTCCCACCTCGCACTCCCCCCTAATGTGCGGTTTTGAAAGTCAACCGTCAGGTCCAGCTCCAAATGCCGTGTGACCGCCTCTTTCGGATTCGCAAAACTGTGGTGATCAATTTCATTCGCTCCCGCCTCAGGACTGAATGGAGTCTTCGTTACCTCCGGTGGTGCCGCCTCACCGCCTTTCCCTGCATCGCATCCAGCGAATACCATCAATAAGCACGGGAATAATATGCAGATTAAGCATTTCATACGTCTGTATTCTGTCAGTAATTCTGATATCCGTGCCGCAAAAATACATGTTTTCCTCACTATTGGTGGTCAGTACTCAAACTCACTTCTTGATCAAGAAT
>CAZMSQ010000054.1:0-12694 GCA_964569025.1 uncultured Saprospiraceae bacterium | reverse complement strand
TTTGATTGATTTGATTCATTTGACACTTAACCTTGTCGCGGAGCGACAAAATTTATTTTGCATCGGAGAAATAAATAGTAAGTCTATGAGGAAAGCGAAAAACTCCTTCTAAGCACAAATCCATTCCATAAATCATTCCCTTCCTCAGGTGCCGGCAATCCCAATTGCCGGCACCTGTCATTTCCTACCCCCGAGCCAATTTTTAAGACCAGCCTCATCCCCCAAATCCCACTAAATCCTGATCAAGCACTCCCCCCACGATTCCCGTCAGGGAAAGCGTCTTATTCGTCGGACGACCTCCAGTCGTCCGACGAGCAGACCGCAATTCTCCCTTTTTTCATTCGTAAACTGTACTCACTGCCTCTGGAATGTACTTCCGTAATGCCAGCTCCGAAGGAGCATCATCTCGCCCATACAATCCAATGTGAATCAGCTGCAGGGCAGCGTCATCTTCTTAGCATCCGAGGGCTGTTGAAATAGCAAGCTGCAGGGCAGCCATATCTTCTTAGCATCCGCGGGCTGCTGAAACAGCAAGCTGCAGGGTAGAGTCATCTTATTAGCTCATCATCGCATAAGGTATTCAAGCTACAGCGTAGCGACATCTTTCCAAATATTATTGCTGTCAATACATCCGGGCTCACGCTCCGGGGCTGCTGGCTTTTCAAGCCCTTTGGTCATCGTATTTCTTTTTTAAATGTCGCTGCCCTGCAGCTTCATTTGCTTTTTGCCAGCGATTGCTAAGAAGATGTCGCCCTGACAGGGAGAGGAAAGTGAAAAGTGGAAAGTGAAGAGTGAAAAGTTGGAGGGAGAGGCGTTTATTTGGTTGGGTGATGGGGGGAGTTAAATTGAAACACGGCATAGGACTGTGGGCGGCAGGGTAGCTTTTTATTCGTGCGTGTGACTTTGGCGGCCATGCTAAAACTGAGCATAAATCGAAGTGCGTCAGAGAAACTACTTATTCGTACGGACGGCTCCTGAGCCGTCCGACGACGAAGCGCAAGTCACCTTTTTCAAGCTATTTCATGAGGGCTCAGGCTCACCCATTCGTAATTCGTAATTCCTAATTCGTAATTTATAAAAACCTACCATTCAATTCAATTCATAATTATTAATTCATAATTATTAATTTTTAATTCATACCCCCCCCCACTTCACCCTCAACCTCGCATTCTCCTCCTCCTCCGGCGTCATCACCAACGTATCACCCTCAAATCGAAAATTCCTAACCGCTTCAAGGCCCCACTCACTCGGGTTAGAATGTGCCAGTTTGGTATGGGTGACTTGTCCTTTCGCCTCATCAATCGTATAGGTGCCGAGGTAGTGGTAGCTGTTCGTCAGATGCTGGAGAGCTTCGGATGGGATTTGCGGATTAAAGTTGGGAAATTCCGGGCGGAACTGCTCGTAGCCGCGGGTTGATAGGTGGAGCGCCATGTGGCCACGTCCATCATACAGTAGGTACCCCTGCATGCCATTCCGGTAGGGCTGCCAGGTGCCGGTGGCACTGTCACGTTGCTCCATGCTATAGAGTGTCCACAAACCGGTAAGTGGGGAGTCTGAAGTTTGGGGCAGGGGAGTGGGGACTTGCTCTGTGCAAGCACTCAGTATGAGACACATAGAGGCGAATAGTATGCTGTATTTCATAGGAAAATATATTTGGAATGTCTGTTATCAAAGGATCTGATTATTGGCTTCCATTGGAGGGGAAATGAAAAATCCCCCTCCTGATGGAGGGGGATTCGTTTTTCATCATAAAGAAACATTCCGGCCATCAGCCAGCCTGGGGCCCTGCGGCCAGAATCTCGGGATTTACCTGAGCAGCGAATTTCTCGAAATTGGTCCGGAACAGGCCAATAAGGTGTGCTTTGGCCTTGTCAAACCCGGCCTTGTCTTCCCACGTATTTCTTGGCTGCAGGATTTCTGCCGGGACACCGGGGCATGAAGTCGGGATTTCGAATCCGAAATCTGCATCGCGCTGCATGTCTGCCTGATCGAAATCTCCGTTGTGGATGGCATCGATGATGGCACGGGTATAGCTCAACTTGATGCGCGAACCCACCCCGTAAGCACCGCCTGTCCAGCCGGTATTGACCAGCCACGCTTGGGCACTGTGCTGCTTGATTTTGTGCGCCAACTGCTCCGCGTATTTGTTCGGGTGCCACATCATAAAGGCCGCACCAAAGCAAGCGGAAAAGGTGGCTTCCGGATCAGTCACGCCCATCTCTGTACCAGCCACCTTGGCCGTGTAGCCGGAAATGAAGTGGTAGCTGGCTTGCTCAGGGCTAAGCCGTGAAACCGGAGGCAACACGCCGAAGGCATCACAGGTCAGGAAAATGACATGGTTCGGATGGCCACCAACGCACGGAATTTTGACGTTGTCGATGTAATGGATAGGGTAGGAGGCACGCGTATTTTCAGTGATAGAGGTGTCGTGATAGTCCACTTGACGCGTTTGTGCATCATAGCCCACGTTTTCCAGTACAGTCCCGAACCGGATGGCATTGAAAATATCCGGTTCTTTCTCTGCCGAAAGATCAATGGCCTTTGCGTAGCATCCTCCTTCGATGTTAAAAACCCCATCGTCGGACCAGCAGTGCTCGTCATCTCCAATCAGCTTGCGCTTCGGATCAGCACTCAATGTGGTCTTTCCGGTGCCTGACAGACCGAAGAGCACAGACACCTCGCCTGCATCGCTGACATTGGCCGAGCAATGCATAGGCAATACATCTTGGAGTGGCATCAGGTAATTCATGACTGAGAAGATGCCTTTTTTCATCTCCCCGGCATACTCGGTACCCAAAATGATGATTTCCCGCGCCTCCAGATTGACACCCACGCTGGTCTTGGAGGTCATCTCAGAGGTGTAGCGGTTGGCAGGAAAGCCCCCTGCATTGAAAATGGTATAGTCCGGATCCCCGAAATCCGCCAGCTCCTCGTCGGTAGGCATAATCAGCATATTTTGCATAAACAGGGCGTGGTACGCTCTCGTGCAAATGACTCTGACCTTGATGCGATACTTTGGGTCCCAGCCCGCAAAAGCATCAACCACAAAGAGTTGCTCGCGGGTGTTCAGATAATCAATGGCCCGCTCCCGATTGATCAAAAAGACCCGCTCCGGAAGCTCAATGTTGACCTTGCCCCAGTCAATGTTGTTTTCTGACTCAGGATGGCGCACCACCCGCTTGTCCAAAGGGCTGCGACCAGTCTTCTCACCCGAATACACCAAAAGGGCCCCCACATCTGAAATGGCAGTCCCCTTTTCCTGCCGTAAGGCAATTTCGTACAATTCGGGCACCGACCGATTCCTGTGAATCGCCGATACATCGATACCGTACTGCTTGAGAGTGAAGTTCATAGCTCAAGTTTTTCTGTTGAATGGATTATTTACCGGCGAAATTACCATTTCTTAGGGTACGAAAGGTGCATTCTCCCCATAAGTTTTGTCACCGCCCAATGGTCTCCCGCCTACCAAAAAGTTCAAAGCCCCATCCCCCCCTTCCTCCAAAAAAAAGACGCAAGTCTTCCCTTAAAATAATTCATAATTTTCAACTCATAATTTTTAATTACATATCTCCCCTCCTCGAAAAAGACGCAAGTCTTCCCTTAAAATAATTCATAATTTTTAATTCATAATTTTTAATTTTTAATTATTTGCGTTTCCATTCATAAAAATGGCTGTTTCTCCCCAAAATATGCCGATACCGCAGTGAAAGCCTGAACCGCCAGTGGTCGCCGGGTACTGGAGGGGTTGGGAGCAAAAGCCGAATAGGGATGCGCTCTGCCGGCCGGATGGAGTCAATGAGCCAGACAGGTAGGATCGGAATGGTATCCTGTGGCTGTCCATACCAGAATAGGCCGTACTCGAGCGTGGTAGAGTCCTTTGGGAAATGGACAGTCCGAGACCCCGCATTGAAAAGCGTGGCCTGGACTTCGGTGAATGTGTCAGGCGGTGCAGTAATGTGACGGTGTGGAAGATCCAGACGCAAGCTGTGGAGTGATCGGAATCCTGAGATGAATTCATAGGTCTCCTGCCCGGAGGGCTCGAGAAGGATACTATCCGGAGCTCCGGGATAGAAGTGGAGCACGTCCTGCCCTTCGAGCGCTTCAGCGTCTTTTATCCAAAGGTCATGCTGCTTACCGGCGTAATCCATGGTGTTGATGGAGAATGACGGTTGTCCTGAATAGAAGGTGTATTTGGATGCTTTCTGGTAGCTGTTTTCAAAAATGACGGGTCTGTCTCCGGCCATCCCGGCAATCTGCCTGGCCCAATGGTCCCACCCATGGACCTCATTGCGCAGGTTGGTCATGGACGGGAGATAGTTCCACGCCAAAAAGAGCCGAAAGGCGAAAAGGAGAATGAGTGAAGGGCCTGTGAGCCATAGGATGGTCTTCCTGAGCCGCAGGTGAGAGTCGGCTTCCCGAAGGGTGAAAAACACCATCGGAATGACCATCAATACGGTCCAATTGGCCTCGGCCGGCTTGCGGAGGCTTTGGAGCAGGAAAAATACAAATGTCCCAATCATGGCCCACTTCATGGAACGCTCGAAGTCACTTTTTGCACTGGCACGGAAGGCAGTCCAGAAAAGAAGTGGTGCCATCAGGGGGCCGAATACCAGCAGCTGGCTGCCGAGAAATTCCCACAGAAAGCCTATTCGCCATGGACGCTGCCCTCTGTCAAAAAGGTGGTAGCGGAAGGTGGGAAAATCATGGACCCACTGCCAGTGGAGGTGAGGGGCGATGAGGAGGGCAGTGGTGAGAATGACAATCCACAACGACCGGCGACGGAAAAGCCGAGGGCTGCCAAGCAATGCAAAGACCGGAATCAGGACTCCGTTGTATTTGCTGTAGGCCATGCCCGCCAGTGATATGATGAAGAGCGCGGCATTGAAGGGTGTGTCTTCCTGTAACGAGCGCTTCAGGGCCAGGAAAAACATCGTCGCAAAAAACATCAGCGGGATATCAGGCACGGCCACAAAGCCGCCTATGTGAACCACTGCAATGCTGCTGACAAGGGCTGCAAAGAGCCACGGTCTTCGGGTATCAGTGAGCATGTACAAAATCAGCAGGGTCAGGGTGCTGAGCACTGTGCCCGCAAGACGCACCCCCAGCTCGCCACCTGTCAACAAGCAGCCAATCCGTATCATAAGCGCAATGCCTGGCGGATGATCAAAATACCCGATGGCCAGTGGGTGGTCGTGTTGCCAGAGCCAGTAATAGGCCTCGTCATGCAGGAGCTCCGTGGTTCCCGCTTGTGTCAGGTTGAGGGCCGTCCATCCAACCAGAAAGATGGAGAGGTGAAGAAGTGGAGATTGTTTCATGGGTTGCACATGGAAGGTTTCTGATGGGGAATGTACAAAGAATAATGGGGTCATACCTCAATCACAGTGCGCTCTGCAAGCACAAAAATACGGTCTGCTTCAGTCGGCTGCACCACATGATTGCCCGTAAAATGCCCGAAAGCTGGCAAAATAGCCCCTTCTTGCCCGAATAGAAAGCACGGCCGTTTCAGTCGTTGCCGCCCCAGACCTCTGAGGTGCACAGCCGGATGGATGTGGCCAGCCATATTGTATGGGGTGGATGAAGGCACAGGATGGTGGGTCAGCAGAAATGGCCCTTCGATCAGGTGGGGTAGTACCTCCAGACCGCTTTGGGCGTACAAATGGTCCGGCAGCACATCGTGGTTGCCCCGAATAAGCACAAAGGCAGTGTCGGGTCGCGATGCCTGAAAAGCAGTAAATGCTTCCCACTCCGCATTCAGGTCACTGTGAAACAAATCGCCCAGGAAAACAAGCCGGTCCGGAGAAAAAAAGGTAATCACCGCTTCCAGACGCAACAGATCATACCCGGCAGCCTTTTGAGGGAGGGCAATGCCGTGCTTGCGGAAATGAGTCACTTTTCCCACATGCACATCAGCAACCATGAGGGTCCGGGCCTCCTCCCAATAAAGGGCCCCGGTAGGGTGCAACCATAGGGTTTGATTGAGAAAGGAGAATGGCAGGGCTTTCCCTTCACTGGCTTGATCGGAGAGCTTACTCATGAGCGCTGAGTATTTCGGCAATGCGCCGGGCCACCACCTCCGGGGGTGAAGCGCCACTGACAGTCCACTTAGCCTGGGTGTAGAATGGTATGCGTTCGGACAGGGTGCGGTTTACGTATACTTCTAACTCATGGGCATGGTGGTGCAGCATGGGTCGGGCCGCTATGCCAGTTCGAAGTCTGGATACCAGTGCGTCAGCAGGCACCTCAATATAGAGGAGGCTCCCAAGTGATTGCATCATCTGGAGATTACCCTGCCGGCAGGGCGTGCCTCCGCCGACAGCTATGATGTGTGCCGGTTTGAGGACTGACAGGTTTTCCAAAGCTTCTGTTTCCATTCTTCGAAACCCTTCTTCTCCATGAGCAGCAAAAATTTCGGATATACGTTTTCCGGCAGCCTTTTCAATGTGTGCGTCTAAATCCAAAAAAGGACGCTTGAGTAATTCGGCAAGCAGGGCTCCCACGGTGCTTTTTCCACACCCCGGAAAACCCACCAGAAAGAGGTGGTCAGTCGAGCTCAAGAGAGAGGGTGACGGCATAGCTGTGTGGACTTTCAGAGATGTGGAGATCATGTTGGCCGGGGTACAGCAAATTGAGGCGCCGGCGGACATTGACCAGCCCGATGCCGCCCACTCGCCTGCGCTCCGGCTGCTGCAAATGCTCCGGTTTGCTGTTTTCAATTGTAAATTCCAGGTGTTTTCTCTCAACTGTGAGGAGTATGTGGACAAACCCATGATTGATATGGTGACTCAACCCGTGCTTGAAGCTGTTTTCCAAAAATGTGATAAACAACAGGGGTGCAATCTGCTGCTCTTTGATATCGCCCTTCACCTCAAAAGAAATCTCCACGTCCTTGCCCTGACGCAGGCTCTCCAAATCCAGATAGTTGCGAAGATAGTTGACCTCCTTTTCAAGGGCCACTTGTTTTTCATTGCACTCGTACAGCATGTAGCGCATCATCTCAGATAGCTTAATGACAATTTCAGGGGCTTTATCGGACTTTTTGAGGGTCAGTGCGTACAAATTGTTCAGGGTGTTGAAGAGAAAATGAGGGTTAATCTGTGACTTTAAAAACCGGAGCTCTGATTGCATGGTTTTGGTTTGCAGCTCTTTGCGCTCCCGCTGGATGCGAAGCCACTCCGAAACAATGTGCGTCAGTGTGGTGCCTCCCCCCACAACAAAGAGGGTAAGGAAAATGAAGAACTGCTCCTCCAGCAGCAGGCTCTGGGCAGCGGTATCATAAGAAAGGAGGAGATACAGGGTCATGGTTTTGACCGGCGTAATCACTGCTGCCAATCCAGTGAGCAGCAGCCCAAAGACCATAGAACGCTTCTCATTGAGGTAGGTGGGTATCAGATACCATAAAGTCACATACACCATTAAGGCATAAAACAGCAGGTTGATACTCTCTGCCAACCACACAATTCCTTTCGGTTGGCTGCTTGCATTCAGACTGGTCAGGATGCCAAAAACCATCAGCCAGAGAATCGGGTGGTAGACTTCCTTACGCGTCCCTACCTTCACCAGCTGCTGGACCAGTTGAAATTGCCTCGTCGTGCTCATAAATCCTGTAATCCTGACCCAAAGGTAATGCCTCTTAATCCGGAATTTCCTCAAAGATCGACAAATCGCTTCTTTTCCCCCCTTCAACACCATCAGCCAGAAAACCGTTTCTTGAATATCGGTGGCTATCCGTTCGGTGGCTTTGACGGGCTTTTTCTATTTTTGCGAAAATACCAAGTTCATGAACTTCATCGAAGAATTGCGCTGGCGCGGCATGCTCCAGGATGCCACCCCCGGGGTCGAAGACCTCCTGCAACAGCAATCTGTCACCGGCTACATCGGGTTCGATCCCACTGCCCCTTCGATGACCATCGGTAATTACGTGCCGCTCATGCTGCTCACCCTGTTTCAGCAAGCCGGCCACCATCCCATAATCCTGATGGGAGGCGCTACCGGGCGCATCGGAGATCCCTCCGGCAAGGACAAAGAGCGCGACCTCAAGTCCTACGAAGAGCTGGATGCAAATCTGGCTCACCAAATGGACCAGGTTCGCAAACTGCTCGCCTTCGAAGGGGTCGACAATCCTGCCCGCATCATCAATAATCACGACTTTTACCGCGACATGAACGTCCTCACTTTCTTGCGCGATATCGGCAAAACGCTGACCGTCAATTATATGATGAGCAAGGAAGCAGTCAAAAAGCGCATCGAGGTTGGAATTTCCTTCACCGAGTTCAGTTATCAGTTGTTGCAGGCCTATGATTTTCAGAGACTCTATGAGACCCACCATTGCGTGCTTCAAATGGGGGGGTCAGACCAATGGGGCAACATCACCTCCGGCACAGAGTTCATCCGCCGCAACCTCGGCGCACATGCCTACGCCCTCACTGCCCCTCTGCTCACCAAAGCCGACGGCCGCAAGTTTGGAAAATCGGAGGAAGGAAACATATGGCTCGACCCATCAATGACCTCTCCCTACAAATTCTACCAGTTCTGGATCAATTGCGATGACCGCGACCTGCCCACTTTCACGCGCTATTTCACCCTCCGCTCACGCGAGGAGATCGAAGCCCTCGAGGCACAGCACGCTGACAACCCCAATGCCCTCAAACGCCTCCTCGCCGAAGAGCTGACCGTCCGCATTCACTCCCGCACAGAGTACGAGTCAGTCCTGCAAGTTTCAGAACTTCTCTTCAACAAGAATGCATCCCGCGAAACCCTTCTGGCCCTTCCCGAATCTGCCCTCCACCAAATCGCCGAAGAGGTCCCCGCGTTCAAAATTCCTCGTGACCTCCTCGCCTCAGGCGTCAACATCGTCGACCTGATGGCCGAACACACCGACATCGTTTCCTCCAAGGGAGAAGCCCGCAAAGCCATCAAAAACAATGCGGTCTCCCTGAATAAGCAAAAAATAACCTCTCACGAATTCATCTGCACCACCGAGCATCTCCTCCACGGCCAGTTTCTCATGGTGGAGAATGGGAAGCGCAATAAATATATGATACAGGTCCATTAATAATTAATAATTAATAATTAATAATTAATAATTAAAAATTATAAATTATCAACATATTTCCCTCCCTTAGCGCCTCTGCGAGAACCCCTTCCCCCCTCTTTGCGCCTCTCTCCCTTAGCGCCTCTGCGAGAACCCCCCCATGATCCTAACAAAATTGAGGTTTCATTTGGTATATTTGACCGAAGAAGGTCCAAAGACCCTCCCCCTCTCACTCAAAACTGATACACAAATGAGCATTTCCGAACGGATCTTCAGCGGCTTTGTATTTCTCTGCATTCTCTTCACCCCACCAGCTTCGGCAGCCCAGCAACCAGGAGACACAATTATTATCCAGACCCTCAATTATTCCAGCCAAACACGAGACACTCTCATCAATTTTCCAAACGATCCAAACCTTAGCTTCGAACGCATCCTCATGCACTACAACATGCGGTGTACAGATGGTCTGGTGTCTCCGCCGGTTGCGGGTCAGACCAATAAAGGGTGCGGAGAATGGGATTATTCGAACAATACATTCATCTATGATTCCTCCCGGGTCGATTCAGTGGTACGCTTTCAGGCCTCCCCGCTGATTCCGGGATATTCCGGTACAGATTTTCCTTTTCTGAACAGTCCGACCTATTCAATCTTTCAGCAGGCCCAAATTGAAACCACCGTTGAGGCCATTCTCAATGAATCCCAACATCCGATTGGGACAGGGACCCTGGAGTCCGAACTGGTTTTTCCCGTCGACAGGCCTTCAGCCAAAGCCAGATATCTGTATACCGCCGATGAGCTCTCTGCTGCCGGCCTCGGTGCCGGAGAAATTGACGGCCTGCTCTTGCATATTGCTTCAGGTCTCTCAGAAGCCGGGGCGCTTCGAATTCGACTGAAAAATACCGCGCTTGTTGCCGTAGATGGAATCGGTGCGGAGCTGGAGGGGTGGGAGCAGGTGTATTTCAAGACGACAACACTGATGCCCGGCCCAAATCGGTTTCAGTTTTCAACGCCTTTTGTCTGGGACGGCTCTTCGAATGTGCTGGTAGAGTTTACCCATACCAATCGGACATCCCCTCAGCCGTCCATTGGGTGGCTGGCAGACCAGACCCCTCATCCGGCAGGCTCCGTGACGTCCGCAGACCGCTTCTTGCTCCTGAATGGCAATAATTATGTTGAAACACCGACATATAATGGTATAGCCGGAGGGCAGGGGCGGACCGTCGAGGCATGGATAAAAACGAGTGAGGTAAATGGGGAGATTGTAAGTTGGGGTGCAGATCGCAGTGGAGAAAAATGGGTCTTTCGTCTCAATGATGACGGGACGCTCAGACTTGAGGTCAATGGGGGGCATGTGCGCGGGACCACCGCGCTGAATGACGATTCCTGGCATCATGTTGCGGTGACCTTTGAAGGGAATACCCTGCAAGGTGCAATTCTGTATGTTGACGGACAAGAAGAAACACTTGCCGCGACAAGCGCTCACCCCGTGAATACCGCATCAGGGCTGCCGGTGCGGATAAGCCGCGGGGTAAACAACCGCTATTGGAAGGGAGGCATCGACGAGGTCAGAATCTGGTCTGTTGTCATTGACCCCATAACACTCATGCACTGGAGAGCCCGCGAGGTTACTGCTTCCCATCCGAATTTTAACCAACTCGAACTGCTGTACACTTTCAATGAGCCTGATGGCCTGGCAGTGACTGACCTCAGTGCAAAGGGAAGGGATGGAACCATTCAGAATCTCTATGATTACCGAGAGCTCATTGATGGAATCGACTTGTTCAAAGGATTCCGGCCGATTGTGCTGCGTCCTGCTCTCACCTTTTTGTCCGGAGAATACGAGCTGCTTTCGGACACTTCCCTGGTGAGTGACAGCGTGGCCCATCCGCCCGTTCAAGTGATTGAGTATGTTGTTGTTTCAAACGCCGGCACCTCACTCAGTGATGGCCTCCTGCCGACAGACGCAGGTCCATATTGGGAGGTCCGCGACATCGAAACCTTCAACCCCGATGGAGTACTGATTGAAACGACAACCCCCGCTCCGGATGGTGTGCTCACTCCCGGCGAAGTCAACTGGTACGAGCGATTCCCCGCACGGTTTGAAATTATGTCGTTCGTGACCCCATACGGAATCAATCTGGACCTCGGCCCACAGGGCAAGACCTGGATGTTCGATGTGTCCGATTTTGCACCCATTCTCAAAGGTCCGAAACGCATGCAGATGACCTTCGGCGGGCAGTGGCAGGAGGAAATGGATGTCCGGTTTTTGTTTATTGTCGGCACACCACCACGTGAAGTCAAAAACATTCAGCACGTCTGGAGAACCTCCGGCAATGAAAATTACAACAACATTCTCAACAACCGTGTTTTCGAACCTCGCACACTTACTCTCAACCCGGACGCCTCCTCCTTTACTCTGACCAGCGCTATAACAGGCCACGGGCAGGAAGGAGAATTTATTCCAAGAGACCATTTCATCAATCTGAATGGTGGCCAAGAGGAGTTCGTGTGGACGGTCTGGAAAGAATGTGCCGACAATCCGGTCTACCCTCAGGGTGGTACCTGGATCTACGATCGCGCCGGATGGTGCCCGGGCATGGCGACAGATAAGCAAGTCTGGAATCTTAATCCCTATGTGACGCCAGGAGAGAATGTAACCATTGACTATGGCCTGTACACGGCCTCAGGTGATTCAAGGTACATCGTTAACCATCAGCTCATCAGCTACGGTCCCCCGAATTTTGCTACTGATGCAGCCGTCATGGAGATCATCAGACCAACAGGTCGAATAGAGTGGGGGCGCCTCAATCCCATATGCCATGAGCCGTCAGTCATCATCCGCAATACAGGCTCTACCCCTCTTACCAGCCTGACCATCACGTATCGGGTTAATAATGCGCAGACTCCAGAAGTGCACACGTGGTCGGGCTCTCTCGAATTTATGGAGACTACGGAGGTAATTCTTCCAGTCTCAGCGAGCCTGTGGTCATCGCTCCAGCCAACAGGAAATACATTCTCAGTTGAAATCAGTCAGCCAAACGGCCAGCAAGACGAGTACCCCCTCAACAACCACATCCAATCAACCTTCGATGCCGCTGACCAACTTCCCAACCACTTTTTTGTCTGGTTCGGCACCAACAATGCCGCCTCCGAAAACACATACGAAATCATCGATTCAGACGGCTCCGTCATCCTGTCTCGCAATAACATGACCAACAGCACAATTTATCGGGATTCTGTCTTATTGGAAGAAGGGTGCTACACCTTTCGGGTCACCGACTCCGATGATGATGGCATGAGCTTCTTCGCAAACAATGACGGCAGCGGCTTCATCCGTTTGCGTGAAGTAGGCGGCGGCATCGTCGCCAGCTTCGAAAGCGACTTCGGCAGCGGGTTGGAATTTAACTTTACGGTCGATAAACTGGTCAACACAAAATCCCCTGCATCCGACAAATCTCTGTCTGTCGTTCTTTCACCCAACCCCGCTTCCACCCATACTATGATTACAGCCGATGGCCTGTCCGGAAATACCACCCTCTCCCTCTTCACTTCCGATGGGCGTCCACTTTGGTCTGATCTCTTCAGGCCCATCTCTGGTCACCTCTCCCACGAACTCAACCTCTCCTCCCTCCCCAACGGACTCTACCTCCTCCAAATCAAAGA
>CAZMSQ010000053.1:0-12790 GCA_964569025.1 uncultured Saprospiraceae bacterium | reverse complement strand
CCCCATTCTCAAACCACCCCAATCCCAATTCTCGCTTCAGCACCCCTCCCCATTCTCCAACACCCCCACATACACCTGATCGGTCACCTGTCTGGATACGGTTTTTTCTCCGTGCTGTGTACCGAGGCGGACTGACTGGTCAAATGAAAACACCTCGAGCACCTCGATGTCTGTACCGGGCAGCAGGTCATTGGCGCTCAGAAAGGAGAGCAGCTCGCGGGTATCGTCGCGCACGCCCAGGATGCGGGCTTTCATGCCGGGCTGCATGCTGCTCAGCAGGGCCCGCGGGGGCACCCGCATCTGGCCATCCTTGCCAGGGATGGGTCCGCCATGCGGATCGACAACCGGGTGGCCCAGGAAATCGTCGAGACGGTCGATGAGGTCCGTGCTTTGCACGTGCTCCAGCTGCTCGGCAATGTCGTGCACCTCCTCCCAGTCGTAGTGCAGCTTTTCGACCAAAAACACCTCCCAAATGCGGTGGCGGCGCACCACAGTGACTGCCACCCGTGAGCCCTTCTCGGTCAGGCGCACCCCCTTGTAGGCTTGGTAATCAACGAGCCCCTTGCGCAGCAGTCGCTTCTGAATCATGTCGGTCACCGAAGCTGCGTTGACATCCAGCTCCCGTGCAATCGACGAGGTGCTGATGGGGTCTTCGGTATCCCGGCTGAGCATGAGAATGGCTTTGAGATAATTTTCCTCGATGGTGGAGTACATAGGCGCAGATGTTTGCAGCGCCCTCAGGCGCTTAAAGTGGAGAATGAGTTATCCGATTCGGGAGTTGAACAATAGAGGCTTTTTAGACCTGCGGCGCACCGACAAGACGAGCAGCGTGAGAAAAAAGAGAATGCCAGAGGCCACCGCCATTGAGCCGGCCACCGAGACATCGAAAGACACAGCCAGGGCGTAGCCACCGGCGCTTGCTGCAAAGCCGATGATGACGCTGAGCAAGAGGATGTATTTCAGGCGTTGCGACAGCAGCACAGCAGTAGCAGCCGGCACCACCAGAAATGCCACCACCAGCACTGCCCCGACGGCCTCAAAGGCAGCGACAGTCATGACAGACACCATTGCCATCAGGGCATAATGCCACAATCCTGACCGAATACCCGCCGCACTTGCAAAGGCCGGGTCAAAGGAGGTCACTTGAAAGCCCTTGAAGCCCCGAAGTACAATGGCGACAATTGGCACCAGCAGCAATCCGATCACCAATGGTGACCGGGGCATCTCCCAGCGCCCGCCCAGGGTAACCATATCCAGGGGGACAAAAGCAATTTCGCCGTACAGAACACAGTCCTGATCGAGATCAACCGAATCAGCGAAGACAGAAATGAGCACCACCCCAAGGGCAAACAATCCGGTAAAGACGATACCTGTTGAGGCATCACTCTGGACCCTGAGCCGCGTGTGCAGCCATTCGATGAGCAGGGTGGTCAGGACCCCGGTGGCAGCGGCGGCAGGTACAATGACCACGCTTTCCCGGCTGCCCGCCACCAAAAAGGCAATCACAATACCTGGCAGCACAGCATGGGCAATGGCATCTCCGACCATGGCCATGCGGCGCAAGAGCAGAAAGGTACCCAGCAAGCCGCCGCCGGCGGCAATGAGGGTTCCGGTCAGGATTATCCAGAAGGCATCTGTCATGATGGTGGTGTTGTCAGTCCGGAAGAGGAGGGGCCGGGAATGGGCTGATCGTGTGGATCGCTGCCCGGATGGCCCAGATCGCTGCTCAGCAACTTCTCCAGCTCAGGGGTGATGATGTGTTCGATGGCATCAGCACTGTGGTGCACATGGTCCGGGGGCAAGCCCAGCCGGCGATTGAGGTAGAGCTCCCACAGCCTGTGAAGACGCACTACTCGGGTGCTCAGCGCCCTACCCTCTTCGGTGAGGCGCCACCGGCCCCCACCATCAGATTCGGCCAGCGAGCGCCGACGAAGGCGGCGCAAAGCCGGACGCAGTGATCCCTCAGGCACCTGCCTGACACCCTCAAGCTGGCCCTCACGAACAAAGTCATGAGGGTCAGTATGTAACGCATAAAAGGCCTTGAGCAGGTTTTCTCGGTCAACCTTCTTGCGGAAATGCCTTGAGCGTAGCCATCGGGCAAAAAGGCCGTTGCGGGGAGCAGCAATAAAAGACATGCCCGCCAGCAGTGAAGCCATGATGACAATCCATGGCCCAGTGGGCATGCCGCGCAGACCGATGGAAATACCTGTGCCCAGCCACCCCGCAAGCGCGCCAATCGCACCTGCAACCAGCGCCATCACCGGCAGCCGATTTGTCCATACGCGGGCTGCAGCAGCAGGGGTGACCAGAAGAGCGGCCATGAGGACGACCCCCACAGCCTGGATGCCTATGGCAACCACCGTGACAGTCAGAAGTGACAATACAAACGACAAAGCGCGGAGCGGCAGGCCGATGGATTGGGCAAACGCAGGGTCGAAAGAAAGCAGAGAGAAGCGGTTGAACAGCAAGGTGATGGTAATGGTAATCAGCGCGCCCACCCAGATGATGAACTCCACATCGCCTCCGGTCATTGCCGCTGCCCGCCCAAAGAGAAAGCGGTCCAACCCGCTCTGAGCACCCATGCCCGAGTGCTGGATGAGCGTGAGCAGCACAATGCCCAGCCCGAAAAAGGTGCTCAGCACAAGTGCGGTGGCAGTATCTGCCTTGAGCCGGGTGTGGGTGGTGATGAGTTCTATGGTCCAGAGACTGAGCCATCCGGTGCCGATAGCTCCGCCCATGAACCAGATGGCAGATTTCTCAGAGGTCAGCAAGAAAGCAATGCAAATGCCCGGCAGGACAGCATGGGCAATGGCATCTCCGGCAAGGGCCCGCTTGCGCAACAGGGTAAAACAGCCCACCATCGCAGACACTGCGCTCAGAATGATAACCCCGGGCAAAACCGTCAGGGCAATCGGGTCAGAAGGAAACAGCCATGTGATGAAAGACCCCATATGCTTCATTACAATTGCTCGGAGCCCCGCTCCCGTATGGGGTACGCCCCCCTTCCAATCAGGTGCCCAAGACGCGATAAAATCGTCAATTGGCTGCCATAGGTCGCCTTCAGATTGTCTTCCGTAAACACCTCTTCAACCGGGCCGGCCTTGATGAGCCTCGTATTGAGCAGCACCACCCAGTCAAAAAACTGGCGGGCAGTGTAGAGGTCGTGGTGTACGATGATAAGCGTTTTGCCCTCAGCCTTCATGGTCATCAGCAGCTGCAGGATGGCCTCTTCCGAGGCAGCATCGACGCCGGCAAATGGCTCATCCATGAGGTACAGGTCAGCACCCCTCGCCAATGCCCGTGCAATAAACACACGCTGCTGCTGACCCCCGGAGAGCTGCCCAATTTGGCGGTCGTGGTATTCGGACAGCCCCACCTGGCGTAAGGCCTCTCTGGCCACCTCCCGGTCTTCTGCACTCAGCCGCCGAAAAAGCCTGCCCGGCCGATACCGCCCCATCAGCACCACATCCATGACCGTGGCCGGAAAATCCCAGTCGACCGATTCTCGCTGGGGCACATAGCTGATGCGGTTCCGCACCTTACTCAGCGATTGTCCAAATAACTGCACATACCCGCTGGTGCCGGGTACCAATTCCATGATGGCCTTGAGCAAGGTGCTCTTCCCAGCCCCGTTCGGGCCAATGATGCCAATGACCTGCCCCTCAGGGAGCGAAAAATCAATGTCCCACAGCACGGGCTTGCTGTCATAAGTGACGGTTAGATTATGAACCTCCACAGAAATATCCTGATGATTATCATTCTTCATATATATTGCAATTGATGCTGCAAGAGGTACTGACAGAAGGCTGCACGAGCCTTCATGACATCTGTTTTGTTGCGACAAGAACGCCTCGCAGGCAAAAGGTCTATTATTCATCGGGCTTCGGATAGAGCGCTGCGACTATCGTGCGCACATTGGTCCTGACCATACCGGCATACGTGCCGGCCTCACTGCCGGGCTCCCCCAGCGCATCTGAATAGAGGGTCCCTCCGATGACAACCTCATGGCCCCTCGCAGCGCAGCCACTGACGACAGCCTCGAGGGCCTGTGGTGAGACAGAGTGCTCAACAAAGACGGCGCGGATACGCCGATTGACAATCATATCGACCATCGCGGTCAAATCGCCGACCCCAAACTCCGACAGTGTCGAAATCCCCTGTAGACCTGCCACTTCTACGTCGTAGGCGCGGCCAAAATACCCGAACGCATCATGGGCCGTAATCATGAGCCGGTCATCAGGCGGTACCGTTGCCATCTCGCCCCTCACCCATCCATCGAGCATCATGAGCGAATCAGACACCGTCTTGCTCCGCTCTCGGAACTGTGCCTCATTCCCGGGAAAATATCGCACAAGTGCCTCCGTCACAAATGGGACAGTGCGCGCCCACAATCCCACATCAAACCAAATGTGTGGATCAATAATCTGCGATTGTTCATCCGCATAGAGCAACTCATCAACCGGCAGCCCATCTGCCACTGCAACCACCGGTTGCCTGGCGGCCATTTTGCCGAGTAGTTCACTGAGCGTTCCCTCCAAATGGTGCCCATTGTAGATGATGAGATCTGCCTCCCGCAGCCGGGTCAAATCACCGCTGGTAGCCTTATACAAGTGAGGGTCTACTCCGGGGCCCATAAGGGCATCTACCTCAACCTCCTCGCCGCCAATCTGAGCGACCAAGTCAGCAATCATACCAGTGGTGCACACAACCCTTGGCCGGTCCGACTCAGCCGCAGGCCGGTTAGTGCAGGAGGTCAGTGACACAAGGGCGAGAACAAGAAGCAAAATAGGGTTTGTATACACAGAAATAAATTTTTAGACAAATCTAAAATATTTTATCCACACACACAAATTTTTGGTTCGACGCATCCAACACCTACCACTCGTTGTTCAATTTGGAGATTGTGGTTAAACTTTTTCAGGTTCGCGAGCTTTCTATATGTTCCATCAGTTTCCAAATGATTAAGGCAACGCTGGCCATACTGGCGGCCATGTAAACAGAAACTATCCACACGACCCATGCCACATTATTCGTCACAACCTGCCGACCGTTTTCCGAAGGCCTATCTCGGCCCTACCCTGATGGCGCTGATGCTGATTATCGGCATTTTCATTGGGTATAGACTTGGCGAGAGCGAGCCCATTGACCTGATGCATGGAGACGAAATCATATCTGACTCATCGGGCAGGCCTGTGCATGGGCGACTTGAGCAGGTACTGCGATACATCGACTCGAGATACATCGACGAATACTCCATGGAGGAGCTTGAGGAGCATGCCATCGAAAGCTTGCTCAAAGACCTGGACCCACACTCGAGTTTCATACATCGAGAGGATCTCGCTGCCATCAACGAGCAGCTTGACGGCAGTTTTGTGGGCATCGGCATTGAGTTTGCCATTTTGAATGACACGGTGATCGTGCTCTCGGCCATTCAGGGCGGCCCTGCAGCCGAAGCCGGGCTACAAAGTGGAGATCGAATCGTGTCAAGAGACGGCCTGCCACTCGAGGCGGGTCTTTCACTCAATGAGCTGATCACCCATTTCAAAGGAGAAGAGGGCTCTACCCTGACCCTTGGCATCTTGAGGGGTTCAGGGCAAAAAGTGCGCAGCGTGAAGGTTGTGCGCGACGAAGTGCCGATTGTGAGTGTGCCGGCCGCGTTTATGCTCAATGACGAGACTGCCTACATCCGTATTTCGCGTTTCAGTGCCACCACCTTTCAGGAATTTGTCGACCAATTGGAGCGGCTCTCAGAAAATGGCGGTTTTCAAAACCTCGTCATGGATTTGCGGCACAATCCGGGCGGATTTCTGGACCAGGCCACGAAAATTCTGAACCAGTTCTTTTCAGAAGCGGACAAGCTCCTGGTGTACATGGAGGGAGACCACTCACGTCGCTCGGAGCACAAATCGACAGGCCGCGATTTTTTCAACATTGGCAACATCGTTGTACTGATCGACGAGGAAAGCGCCTCGGCCAGTGAGATTGTGGCGGGAGCCATTCAGGACCTTGACCGCGGGATCTTGATTGGCCGCCCATCCTTTGGGAAGGGGCTGGTCCAGGAACAGTACGATTTGCGCGACGGCTCAGCCCTTCGGCTGACGGTCGCAAAGTATTACACCCCTTCAGGCAGATGCATTCAGAAGCCATATGGCCAAGGCCATCTTGATGAAGCCCACCCCAATACCGGTGCAGAATCAAAGCGCGAGTCATTAGCCTCTACTTCCACTTCGCCCCACCTCGCCAACAACCACCCTGATACCCTCAGGGCTTACACCACCTCAGACGGCCGTACAGTGTATGGGGGCGGCGGTATACAGCCTGACATTGAATTGCCTGCTGACAGCGCCGACTTCCACCCCGCCATCCAATTCGCCCGATTGCATGCCCTCAAATTCGCCGCCACTCACGGTGCTGAACTCCTTGAGACCACTCCTACCACCCCTGCATACCTCCTCAGCAATTACCAACTCCCAAGCCACACGACAGACCTCTTTGCAGAATTCGCGACCCGCTATGCTGCAGACATCAACTCGCCCCAGACCGTCTCCGACACTGACCTCCAGGCCCTGCAATCTCCCGCCCTCAGGGCAGCCTTTGACAAAGCCATCCTGACAGGTCTCGCCCACGCCCGATTTGGAGAAGGAGCCAGCTACGAAATCCTCGTCCACGACGATTCTTTTGTTGAAGCAGCTCTTGAGGCCCTGCCTCAACCCAATCGCAAACAGCACTGAAAAGACTGATTCTCCCAGCCTGCCGAAAAAATGCCAAAGACTCAGCTTCCCTCGCAGATTTTCACCTGACAAGCCGATTCACTTCCCAAGTCTCATCAATACAGCCCACAAGGCCCTAAGGGCATAGGGGCTTTTTCCTTCCATTAAACTCCTGAAAAAAAATACCGGCCGTTTCATGTAAATTTGACGCTGACCTTTGGCGGAACACTGAAGATATCGATGTGTTTGGGGCCTGAAATGAAATGGCATTACAGAATTGCCACTACTCATTGTCATTAATAAACCTAACACGGGGAAGACCATGGTTGGATTACGCAGTATTCAGATAGGCCCATACCTCGCAATAGTTCTTGTCATCTTTTCAATATGTCATGCCGCAGCTTTTGAGCAAGACACTTCTGGCATTCAGGCACTTATCGATTCATGCGATGCGTACGTGTATAAAGATAACAAGAGGGCAGTCTCTGCGATCACAAAACTTATTGAAAAGTCAGAGCGTGAAGATTATCAAGAAGGCATCATACGGGGCCATGTATTTCGCGGTGGAGTTTGGTGGTCAGAAATGGAATGGGATTCGGCTCTTGTCAGTTACCTGAAGGCAATGAATATTGCTGAAAAATATGACTTTGGCGATTTGTTTGTTCTTTCATCCGGAAATGCAGGCCTTGTTTTTCAAAATAAAAACATCCCCGACAGTGCATTGGCATATTTCGGGAAGGCCTACCTAAAGGCCAAAGAAATTGGAAATCAAAAGCGGCAAGTTCGTCAATTGGTTTACCGTGCCAACCTCTACAAGAATCTCAGAAATTTTCCTGAGGCAGCCGTGGAGTACGCAAAAGCACTTCAAATCAGTGAGGAATTGAAGAACCCCGACCTTCTTGCCAGTGTATATAGTGGATTGGGGCTCGTATATACCCTTGTTGGTGAATATCAAAAGGCCTTAGCCAATTTGAAACTCGCTGCCTCTATATATAAAGAGAAAGAGGAGTTTATGCTTTATTCTGTATACTCCAATATCTCAAGTATCTATTCAGCCAATCTTGTTGATAAAGACTCCGCATTGTACTATGCAACGAGAGCCCGGGAAGTTGTGCCAGAGTCAAGATCATCCCTTCTCGATAACGCAATGAATATCAATCTTGGCGCTTTGTATCAGGCTCTTGGGCAGCATGACTCTGCTCACCATTTTTTCAGGAAAGCCTTTACCAACCCATTCAATCAAGAACTTACAAAAGAGCGAGTCATCCTTCTCTCAAATTATGGATTCTACTATCTGAAAAAAGGCGTTCTGGATAGTGCTGCTTACTTTTTAAAAGAAGGACTTGCCGGGGCAGATAGCCTTGGCCTCTTCGACCTTCAGGTTGAAATACTTCGCAATTCAATCAAACTTGAGTTGAGCAGAGACCGTTGTGAACAACTTGGCAGCCTCTATGAAGACCTGTTTGAAGCACAAAGAGATTTAAAAGTCTATGAAACAAAGCAGATTATTGCTCAAAAGGAGATTGAGGCAGAATTGCTGAAATCGGCTCATAATTTTGAAATGCTTTCACTTGAAAATGAATCTCAAAGGCGTGAACTCAGCAATAAATCTGTCCGCCTACGCTTGATTTCCATCTTTTCTGCATTGATTGCAGTACTCTCAATTGTATTGGGAATCCAAAATAGAAAGAAACATCTTGCATTGGTGAAGCTGACCTTGAAAAACAAGGAAATAGCAGATCTCGCAATTCAATACCCGGTTTTTCATTCTGGGATTAAGGAAATGTCAGGAGATGAGAAAGAAAGCCATGAATGGTTGCTTCTTGCCAGACGCCTCGATCGGTTGATCAAAGAAGAGAAAATCCATCTGAATACCCAAATTACCGCAGAAGATTTGTCAGAGAAAATGGGGGTATCACGTCGGTACTGCTCCGAGTTTTTGTCGAAATACACCAATATGAATTTTAATGAATTTATGAACAGACAGCGTGTCTTCGAAGCTCAAAAGATCCTTCATGACGAAAAATATGCCAATCATACTATGGAAGCAATTGGTGAGATGTGCGGTTTTCATTCTGTCCGCACATTCTACAATTCGTTCAAGTCTATTACGGGTTTGACCCCGGCCTTTTATAAGGACCAAAAGGTTTCCTGACAAGCCGCTTCACCTTCTTAAGATTTTCTCAATTGACATTCCTCCCATGCGATTCTCTCCTGCTCCCATTTTCACAATCATTCTCATTCTTTTTCTCCCCTTTATTCATGCCTGCACGCCTGCGAAAGTCAAAATGCTCAGCGACCCTGCCGGGACGGATGGGGAGATCCTGGTGGAGTACCGGAAAGGCCCGTGTTTCGGTACATGCCCGGTTTCGGTCACCACCGTGTATGAAAACCGCATGGTTGGGTTTGATGGGCAGCGATATACGCCCCGTACCGGTTATTTTTTCCGTGCGCTGAATGGCCGTGAATGGAAAGCGGTCAGGCGGCTTGTGGAGCGGGCTGACTGGTGGGGATATCCAGAGCGGTTTGACTCGGATATTGCCGACCTACCGACCTACACGCTGACGGTTTATCTGGATGGCCGGTCACGGACCATCACCGGTAAGGAGGGGTTTCCGGATGTGCTGCAGCAGCTTATGGCAGAGCTGGACCTGATTGGCAAGGAGGGGCAGTGGGACGGAGGTATCTTGGAGTAACGGATAGCAGGTTTTCTGGTGGATATACTGCCAAAGGCCATGAATTGGCGTATTTTTGGGCCGCGGCAGGACAATTCGAAAACGGGGGCGCTGTACAGACGCTGCGGGCGGTGCCGGGCAAAATTTCAGTCAGGTGATTTTCAGGATACACGAACAGGAGCAAGAGCTTTTTCGGACCATCGGTGAGGCGGCACGGGCGCTGGGAGTGCCGGCCTATGTAGTCGGGGGTTTTGTGCGTGACCGTCTGCTGGGGCGGGCTTCAAAAGATGTGGACATCGTGTGCGTGGGGAGCGGCATTGAGCTGGCCAGGCAGACCGCCACCAGAATGAACCCCCCGCCAAGAGTCTCGTTTTACTCCCGTTTTGGCACCGCTATGCTGCGCTACGGCGATATCGAAGTCGAATTCGTGGGAGCCCGCAAAGAATCCTACCGCACAGACTCACGCAAGCCTTTGGTGGAAGAAGGCACTCTGGAGGACGACCAAAACCGGCGCGATTTCACCATCAATGCGCTGGCAGTCAGCCTCAACGAGCGGGACTACGGGCAGATCATCGACCCCTTTTCCGGGTTGCTGGACCTGGAGCGTAAAATCATACGCACCCCACTGGAGCCGGGGCGTACATTCTCCGACGACCCTCTCCGCATGATGCGTGCCATCCGCTTTGCCAGCCAATTAAAGTTTACCATTTCCGAGCCTACCCTTGAGGCCATTGGGGAATTCCGGAGCCGCATACGCATTGTGTCCCGAGAGCGCATCATTGCTGAGTTACAGAAAATGGTAGAGTCCGACCCGCCTTCTACCGGGTTCAAATTGCTGTATGATACAGGTTTACTGCATCTCACCTTTCCGGAAATGGTGGCCCTTCAGGGCGTGGAGCGGCGCAACGGCATTGGCCATAAAGACAATTTTTACCACACCCTGCAGGTGCTCGACAACCTCGCTGCAAATACCGGCAATGTGTGGTTGCGATGGGCAGCCATTCTACACGACATCGGCAAGCCACCGACCAAACGCTTTGAGGAGGGCGCCGGGTGGACCTTCCACGGTCATGAGGTTGTGGGGGCCCGCATGGTGCCGGGGATCTTCCAGCGGCTGAAGCTGCCCATGGACCACCGGATGAAGTACGTCAAAAAGCTGGTCACACTGCATCTCCGACCAATCAGCCTGACCAACGAAAACATCACCGATTCGGCCATCCGCCGATTGCTCTTTGATGCCGGAGATGACATCGATGACCTCATGCTGCTGTGCGAGGCGGATATCACCTCCAAAAATCCGAAGAAGGTAGCACGGTATCTGGCAAATTACGAGATGGTGCGCCAGAAACTCCTTGAAGTAGAAGAAAAAGACCGCCTCCGCAACTGGCAGCCTCCGATTTCCGGTGAGTTGATTATGAGCACTTTTAATATCCGCCCGTCACGAGAAGTGGGCATCATTAAGAATGCCATCCGCGAGGGAATTCTGGATGGCATCATACAGAATGAATACGATTCGGCTTTCGAATTTATGCTCAGAAAAGGTGAAGAACTGGGACTCACCCCTCAGCAATCCTCGCCCCATAATGGACACACACCACCCGAATGATGGAGAATGCCGATTCGCATCCATCCCTTTCCATCCTCATCCCGGTCTATAACCAGGATGTCAGAGCGCTTGTTGCAGATTTGCACCAAAGCGCCTCTGCATGGGGCGGCCATTTTGAAATTAGAGTTGCGGACGACGGGTCAGCACTCGAAACAAGGCGTATGAATGCCTCCATCTCATCTCTGCCAGGTGTGGCATACAGAGAGATGCCCCACAATGTAGGCCGTTCGGCCATCCGCAATGCGCTGATTTCATGGGCCAGATATCCGTATCTCATCTTGATGGATGCCGATTCGGCAGTTGTCAGGCCAGACTATGTGTCGGCTTACATGCGCGAAGTTGTCCCTGATACTGTCATCTGCGGCGGGCGTACCTACGCCCCTGAGAGGCCGTCCGATCCTTCCTTACACCTGCACTGGCGATACGGCAGACGCAGGGAACAGCGAAAAGCAGCGCAGCGCAATGCAAAGCCGTGGCACGGATTTCAAACCAATAACTACCTCATCCCGGCAGACATCGCCAAACAACTCCCCTTTGATGAGCAATTAGTCGGGTATGGGCATGAAGACAGCTTGTTTGGTCTGCGCCTCCAGGAATCGAATATCGCTGTGCATCACATCGACAACCCGCTGTGTCACCTCGGCCTCGAACGGGCTGATGTGTTTCTTGACAAGCACAGCCAGGCAATCAATAACCTCACACGATTATACCATCGCGGCATCATCCTGCCTGTCAGGCTGATGGACATATGGATACACCTCCACGCCCTTGGCCTGGCAGGCCCCACCCGGACAATCAGCGCACTACTCACTCCTTTGCTGAAAAAGAATCTGATGTCTTCGCGACCTTCCTTGTACGCCTTCGATCTCTACAGGCTGGGACAATTGCTGGAACGCAGCCGAAACCCCTTGTGACCTGCAGATTTTGAAAATCGGCCAAAGCGGTACATTGGCCAAAGCGTCAGAGTTGCATCATCATCCGCAAGGTGTGAGCCAAAGCCACGCAGCAGTGGCTTGCGCATTACCAAATGAGTGGTTTAGATGGAGAATGGGCCATTCAGGAGGCAAAAACCTCGTAGCCCGAGTATGTTTCCCGGATTTGTTTGAGAATGTCGAAGACCGGCTCAGCATCCATGAGATTGACCAGTTCCTGGCGGTAGGTTTTGATATTTGGGAGGCTCCGGAAGTAATTGGTATAATGCCGGCGCATCTCCAGCAACCCCAGTTTTTCACCCTTCCAGTCGATGGAGTGCCTGAGGTGCTGCTCCGCAGCGTCGACCCGCTCATCGACCGTTGGCGGGGGCAGATGGGTACCTGTGGCGAAATAATGCTTGATTTCGCGAAATATCCATGGATATCCGATGCTGGCGCGGCCAATCATGATGCCATCTACCCCGTACCGATTCCGGTACGCAAGGGCCTTCTCAGGACTGTCAATATCTCCGTTTCCGAAGATAGGGATGTGTATGCGGGGATTGTCCTTAATCTTTCCGATGAGCGTCCAGTCGGCCTCTCCTTTGTACATCTGCTTGCGGGTACGCCCATGAATACTGAGCGCCTTGATGCCAACATCCTGCAGACGCTCTGCCACCTCCTCGATGTACATCGTGGAATCGTCCCACCCAAGCCTGGTTTTCACAGTTACAGGCAATTTGGTTGCATTCACCACCGCTTTGGTAAGCTCTACCATCCGGGGGATGTCTTGCAGGATGCCCGCTCCAGCCATTTTGCATACCACCTTTTTAACCGGGCAGCCAAAGTTAATATCAAGGACTTCTGGCTGCGCTTCCTCCACAATTT
>CAZMSQ010000052.1:0-13031 GCA_964569025.1 uncultured Saprospiraceae bacterium | reverse complement strand
GGAAACCGCAGAGCGACTCCGGACTTATGCCGCGAAGAGGCCTGAATTCCTTCAAATGCCAATTCGAAGACATGGACTGGCTTGACACTGCAAACCGGCCCAAAACGTTCGAGGGTATTGCGCTTGACCCATTGGGTGATTTTCCGAAATTCTTCGTCAGTCAGTCCGGAATAGGCTTTGGTGAATGGGACGAGCTCATTCTCATCATTCCAGACAGCAAAGGTGAAATCTGTATACAAATTTGCACGCCGACCGTGGCCCCTCTGGGCGTAAATCATGACTCCGTCAACGAGTAATGGATCAATTTTCCATTTCCACCAGTGGCCGCGTTTTCTTCCGGAGAGATAGGGTGAGTCAAGTTTTTTTAGCATCAGTCCCTCGCTCCCTCTTGACCTGCTTGATTCGCGCACGGTTGCCACATCCTTCCATTTGTCCTCTCTCACTTCAGGTGAAAGCTGCACTGGTTGCGTTTCAGGCACGGAATCCAGCAAGGTCTTCAGCATCTGCCTCCTTGATGAAAGCGGTGCTTCTCTCAGATCGCGTCCGTCCATTTCCAACAGATCATAGACAGTAAAAATGACCGGTGTCCGTTTGAGTAAGGCGGCGCTCACTGTTTTTCGGCCGATGCGTGTCTGGAGGTCTTGAAAGGGAAGAGGATGGCCATTTTTAAAGGGCATTATTTCCCCATCGAGCACCGTGCCATTGGGGAAGAGATCTGAAAGGGCGTGTAATTCCGGAAATCTGTCGGTCATGAGCTCTTCGCCCCGTGACCAGATAAACAACTGATTGGCCCGAATGATAATCTGCCCCCTGATGCCATCCCACTTGTGCTCAATGAGCCACTCAGAGGGATGGCCGAGAGATTCTGGGCCTGCTTCAAGGGGATGGGCCAGAAAAAATGGGTAGGGGCGGGAGGCGTCTTCTGAGGGATGATCAGTGAGCACCAGGGACTCAAACGTGGTGTCATCCGGGCTCCAGTTTCCCATCAGGCGATGTGCGAGAATGTTTTCGTCGATACCCGTAGCTTTAGACAGGGCTCTGGTCATGAGTTTTTGAGATACTCCCATCCGGAATCCACCCGTGATGAGCTTGTTGAATACGAATCTGCCAGGTGAGTCAAGCTGCATCCAAGCCTCGGTCACGGCCTGCCGCTTCTGGTCTTCTTCAAGGGTTGCCCAGGAGCGAACCACATCGATCCACTCGCTCAAGGTCCGATGTTTCAGTAATTCGGAAGGGGGCAGGACCAGCGCGATGGCTTCTGCCAGATCGCCGACAATGTGATAGGTTTCTTCAAAAAACCACAGGGGCAGGTTGGCAGTCTCTGAAGCCCACTTGCGCAGCAAAGTGGTGGATACCGTGCGTTTTGGCCTGCGGTGAGACAACAGGGCAATGGCCCAGAGTCGGTCTTTTTCCGGCGCCGTTGCAAAATAGGAAGCAAGCGCCTCTACCTTTGCGTTGGTCTTGTTGGTGTGATCAAGGCTGAGAAAAAGATTTGAAAACTGCTCCATCATTCGATCTTCAAATTTCATTTTGTAACTTGCCGTAACGATTGATTGGAAAGGAAGACACCGGTGGGTTCGAACCGCAGAAATTCGGCGCAAAAGAGGTGTCTGTTTTCAATCTTTCCTCACTAAAATTGTTTCTATGAAAAAGTGTTTAGTCATTCTGACGATTCTTGCCGGATCATTTTCAGTACTCACTGCCCAGATTACCTATGTGAGGCAAAATGCCACCGGTGCCAACAATGGCTCCTCCTGGGAAAATGCCTACACCAATCTGTATGAAGCCCTTGCCAATACAACTGCTGGCCAGATATGGGTTGCCGAGGGGGTCTATCTGCCGGAAGGCACTGATTCGCTGGCCACATTTTTTATTTCGGAACCCCTCGAGATATACGGCGGTTTTTTTGGCTTTGAAACCGACCTGTCTCAGCGTGTTGATCCAGAATTTCAACCAGCTCCAACCATTCTGAACGGGGATATCCTTGGCAATGACATCGAAGGGGTTTGGGGTGATCAGCTCAAATCAGACAACATTCTCCACGTGGTGGTCATCGATTCGATGATATCAGGGAGTGTTGTGCTGGATGGATTCATCGTTCAGGGCGGGCATACCGCTGATGATAACACCCTGCCCGATTCCTACTGGCGCGGGGGTGGCATCCTTGCATACAGCGGTTTGGAGGTGAGAAACTGTCTCTTTAGGAATAATTTTGCCAGAACGGGCGGTGCCATCTGTGTTGAGCAAAGTGCTGGTTCTGCCGTGGTGGAAAAATGCACATTCTCCAAAAACAAAACCTCCAATCAGAGTGCGGGCGGGTATTTCGAGAATCTCAATAGCCTGACCGTCGTGCAATCATCCTTTATCCAAAATGAGACCGTGAGAGGGGCGTTATATCCTCTTCGCTGCAATAATGTGCTGATCAGCGAATGTATGTTTGAAGAGAATACAAACCCTGACGGGTTCGGTGGGGCAATGTTCATTTGGAACTGTACCAATTTTCTGATGACTGGTTGCACCTTTTCGTACAATCAGGCAGCCAACGCCGGAGCTGTGCACATTGATGGCCGCGAATTATTTGTGGAGCCGGAAAATCACATCATTGAAGACTGTACCTTCTCTTTCAATACTGCCTCCTCAAATGGTGGTGCGCTCCGCACCAATGATGCTGACCATATCGTTCGCAATTGCACATTTGAGAATAACGTGTCAGCCTCGTCTGGAGGCCATATGTTCCTCTCCAACGATTTCCATACCTCCCGTTTTCTCAACTGTCAGTATTCGTTTGGTAAATCAGAAGGTGGCTGGGGTGGCGGAACCACCTGTTATGGTGATTCTTCGCATTACTTTTTCACGGACTGTCTCTTCGAGAGCAACACCTGCCTGAATTCCGGCTCCGCTTTGTATGCCGGCTTCAAGGCTGCTGTTACCATCGACAGCTGTGTGTTTGAGAACAATGAGAACTTTGACGGGATCGGCACGGTGGCAGGGCAGAACGACTCGACCCTCATCATGGTCTTTCATTCGGAGTTCAATTTCAATAATTCCAGCAGCAGCGGAGGGGCTCTGGCCGGAAATATCACAAACAGCAGTATTTCCTTTGTCGTCGACAAGTGTACGTTTTTGGGTAACACGTCAAATAATAACGTAGGCGGTGCCATTGCTCTGTCAGAGAACGGGCTCAAAGACCTCAGTACTCTGGAGCTTTCGAATTCTACTTTCATCTTTAACACCAGTCAGGAGCAAGGCGGGGCCATCAATATTTCAAATGCTGATGCCAGCATTACCAATTCCGTTTTTTATTCGAACACTGCCAAAGGGCAGGGGATTGGCGGGGTGATTTCCATCAATGCCTCAGACAGTAATGAGGTTTTCACCTCTATGGTAAACAATACACTCCTGTTTAATAGTGGCACTCTGGCGGGGGGAATTGCAAACTGGACAGGAACCTCAGAGGCATTCTCGACACTTGAGCTTCAGAATAACATACTGCAAAATGACATCAATTATGCACTCGAGGACGGGACTCCGGTTGCAATTTCGCTGGGCGGAAACTTTGACGGAACCGGTGGCAGCACCACCATTTTGGACCACCCCTCAGATGTGGTCGGATTTGATGCGATGATGGTCAAGCCGACCGACTTTAACTTTAGGTTAAAGGAGGGCAGCCCATGCATCGATGCCGGGGTGAAAGAGGGTGCGCCGCCTTTTGATCTTGATGGGGAGGAACGCGATTCTTTTCCTGACATTGGAGCCTACGAGTACCAAACTGTCAGTGCCACCTATGATGTAGTGCCAAATGAAGGGCGGCTGTGGGTATTTCCAAATCCGGTGGTCCATGAGATGCAAATACAGGTTGATACCGACTGGGTCGGGCAACTTGATTTCGCAATCACCGATGCAATGGGGCGGGTGGTTAGGACCTGGTCATCAGAAAAGGGGACTGGACGAACAGTATGGACGGTTGAAACGGCGGGTGCATTACCTTCAGGGGTATACCACCTGATTGCATCAGATGGCCAGCGCGCAATGGTTACCTCCTTTTACAAGCGTTCTCATTAAACCTATGGGTTTCGTATTAAGATTGGGTTGGGGAAAGGGTTTGAGCCCTTTTCCCAATCACTTTTTTTTCCTGAACGGGGGCTTTTTCTTTTTCCCCTGAAACGACCCCCCACCGCGTTTAGGGCGTCCGCCTCCTTTTCTGTCACCTCTGAATGAAGAGCCACCTTCAGGTGCTGGTCGGTCGCTGCTGCTGGTTTCAACCTTCATAATCTTGCCATTGTAGTGATGGCCCGAGAGGGCATCTCGAAGTGTTTCAGCGGCAGATTGGTCGATGTCAAAAAAGGTAAATTTCTTTTTGATTTCTATCTTGCCAATTGGCACGCTGCCCGAGCGCAATCCCTGATTGATAAGTGTGATGAGCTTCTTGGGGTCCATGCCCTCGCGCTCGCCGAGGTTAATAAAAAGACGCTGGAATCTCGCCTCTCCAGCCCGCTGCCGCAGGTCATTTTGCTGGTCTTTTTTTGACCGCGGATTGATATCCTTTGCATTGCGGTAATAATCCAGAAACCGGTTGAACTCGGCCGAGACAAATTTCATGATGATTTCGTCTCGCTCCAGCCCTTTGAGGGTTTTGAAAATATCTTTCAGGAATGGTTCGATTTGTTTGTGGTCGACCTGGGTGTTGACAATTTTGTCAACCAGAGCCAGCACCTGAGCACGGCAGACCTCTTCCCCGGTGGGGGCCTGCATGGAAGTGAACGAAAATCCGCCCTTTCGTTCGATGTCCTTCAGGCGCCGTCCTTCGCGCGTATGGATAATCGCAATCGATACCCCGCTCTTGCCAGCCCGACCTGTTCGTCCGCTGCGGTGCACATAGACCTCCGGGTCATCCGGCAGGTGGTAGTTGATGACATGCGTCAGGTTTTTCACATCCAGACCACGTGCCGCTACGTCAGTGGCGACGAGAAGCTGCAGGTGCCCCGAGCGGAATCGGGCCATGACTTCGTCGCGCTGGGCCTGAGAAAGGTCGCCATGCAGGGCATCGGCATTGTACCCGTCCTGAATCAGACGGGCAGCGATGTCGCGGCAGTCCCGGCGGGTGCGGCAGAACACGATGCCATAAATATCCGGGTGCAGGTCTGCTAGTCGCTTGAGCAGCTCGTAGCGGTCTGAGGCCTGAACTGTATAGCTCAGATGCTCAACCTGGTCGGCAGTCTGGTTCAAGGTAGCGACGGAGATTCGCTCAGGGTTGTCCATGTAGCTGGTGCTGATGCGAAGGACCTCTTTTGAGATGGTCGCAGAAAACAGCAGGGTCTGTTTTTCAGTAGGGGTGTTGGAGAGAATGTCGTCTAATTCTTCTTTGAATCCCATGGTCAGCATCTCATCGGCCTCATCGAGAACAACCTCAGCGACCTGATCTACTTTCAGTCGTTTTCGCTGGATAAGATCCCGAACCCTCCCGGGGGTGCCCACTACAATCTGAGCACCTTTAGACAGGGCTCTGACCTGAGTTTCCATGCTGGCGCCTCCATAAACCGCCACGATACCCACCGAGCTGGCTTTGGATGCAAAGCGGCTCAAGTCACGCGTTATCTGGACACACAGCTCACGGGTGGGACACAGGATGAGTGTGGAGGTCACCTTCGGTGACCGGTCGAGGTTGCGTTGCACCATAGGCAAGCCAAAGGCGGCCGTTTTACCCGTGCCGGTCTGAGCGAGGGCAATCAGATCGCGGTCAGATTGCAGGAGCTGAGGGATGACTTCCATTTGAATAGGGGTTGGGGTATGAAACCCCATTTCCTGGATTGCATCCAGGATGCGCGGATCCAATCCGCTTTCAGAAAAAGAATTCATGAGTTGTGTATTGGGCTTTCGCATGGTTTGAGACTCGGGCGAAAGCTGAGGCATGGAATATCAGAGAGGGTGAGAATGGGTCGGCATTGTGTGCACCGCCTCTGCGGTTCGGTGCGAATGTACAGAATTTTCACTTTGTTGCCCGGAATTATTTGTCCGTCAGCAGTTGATAATTCTGAAATTCTCCAAGTCTGCGCCCGTTGAGCAGGTGCTGTTCAATCCAGGTCACGATGCGATATTTAAGTTTTTCATGCTTAAAACGCATTCGGTTTTTTGGAAGTGGACCACCTTCGCGCAGTGCATCTGACCAGTCAAAACGCTCAATCCACTCACGCATAACCTCCGGATGGGAGCCTTCAAAGCGACTGCAGAGGTTCAGGGGGCCGTAATCGAACTCGCTGGCATCATGTGCATACATGGCCCGGACTTTATCGCTGCCTTTATGAATGGTATCGAGCGCCTTACGCTTGTTTTGCATCAGGGCCGGCGGACGAACCCACCCGTAGTGGTAAATGGAAGCATTTGCTTTTGCAACTTTCAGCTTAGAGGTGCCAGCCTGCTGCCTGTAGGTGAGACCATCGAAGTTTGGAATTCTCCTGAAACTCTGGGCTGACTCCCAAGAGTGGATGTCAGGATCATTCCTGATGATGCGGATTTCATGCGGATACCACCCGTGTGACTTCTGATGGTGGGTGTAATCACCCCAAAAATGATAATAATCGAACAGAAGTCCTTCCACATCTGGGTCTTCAAGCAGTTGTTCGCATCGGCTGACAATGGTATCCAGATCTTGTTCGTGAACGACTTCATCCGCCTGGAGATAGAACAGCCAGTCTCCCGAACAGGCTTCTCTGGCAATATCAGTTTGGTGGGCATTCTCCATCCCATTGGGGTAGGTGTGGAGGTCCCAGACGGTGTCAATGATGCGGAGCTTCGGTGAGTTGAGGCTCAAGACCTCCTCGCGGGTCCTGTCACCTTCGGTGCAATCTCCCAGAGCAAGGACAAATTCGTCGACTATCGGGAGGATGGAGGCGATGGCTTGCTTGATGGGGTAGTAGAGTGAATCTGCATTCCGGACCATTGAAAAACCGCTGATGCGCATAGTGAGGTCTGATTTTATGAAGAACGCCCATTAATTGGTTGCGGGTAACGCCTGAGGCGAACCATCCGGACTGGCGATTTGGTGATGTCTTTCGGCCAGGGAGAGCCTGTGTTCGAGTTGATGAATCGTCAGGTTTCTGCCAAAGCGGTCCAACTCCTTTTCTCCTGAACATATCAGAATGGTTGGCACAGTAAACACCATATGCTGCCCTGCGGCCTCCCGGTCTTGCTCAGCATCAATTTCTATGGCTAGAAAGTTTGGAAATTTTGCCGCGAGCAATGCATTGATTTTTTCTTTGAGCACGTCACACACGCTACATTGCTTCCCGGAAAAAAAGACCAGAAATGGTTGGCCATTTTGCGCAGCATCGAGGATGTTTCGGAAAGTTCCAGCCACGATCATACAGTCAGATTTTTGGCAAATGTAGTCGAATTTTCACGAACAAGCCGAGGTTTAGAGCGAGACATACCAGGTCACCGCCCACCAGACAGTGTGCCGCAAGCGGTCTGATCGCAATCCATCAAGTCGATAATCGATGGCCGTTTCGAGTTTGTTTGAATCTGTAATGGCATACCCCAGTGTCGGTACCACCCTGCCTTCAAAGTCGTGTGCAGTTCCCTCCCATGCACTCAGCAATTCATTACTTATTTTCAAATACCATTCCCGGGCATCTACGGCTTGTCCTTGAAGGGAAAATTCTGTGGCCAGTCTGTAGCGGAGCCTGATGGTGGCCGGTTCGTTTGGTTCGAAGGTCTGGTCAGACGAAAACCGATGTGCGAGTCTCAAGCCAGACGATCTTGTGACCAGGGTATACTGCTGGATAAACCGACTTGCAGAGGCGCCTGATGCACGCATCCGGTGCAAGTATCCGCCTGCAAGGCTGCCGCCCAGACCTATTTTTCGGGAGATAACCAATGAGAAATCTGTCAGAGCATACTCGGCATGAAGCCCTTCTGGTCTGTCCAACTCTCTTGTGTTGAGAGTCAGAATTCTGGATTCGGATTTGAAATTCACTTTCCAGAGGCCGGACAGTTTTGTGCTCAGGTTCAAAGCCGGAAGCATCCCCGAGCGGAGATCTTGAGCGCCAGTGTCTTTCTGAATGAAATACACGGCAGAACAAATGAGCAAGAAACGAACGAAGGTCAAAATTCGAGGTTGTCGGTGTGACGAAATAGGACCTGTTCATGGTTCAGCAAATTACCATACACATCAAAGGTGTACTCATATCGCTTCTTCGAGCCATTGACCTTTCCGTCGGCCACCACTTCGTATCGGATGGTTACGGTGCGCGGAATGGTGTGTTTGCTAATGAATGCCGCGCGAAGGTCTTCTGGCTTTCCAGTGAGTTGCTGCTGGATTTTCCGTGTAACCGGCTTGCCAAGGTGGCGGCTAAGAACATTCATCATTTTTTTTGAAACCTCAGGCGAGAGTGATGACTCATGGATTTGAATTTCAATATCTTCCAGAACCCCATTCTCATCAAACTCAATGCTATACTTTTTTGTGCCGACCTTTGTTTTGGCTTCCCAACTTATCCCACGGAGGCTTTCCTCGTGGTACCATTTGATTTTCGATGTAACCCTCAAGCTCGATATAAATTCAATAGCCGTTGAGGGGACAACTTCCTTCCGTACCTTTTTTTCACGCTCTATTTTTTGAGCTCCGGCCTCTGGAATACAGCATATTAAAATGAAAGGAACCAAGATTGGCAAGGCCCAAAAGGAGAGATGCATTATCAAAGGGTTTTTATCCAGAATTGTAAGATATGCGGGGTTTCCACAGATATTCCGTGCTCTTTCCAGGAGATTTTACAAGTCAATCCCGGGACCATTTCAAACCCAAGACGCTTCCAAAATCCGTTAAGCGGCTGAAAGTTTACTGGTCTTGAGGGATGGTTATCCGGTCTGACTACGGCACAAAATGATGCGTATCTGAATCCCAGATTGCGGGCTTTTTTGAGACGCTCAGAAAAAAAGACCCGACCAATGCCCTTGCCTCTGTAGGGGTTGAGCAATACTGATTCGCTCAGATAATAAATGTCACTGGGAGCGTATTCAGATGCGGACCAAGGGGAAAGAATATCATCGCTTTCAGATGAAAGCGGGAGTCCTGTCGACACCCCGACTACTGAATCTCGGTCGAATACTGCGACAATGATTGCTGAGTCAGATGATAACAGAGGTTCGAGATACGACGCTTCATACGCTTCAGAGCCATCATAGAGATATGGGTATTCACTGAACACGGTTAGGCGCAGTCGTGCCACATCGTTTTTTAAGTGGCTTGCATCAATGCCAGAAAACGTTTTGATTTCAAGCGGCATGGCCGTGAGGTTTATTCCTCGCCAATGTCTTCATTCCAAAGGTCAGGGCGATTCTGAATAAATGACTGCATCATTTCAATGCATGCTTCGTCATTGAGCACAACAACTTCAACGCCCTTTGAGCGCAGGAGTTCTTCCTCTCCCATAAATGTTTGGTTTTCTCCGATGATGACCTTTGGAATGCCATAGAGGAGAATGGCACCTGTACACATCGGGCATGGGGAAAGGGTAGTGTACAAGGTACACGCTTTGTAGACGTGGGCCGGTTGACGTCCTGCGTTTTCGAGAGCGTCCATTTCGCCGTGCAGCACAACACTGCCCTTTTGGATGCGGCGGTTATGACCTCTGCCGATAATGACCCCATTGTGGACCAGTACGCTGCCAATCGGAATACCTCTTTCTTCCAGTCCCAAACGGGCTTCCTTAATTGCTTCTCTGAAAAATTGATCCATGCATTGAGAATTTGTGGAATGGAGACTGAGGTCAGTTTAATTGCTCGGGAAGGATGTTCAACTTGAAAATTCGGCGAAACAAGGGGGTCGTGCGGAATTTTAGGTAATCATGATGGGCCGGTGGTGGATTTTGTGGTGGATATTCTATGAGTCCGTACTGACTCAGGTAAGAGTCGAGAAACCGAGCTCTGGCGCAGACTGAAAAATCTGGGAGGTCCTGGCCCGGATAGGTAATCTGAATTTTCGCCACATAAAAGTGGAGGGTATGAGCTGTGGCGCCGAATTTTGTCACCAGATATAAAAACAAAGGAAAAATAAGGCGGAAAAACGAGTCTGTAAGAAATTCATCGTGCCCGTCAATCGGGTATTTCAATTGATGCAATCTGAAAACATGTTTAAAAAGAGCCAAATCCTGTCCGGGAGCAGCCAACTTTTTCCCCTCATCGGTTAGCAAGAGCGTTTGGCCAGCTTGTGTGGTTAAGCCAGAAACCTTGCATAATTTCAGGCAGCTTTGCACCATATCCTGAAGGCTGGAATCTATGGCAGTGCTGCTGATATCTGGAATGGGATAAGTCAGTTGAAATCCTTGGCGGAGAAGTTCGGCAGTAAACTCTGGAGGCACTCCATTATTGGAAGCAAGGCGCAAGCCGGAAGCTGTATTCATTCTCTCCAAGCAATTCAGAACAAGTCTGAATAATGGCATTTCTCGAAAGACTTCAGGTGAGAGATTTTCAGGAATAAACAAAGGTGACTTATGTCCAAGCGGGTTAGTCATCAGGTTCAACATGTGGTCTTCCGACAGACCGTGATACTCATCTGATTGAGAGCCAGTATTATATTCCATCGAGGGAAAAAGGAGGTTGTGACAAAAAAACTGATTGTGACCTTAAATTTACAAGTTTCCGAGAGTAGATGTCAAGAAACCTTGCATCTTTTTCTCTCCGCCCATGCTCAAGTATTGATTCTATCAATAATGCTATTCACAAATTCAATAAACTTTATCAGGGCAATCTCATTATCATTGCAGAATACTAAAATTTTACATTATCATGAACGAACATGCACATCACGACCATGCTGTGCGCGGTCAAAACGGATCCTCGAATGGGGAGGGCAAATGCCCCTTTTTGAATGGGGAGTTGAAGATGACCGCTGCAAGTAACAGCGCGCAGAAGAACTGGTGGCCGAACAAGCTGAATCTCGGCATTTTAAGGCAACACTCCTCATTGGTTGATCCGATGGGGGAGGATTTCAATTACGCTGAAGAGTTTCAAAAGCTGGATCTGGCAGAGGTTAAGAAAGACATTTACGACCTTATGACGGATTCGAAAGACTGGTGGCCCGCTGATTACGGGCATTATGGACCGTTTTTCATCCGCATGGCCTGGCATAGTGCCGGGACCTACCGGATTTCTGATGGACGGGGTGGAGCTGGAACCGGAAACCAGCGGTTTGCGCCGATCAACAGCTGGCCTGACAATGCCAACCTGGACAAAGCGAGGTATCTCCTCTGGCCAATCAAGCAAAAGTACGGACGCAAGCTTTCGTGGGCTGATTTGATGATTCTGACTGGCAACTGTGCGCTGGAATCTATGGGTTTCAAGACCTTTGGATTTGGCGGTGGACGGGCAGACATTTGGGAGCCGGAGCAGGATATTTATTGGGGGCCTGAGGGTGAGATGCTCGGAGACCAGCGTTACACTGGTGAGCGTGAACTTGAGAATCCGCTGGCAGCAGTGCAGATGGGATTGATTTATGTCAATCCGGAAGGCCCAAACGGCAATCCCGATCCATTAAAGTCAGCCATTGATATCAGAGAAACTTTTGGCCGAATGGCCATGAACGACGAAGAGACCGTTGCGCTTGTCGCGGGAGGCCATACTTTCGGCAAGTGCCATGGTGCCGGAGATGCAGCTTTAGTAGGAGCAGAGCCTGAGGGAGCTTCGATTGAGGAACAAGGTCTTGGATGGAAGAGCAGTTATGGCTCTGGAGTGGCTGGAGATGCCATCACAAGCGGAATAGAGGGCGCATGGACAACCAATCCAACGAAGTGGGACAATGGTTATTTCGACGTGCTCTTTGGCTATGAGTGGGAAAAGACCAAGAGCCCGGCGGGTGCATGGCAGTGGGTGCCGAAAGGCGGAGCAGCTGCTGATGCAGTACCCGATGCCCATGATCCGGCCAAGCGCCATGCGCCAATCATGACCACGGCCGATCTCGCCCTGAGAATGGATCCAATCTATGAGCCCATCTCTCGAAGATTTCATGAAAACCCTGATGAACTTGCTGATGCCTTTGCACGCGCATGGTTCAAACTGACTCATCGCGATATGGGTCCGCGTGCCAGATATCTCGGCCCTGAAGTGCCTGAGGAGGTGCTGATCTGGCAGGATCCTGTTCCTGAAGTTGACCATGAACTGATCAACGAGACAGACATCAGTGATCTGAAATCAAAGCTGCTTTCTTGTGGCCTCTCAATCAGTGATCTGGTATTTGCAGCTTGGTCTTCTGCCTCGACTTTCCGGGGTTCAGATATGCGTGGCGGTGCCAATGGTGCCAGAATCCGACTGGAGCCCCAGAAAAACTGGGCTGTGAATGACCCTGCGCGTCTTGATGGAATCCTTCAGGCAATCACTGGCGTTCAGTCATCCTTTAACAACTCTCAAACTGGGGGTAAGCAAGTTTCGATGGCCGATTTGATTGTCCTTGGCGGCTGTGCAGCTGTTGAGGAAGCAGCCCGGAAGGCTGGGCATGATGTCACAGTTCCATTTACCCCGGGTCGTACTGACGCCAGTCAGGAGCATACTGATGTTGAGTCTTTTGCGGCATTGGAGCCATTTGCTGACGGATTCAGAAACTACATCAGCAAAGACCTTAGGACGAGTGCAGCACCAGAGGAAATGCTGGTTGACCGCGCCCAGCTGCTGAACCTGACAGCTCCTGAATTGACTGTCCTGACCGGCGGCTTGCGTGTGCTCAATGCCAATACCAGCCAGTCCTCACACGGTGTTTTTACTTCTCGTCCGGAAGTCCTGACCAATGATTTCTTCCTCAACCTGCTGGATATGAATACAAAATGGTCTGCAGCTGATGAATCAGAGACTGTATTCGAAGGCAAGGATCGCCAGACCGGTGAAGTGAAGTGGACAGGTACGCGGGTGGACTTGATTTTCGGATCTAATTCCGAACTTCGCGCACTTGCTGAAGTCTATGGCTGTACCGACAGTGCTGAGAAGTTTGTCCATGATTTTGTCAAGGCATGGGCAAAGGTCATGGATCTTGATCGGTTTGATCTGGC
>CAZMSQ010000051.1:4057-13282 GCA_964569025.1 uncultured Saprospiraceae bacterium | reverse complement strand
ACTGGATTGCCATGGGAAGCGATGAATATACCGCGACCCACCCTTCCTTCGGTGTGCTTCGGGAGTCCTGCATTCGCTCTGGCGCCGGGCTCATTCTGGTAGACCGGAACAGCCGGGTCCGGTTACTTATCAGTGCCGGAAAAAGCCGGGAATCCCGTCGAAACATTCAAGCCGGACTGGCACAAAAAATCAGGATTTGGATCATCCCTGCCTTGTTTCTCGTCTCAAGCCTTTGGCTTTTGACAACCCTGAGAGCAATTGAAGCGGAGCATTCTCCCATTGAATTCATTGACGAGTCCGGCTTTGTTGATGTGATGGAGCATGCGGGAGTCCGTATGGTTGGAGATACAGCCCTTCCGGAACTCGATCCTGCTTCCGCAGATCCATTCAAAGAGGTGAATGCCCCGTGGCCTGGCCGAAAGGGTCAATCCCTCGATGCCAAACCCGATAAAACGGCCTCTTCTCACTCACCACATGCATCTGTGCATATCCCTGTGGACTGTCAGGAGCTCAAACGGAATTCAGGGTTCTGGTATGTCAGTTGCGGTCTTGTAGCAGAATTACAGGTTGCGATCAGACAAGTCAGAAGACTTGAGGCGGTAGGACTTCAGGCCCGCATTGCTGGTGCCGGGTGTACGGGGAGGTCCGGAGGGTATGAAGTCTTTCTTGAACCCCTCTATGAAAACCGCGAAGAAGCCAGTGAGCAGCTGCTTCGAGCCCATGGTTTGTCCGAAGCGAGGGTCTTGAACGATAAAGGATTTGTACAAATCATATTTGAAGTCTTGCAAATACCTTAAACGCATGTCCACAGCTTGTATAAAGTAGCCGAATTCATGGGGCCTCTGCAGGCATTTTCGTATCTTTGGACCAATTCGAAGAGACGCCGGAAAATCCCGGCAAATACACATAGAAACTTCGGGAAAGAGAGAACAGAATGGACGATAAGGCACGAATAATTCCGGTTCCCATCGAAAAGGAAATGAAGCAGTCGTACATCGATTATTCGATGTCGGTCATCGTTTCAAGAGCCCTGCCCGATGTGCGAGACGGCCTCAAGCCTGTGCACCGCAGGGTCCTTTACGGGATGCACGAACTCGGTTTGACCTACAATAAGGCCCACAAGAAATCAGCTCGTATCGTAGGAGAAGTCCTCGGAAAGTACCATCCTCATGGCGATAGTTCCGTGTATGACACGATGGTCCGTATGGCCCAGCCCTGGTCGCTCAGGTATCCGCTGGTTGATGGACAGGGAAACTTCGGCTCCATGGATGGAGATTCTCCGGCGGCCATGCGATATACCGAGGCCAGGTTATCAAAAATCAGCGATGAGTTGCTTGCAGACATCCGCAAGGAGACAGTTGATTTCGAGCTGAATTTTGATGATTCGCTTGAAGAGCCTACGGTGCTCCCCACCCGGGTTCCGAATCTGCTGGTCAATGGCTCCTCGGGAATCGCTGTCGGGATGGCAACCAATATGCTGCCGCACAACCTGACAGAAATCATCGATGGCATTACTGCTGCCATCGACCAGCCGGATATCACCGTGGAAGATCTGATGGAATATGTCAAGGCCCCAGACTTTCCAACCGGGGGGATCATCTACGGCGTCACGGGCGTCAAAGAGGCATTTGAGACAGGTCGTGGTCGGGTTGTGGTCAGAGCAAGAGCCGATATCGAAGTAGCTGACAATGGTCGCGAAACCATCATCATTACCGAAATTCCTTACCAGGTCAACAAGGCCACGCTTATCGTCAAAATGGCTGAGCTTGTCAACGACAAGCGGGTGGAAGGGGTGACGGATATTCGTGACGAATCAGACCGGAATGGCCTGCGGATTGTGGTCGATGTGCACCGCGATGCCATGGCCAGCGTGGTCCTCAGTAAGCTCTACAAGTATACGCCACTGCAAAGTAGCTATGGGGTAAATAATGTCTGCCTTGTCAATGGCAGGCCCCAAACCCTGAATCTTGTTGAGCTGATCCGGGAGTTTATCAAATTCCGATTGGAGGTTATCGTCAGACGTACCCGTTTTGAGTTGCGTAAAGCCGAAGAACGGGCACACATCCTCGAAGGGTATCTCATTGCCCTTGACCACCTCGACGAAATCATTGCCCTCATCCGAGCCTCCCGAACAGTCGAGGATGCGAGAACAGGACTGATGGAGCGCTTCGCGCTTTCGGAGATTCAGGCAACGGCCATTCTTGAAATGCGTCTCCAGAAACTGACAGGGCTCGAACGCGATAAGGTCAGAAAAGAATACGAGGAGGTGCAACAAACCATCGAGCGCCTCAAGGGCATTCTCGCCAGCGAGCAGCTGCAGCGAGAAGTGGCCAAAGAAGAACTGGCCGAAATTCGCGAAAAGTACGGCGACAAACGCCGAACTGAAGTGACGGCCGAAGAAGGCGAAATCAGTATCGAAGATCTGATTGCAGACGATCAGGTGGTCATTACCATCTCTCATCTCGGCTATATCAAACGCACCCGGGTCGAAGAGTACAAAACCCAGGGTCGCGGCGGACGAGGATCAAAGGGGAGTAAGACGAGAGATGCTGACTTTATTGAGCATCTCTTTACCGCCAGCAATCACAACTACCTCCTCTTCTTCACGGAACAGGGGCGCTGCTTTTGGTTGAGGGTCTACGAAATTCCAGAGGCCTCAAAGACGTCGACCGGACGTGCCATCCAAAACCTCATTGCTATCCCGAAAGATGATGCCATCAAGGCGTACATCAAGATTCAGGATTTGACAGATCAGGAGTTTGTAGAAAGCCATTATATCGTGTTCTGCACCAAAAATGGCATGGTCAAAAAGACCCTCGTCGAGGCGTTCTCCCGTCCGAGAACCAATGGAATCAACGCCATCACCATCAATGAAGGAGATACCCTTCTCGAAGCCCGCCTGACCAACGGACAGCGCGAATTGCTGCTGGCGAATCGCGGCGGTCGGGCAATCCGATTCCCGGAATCCACGGTCCGGCCTATGGGGCGCACCGCTGCCGGTGTCAAGGGTTTCCGGTTGGATGACGATAAAGATGCGGTGGTCGGAATGGTTTCTATTGATCCGCAGGATCCGGCATTCTCCATCCTTACCATTGCCGAAAACGGGATGGGGAAACGCTCGAACTTTGAGGACTACAGATTGACGAACCGTGGCGGGAAAGGTGTCAGGACCATGATTGTCAATGAGAAAACCGGTGCCGTGGTTGGCATCAAGGCTGTTCTTTCAACCGATGATCTGATGATCACCAACCGCTCCGGAATCATGATCCGAATTCCGGTGGCTGATATCAGAATCATGGGCCGCGCCACACAGGGAGTGAGGGTGATCCGCCTTGATGATGACGACCAAATCGCTGATGTAGCTGTGATTCGGGATGATGGAAGTCCGGATAATGCAGAAGAAAACAGCCACGAACTGACCTCGGGTGAGGAAGAATAAGTCAGATTGAAGGGTAGTTGTGAACGAAGGCAGTTTCCAACTGCGTTAAAATAAGAAAGGCAGATTGATTGAGTATGAATCGGAGTTGGTTGCGTTGTTCAGACACTTCGATTCTCTGCCTGTGATTTGTTGAATATTTTTTAAACAACCATTTTGTTATGAGAACGTTCGTTGTCCTTCTGATTTCTGTTCTGGCTTTCCCAGCCCAGAATCTCCTCGCGCAGCCAGGCTGGGATGCCTACAAGGATGCTCGCACCCTGATGAATAAGTTTAATCTCGATCCGGGAAATAATCAGGAGAATCTGGCTGAAGCAGCAAAGGAAATCGCCAAAGCCGTCGATAATATCGGCACTGTTGATGATAAAAAGCAGAGCAAGGTATACCTGTTAGCTGGCGAAATCTACAGCACACTTGCTACGCAGGATCTGATCATTACGCAGACCATTGATCCGAACCATCAGTCAGCCCTGCCGGAGGCAGGCATGCTGGCGTTCAGTGCCTATAAAAGTGCACTTGGTGTGACTGACAAAGGGTACGAAGTCAATGAAGCTCTAGATGGAATCTTTAACAACATCAACAACATGAACGCATACGCTTCTGCCCGATATGGTGAAAGCGACTTTGCACAATCGTATAAAGGCTTTTCAAGTGTCATGGATGCGGTTGATCTTCTCGAAGCGAATCAATACGGCAAGCCTGCCTTCGAAGACCCTGCCACAGCCAATGAGCTTGCTTTCGCAGCTGGCTTAAGTGCCATCAACGCCGGAATGAATGCCGAAGCCGAAGCCGTTTTTATGCGTCTGAAGGAAAAAGGCTACCAAAACCCCTCCATCTACGAGTCGCTGTATCGCCTGTATCTGGAAGAGGATAAGGAAAAAGCTGTTGGATTTCTGGCCGAAGGTCGGGCACAGTTTCCGCAAGATAAAGGTCTCCTCTATGCAGAAATCAACTACGCCCTTCAAAACAACGAGCTCGACGGACTGGTCAGTAAGCTCGAAGAGGCCATTGCCGGTGATCCGGAAAATGTGAGTTTGTATACGACGCTTGGGTTTGTATTTGATAATTTGTTTCAGCGTGAATTAGAGGCAGAGAATGTAGAGCAGTCTGAAGTGTATTTCGAAAAAGCTCTGGAAAATTACCGCAGAGGTCTGGAAGTTGATGATAAGAATGCAGATGCCATTTACAGCATTGGTGCCCTCTACTATAATAAGGCTGCGGTTATGACACAGGAACTGGTTGCCATGGAGGAAGATTTCTCCAAAGAGGGCATCAGAAAGTACGAGGCAAAGCAGGCTGAAATTTTGCAACTGTTTGATGAAGCGTTGCCATATTTCCAGCGAGCGGAGAGTCTGAAGCCTGACGATTCGAATATTCTTATCGCGCTCAAAGAAATCTATGCCAAGAAAGGGACGCCTGAGGACTTAGAAGTTTCTCAGGAGTTTAGCCGCCGGCTGGAGCAAATTCAGAGTGGGGAAAATATCACCGCCCCGTACTTCAAGAATTAACACAAAACAGAAACCCCTCTCGATACCGAGAGGGGTTTCTGTTTTCCTACCTCTCAACTTTCTCCATTTTCGTCACTTCCACACTACACACTCCAAAGTCTTCGGTCACTGTACCGGTGATGATATAGAGTCCTGTACCCCGAAAAGGGCTTCTGCGGAGTGCCTCCGGAAAGTGAACGGTGTCGAAAAAGAGCCCGTCTTCGTCAATCCAGGTGCCGAAGCACATGATTTTGTTGTTGGAGGTCCGCAGGTCTTTGCGGCAGACGTAGGCGCCGATGATGCGAATCTGCTTTCGGATATGGTTGCTGAATGCGGAGGCCTTGATGCATGACTGTCGGATGTGTTCGTCTGGCGGCCAGAGGTCGAAGGGGGAGGTGAGGGTGAATCCAAGCAATTCGAGTTGGTCCATGACGACATCATTTTCCGGTGATTCGAGTTCGGGCAGTTCATACTCAGGGGCATCTTCCGCAAACAGGGATGGGGTGGTGCTGTGGTGGTGCTCTTTGGGGTCGAGCAGGGCGCTTTTTTCCCACATCAGTTCTTGCTTGGATTTGCCGGTAAAGCGGAATGCACCGATGCGAATCAGGATGTCCAGCTGTTCGGGGTTGATGCGGACGCGCTGCAGAAAATCATCGAGGCTGCGAAAGTGGCCGCTGATTGTGCGCTGGTTGACGATGTGACGCGCGGTCTGCTGCTCGAGTTGCTTGAGGTGAATGAAGCCCAGATAGATATCAGTGCCGATGAGATCGGTGAGATACTGGCTGTGATTGATACAGGGAGCGTGGATGGTAGCGCCCTGCATACGGGCCTCATGCAGATAGTGCTCGGTGCTGTAAAATCCGCCGAAATTATTGATAACGGCCACCATAAATTCGAGGGGATAGTGGGCTTTGAGATACAGACTCTGAAAGCTTTCCACGGCAAAGCTCGCTGAGTGGGCCTTGCAGAATGAATAGCCGCTGAAGCTTTCTACCTGACGCCACACCTCCTGCGTCAGTTCATCCGAATAGCCCCGCTGGCGGCAGTTATCGAGGTACTTGCGACGCAGGTGCTCAAACGTGTCGTGTTGTGCTTTTTTGCCGCTCATAATGCGGCGCAGCACATCGCTTTCGTCCAGATCAAGGCCTGCGAAGTGGTGCAGAATTTTCATGACGTCTTCCTGATAGACCATGACACCGAATGTCTCGCCGAGTTGCGCTTCGAAGGCGGGATGGGGGTAGGATACTGACCGGGGGTTGTGAAAGCGCTGGATGTATTCGCGCATCATACCGGATTTGGCTACTCCGGGGCGGATGATTGAGCTGGCGGCTACGAGATGGACGTAGTTGTCGCAGCCCAGTTTTTGGAGCAGGCCTCGCATAGCGGGGCTTTCTATGTAGAAGCAGCCCATGCATCTGCCCTTGCGCAGGAGTGCCTTGACCTGCTCATCGGCTTTGATGGCTTCCAGGTCGTCGAGGTTGACGGCTTCACCCCGGTTTCGGCGGACGAGCTCGGCGCCCATTTTCAGGTGCCCCAGTCCCCGTTGGCTCAGGATGTCGTATTTGTGCAGCCCCCAGTCTTCAGCGTGGTGCATGTCGAAGTGTGTGATGGGAAATCCTTTCGGCATTTGCTGTAGGGCAGTTTGGTTGTAGAGAGGCTGTTCTGCGATGAGAATGCCTCCGGCGTGAATGGACAGGTGGTTGGGGAAGCCCTCCAGTTGCCGGGCATAGTGATGGATGTTTCGCGCCAGCGGATGGTGCCTGTCGGCTGCTGCCGGCTCGCGGATGATGCGGTCAATATCCTCTTTTGGCAGGCCAAACACCTTGCCGACTTCCCTGATGGCCGACCGCCCCTTGAAGGTGCTGTATGCGGCCATCATGGCGGTGTGCTCCGGTCCGTAACGCTTGATGATGTAGTCGATGATGTCATCGCGCTCATCCCATGAAAAGTCCAGGTCAAAGTCTGGGGGTGAGCTCCGGTAGGGGTTGATGAAGCGCTCGAAGTAGAGGTTCAGCTCGATGGGGTCGACGTCGGTCAGGCCGATGCAGTAGGCGACGATGGAGTTGGCGCCGCTGCCGCGGCCGACATGCCGGTAGCCCATGCTTCGGGCATAGCGGATGATATCCCAGCTGATGAGGAAGTAGGCGCCGAAGTCTTGTTTTCGGATGACTTGCAGTTCTTTGTGGATCCGCTCTTTTGCCTGCTTGTCGGTACCGCAGTTGCGGGCATGTGGAGAGCCGTATCGGCCCTCGCAGCCACGCATAGCCAGCTTTTCGAGCAGCGTCAGATCACCTTCCTTGCTTCCGGTGAATGTTTGGCGGTTGAGTGTCAGGCCGGTCTTCGGGTTGAAATGGCAGCTGTCGGTGACTGTGCGGGTATTGTTGAGGATGTGCGGGAAGGCTGCAAACGCATCTCGGAGCTGGTCTGCGGCGACGGGCCGGTCTGTACGTGGTGCCGTATGCCGGTCTGCTAGCCGTCCGCCCACGATATTGAGGTCGATGGCCCGCAGCAGGCGGTGGAGGTTGAATCCTGCTTCATCGGCGAAGGTAAGGGGGCTGAGTACCACCAGCCGCCGCTGTATGGGTTTGGGCACTGAGAAGTGGAGGCGGTTCAGCTGCCCCGGGCGGATGCCTACCCACTCGTTGTCGCGCAGGTCCTGCGGCACGGTGCTGGTCAGGGGGTAGATGATGTGCGTATCTGGCAGGAGCGGTGCCCGGTCGGGGAGGGGGGTGCCGGAGAGCGAGCTGCGGCTGAGCAGGCGGGTGAGGTGGGCGAAGCCCACCTGGGTTTGCGCCAAGCCGATATAGAGGCATTTATGGTCTCGGCGGAAGTCGATGCCTGCAATCGGGCGGATACCGGCCCGGTGGCACAGATTCACAAACTCAATGGTGGCCGAGGTATTATTGATATCTGTCAGTGCCATCACCTCTGCCCCCAGTGCCGTGCCCAGTTCGACGAGGCGGGAAGGGGAGAGGGTGCCGTGGCGCAGGCTGTAGTAGCTGTGGCAATTGATGTACATGGTGCGGGAGTTAGAGGGTGGAGGCAAGGGTGAGAGCATCGGGGCCAAAGCGGGTGCGGATGCGGTCCATGGCAGCCAGCAGGTTGGCTTCCCGGCTGCTGTCTTCGAAGAGGCTCATCTGCTGGCGACCGTTGACCAGATGGCTGTAGCGCAGGCCGACCAGCCTGACCAGCTGCCGCCGCTGATACAGCTGCTCCAGCAACCCGGAGGCGTGCTCCAGCAACTGGCGGTCAGTGGCCGTGTAGGGAATGTGGCGCTGTTTGGTGTAGGTGCTGAAGTCGGCATACCGCACCTTGACCGTCACACAGCCCGTCAGCCACTGCTGCTGGCGCAGCTCGTAGCTCAGCTTCAAGGTCATGCCAGTCAGCAATTCCCGCAGCTGGCGCACATCCGTGGTGTCAACCTCCAGGGTGTGCTCTGTGGAGATGGCCTTCTGCTCGCGGTATGGCACTACTGGGCTGTCGTCAATGGCGTTGGCCTTGCGCCACAGCTCAGGGCCGCGCTTGCCAAACTCCCGCTGCAACAGAGCCGGCGGAATCGCCGCCAGTGTGTGTACATGCTGCACCCCCATATGGTGAAGACGCTGCTCCGTGACCTGCCCCACCGACGGGAGCTTCCCCACCTGCAGAGGCGCCAGAAACCCCCGCTCCGCACCCATCTCAATGAGCCGCACCCCATTGGGCTTGGCCTCGCCCGTGCCCACCTTTGATACCAGCTTGTTGACCGATAAAGCCGCAGAAATAGGTAAACCCGATTCCCGCATCACCCGCTGGCGCAGCTCCTGCGACCAATGCCAACACCCCACATACCGGTCCATACCCGACAGGTCAATGTAAAACTCGTCAATGCTCGCTTTCTCAAACCCCGGCGACTGATCCGCAATCACCTCTGTTACCAGCCGTGAATACCGGCTGTATGCCTCCATGTCGCCGCGCAGCACAACCGCATCCGGACACAGCCGCTTCGCCACCCGCATCGGCATGGCAGAACGAACCCCGAAGCGCCGCGCCTCATAACTGCACGACATCACCACCCCGCGCTGATGCCCGCCTCCAACAATGAGCGGACGGCCACGCAGGGTGCTGTTCTGAAGACATTCCACTGACGCGAAAAATGCATCTAAGTCAAGATGTAATATAGCCCGATTGAACATGGTAAATGTGATGAACCAAATTCTGAAATCGGGACCCGGGGTATCCTTTAGACGTATTCAAACAAATACGATGTGCAAATAACACAAAAAGTTCCTTAAAAACCAAACAGAATGTGTATATTTGTTTTGA
>CAZMSQ010000051.1:0-3957 GCA_964569025.1 uncultured Saprospiraceae bacterium | reverse complement strand
TCAGAAACACTGAGTCAGACACCAGAAAAATCAATTGGAAGTGATACTATCCGGAAAAATCGCTATTGTAACAGGCGGAGCCAAAGGTATAGGCAAACAAACAGCCGAGTGCCTTGCTCGGGAGGGGGCGGAGGTGATTATTGCTGATATACTGCCAGAGCAAGGAACACAAGTGGCTGAAGAAATTTGCAGGCGTGGCGGAGCGGCCAGATTCATCCATACAGATGTAAGCAGACACGCAGATATCGCCAATTTGTTTGAAAATCTGCGCAAAACGCATGGCGGACCAGATATTCTGGTGAATAATGCCTACTGGAGTGCTCGTGGGTCAGTTGAGACACTGTCTGAAGAAGATTGGGATCGCGGCATGGACACCATGGTCAAGTCGGTTTTTCTCATGTCAAAATATGCATTCCCTGTGATGAGAAACCGCGGAGGGGGAGTCATTATCAATGTCAGCTCCGTACATGCCCGGGTGGCTTGGCCGGAGTATGCCGTCTATTCAGCTGCGAAGGCCGCTATAGAAAGCCTGACCCGCCAGATGGCTGTTGATGGTGGCCCGATTGGGATTCGGGTGAATTGCGTGGCTCCGGGAAGCATCCCCATCACCGACCAGCCACCCGGGCAAGACTGGCGGGTTCCGATGGGAAGAAGGGGTAAACCGCAGGAAGTAGCAGGGGTTATCCGATTCCTCGCCTCCGATGAGGCTGCCTATATGACAGGGCAAACTCTGACCATCGATGGCGGGATGACGGCCACCCTTGCCCAGCCAACAGCCCCTCATCCACAGGCAGGTATTTCGTCATTCTCAAGACGGGCAGTTCACAGCTGGATTCAAAGCGCCCGCCGTATCTTCGCTCCCCCTCGCAGAAGCCCAACGAAATCAAATGACAATCCACAGGGATCTTGAACTCCCGCCCCGATGAAATGTTTCAGATTATCGATTCGAACGTATGCAGGCAGAAGGTACGCCTGTTATTTGTTCATCCATAAAATCAATTTATATGTCAGCACAAGACACACATGAGGGTGCACCCTCAGAAGAACTTCAGAAAGTGGAGGTCCTGAAAAACGGACCCCTCGTGGTACATGGTGATTTGTCAGTCATAAAGCCTGACGGAACCACCGAAATTCGCAAGCGCTCAGCAGCCTTCTGCAGGTGTGGGGCATCAACTACGAAGCCGTACTGCGACGGAGCCCATCGGAAGATCGGGTTCGAAGGGTAACTCCGGATGAAGCGGGTCATACGATTTGTCTGCCATTCGTTTATCTGGATTGCAATCATCGCAGTGTCGCCAGCCTGCAGGCAGAAGGCTGGTGACACTGCGTTTACCCGTATTCTTCGCTACAATCAGCCCAATGCTGTTACCTCTCTGGACCCCGCCTTTGCACGCAGTCAAAGCAATATCTGGGCGGTCGGACATCTGTACAGTGGATTGGTACAGCTCAACGACCAGCTTGAAGTCAAACCCTGCCTTGCAAAAAGCTGGGCCATTTCAGACAGCGGGCTGACCTATACGTTCCACCTTCGTCCGGACGTCTATTTTCATGACGATCCGGCATTTCCGGGAGGAACGGGCAGGGCCGTAACGGCCCGGGATGTGGTGTACAGCTTCAGCAGGATTCTCGATGAATCGGTCCACTCGCCGGGGAGTTGGATTTTTCGGGGCAAAGTGGCAGACCAGTCGCCATTTTCAGCCCCCGATGACAGTACCTTTGTGCTCAGACTCCGACAGCCTTTTCTGCCCATGATGGGGATTCTGACGATGCCCTATTGTTACATTGTCCCTCAAGAAGCTGTCGACAGGTACGGATTTGACTTTCGCACCCATCCGGTTGGGACCGGCCCTTTTAAGTATCGTAACTGGCTGGAGGGAGAGGCACTGGCTCTTATTCGCAATGATCATTATTTTGAAACTTCCGCAGAGGGAGAGCCACTTCCCTGGCTCGACGGGGTGCTGGTGAGTTTTATGAATGACCGGAAGACGGCATACCTCCAGCTTCTGCAAGGGAAGGTAGACATCATTACAGGCCTCGAGTCTTCATATGTCGATGATTTGCTGACGCCCGACGGGCAGTTACAGCCGCACCATGCAGACAAGCTGGCATTGGTGAAAGCTCCGTTTCTCAATACGGAGTATCTCGGTTTCAATCTTCAGTCGCTGCCAGAAGACTCGCCCTTTCGGGATAAAAGAGTGCGCCAGGCCATGAATTGGGGAATCGACCGCCAGTTGATGCTGAAGACCCTCCGCAATACGGTCGGAGTGGCTGCTAATGCAGGATTTGTGCCGCGCGGATTGCCATCATTCAAACCCGACAAAGTGGCCGGATACGGGTATCGTCCGGAGCTGGCCCAGCGGCTATTAGCGGAGGCAGGCTATCCTGCCGGCGAAGGATTGCCGGAACTTGTGCTCAATACCACCAAGGACTATCTCGACCTCTGCACATTCATCACCCGCCAATGGGAAGATCTCGGGTTTACCGTTCGTATTGAAATGACAGAATCGGCAACTCTGCGACAGATGATGAGTACTGGTCAGACTCCATTTTTCAGAGCGTCCTGGATTGCTGACTATCCCGATGCAGAAAGCTTCCTGACGGTTTTCTATGGAGGCAATCCGGCTCCTCCGAATTACACCAGGTTTCAGAATGCTGAATTCGACCGACTCTACGAACTGGCCCTCGGCGAGGTAAATGATTCATTGCGCTACAATCTCTATCACCAAATGGACCGAATTTTGGTTGACGAGGCCCCCGTTATTTTCCTGTTTTATGACGAAACCGCCATTTTTACAGCAAAACAAGTAGACAATGTCAGTAAGAATGCTTTGAATGTGCTCAAGGTCAGACAAATGAAACTTGAAGAGGATCTCGAAGGGTGATGTGGGGATAGTGACACATGAAATGAACCATAGTATCTTAATTCCGGCCTTCCCACCGGTCCTTCACCTGACAATCAGAAGCGGGATGTGAAAATCAAACTTGAACAGTTGCAGGGCTACGCTGCCAAACAGGGTGGCCGGAATGCCTCCCCGCCCTCTGGAGCCGATGATAATAAGATTGATCCCCTTACTGAGAGCCAATTCGTAGACAGTTTCGGCAGTTGACCGGTTTTTGGTAAATGAAAAGGCACAATCCGGTGTGGCTGAGATTTCGTCCCCCAGATTCTTTCGAAACTTTTCCCAATCCTTCATGGCATCTTTCTGCATCGATTCCCGAACTTTTCCAACCGGGATATACGGGAAGTAGTGAGTCGGGATATCAAAAATATGCTGGCACTCTACATCGCCTCCCGTTTCTTTCTCAATATGCAGTGCCAGCCTGAGTGCTTCTTTGGAATGCGAGGAGAAATCAACAGGTACGAGAATGTGGTGAATGGGTCAGGGAGGTGTTTCCGGAACCATCAGCATTGAGGCCTTGAAACGAGGTATTCTCAGAAGGCGTTCCATGGTACTTCCACTACCCCGGTAGTTGCGTTTTTTCCCGCAGACCACCAGATCGATTTCATTGTCACGGCAGTAATCAGCGAGCAGATTGGGCGTTGATTTTCCTGTGGTTACTTCAATGTCCAGAGCTTTAATTGTTGGAGCTCTGGTGTAGAGCTGGCTTATTTTTTCTTCAAGATCTTCCCTCACAACCTCGTCCAGTGGTCGGTCAAGCCGCTCTGTGACTTCCTCGGCTTCAAGCGGATACTCAAACTTGATGTTATGCAGGAAGATAACTTCCTGTACCGACGGGATGATGGTCTGCAAATGGGTTGCATATCGAATCAGGGAACGGTCCATGCCTGAAAGATCAAGGCAGACCAGGGCCCTTCAAGACAGAAATTGACTCAATATCATCCGGGTTTACCAATTGGGCAGCATTCCCAAAGTCAATGGTTGTAGTCCCATTCAATCCGTCACCCGTGCTAAAGAGCCTATTGGTAATGGGCATACCATTCACAACAAACAGAGC
>CAZMSQ010000050.1:12314-14292 GCA_964569025.1 uncultured Saprospiraceae bacterium | reverse complement strand
CGGGGAGGCAGGGCCTCTTTGAACTGTGCAGTCAGGTCGGGATTTGTTCGTGGTGTGAGAAAGGTGACGGTCAGCCATGTGAGGGTGGTGAGCACAGTCACGGTTGCGATGCGGGTTTCGTGGGGTTTGAAAGGCAGCCAGTCATAGATTGGATGGCCTGACGCTTCGAGGGCGTAAAGCAGGACGGTGTATACAAGGGAGGCAAGCATGGCTGAGAGCTGCGACCATGCATTGATTCTCATCCAGAACCATCGCAATAATAGCACAGGCGCCACGCCGGTGGAAATGGAGAGAAAAAGCGATACGACAAAGATGATGCTCTCAGAACCCAGGGCAAGGACGGTGCTGACGATGCTCATAAGGACCATGAGTCCAATACCAACTCGATTTCTGCCCGGGATGGATAGCTCCGGGTTGAGGCGGGATTTATAAACATCAACCGTAAGGAGTGATGAACCCCAATTCAGAAATGACTCTGCCGAAGTCAGAAAAAGGATGAAAAAAACGAGGAGAATGAAAGGACTGCTCTGTGACGGCACTGCCCGAAACACTGACTCAACCCACCCCTGCTCTCCCTGACCGCCGCCTGAGGCAAGACTCATGAGAATCATGGCAATAAAGAGTAAGTCAATCCCTATGGTCAGCACAACAGGCAGCGCGGCTGCTTTGACAACATCCCAACGGCTTTTGGTAGCTGTAAAGCGGGCCATTTCCGGGCCCCCTCCATCAGTGAGCTGTGCAGACCACCATTGGATGCCGAACAGAACGAGGAACGAGTTCCAGAAGACCTGATCATCAGCAGATGGAATCAGAGCGAGAGCTTCGGGTCGGACAGTTCGAAAATATGCCAGACTTTGCTCCAATCCTCCGGATATTTCTAAGAAGGATACAAACAAAATAATCAGTCCGGCAACGTACAGCACGAAATGGTATGCGTCATGGGCGAGCTTGAGTTGAAAAGTGTTCTTGAGGGCGAACACAGCAAGAATGGCTCCACTGAGCAGTATGGACAGATTGCCAGACAATCCGGCTGCTGCTTCAAGGATGTGTGCGAAGGCGAGAAGTTGCATGGAAACGATCATGGGCACAATGATCATCCCAATCAGAATGGCCCTGAAAATCTGCAGGATGGAAGCACCCCTGCCAGAAAAGCGAACAAGAATAAACTGATTGTCAGTTTCGAGATTGAACGACTGCCAAAGGGGGGCAAATACAAATGGCACAATGCCGGAGCCAATCAGTCCGACCCATACCATCCACATCCCCCAAATACCTGTATCCTGAATGATGCCATAGGCAAAGTGACCGAGCGTCGCGGAGTAGGAAAACATAAGCAGCGACAGCCCTGAGACAATCCACGTGGTTTTTCGGGTGACTCTGAACAGACCTTTCGACCAATCTTTCCGGTGCAGCAGAAAGACCAAAAGAAACCCGATCAGGTAGCCAATGATTGTCAGCACAGCGCTCATGTTGTGCAAGGTACTGCAATTCAGCCATTCATAGACAACAGCATCTCAACCAGTTGAACACATTTGTTCACACGAGTTAGAAAGAGATCAATGATTGTCGGATTTTAGTCGTTGGTCTGCAATGTGTAGGAGCTCAGAGGTTCTGTGGAATTTTCAGCACCGGATTTCCCATCAATGACTGCAACCGCATCTTCGATGCTCATCTGGAAATGGTCCTCGCCTATTTCTTCGACAAGATGAGCCCGCGCCATGGCATCACGGACCGGACCTATTACACTGCTAAAATACAACTCCACCCCCTGGTGTCTCAAATCTTTTGTCAGGTCATGAAGCATATGCAGCGCACTGCTGTCAACACTGCTGATGCTTTCTGCATTTACAATCACTGCCTTCAGTCTCTGGCCTTTCTCCATAACCCACTCGTCAAGCAATTTCCGGAAATGGCTCAGATTTGCAAAGTACAGACGAGCATCAAAGCGAATGACCAGCAAATCAGGGCGATCCTCAAG
>CAZMSQ010000050.1:0-12214 GCA_964569025.1 uncultured Saprospiraceae bacterium | reverse complement strand
AAAAGGAGTGTTAAGATAATAAGGCCGGCGCTGATAATCGAAGCAAGGCCGGTCTTTGCCCCAGCCTGGTCATTGACTGCTGTCCGTGAAAACCCACCGGTAACCGGGTAGCTCTTGAAAAAAGCACCGCCTATATTGGCAAGGCCAAGGGCAACCAGTTCTTGATTTGCATCGACCTGGTAATTCTTGTGTCGCGCCTGTATGGCCTTGGCCACAGCAATGCTTTCCATAAAACTCACCAGCGCGATGGTCAGGGCCACAGGAAGCAAGCTTTGGATGCTGGAAAACGCAACCGACGGCACCCCGAAAGCTGGCAATCCGCCCGGCACCTCACCGACAATTTTCACACCCATATCAGTCATCGAAAAGCCCCAAACAGCGAGAATCCCCACAACCACAGCGACCAGAGGCCCGGGGAGATTCGCATGTATTTTCTTAGACATTTTAATCAGCACAATCCCCCCGATTCCAATACCAAGAGCAGCCAGATTGGTCTGGCCGGCATTGGCAATGGCGCTTAACAAGATTTCGTGCACATGGTGCGATTTCGGTAAATCGACTCCCATCAGATGCTTGAGCTGGCTCAATCCGATGATTAAGGCAGCGGCGGAGGTAAATCCGCTCACTACAGGATGGGACAGGAAATTTACCAGAAACCCCAGCCTGAAAACACCCAAACCGAATTGAATCACTCCCACCATGAGCGCAAGTGAAACAGCGAGCAGGATATACGTCGACGGATCGCTGGTGATCGCACCAATGCCGGCGGCTGTTAGCAGAGACACCATGGCGACCGGACCCACTGCCAGCTGGCGTGAGGTTCCGAAGACTGCGTACAAAATCAGGGGAATAGTCGAGGCGTAGAGTCCATAAATAGGCGGCAATCCGGCAATCATAGCGTAGGCCATCCCCTGAGGAATGAGCATAACGCCTACTGTCAAACCGGCAATCAGATCGCCCTGGAGGTTTTCTTTTTTGTAGGAAGGAAGCCATTGGGCTATTGGGAGGAACTGACCAAATTGCATGGATACGTAGTTTCAGTCTTTAAAAAGAAGGACCACGCAAAGCTACATTCCGAAAATGGACAGGCAAGTGATGCATGTCACACCATACACCCAGCCCTCTCCATTCTTCAATCAAAACCGGGCCGAAACTCCAGCCATGACGTTGAATCCGAAGACCGGATAGTTCAGCCACCGCTCCCGCTTGTTATTGGCCAGATTGTTCAGCTGCAGCCAGGCCCCGAATTGATCCAGAAATAGGTATTCTGCCCCAAGACTGACATCGAAAAGCGCATTGAGACGTTCGGCATCGAGCGACTCATTCCGGTACGGAACGCCATCCGCGAGATACACCTCCCCACGGAGTTTCCATTTTCCCTGCATGGCCGTATAGATAGCCGAAAAATTGGCCTCAAGCGCGGGGAGTTGCCATGCTTTTTCATTCACCTTCAGGTCAAAAAAATGAGTACCCCATGTCGCTGTCAATTCTAATTGCTTATTGAGGGCACCACCAATCATTCCTTGCAAATACACAATGGTGGCTGTGTCATAGAGCACCAAAAATTGCCGCGTATCAACCGGGAGGGGCAGATAAATGGCCAGATTATCGACCGATTTCACACCAGCTTGCACCTCATAGCCAAAATCCCGGATGCTTCCTCTGACCCCACCAAACCAGTCGCTGACGGCTGAGTTGTTGACCGTGAGACTTGAAGCCACAAACGGATTATAGGTCAGCAGATTGCGAAAACTGTTTTTCTCCAATGTGCCAGTGGCGCCCACATAAGCCCCCAACTGGCTTCCTATGATCCCAACCTCCAACTCGAGGTCCGGAAAGACAAAAAATTCATCGTCGTGGGAGGCCAGATTGGCACCCACTCTCAATTTAAAGCGGGAGCTGTGAAAGGTGAAGTGGGGCTGGAGAAAGAAGTTATGCAGATTCTGAGAGGCTGTGTCCGAATAGGTCGAAAAATCGGTTACGAGGCGAAGCCCAATGGGATGGGTGCCGTCCAGCAGTTTCCGCCCCTCAAGGTCGATGAGAAATCCACTTTCCGATGAGGCACCGAACGATTCCGAAAGCCTGTAGAAATCTGCATCGGCGCTGTAATCGATGCCAGCAACCGTTGGTGCGGAATTAAAAATACCAGCTCCAAGTTCGAGCAGTGAAACGCGCCTTCTGACTTCCTCTTTCAGAAAACTCGTATCAGCCTGATTATAGCCATAGAGATAATTCACATCCGACTCATAGCCACCCCGCCCCCTGACAGCCATTCCATCTTTTGAATACAGTGTGAAATCCAGATTCCCACGGGTTTCTGAAAAGCGCTGGTTCTCCCGATTTCCCGAATTATTGGCTGCATGGTGCAGCAGATGGACGTTGAGCGCCAGCTTGTCCTGATCCCTGAACCCGTAGCCCAGTTCGCCATAAGGCTGAGAGAGTGTGCCAAATCCTGCCTTGGCATACCCATTATACACTTTGGGCTCTTTGTCCCGCCCCATGGCAATGGGCCTGATTTTCGGCGCCGGATAATCCACAGCCAGAATCCTGACAGGCAGCAAATAGTCAAATTGTCCGGCAGGCTGGGCATATTCAGGAATGATGGGCGCCAGCGGCACCTTCTGCGTTTCCTCAAGCCGGGCATCAAAATCCCGGATCACCTCCACCTGGCCAGTCTCGAGTGAACGGCCCGGCTCCTGTCCGCGAAGTGCGAGGGAAGAAGGGAGAATGAGAATGAAAAAAAGAATTCGAATCAAGAGCTTATCCATGGGATTCCGCTTAGGTCATCAAAGTAGGTGAATGGAGTTATTGGTCAGAACCTCCCTGATCGTCCTCCTGCATATCCAGAAACCGCCCCCCGTCACCGGTGGTATCCATCCGGCTGGACCGGTTCATCAGTTCGAGTATGCGGGCCCGTTTTTCCTGTGCCTCCCGAAGGATGTCCTCATCATCCGAGTAGCTCTCGATGATGGCACTCAGCGCAGCCTCTGCATTGAACAGATCTCCTTGCTCAGCGAGGATATCCGACAACAAAATAATACTCCGGGCCACCCAGTACGGATACCCGGAATTCTCATAACTCGCCTTATTACTGAGCTCTCTGGCAAGATTCATATCTCGCTTCAGGTAATACATATACGCAATCTGGTATCTCGCCTCTGCTGCCATTTCCCCATCGAGCAGCTGGATGGTCTGGCTGAACGCCTGAATGGAGGCATCGTAGTCTTTCCGCTCAAGGGTAATTTTGCCAATGTAGAATTCTGCCTCTCCTTTCATCCGGGTATCAGCCAACGGGTTGACGATGACTTTGCGAGCCAGTACCAAGGACTCTGCCGACTTGCCGGATTGATAGGCAGCCTGGAGGGCTCCGCGCTGAGCCTCGAAACGCACCTCCTCGCTGATTGCCTGATTTTCAAGCTGACTGAAATACCTGAAAGCACGCTCGTAGTCCTTTTCGTGCTGCTCCGCAATAATGGCCGCCTTCCTCAGCGCCTTTGCTGAAAACTGGCTGACACCGCGCCCTGCGACATAATCGTAGTCAATCAATGCCTCGCTGTATTGCTTCAGAATAGCGTGGCATTCCCCGCGGTAAAAATGGGCGGAAAGGCTGTAACTTCCTTCAGGGTACTTTTGCAAATAGCGCGTATAGGAGACGATGGCTGTTTCGTAATTTGCATTTTCATATTGAGATTCAGCAGCCTCATAGCTGATAGCCTCTTTTTCGGCAGTGTCCATATTGTATCCCGGCACACTGGCAATGAACTCGAAGTACCCGTCAGGGTCATTGAGGTCGTCAATGTAGATTTCTTCAATGGCAACGAGCGCACTTTGTGCCTCCTCAGGGCTTGGATTGCTCCTTAGCACCTCTTCATAATATTCAAGTGCTTTCCGTGCATCTCCCTGATTGTATGAAATCAAGCCGAGTTTGAGCAGCCCGGCATTGATAAGCCCTGATTTCCCCTTGTAATCTGTTACAAGCCTGAGCAGAGGACGACGGGCCTGATTGAGTTGATTCAGCTCTTGGTAGATGGTGCCGAGCTGCAAGAGTGCATCATCTGAGTATTCAGAATTGGGGTATTTTTCAAAAATCTCCTCCAGTGCCACAATCTTCTCAGTGGTATTCCCCTTCAATCCTTCAATCAAAGCCTTTTGGTAAAGGGCATAGATAAACCCGCTGTACCGGTTGTCAATGGCAGAATTATAGTATTGGAGGGCCCCGTTGTAAGAGTTTTGCTTAAAGAGACAATCTCCAGCCCTCAGCACAGCATCACCAAACACTTCTGAGGTGAGTGTGGCGGTGGTCAGTTGCTGCTTCTGTCTTTGGATGTCTGAAACCGTTTCCTGAAAATGCAGCAATGCGGTCTTGTAGTTTTTTTCTTTCAGCCCGATATACCCAAGTGTGTAATTGGCAGTAATGACTGAGGATTCTTCCGGAAGATTTCGGTACCGAGAACTTTGCTCGATGAAATCACCCAATATTTTTTTGCTTTCGGTATAGTTCCCTTCGCGATAGGCAATGTCTCCAAGCCAGTAATCTGCCAGCAAAACGGTTCGGCTGTCAGAGGGCTGTGTTTTCGAACGCTTGAGGTACACCCTGGCCTCGTCGAGAGCAGATTGTTGGACAAGTTGAATGCCCCTTAGAAAGAGCACCTGCTGATAGATGCCGCGCAGTTTGGGGGTCAGCTCATCAATGCCCTCCAGCAGGGTGATGGCGCGGGCGTAATCTCTGGATTTCAAAAACAGGTCACTCAGAAGGGCCTGAGCATCTTCGTAATGGCGGCTTGAACGACCAAAGCTGAGAAATGCGTCAATGGCATCACGCGAATAACCGAGTTCGTAGGAGAGCTTGGCGTAGTTGAACCGTGCTTCCTCCTTAATTTCAGGGTCATAATCGAGTCCAGCCGCTGCAGAAAAGGCATTTCTCGCGCTGGTTCGGTCTTGTAACTGGAGGTAAGAATCAGCCAGAAAATACATGGCATGCTGGCCGAGCTTTGTCTCCTCCCGATTTAGCTCGCTCAGAAATCGGACCGCTTCTTCGAAATTGCCGGTTTTGTAATTGACAAACCCGATCTGATAATAATCCTCCGGTCTGAGCTGGCGGCTATCATTCCCAAACTCTATGAAAAACGGAAGCGCATTCTCAAATTCTCCTTTTTCATAGTAGGCCTGGGCAATCAGCAATTTCATCTGAGTGCCATTTTTCAAACCCCGTGAATCTACTTTTGGCAACGCATAATCAATCACATTGTCATACTCCCCCTTGGCAAAGTAAATCTGGGTGATGTAATATGGAATGTGATCCTCATATTTCTGCGAACTGCTGACTCTGTGAAAATGAAAAATAGCTTCGTCATAATCACCCTCAAAAAAAGCAGTCAGTCCATAATAGTAGTTTGACGGGTAGTAAAACTCGTCTTCAAAATCCTTAATTCTCGAAAACTGGGTGCGAGCCGCAGGAAAGTTTCGGGATACGAACTGGCAGTACCCCAATTTAAAGGTAACTTCATTTGACTTTGCTGAAGTCAAAGCGCGCTGGTCAATGGAGGCAAACATATCGATGGCCTCTTCATACTCACGCTGGTTGTAGAAATAATTTCCCATCTCGAGCAGTGCCTGCTGGGAAATCGGCGCCGGCTTGTGGTCTGCGGCAAAGCGCTCAACAAGCATCTGACCGTCCGGGGCATCGAGACGCACTGCGCACTGGGCCACATACAATTCAGACTTATCGCGAATCCACTCAAATTCAGGCTCGTGAATCAGGCGTCCGTAATCGGCAGCAGTCCGGAACTGCTCTTGCGCCAGACCGAAAAGGCCTTTGTTGTAGAAGTCGAGTCCTTTTTTATACGACTGAAACGCATCAGTATGCACGGCCGTTTCCTGCGCGGAGGCGATGGTCGTCAGGACGAGGATCAGAAAAACAGGGAGTACCCTCATGAGACTGGTGTTTTTGAGAACAGCACGCAGGGAAAACTGACCAATGGCCGAGTAAATTGTCCCTTGCTCCGGTTTTTGCGCAGAATATTATTTGCGAAAAGCTCTGACTGTCTCTTCAATGATTGTGCAACAGGCATTGAGTTGGTCTTCGGAAATCACGAGCGGAGGCGCAAATCGGATGATGTTTCCATGAGTGGGCTTGGCCAGCAGACCATTATTTGCCAACTGAAGACAGATCTGCCAGGCAGTATCACTTTCCGGAGTATCATTGATGACCAGAGCGTTGAGCAAGCCTTTACCCCTGACGCTGTCCAGCAGGGCAGACTCATCAACGAGGCGCTGCATGCGGCTTCGAAACACCTTACCGAGCGCTTCGGCCCGGCCCGCGAGGTCTTCATCACGGACCACCTCCAAAGCGGCCATGGCCACTGCGCAAGCCAGTGGATTGCCTCCGAATGTAGAGCCGTGCTCCCCGGGGCGGATGGTCAGCATGATTTCATCATCACACAACACTGCCGAGACGGGAAATACGCCTCCTGACAACGCCTTTCCAAGGATGAGAATATCCGGCCTGACACCCTCATGCTCACAGGCCAGCAACTTACCGGTCCGGCCGATTCCTGTCTGCACCTCATCGGCGATAAAAAGCACATTGGCCTCCTTGCAAAGAGCCTTGGCCTGCCGAAGGTACCCATCGTCAGGCACGACTACCCCAGCTTCACCTTGAATAGGTTCAACCATAAATCCAGCTACATTAGGGTCTTGAAGCGCGTGCTTCAGGGCTTCAAGATCATTGTAGGGAATGATTTCATACCCTGGAAGAAACGGCCCGAACCCTTCGGTGCTTGATGGATCTGTTGAAGAGGAAATGGCAGCCAGAGTCCTGCCCCAGAAATTGCCCGTCACAAAAATGACCTTGGCCTGGTTGGCCGGAATGCCCTTGACCGTGTAGGCCCATTTGCGGGTCAGCTTCAGGGCAGTTTCTCCTCCCTCTACTCCGGTATTCATGGGCAGAACCCGGTCATACCCGAAGTATTCCGTGATAAATTTCTCGTAATTGCCGAGCACATCATTGTAAAAAGCCCGTGAGGTCAGCGTCAGTTGCGCAGCCTGTGCCGTAAGGGCGCTGATGATCTTCGGATGGCAATGGCCTTGATTGACAGCTGAGTAGGCAGATAGAAAGTCGAAGTATTTCTTCCCCTCTACATCCCAGACTTCCACACCACGGCCGCGCGAGAGTACCACAGGCAGCGGATGATAGTTATGGGCACCAAACTTGTCTTCAAGCGCAATCAGTTCATTCGAGGTCATGGACGTAAGATTGGATGTCATAAACGGATTCAAGGCTTGACGAACCGGCCGACATAGCGCAGCTGGTCAGCTTTCAGATTTACAAAATAATGGCCTGCAGGAAGGTGATTGACCTGCAGAGACAACATCCCCCGGCCGACTTGCTGTTCATGCACAACGGTTCCGTTCAGGGTCACGATCTTCAGCAGACCCGGCTCGGGAAGTTCCAGAGCCACCTCTGAAGGTGCCACAGACGGATAGACTGAGAGAGCTCCCGGAAAATCCGGGGAGGATGTGGAGGTCACTGTTGGAGAAAATACGAAGACGGTTCCGTCTACCGGATCTTCAGACATCACGCTGATATCCTCAGGATTTATGACGGTCGGATCAACTCCGGAAATCACCTCCATCACTGGATTGGCCGCTGTGCCTGTGACAGAAGCCCAGTTTTCGATAACTCCTGAAAATCCCCCCGGAAAAATTTCAAAACCCTCTATCAAAAAACAAGAAGGTCCCCCATAGTCAAAGTGAGCCAAGCTAAAGTCAAAGACCTGACTCGGACCGAATCTTACCTCTATCACACCAGTTGCTTCGTACAGCCACATCTGGAAATTTACAAAGTCATTCCCCACTTCATCATCAAAAAAGCCTGCATTCAGATATTCAAGCTTGAAAATTCTGTTTCCGGCATTACCCTCAACCAGATAAGAAATCGGTGATTCCGGTATACCGGTGAAATCCCCCCGGTCAATGATATCAGAGGTATACGGAAACAAGGCCGGCACGGGCACCCCTTCCGGCTGGTCGATGTGGGACCGGTCCAGAAAAAAGCCAGAGCCTAAATCAATCTGGAAGAGTGTATCGTATGTTTCCCCAAAATATGGAAACTGGAAGCCAATCGGAATTTCCAGTTCCGGATCATCCCAAATTTCACCCGGCAGCAGCTCAGTTGCATTGACAAGAGGTTGCCAGGGCTCATTGTCGACCGAAAAATCGTAGAGAAAGGACTGACTGTTTGCACCCAGTACGGAGGCAAAAATAAGGAGCGTGAGCAGTGACTGTTTCATATGAGGGGAATTTTTGAGGGGGTTGGAGAATGTGAATAGAGACTAAAGTACGGACTCGACCGGCTGGTAGGGTAGCCCGAAGGCTTCTGCCACGCCTTTGTAGACAACTTTTCCGTTGACCACATTCAATCCGAGTCGCAGTGGTTCATTGTCTTTACAAGCTTGTTTCCAGCCTTTTTCAGCGAGCTGGATGGCATATGGCAGTGTGGCATTTGTTAGAGCTATCGTAGAGGTGTAAGGCACTGCTCCAGGCATATTGGCCACGCAATAATGCAACACATCATCGATGATGAAAGTCGGGTCATCATGTGTTGTTGGACGGGTTGTTTCCATACAGCCGCCTTGATCAACCGCCACATCGACAAGCACTGTACCTGGGCGCATTGTTTTGAGCATATCCCTTTTAATAAGGCTCGGAGCTTTTGCTCCCGGGATGAGCACCGCTCCGACAATCAGGTCGTGTTCACGAATCAGTTGGCGGATGTTATATTCGTTTGAAAACAGGGTGATTACATTGGCTGGCATCACATCAGCCAGATAGCGCATGCGAGAGAGGTTGACATCAAGGATGGTCACTTGTGCCCCGAGTCCTGCGGCCATTTTTGCAGCCTGGGTTCCCACAATGCCACCACCCAGGATCAAAACCTTGCCAGGAGATACCCCAGGTACGCCACCCAACAACACGCCCCTTCCACCAGCAGGCTTTTCCAGAAACTTGGCACCTTCCTGAATGGCCATCCGGCCGGCCACCTCTGACATCGGCACCAGGAGCGGCAGGCTGCCATCCGGCATTTCTACCGTTTCATAGGCCAGACACACAGCCCCACTTTCAATCATGGCATCAGTCAAAGGCTCATAGGAGGCAAAGTGAAAATAGGTGAACACGAGCTGGTCTTTGCGGATCAGCTTATATTCCGGCTCAATCGGCTCCTTGACCTTCATAATCATTTCTGACTTGGCGTAGACATCCTCGATGGTTGGGAGAATGTGCGCGCCAGCAGATTCATATTCTGAATCTGAAAAACCACTCCCCTCTCCGGCAGTGCTCTGAATGTAGACAGAATGGCCTCTCCTGGACAACTCCAGGGCGCCGGCAGGGGTGAGTGCCACACGATTTTCGCTGGTCTTAATCTCCTTGGGTACACCAATTACCATGGCGGTTTCTTTTCAGTCGTGAAGAAATTCAAAATCGCGGCAAAGATACACATTCAGAAGAATGCCCAAACCCCGTTTTGCCCCCTCGGCAGCCAGTTATTCGGTAATCTGAATCTCCAGTCCGGACCAGCGTTTGAGGGTAGCAGCCACAAGGGCCTTTTGCTCAGCAGTCATCTGCGCAATGCGGGCTTTGCGATGATCTGCCTGCGACAGATCGATGACCAACGCGTCGACCCCAGGTGAGGGAATCATTCGGGTAGCAGACCATGTGTCCCAGCCGCCGTTGATATACAAAATGCGCTCCCCGCTTTCTCTCAGCCAATTGTACAATTTGACCGTGAGAGCCGGGTCAAATGCGGGCTCATGGCCCTCAGGCATGAACACAGCAGAGGGCTCCTTTTCCAAAGCGTCAATCAGTCCCGGAAATGCATCCGTCTCGTATCCGTAATATCCCATCTCAGTCCCCATCTGGTAGTAAAACGGAGCGTACCCGTCAATAATGGCATCAGAGAAGAAATCCACATTTGAGATTTCCAGAAAATGCGCCAGCAACTCATCATCTGAGGCCCCGCGGCCCGGAATTGCCTCACAATCATGCCCCCATTGCCAAAATGAGAATGAATACTCCAACACTGCATACTCAAAGGCCCCTTCCAGACCCAGCCGGTCAAATGCCAGGTCAGCGCCTTTGGAGTACCATTTCACAAGGGGCAAGAGGTCATCCTTACGCTCCAGCATCTGGCGCTGAAAGTCGACAATCTTTTCCCGGCACTCATCCGTTCCGACTGTATCCAGGAAATCGTAAATCCTGGGGTCCTTGAAATCGAGAATGACCGGAGCGACATAGGGGATGGCCACATCTACATCATCCGGATAAAAATACTTGTAAAATAGCGTGGTCATTCCCCCTTTGCTGATGCCGGTGGAAAGGCGCAAATTCTCAGGGTAAATCTCTTTCATCAATTCATTGATGCGATGCAGGTCTGCCGTAAATTGACCCGCATTCAACAGCGAATAATCGACTGAATCAGGAACTGAAGCTCCGAAAAACCGATGCTCAACCTGAATTTGATTTCCTCCAGCGAGCCGGGTGAGTTCATAGATCCAGTTGGCAGGACGCTGGTAACCTTCGGTGACCAGCACCACGGGTGCGTCCATATTGCGGTGGCTGAGAAAGACCCGCTGGTAAAAAGACCCTTTGTCCGGATTCTGATGGTCAAGCGGTTGTTTGATTTTCAGCTCCCAAGCCGATTCAAATCCTTCCGGCGTTTCAATCTGTCGAAAAACCACCCCTTCCAGATCGAACAGCATCCGTTCGAGGTCTGACTGTGCATGGAGAGCGGGAAGAAAGAAGAGCAGGAGAAAGGAAATTCGGATGACGTGCATGGTGTGTGTATTTTTGTGCAAAGTTACAGGGATTCTTGGATTCTCTTCAGACATGAGCACGACAACCTCCAATACGCTGATAGTAGGCCAGGGAATGGCCGGCACCCTGATGGCAAGGCGTTTAGAGCGTGCAGGGCTCCCTTTCCAGGTCATCGACCGGGGCCATGGGCATTCTTCAACGGCCGTCGCTGCCGGCATCATCAATCCGGTAACCGGACGTCACATGGTCAAAAGCTGGCGCTTCGACGACCTCCTTCCGGAATTGATTGCTGCCTATCGAGATTTTGAAGCCCTCCTCGGCATTCCCATTCTCAATCCAACACGCGTGCTGCGAGTGCTCCCAACAGTCAGTGAAGAAAACAAATGGCACCTGCAGGCTGGAAAAGAGGGCTATACCCCCTACCTTCGTTCGTTCCCTGATGCCCGTGAGGTGGCACCCCACCTCAAACCTGTCCACGCATTCGGCGAAATCCAAAACGCATTCACTGTCAACTGGCCGGATCTGCTCTCAGCCTATCGGGCACATCTTGAAAAAGCGGGAAAACTAATCAACGAGGCCTTTGATCATGGCAGGTTGGTCAGAACTCCAAACAATCTCACTTATGGCACTCACTCCTACGGATCCATCATTTTTTGTGAAGGCGCTGGGGTACGCACCAACCCATTCTTCTCAAACCTCCCTTTAGAGGGTGCCAAAGGAGAAGTGTTGCTCATCAGAATACCGGGCGCATCATTCCGCTGCATCATCAAACACCGCCTGCTCATCGCACCCTGGCAAGACGACATCTACTGGGCCGGCTCCAACTACGAGCGCGGCGCCACAGACCCCCGCCCAACCGAAAAGACAGCAGCCCGCCTGCTGGATTCCCTGCGCGAAATATTCCTTGAGGAGCCCGAAATAACCGGACACCTGGCCGGCATCCGCCCCACCGTTTCTGACCGCCGCCCCCTCATCGGCAGGCACCCGGATGACCCCCGGGTTGTCCTTTTCAACGGACTTGGCACAAAAGGGAGTTCTCTGGCCCCATTCTGGTCCGCCCATCTGTTCGACCACCTGTTCTCCGGCACGCCCGTTGATCCGGAGGTTGATTGCAGGCGGTTTTTGTGAGGGGGTTGCAGCTCAAAAATTATGCAGCGTACGGTGCTAAGAAGATGTAGCCCAGATTGGTCATAAGACCTGTAAGTTTTTGAATTCAGCATTATGATTGATACTGCCCGGATGATAAAATAGCGCCTTTTCGCATAGCGCTGAGGAAAGATGTCGCTGCGATGCAGCTCAATGTCCTGCAGCATGCGGTTCTAATGAGAGGGAGCCCCGATGGGGCATAAGATGCTGACACAATGAAGCAATAGACCTGTAATTTCTTTAAATCCAGCTTTTT
>CAZMSQ010000049.1:0-14423 GCA_964569025.1 uncultured Saprospiraceae bacterium | reverse complement strand
CACAACGTTGCTCCACCCACCACAATCATTGTCTCAGCGACTTGCACTTTGGTCAGTTCGGACCTCATTGAATACAATGGCTCTGATTAGCCCGCTCAGGGCAGGGAAGTCTGCCTTGACCATCTTTTCAACGCCGCGCAAAGGGCGATATCGGGAAGGCACACTCCCCTCCTGGCTCATGACTGCCGATGAGCAGTTGGTCAATGCGTATCAGGGAGAAAAATCACGAGGGTATTTTTTTCAAGCTGATGGGCCTGTCATACTGCTGGCCCATGGGTGGGAGAGCAATTCCGGGAGGTGGGAAAAATTGAAGGATGCGTTGATTGAGATTGGGTATTCCGTTTTGATGGTTGATGCACCTGCCCATGGTGCCTCAGGAGGTACTGCATTCTCTGCTGTCAAATACGCCGGTTTTATGCAGCCCTATTGCGACAAGTATAACCCTGTGGCAATTGTCGGGCATTCTGCCGGTGCGATGGCGGCCATGTACCTGACTACACAGCTTGGGGCGCCTTCTGTCAACTCCTTGTTTTTATTGGGAATGCCCGTCAAACTGACCACGTTATTAAAGTCATATTGCACCTTTCTCGGACTCTCCAGGCGGGTCGCCCAGGGGCTGAATAGTGCCATATTCAAGACCTATAATGAACATCCGGAATGGTTTGATATGGCTGATTTTGCTGAAAAACTCACAGGGGACGGCCTCCTTCTTCATGACCCCAAAGATGGGATTGCTCCATATTCTGAAATCGAGTCTGTTGCCAAATTGTGGCAGAGAGGCACTTTAATAGAAATGCCCGGGGAGGGACACAGCCTCAGAAGTCGAAATGTGATCGACACCATCTGTAATTCTCTGGGAGCCGTGGTTTAAAATTACGTATCTTCGACATTGGCAACGCTTTCACATTCGTAACTCTCAGCCTATGTCAATTTATTCATTGAATGTCAACGGTCAGCCTTTCGAGGTACATGCTGACCCGGATACTCCTCTATTGTGGATTCTCAGGGACCATTTGGAACTATTCGGCACTAAATACGGATGCGGGATTGGCCAGTGTGGCGTGTGTACCGTCCATCTCAACGGAACGGCGATCAGGTCATGTACCTACCCAGTTTCGGGCGTTGGCCAATCACACATCACAACCATCGAGGGGCTTTCAGAAAACGGAACCCATCCGGTCCAGAAAGCATGGAAGCAACATGATGTGCCCCAGTGCGGGTATTGTCAAGCTGGTCAAATAATGACCGCGGCAGCTTTTCTCGACAACACTCCTCACCCAACTGAAGAGGAAATTGCATCTGCTATGGATGGCGTATTATGTCGTTGCGGAACGTATTGTCGCATTCGTGAAGCAGTTCAGACGGCAGCTCAATTGTCAAAGTAAATCTCCGACACCTATGCAGACAAGCAAAACCCATATTTCTCGGCGCTCTTTTTTTCGGTCAACTGCTGTAGTTGGTGGTGGCATGTTACTTGGATTCAACTGGCTGACCGCTTGCCGGTCGGATAAAGAGCTCAACCAGATTACCGCCCCACCCTCGGATTGGTTTGAGATGAATGCGTTCATCAAAATAGCTGACAATGGGATGGTGACAATTCAGGCGCCCAATCCGGAAATCGGTCAAAATGTGAGAACTTCCATGCCGATGATTGTCGCTGAAGAGCTGGGGGTCAGTTGGGAGATGGTACGTGTCGAGCAGGCACCACTGGATACGATACGTTTTACCCATCAGGTTGCAGGTGGAAGTCAGTCGATCCGTAAAGGTTGGGAAGGCTTGCGAAAAGCGGGTGCCACAGCTCGCACCATGCTCATCACCGCTGCTGCCATGCGCTGGGGTGCAGATCCGGCAACATGTACAACCCGCAACGGTGTCGTATATGGCCCGAATAACGATGCGCTGACCTACGCAGAATTGGCTACAGAAGCTGCCTCGCTTGACATACCTGAGGAGGTCTCACTCAAGGATTATGAAGACTTTACCATAATAGGGACCGATGTCGGGAATGTCGATATCGATGCCATCATCACCGGACAGCCATTATATGGTCTCGATTTCACCAGGGAGGGAATGATCTATGCAGCTATTCTCCACCCACCAGCTTTCGGACTTGCTCTTGATGAAATCGACGATGCAGAAACCCGAAAGGTGAATGGCGTACTGGATGTCGTTCAATTCGGAAATACCTTGGCTGTAACGGGCACTTCGACATGGGCCGTCTTCAAGGGAAAAAAAGCACTTCGTGCCACCTGGAAGGAAGTGGCGCCCCTTGAAAGTACTGCCGAACACGATACACGCATGAGGGAGCTCCTGGATACGCCCTCCAAAGGACCTCTGCGGCTCGATGGTGATGTCACCAAGGCATTTCAATCTGCAGACATTGTGCTGGAGCGCACCTATGAAGCGCCATTTCTACCCCATAACACCATGGAGCCAATGAACTTTTTTGCGGATGTCCGTGAAGACGGGGTTGAATTGATAGGACCCACACAGACGCCTGCCGCGGCCCATCGGGATGTGGCTGCATTATTAGGTCGCGACGAAAGTGAAATTTCCGTAGTAATGACCCGTCAGGGTGGCGGTTTTGGTCGCAGGTTATACAATGATTTTACGGAGGAAGCGGCTATGATTTCCAGCCTGACAGGAAAGCCTGTCAAACTGGTTTACTCCCGGGAAGATGATATGACAGCCGGAAAGTACCGGGTGGCTTCAAAATATAAAGTCCGCGCGGCCATTCAGAATGGTTCAGTCACCGGCTACCATCTTACAGAAGCCAGCATCAACAGTCACATGTATGGGCTGATTCCCAACTTCTTTCCGGCAGGAAGCATCCCAAACCTGCGGATTGACGCCCACGCATTGCCAAGTGCAATAACGACAGGCGCGTGGAGGGCCCCATATACCAATGTGCTGGCATTCGCCGAACAAACTTTTTTCGATGAATTGGCCGAACAGCTTGGGCGCGATCCAATCGAATGGCGTCTGGAGCTGCTTGAGGAAGCCATTCCTGCCGCAGAGCAAGATGAACGCATCGAGTATAGTCCGTCGAGAATGCAAGGTGCCATCAGGCTGGTCGCTGAGAAAAGCAACTGGGGCAATGCACCAGATGGAATTTTTCAGGGATTTAGCGCGTACTACAGCCACAATACGCATGTTGCTGAGGTCGCTGAAGTGGCACTGGAGGGAGATACGCCTGTTCTCAAGCGCATCATCTGTGCAATTGACTGCGGCATCGTTATCAACCCTCAGGCTGCGCGCAACCAATGCCAGGGAGGCATTGTCGATGCCATTGGGCATGCACTGTATGGAACGTTTTCATTCTCCAAAGGCCGACCCTCTGCCGAAAACTTTGACAGGTACCGCCTCATTCGTATGGAAGATGTACCACAAATTGAGATTCATTTTGTTGCGAGTAAAGAGGCACCAACAGGACTTGGAGAGCCACCCTTTCCACCCGCTGCACCGGCCTTTGCCAATGCCTTGTATAAAGCAACCAGACAAAGGTATTATGCGCTGCCGTTTACACCCGCAGCTGCCGAAAAACCCGCTTTTTGAAGCATGATCACAGCCATACTTCTCATGCCATCAACGAGGACAGTCTTGAACGGGTCTATCCATTCCATTCCTATCTCCGCGCTGAGGGTTTCCAATAGATGCCGATTGGCTAAAAATCGCACAGTCCCATCAGGCAGATCATAAACTCCGGGGTCTGCGGGAATTCCATATTCTTTCATCCCGGTGGTGACAGCAGTTCGGATAAACAGAGTGCCGCCAGGTTTGAGAACGCCTGCCAAACGGGCATACATCCGGGAAAAATGAGACGTATCCTGTGCAAAGTGGAGGACGGCACTGCACAGGATGTGGTCAAACCAATTATCTGGGAAGGAAAGTTGCCCGAGGTCCCCACTGAAATACCGCTCCGCCGGCAGCTCTGGAAAGCGGACACGCAGATGAGACAGCGCATCCGGGTCTTTATCGGCTGTGTACACTTCAAAGCCATGTGCCACAAACCACGGCAGGTTCCTGCCTCCACCTGCACCTGCATCAAGCACCCGCTGCCCCCATTGCGGGCTGTATCTGCCGCGCAAGATGTGGTCAATCAGATAGACATCCATACCTGAAAAAAGTGCCTCTGTATCCATAGCCTTCTTAGTGATGGTGATGATGCCCTTCATGCCCGGATCCGGTCAGGGGAAGGGGGCGTGGTTCTTCAACCAAAAACTCAGCTTCCTTTCCCTCGATGAAGGTCACGATTCGATTCAGCGGGATATTCTCCACCTTCACCTCTTCGGCTCCCGGCCGCGGCCATGAGATTGAGACCTCTACAATCTCACGGGCATCACCGAGGCCTGTTTCGAGTTGCAAGCTATTTGCTCCAAAAGAAGCCCCATTATCAACCGTGCGAACAATCCGGCGGGTTGAACCGTCGGGCCTTCGCACCGTTAGTACCACACGAGCACCGACGGCCGATCTGTTGGAGGTAGTGCCCTTCAGCCTGAGCGTTATCCACGAATTTCCTTCAATACCAGGGTTTTCATACAGTACATTCTGGGCATAATCTCCCTGATAAGCTCCTCCAATCACGGCATAGATATCCTGATCTCCATCTTCATCCATATCACCGAAAGAAATGCCATGACCCTTTTGAATATTTCCAAATCCATGACTGGTATAATCTTCAAAGCGCAAGCCAGAGATATTGCGAAACACCCGGTTCGGAACGACTGACCGCAAGTCAGGGGCCCCGGTCCCGACCATCAGGTCAATCCACCCATCGTTATCGATATCTCCGGCATTCAGCCCCATGGCAAAGAGGGATTTATCTATGCCATATTCCGAAGACACGTCCCGGAAGGTTTCGTCTCCACTATTGAGGTATAGCCGGCACTGGGCCCCGAGCGCAGGAAGACCAAGCAACTCACGGGCGTATGCTTCCCCCACCTGAAAGAGCCGATCCAAATCATATCCGGCTACAAACACATCTGTGTAGCCATCATTATTGACATCACCGACCCAGCATGGGAAACTCTCCACAGGCTCGCCAACTCCTGCCTGTGAGGCGATTTCCTCAAAAATCCGCCCACCTGTAGTGGCATCCGGACGGTTCATATACAAGCGGTTTGGAGCTCCGAGAATCGACACATACAGATCAGGCCAGCGGTCATTGTTAAAGTCGCCCCAGGCAGCACCTTTGACAAACCCTGTTAGATTGAGACCAAGCTGAGGAGCCATATCCGAAAAAGTGCCGTCAGCATTGTTTCTGTAAAGACGGCAGGGATGGCTATCGGTTTGGGTGCTGCTGTAGACCCCGGTCTCCCCTTCTGTGTCATTGAAATTGCCGGACTCATAGCCGACAAAGAGATCGAGCCAGCCGTCACCATCAAAATCGGCCCACTCTGCAGTTTGGCCGGGCTGAAAATCGAGCAGCCCTGCTTGGATTGTCACATCTGTGAAGGTGCCATCTCCATTGTTGCGAATCAAAGAATGCGGCTGCCGACCGCCGCGGCCAAGCCAACCTCCACGGAGGACCAGCAAGTCCGTTTGTCCGTCGTTGTCATAATCAGCCTGCTTCATGTTGAGCCCGCCAGTGATTCCGGTCAACCCGGCTTTCGCAGTCTCCTCGATCAACTGGCCGTTGGGTGTTTGCCGGAAATAGCGAATCTGGTCTCCGTACATATACGAAGACACCATCAAATCCAGCCGCCCGTCGCCCGAGAAATCGTCCATGCAACACCCCCCGGCAATACCCTCGAGGTCAATACCGAGGTCGACCGCCCGATTGGAAAACCGCGGAAATCCGGGCTCAGTGGGCATGGTGATGGGCATTCGCCAAGCTTCGGAAATGCCCTTCGGATGGGCCCCCAGAGTTGTAGCTGCCAGATTTAACAGATAACGGGTTTGCAAGTCATTAGGATATGCCCTGAGTATCGCCTCAAATACTCGGATGGCCTGTTCTGAACCCTGCCTGAGCTGATGCTCGGCCTCTGGCTGCAGAGGCAGAATGCATGTAAAGGCATTGTGGTTGCTGACGCAATTTTCTAATTCCCCCTTTCTCAGATACGCCACTCCAAGAATATCGACCACCGTCCGTGTAGCAGGCTGCAAGGCTTTTTCTATCCCCCCCAGTCCATTTATCAGATTCTCAAGAACCTTAATCGCCTCATCGGGCTTTCCGGCATTCAGCATTTGAAGCGCATACTGGAAGATGAGCTGAATGCGTATTCCCGGCTCCCGCTCTGCCTGAGCACGGGCCCCGATTGCGCTTGCTTTTTGTGCATTGAGATGATAGTTATCGGCCGGATCAGCCACCTTCCCCAAACTGTCCAACAAGCGAACCATTCGTTCATGTCCAGCGCGAGTGACTGACTGTCCGGAAGGCACCCTCTCCAGCGATTCCTCATGTTGCCGCGTATTGCATGACACCACCAAAAGGGTGAGAAAAGAAAAGAGGAGAATGCATACTAGTCGTCCTGTCATCATTCTTTTTTTTACACATCCTTGTATGGCCATCATTGACCGACAATAACGGGAATCCCCCCTGTGCCTGAGCCAATGGTGACCTCAAGCACATAGAAGCCCGGAGGCAGGGACGGAAATGGGATTTCCAGATTGAGATTGCCAGGCTGTTGCCTCCCAAATTCCAGCTGACTCGTGACAGCCTTGCCGGACAGGTTGACAAGCCGGCATGATACCGGCTGAGCGTCATCCATTTGCAGTTGAAGCGTACAAGATGACCCCGATACAGGATTGGGAAACAGACGGGCTCCAAACCCGGCGAGAGTCGGGTCTTTGGTCTTGACAATTGAGTCAAAAAACTCCAGCACAAAAAGCAGTGTTTGCTGGCGTAAGTCAGCCGGAGATACCAATGCCAAATCGAAAAAAAAGGACATCACTCCCCCACCCTCAATACCATGCACCGGGTAGTACACCCCGCAGATACTGTCACGAAATACATATCCACCTACATCCATCCGATAGACCGGCAGCACACCTTCCCGGGGCAAGACCCCATCGACATAATACAGCGTCGGAAATTGCCAGGTAAGGGTATCCAGGCCGTAAATGTAGGCATTCGGATCAGGCGTGGCATAGGGCAGACCGATGCCTCCGTCGTCCGCGTAGGTTTGGAGTTGATATCGCTCGATCCCGAGCCAATCATAGACAAACTCTCCGGGACTGAAATCGGCAGGAGCAGGACCGTAGCGATCATAGAGCACATCTGTCCCGATCAGCCAGAGCCAACCGCCCAGTTCCAGATATGCAGCCAGCGCCTGATTATCCTGATCTAACCCATCCCAAAAGTAGAGGTCTTCGAGATCAGATCCGCAGTACCAGATGACCAGCTGATGATTCTGGAGGAGGCTCAGGGGCGGGCTTTGGCCTTCCTCAAACGTGTTGTAAAGTGTGTATGTTCCTCCTGTCAGCTCATCAAGGTCAGCCTTGATGATTTCAGCATTGCTGAAGAGGTCTTGTGTATCTTCCACAAAAAGGATGCTGCTCAATAGCTGAGCCTTGACAGGATGTGAAAAGATAAGCACCGCCCATATGAGCACACTCACTGGAAAGCCAGAATTCATGAGGCTATATTTTGAGAATGAGAAGCATCTAAATTAGGGGAATGTATCCATCATTGCAACTGGAAATGAAAAAATATGATTGCTAAAGTGGAGGATGAATCCATCACAAAAAAATGAGTTGCTTTATGACGATTGCCTCTCAATTTTACAATCAAAAAGTGCATTTTGCATTTGCATGAACTTCAAAAAAACTTCCGCAATCCGTACAACATTTTGATACCGGTGAGAAGATTCTGGCCCTTGCTCATCGTCTCTTTTGTGTAAAAGACACGCACAGGAAATTCGGCGAGTTTTACTTTTGTTTTACGAGCGTGATCGAGCATTTCGATGCAGAATTCGAAACCATTGTGGGTAATACGCAGGTTACGAGCATATTTGGTTGTAAATGCCTTGAATCCGGTCTGGCTATCAGTCACATGAAGCCCGGTGAGGGCGAAATTTATCCAATTGGCGATTTTATTATAGACCACGCGTGTTGGGGGAATGTGGTTTCCCGGCTGGAGAAACCTGCTGCCCAGGACAAAATCTGCGCCACATTCTTTGAGGTGGCGTATGATGCGTGGAACATCGGCAGGGCTATGCTGATGATCTGCATCAATGGTCACAATGATGTCAGCTCCGTGATCTAGTGCGTACGAAATTCCAGTCTGGGTAGCTGCGCCAGCACCCAGATTGATGCGGTGCCGAATCACATGCGCTCCACGGGAACTGGCCACAGCGCCAGTTTGATCAGTGCTGGCATCATCGACAACGACAACCTCTCGATAGCCATGTTCCTGAAGCTCTTCCAGCACTCCCCCAATGCGAGTTGCCTCATCCTTTGCAGGGATGACAATAAATACCCGATTGTCTGAAGATTGTTCCATGGCTGGCGCGGGATCAATTCAATTGAAAAATGACATATGTCCCTTCTTTCACTGTCTGTCCGTTTAGTGCAAATACCTCTTCTTCTTCGCCCGTTTGGGGATTTCTCCTTCGCACCTTTTTGTCGGTGACAAGCAATTTCATTTCTGGGTTCTTGAGCAGATAACTCATCATTTTCTCAAACTTCAACCGCAAGGATCCCTCTGGTGTGCGATCAGAGGCCCCTATTTTTAATCCGACGATGAAGTATTTGAGACCTGCCCTTCGGAATGCTTCATTGATCCGATAAATTTCATCATTGCTGTAAACAGCAACCTGGTTGAAGAAATCCAGAAGATTATCTTCAAATACCCTACGGTCGTTTTTGTCTACCTGAAAAGTAAGCATGGTTCCCGCTCGGTAAACCAATGCCTCTTCATCGGCATTTATGGCTCTCATCGCTTGACTCACCCCAGGATAATAGGCATTAATGACATCATCGGAGTCCCAATAGCCGAGCGCATATAAATGAGCAGGCAAATCAATGAGGTTTTGTCCGGTGTCTGTGCGATAATTCAGATTTGAGAAAAACAGCAAAAGTGCAGGGACTGCCCACGCCACGCTCATAAATGCGAACATCCCTGGCGCAACAAGAGGGGCTGACTTAGGAGTTTCTTTGGTCAGCATATAGTTGGTCACCAGCACATAAGAGAGCGGTACAAGAAGAAAGCCGTACCATATGATTCCACCCGAAAACAACCACCAGAGAAACCCGTAGACGATGAGAATGAGCATCAGACTTCCCAAATCAGTAATGTGGTTTTTAAACCGATTATGTGTCATCACAAGAGCGAGCATAAACAGTCCAATCATCAGGGGGTAGGTCACATAGTCAGAGGGTCCTGAGATTGCTTCCAGCAATAGAGAGAAAACCTGACCCCAGGTTTGTCCAACGGCATAGAAATCTGCTGTAACAGCTTGCGGAAGACCGTCATCTATTGCTACAGATTCGCGATAAGCAGCAAGGTCTTCACCTTGCAAATTCAAGGGTCTTCCATCGGGACTGATGAGGGTCGAATAGATGCTGATGAGTCCGAGATAGCCCAACAATACGACTGCTGCAACAACGCGCCAGCGTTTTCTGACCCTGCCACTGAGCAAATAAAGCAGTGGAAGAAACGCTGCAATGAGGATACCCATATCGATGAGTCTTGACTGCTGGTTATTGCCAACAGACACGTCATATGGAAGCGTCAGGTACAGAGCTGCAAGGTTGTCTTCATAACCCATGTAGGAGCGTAATTCCTCGCGAACTGCTGTTTTTTCTGTCACTTGGTCATTTCCGATACCTTGGGCATCAGCTCCTATGATGAAAAGAGATGCCATCAGGCAAACAAGGGCGATGTGCATTCTCATTTTCATTGTTCCATTAATTCTTTGATAATACCGATATCAAGGGGCACTCCCGGCTCGGCACCCATTAGGAGTTTCCGAGGTTGCGAACTTCCTGTCTCTATCGCATTTTTTACGATCCATGGAAAAAACGTCAGTCCTGAGCAAAGGCCTATAATCAGGCTTTGCCTTAATGCCTGACTGATGGCTACCTTATTCGTTCTGAATTCAAGTACTACAAGTATTATTCCGAAAATCAGACAGGCCAGCATGACTGGAACTCTTCCGAGGTGCTCTTGATCAATGCGAATAATCTGGTCCAGTCCGACGAGCAGTGACAGACCGAGCACGAGCAAAACTGCCGCAAAATGAGCACGAGGTCCTGCGCGACGGTACCACAATACTGCCACAAGACCCATAACCAAAAACAAGGCTGTCAATTTAGTACCCATTAGCCAGCCAGCACAACAGCCAATGAGCATATAGATTGTCAGATGATTTTGGTATTTCCATTCTTTCGCTCTGATAACATACCAAAAAAGAAGAAGTAGACCAAGGGACATAAAAAGCAATCCGAGATCAATTTTGAGCTCAGCAACTGATTGGATGGTAACTGTGGGTGTGAGATAAAACAGAAATAGTGCAAATAGGAGGATGTTGGGATTGGCGTCAAGCATGGTGCGACCAATACGATAGAGGGCCACCAAACTCAGAATCCCCCCAAGCATAGCCAGTACTAACGCAGAGGGGGTGCCATTGCCTGTGTGATACCCCATGGCCGTAATCAACGACCAGTTATAGGGCTGAAAGCCAGCGACAAGTCCGTCGTATGAATCAATCAGCTTAGCGAGATTGATGTAATAATTCTGAGCATCGCTGCCCGTGGGCAGTGGCGTCTGCACCCGAATCAAATTGATGCTGATGAGGAGAATGAGCCCGTTGAGAGACAATATGCCTGCAATGGAGAGTTTGGACCCAAAATCAATGTCGGGCTCCCAAAGTATTTTTCGAAGCCATTGAATGACAGCCTTGTAACGGAATGCTATTGGGAGCAGGGTGAGGATAATGGCAACAGGCTGAATCAGGATGTGAAGTGCCCCCAGCACAAACAAAACGGTCATCCACAAGCCAAATCCTACCAGAAGTCTTAACACCGTTAGGTCACTTTTCCGGAACCTGAGGGGGAGCTGGTCGAGAAGCAGTGTTCCCAGGGCATAGGCTGAAATCAGAAAGAGAAGGGGTCCGCCAATCCCCGAAAAGAGCGTCCCGAAAATATTTCCCAGTCTGAAAGCAAAACGGCCTGATGGCTCAAGGAGTTCGGAAAACGTGGCATGGGAGGCAAGCAACACTATGAGAAGGCCATACACAACCACCCAAATGCCCCGAAAAAGCCAGACTTTCCCTGAGCGACGCACCAATCGCAACAGAAAAACAGTTGCTCCGGCTAAAATGACTAATCTGAAGAGAAGCCCGTAAAAATGGAACTTTTCGAACGCAATTCCATACAGGATAAACTTGCTGTAATAATCTGAAACAATCCAAACCACCCAAATAAGTGAAACTGCAAGGAGGAAAAGATCAGCAAGGGATTCTCGTTTGAAGAGCGGCATGTGTCGGTTTTCGATTGTCGGTTCTGTCCATTTAAGAACAAATGATTACCTTACCTTTGGCAAATAGTACAGAATGGCATTCGACTTATGGATGATGCAAAAATAGAAATTTATCAGTGGCTTGTTCCGGCCATCTCACTCATTTTCATTATCCGGACAATCGTGCAATTTGTTCGTAAAAAACGCGGGCACCAAAGTGTCATTATCTGGTCTGTATTTTGGCTGACAATCATTCTGCTCTCCTTCATTCCCGCCTCCTTTTCAACGAAAATTGCTGTATTATTTGGCTTTAAGAACAATGTTAATGCCATTATATTTGTGGCCTTAGGCTGGCTGTTCATTCTGGTTTTTTTTCTGTCAGCCACCATTGAGCGATTGGAGCTCAAAGTCACGGAATTGGTGAGAGAACTGGCGCTACGTGATTCTGAGGTCAAAGAGAATGACTGAATCTACGAACAATCAAAGACATATACTATTTGTCCTTGAGCATTTCGCCCCTATGCAGGGCGGACTTGAGACCCTGTTTCTGGCCCTTTGCAAAAAACTCACTTTGCGCGGGCAGCGTGTAACAGTCCTCACGACTCTCACGGATCGGACGTCTCCACGTCAGGAACAAGACGGGTTATTAACGATCAGAAGATATCGATTCCGAAACCGATATGCATTTACGTTGTTTGCGCTCGGTCCTATTCTCCGGCATGGTCGTTCATGCGATCTCATTCAAACCACCTCCTACAACGCCGGACTGCCGGCATTCCTTGGTGGCATGCTCCTTCGCAAGCCGGTGGTGATTACATTCCACGAAGTATGGGGTGATTTGTGGTGTAAGCTCCCCTTTTTGACAGGAATCCAGAGGACTGGTTTCTTTCTCTTTGAAAAACTTTTGACAAAGCTTCCCTTTACCCGATTTGTGGCGGTCTCAGAATCAACGAAGGCTCAACTGATTAAAGCTGGTGTTTTGAGCAGGAAAATAACGATGATTTATAACGGGCTTGACTATCAGGAAATTCAAGAGCTTTCCACAAATATCCCTCCTGACTCATCAGACACCGGCACGTTTACTTTCACATATTTCGGAAGGCTTGGGGTCTCGAAAGGGCTGGAACTGCTCCTTCCTGCCTTTGCGCAGTTACTGGAGCAGCATCAAGACTGCCGGCTGCAGCTCAACATTCCATCGGCCCCACGCCACATTCGCCAATGGATTGACCAAAGCATTTCAAAGCTCGGCATATCCGGCAGCGTGCACATTCTCCAACCTACCACTTTTTCAGGTCTCCTGTCAAGAATTGGTCAGTCCGATGCAGTGGTCATACCGTCATGGACGGAAGGATTTTGCTTTGCAGCTGCCGAGACCCAGGCTGTTGGCACGCCAATAGTGTCATCAGGCAGGGCCTCGCTGGCCGAGGTTGTGAGCGGTAAATATGTGGAAATGACCGATCAGACAACGGAAGCATTGGTTGAAGCCATGACTCAGGCCTGTCTCGGCAAATGGTCTGAGCGCCCTGCCCGCCGATTTGAGCTTCGTGATACCATAGACGGGTACCTGAGCGTGTATCAGGAGGTCAGCCGTTGAAGCACCTCTTCCCATTTGGCAATCATCTTTCGAAGGCTGTATGCTTCGCGAAATGCATCGGTGTTTCGGATGATCTCAGAATTGGTTGGATCCGCTTCCGATTGGAGTGCTTGAATAATGATTTGCTTCAGCTCAGTTGGATCATCGAGCGCAAACAGGCTGATCCGGTCATGGTTAAATTCTGAAAGAGCGGCCTGTCCGGAGGTCAGCACCTGACACCCGCATGCCAGGGCCTCGGCGACCGGGTAGCCAAATCCTTCGTAATGGGAGGGAAAAACCATCGCAAGCGCAGCAGAATAAAGATGGGGCAGATCTTCGTCAGGGACATATCCGGGAAGAATGATATCATCTGCAAATGCCGATTCCGCAATTCGTTGCCGCAGCGACTCTGCTTTCCACCCCCATTGACCCGCCAACACCAACTGCAATCTCTGGCCATCTTTCCCAACCTCCCGCCGGGCGTCTTCCCATGCGGTGAGCAAAAACGGCAGGTTTTTGCGAGGCTCCAGCGTGCCAACATGCAGCAGAAATGGACCTCTGATGCCATATTTTTGGCAAACTCCCGCCTCAGGCACCGGCCTGAACCGGTCATCAATGGCCGGATGAATCACTTCCGGCTCGGGTCCGGTCTTCGGAAACTGCTGCCTGATATCCGCCGCCGTTTGGCGCGACACTGCCACCACTGCGTCGGCTCGCCTGAGCACCCGCGGCAACAAAACCCTGTGTACCAACACACTGCCAATCCCATGCCACTCAGGCCGTAGTACAGGTGTCAAATCATGGATGACCGTCACCCTCCGAATGCCCCGGCTCAGACAGAAAGGACCAAAATGAGCCGGCTCAATCACCACATCCGGCCTCAGCCGATTCAACAAAGCCGGAATGCTGGTCCACTGCCGAACCCTCTGATGCCCCGGCACCCCCGGCCACACCGGAACATGATACTCTCCGGCAGCAGGCACCTCTCCCCTGCCAGGACGCACCACCATCAGCTCAAGGTTCGTCCCAAACCGCCTCAACCCTTCCACCAAATGCCGCGTATAGGTATGAATTCCCGCCGACTGCACATCCAACGGATCCGCTATAATGCCCACCTTCATCGTAAATTCCTCTTCATCTCCTCCGAAAGATACCAATTTTCCAACTGGTCGGACCACTATAGCCGTCGGACCGCTATAGTCGTCGGACCGCTATAGTCGTCGGACCACTATAGCCGTCGGACCACTATAGCGGTCCGACCGGGTCCTGGGGAGGTGGATTTGACCGATGAGTTTGGAAATTGTACCAGTTTTATGACACAGATTTCCGATAATGCCTTAAATTAGTGTGCAGTAAATATCCAATGCTATTAACCGTTTTGAGTCACGGTCTTGGGCATTTATTTTTTCATTCCAAACCGATTTTTCGATGATTTCCCGAATCTGCATG
>CAZMSQ010000048.1:0-14699 GCA_964569025.1 uncultured Saprospiraceae bacterium | reverse complement strand
TGCAGCGCAGCGACATCTTCTTCTAAATGATGTGGGTCCGTAATCAATCCATTATCGATTTACCTCCAATAGATATCAGAAAAATTTCGTTCTTAAATTATTCCCGGGAGAAATTTTCCTGACTGGAATCGTAAACACCATCAACCATCGTGTATGTGGATTCAAAAGTTGTCTTTCCCCCTTGTGCTGATTTTTCTTGGACTTTCATGCGCGCCGCAAAACATTCAAACACAGGATCCCCCATCAATACAGCCCCCGTTTGAAAGACTTTGGAGTGCCATAGATTCTCTGGAGCGCATTGCCTTTTTCCGGGAGGCACTTGACAGCACACAGGTGGTGCTGAACTATGCGAAGCAAACCAACGCTCCGCAACATATAGTCAAGTCTTTGATATATAAATCAAACTATATTCAGAAAATTGAAGAACAAGGATCTGAGCGCGCATTACGGCTTTTGGACTCCGCACTTCTTTGGGTTGAAGGACCAGAAAAAGCCATTCTCCAATCATTGACAGCCCAGGGGTACCTGTCATATTTTCGGGCGCGGCGCCATTTGATCAGCAGTCTGACGGAATCGAATATGGAAGTCCCGGACGACCTCCGACTTTGGACAGCAGGGCAGTTGCTGGAGCGGGTGCATGAATTATTTGAGGCCTCGCTGGATCATGACTTTCTCCGAACAACTCCCGTTGGGCAATTTGAGGAAATCATCGATACTTCGGCCGATGCGTGGGCGGCGCCGACGATCTATGATGTCCTGGCACGCAAGGCACTTGCATTTTACCAAACCGATGAGGCGCTGGTGACGAGACCGGCTGAGCGGTTTTACATTGAAAATGAAGCCGCTCTGGCTCCTGCCCGGGATTTTGTGAAGGCCTCTTTTGAGACGGCGGATTCACAATCCCATCAGCTCAAAACCTTGCGATTGTATCAAGACCTTATCCGATTTCATCTGGCGGATGATGATCCGAGGGCGCTCTTGCTGGCAGATATGAGTCGGCTGGAGTATTGCCATCGAAATGGGATTATAGCCAATGCAGACTCTCTGTACCTTCATGCGCTCACAACCATTGAAAACAGCCAAAGCGGACAGCCACTTTCAGGGGTTGCTGCATGGTACCGCGCACAGTATTATTTCAGCAGGGGGGCAACCAATAAGAATGGTGGAGATGATGAGAATGGCAATTTTGCCAAGGCCATGGACATATGTGAGAAGGTTATCAGTAGGTTTCCAGATTCCTGGGGGGCGCAGAAATGCCGGAATCTCAGGAAAAGCATCATGCGCAAATCGCTTGATTTTTCTTGTGAAACTGTGGTTTCGCCAGATAAGCCATTTTTGATTTCTGTCCGGTACCGAAATATCGATAGCCTTGCATTGCGCATGTACCGGGTTACTGTCGAAGAGTCATTGCGGTTTTCTGAGATGAAGAGAGATGAACAGCAGGATTTCCTTGCCAGACGGGTGGCTGAAAGATCTTGGCAACAGGTGGTTCCAGGCTCGCAGGATTACCAGGCTCACCGGGCGGAGATTCCGGTGGATGGCATGCCGGAAGGGGTCTATGTGTTGGTAATGAATGTAGAGGATGGCGCAGCGGATGAAAGCCAGCTGGAGCGGGCTTTGGTGGTCCGGTCATCATCTCTGGCAGCCCTCCACAGGGTGTGGAAAGATACAGCTGAGCTGTTTGTAGTTGATAGGGAAACCGGATTGCCGTTGTCGGACGTCACAACAATGTTGTATGCAAGGGAATACAATCCGCAGTCCCGTACCTGGAAACGCCGACCGGCTGGCAAGCCAGCACGCACAAATACAGACGGCTTTGCGAGCCATCTGATGGGGTCGGATGGGTATTTTTCATTCCGCCTCATCCATAAAGCTGATACGCTGGCACCGGACAAAGGATTTTACGGGTACCGGCCCGGACGCATCCAAACGGCTTCGACCCAACAAACCGCCTTTTTCCTGGACCGTTCGATATACCGCCCCGGGCAAACCGTGTATTTCAAGTGCCTACTCATTGAAGCCCATGCAGGGGATTATCCCGAAGCTCTGCGGGGTGAAGCAGTGACTGTGACGCTGCTGGATGTTAACCGGAAAGAAATCAAAACGCTTCGTCTCAAAAGCAATGAATTCGGAACAGTCAACGGATCGTTTCAGCTTCCGTCATCAGGTCTGACAGGGCGTATGTATCTCAAATCGAGTGCTGGAGAACGGTGGCATTCCTTTCGCGTTGAAGAATATAAACGCCCCCGCTTTGAGGTTGCATTCACACCCCCCTCCGACTCCCTTCAACTGAACAGCCGGGCCGAAATCAAAGCAGGGGCTACTGCCTACACCGGCAGTCCTGTGGTGAGGGGTAAAATACGGTATCGGGTCGTTCGTCAGGCACGGTTTCCGGGGCCGTACCGGGGATGGTCCAGAGATCGGGGGCAGGAAATTGAAATCGCATCAGGCGAAACTGTCACTGATGCGAATGGTCAGTTTGTGGTTTCATTCACAGCCATTCCCGACCGGTCGATTTCGCAAAGTGCCAGGCCCGTCTTCGATTTTCGGATTGAGGCTGATGTGACTGACCTCAGCGGCGAAACTCGGTCGGCTCTGACCAGCGTTTCCATCGGGTATACGGCCGTCAACCTGAGCATGGAGGTCCCTGCCATCTCAGAGGCAGACAGCTTTATAACAATACCGATCCGCGCCCTCACCTGGAACGGAGTGCCTGCTGCGCTTAAAGGCCGTCTTACCATCACCGCCCTCGAGAAGCCAGATCGATTTCTGAGGCCCCGCCTCTGGGAACATCCGGACCAATTTGTGCTCAGCGAAACACAGCACCGTGCTCAATTTCCAATTGATCCGTACCGGGAAGAAAACGACATTCACAACTGGACAGTGGGCAAAGAGGTGTTTGCAACCACTTATTCAACAGATACGACTGACCATACGCATGTCCCCTTCAAAGCCCTCCCCCCCGGTGCTTACCGAATCGTCGCCACTGCCACAGATCCTTCGGGAGCTCCTCTGGAAACGAAAGCGTTTGTCCAGGTAACAGATTTGAGCAAAGGCGAGATAGTGTATGGACAAACCCTGGCATTCCAAAGCAGCAGCGGTCTATTTGAGCCGGGAGAGCGCGCGGAGGTGCAATTCGGGAGCACCACACCAGGCACAGCCATTCTGTATGAACTCGAAAACGGGAACAATCTGGTATTGGATCAACAGTGGCTTGCTGCTGATGAGCGTCCGCAGGTCAGCATTCCCGTGCATCCAGAAGACCGGGGCAATATGTTCTGGCACGCTACTGTGGTCAGGCATGGCAGGGTGAATATCCACACAGGCACCATTGAAGTGCCATGGTCAAACAAGGAACTGGATATCCAATACACCACCTTCAGGAATCAGCTCGAACCGGGTACAAAAGAAGAATGGCTGCTCACCATTCGCGGACCGAAACGCGATGCAGTGGCTGCCGAAATGGTGGCTGCACTTTACGACCAATCGCTGGATCAATTCTCCCCACACTCCTGGTCGCTCTCTCTGGCGCCGTGGAACAGGCCCCGAAGGCGCCTCTCCCCCACTGGTCTCGATGCTTCCGAATCGGCCCTGCTCCTGACACCGGGGGGTGGTTTCAGGATGGAGGAAGAGCAGCCTCCACGCTACCCCGACTTTTCCATCAGCCTTTTGTCGGGCAGGCAAAGGTGGCGGACAAAAGTGTTTGCCATGGATGCAGACGGAATGGCGCCTGAGACAGCGGCTATGCCAATGGCGGAGGGCAGAAGCGCCGAGCCGGATTCAGAGCCCGCCAATCAGGGCATGGCCAATGATCAGGAACAGCAACAGACTGATCCTGAGGGAGAAAATGTCTCCCCCCCGCTCCAAATCAGGCGAAATCTGCGGGAAACCGTGTTCTTTTACCCGGAACTTCGCACCGATGAATCAGGCAACATCATCATCCGCTTTACCATGAATGAGGCTCTGACCAGATGGAAGTTTTTGGGAATGGCCCACACGGAAGACCTGAAATACGCCCTGACATCAGCTGAAGTTGTGACGAAAAAAGACCTGATGGTTATGCCGAATCCGCCGCGATTCCTCAGAGAAGGCGATCGGATTGTGTTTTCCGCACGGGTCGACAATCTGTCTGCCGAGGCACAAACGGGCAGTGCCCGGCTTTCGCTTTTCAATGCCCTGACGATGGAGCCTGTCGATGCACAGTTTGACATCACAAACCCGGAGATCGCATTCTCGGCTGATGCCAGCCAGTCCGCCGCCTTAAACTGGGAGCTCACAGTCCCTCCTGTCAGTGAAGTTCCCGTAGTCTTGTACCGCATCATTGCCACATCCGGACAGACTTCTGATGGAGAGGAGAATGCCATTCCAGTGGTGACCAACCGTCAACTGGTCACAGAGACCATGCCCCTGCCGGTCGGCGGGCGGTCGACAGAAACATTTCGGTTTGATCGGATGGGTAAGCTGACCGCCGCCTCGTCGACCCTGCGCAGCAGCCAGCTGACCCTTGAGATGACCGAAAACCCGGCCTGGTATGCCATCAAAGCGCTTCCTTCCCTGCACGACATCCAACACCCGACTGCCGATGCCCTGTTTGGACGGTACTTCTCCAATGCTCTGGCCGGCCACCTGCTGGAGACCCGACCCGATATTCAGCAAGTGGTGGTCGACTGGCAGCGCCGTACTCCCACCGAAACTCGCAACCCGTTGGCAAGCGCACTGGAATACAATCAGGATCTGAAATCTGCACTGCTTTCCGAAACGCCCTGGGTACAGGACGCGATGAATGAGGAAGAACGAGCCCGCGATCTTGTTCGGTTTTTTGACAGCAACCGAATAGAGGCTGAACAACAGGACCTGGTGGAGCAGCTCCGTGACCTGCAGGGTCCCCAAGGCGGATTCTCGTGGTTTGCCAGAGACCGTGAAAACTGGTATACCACCCAGTCGATTCTGGAGGGATTCGGCCACCTCAAGGCGCTTCTTGGGTCAGCATTCTCACTCTCCCCCCTCAACCAACGAATGGTTGATAACGCCATCGCCTACATGGACGAGAAAGTTGCCCGGGCATATGATCAAACCGACAAACCTGATCTCACCGCTTTTCTCATTCACTCCCTCTACACCCGTTCATTTTTTGAGGCACCCATTCCCGAGCGGTCACGAAAAGCCTATGCTTATTTTCTCAGCCTTGCCTCCACACAATGGCCGAAACGAAGCGTGTACGAACAAGGCATGATTGCCCTCTGCCTGAACCGCACCGGCGACCCTGAAACCGCAGATTTGATTCTTCAATCCCTGACCGACAGATCCCTGTTTTCCGCCGAACTGGGCAGATACTGGAAATACACCGAAGGATATACGTGGAATCAGCTGCCTGTCAAGACCCATACGCTGCTCATGGAAGCCTTTGATGAAATCAAGGGCGATACCGCCTTTTTGGAATCGATGAAAATCTGGCTCTTGAAGCACAAGCAGACCAACAGCTGGCGGAGCGGAAAGTCTACTGCTGCCGCTGTGTATGTCCTTTTGAAAAGCGGTGAAGACTGGCTGAAAAAAACTGGTCCGATAGAAATAAAAATGGGCGGGAATCTCCTTGATATACAAGACATTCAGAAGGAGGCCGGAACCGGGTACTTCAGAAAAGACTGGTCCGGGAAGGAAGTTGAACCACAGCTTGCAGAGATTTCAATTTCCAATCCGAATGCACACATTGCATGGGGAGGGCTCTACTGGCAGTACTTTGAAGACCTCGACAAAATCTCCGCATTCCGCGAAACACCGCTCACCCTTCGGAAATCAGTGTACAAAACCATTGACAGTCCGGAAGGGCCACGCCTCGTTCAACTATCAGCCAATGACCCTCTCCGACCGGGCGACCTGCTGACAATCCGCATCGAACTGGCGGTTGACAGGGACATGGAGTATGTCCACATGAAAGATATGCGCGCCAGCGGCTTTGAACCCCTTCATGTGCTGAGCGGTTATAGACATCGGAGTGGCTTAGGGTATTACGAAAGCACACGAGATCTTGCCACCCATTTCTATTTCAGCAGATTACCCAAGGGAGCCTATGCGTTTGAGTATCCGGTCAGAGTGGCTCAGGCGGGAGATTTTTCAAGCGGTATTACAACCATACAAAGCATGTATGCACCGGAATTCTCCAGCCACTCTGAAGGGACGCGGATAGTCGTGCAGGAGTAAACGGGGAACAAATGGAATGAAAATGATTGTTCATGGGTAAGCAAAACAAGCCATGAATTTATCGAAGATGACCCGAATCCTGTCGAAAATACAGGAAATGAAGCGCAAGGATGCCGATTTTGGCTTTGGTTCGAAAAAATTTGTCTTTCCAAATACACGATTTATGACCAACAATGAAAACCTCAACGAGGAGCGCTCAAAGCATGCTGATACAATCATCAGAAACCACGTCGTCTGGTCAATGGGAGCCGGACTTATACCGGTCCTCGTCGCAGATATCTTTGCAGTCAGCGCACTCCAGCTGGATATGATCCGGCAGTTGTCCCGCGTCTATGGCATCAGCTTTCAGGAAACCCAGGGCAAGGCCATTGTCACCGCACTGACCAGTTCTACCCTCGCACGGGTGGGTGCCGGCAGTCTCGTCAAACTTATCCCGGGGATCGGCTCTCTGCTTGGGGGTGTGACGGTGTCTGTCTTTGCTGGCGCCTCGACCTATGCGCTCGGGGAAGTTTTCAAACGCCATTTCGAGACTGGAGGCACCATCCTTGACTTCGATCCGGGGCGCCTGAAAAAGATGTATCAGGAGAAATTTGAGAAAGGGAAAAAAGTGGCAGAAGAACTTCGAAAAAAGAAGGGTCCCACGCCCCCACCTGCTGCAGAATCAGCCCCTGAAACCCCCACTGCCCCTGCACCCGAACCAGCAAGCAAGACAGATGATGTCATTGCAAGACTCAGGGAGTTGTCCGAATTGAGAGACTCCGGCATCATCACAGATCAGGAGTTTGAGCGCATGAAGGCGAGCATGCTTGAATCTTTCGGGAAGTAGCCCTTCAGGGAGTCTCTTTCTCACCATCGGTTACTGAATCATTCCTGCGGACCGGTATGCCTGGTAGGCGTCATTGATTCTTTGCGTCGTCGCACCATCCGGAGCAGACAGAATCCACTCGACTGCTCTGTTGTCAACATGGAGGGGCGGCTGCATCTCTGTCTTCCTGAGTGCGTACAGTCCGCCAACAATCAACAGCGCAGCTGCAACGGAAGCAGCGATGGCAGGCATTCTGCGCTTAGCAAGCCGAATCCACATCGGACTCCTCTCCGCATCAGGTCCTGACAGCATGGCGTCAATGCTGGTCCAGGATTCCGGACCGGGCTCCACACGTAGTTGCTGCAGGGCATCAACCTGATGGGGTGAGAATGGCATAAGGTGCTTTTGAGGTTTCATAGATTCAGATAGGTTTCTCGCTCCCGGATCATTTCCTGAAGCCGTTTACGGGCCAGGAGCAATTGTGATTTGGATGTGTTGATACTGATTTCAAGAAGCTCTGCGATTTCCCGGTGTTTGTACCCCTCTATGACATACAGGTTAAACACCGTCCGATACCCGGCAGGCAGCGATTGGATGAGCGTCAGAATTTCTTGCTCATGCAGGGTGTCGTCTGTTCCCGTAGCATCCGGCAGGGCAATTTCTCGTTCGCTGAGGTCTTCAATAAACCGGACCTCTTTTCGAAGGACCATGAGGCATTCATTGACCATGGTGCGGCGCACCCACCCTTCAAAACTTCCGCTGCCCGAAAACTGATCGATGCGGGTCAACACCTTGAACATCCCTTCTACCATGACGCCTTCGGCTTGCGAGCGGTCAGAAAAATACCTCATGCACAGACCCAGCATCAGAGGGGAATACCGTTCATACACCGCTCTCTGAGCGCTGCGCTCGCCCAGTTTACACCGTTTTAAAATATCCGGATTCATCACCTGACAGAATTCTGTGTGTCACTGTGTGCCTCTTTTAAAGATGCGTATTCGCCGTCTTTTGTTGTGTGCAATGACAAAACAGACATTTTCCGAAGGAAAAATCAAAGCGGTCGCCATCGACTGGGGGTTGGATGATGTGACATACGCACAACTTCTGCTATCTTTGCGGCTTCGAAGCAGACAGATTCAGGCATCCATGGACATACAGAAAATTGAGGGTACACAGGTATTCCTTGACGGCCAAAAAACAATGCAATTGCCGGTATCGGACACAGAGCCGTATCGTCTTTTGTTTGTGGTCAGACATGCCGAAAAGGGATTGGGTTGGGACGCCGGATTGACAGAAGCGGGACTGAGGCGGGCACAGCGACTGGCAGACATTCTCAAAGGAGCGTGCATCACTGAGGTACTGGCTACAGATTTGAAGCGGGCACAGCAAACTGCAGCTCCCACAGCTGCCGCACATGACCTCGAAGTACATCTCTACTCCCCTTTTCCACCAGGCCACCTTCTGATGCGCATGCATGCCCAACTCGATGGTGGAGCATCACTCATTGTGGGTCATCAGAATACGGTGCCGGCTCTGCTCAATGAGGCGATTCATTCGCTTCAATATGACGAATTGCAACCCGACGAATACAGTCGGTTTTTTGTGGTCATCTGCCGGGAATCCGGCGCTGCCCATATCCTTGAATTTGATTATCAGGTCTCTTGAAAGCCCAAACGCATATGAGCCTTTCCAAACGCTACTCCCCCTCAGAAACTGAAAGCAAGTGGTATGCCCATTGGATGGAGCACAACTATTTCCATTCAGAACCAGACGAGCGCGAGGCATACACCATTGTCATCCCTCCTCCCAACGTGACCGGTGTCCTACACATGGGTCACATGCTGAACAATACGATTCAGGACATCTACATCCGCAAGGCACGCCTGGAAGGCAAGAACGCCTGCTGGGTGCCCGGTACCGACCACGCTTCTATTGCTACAGAAGCCAAGGTGGTACATAGGCTCCGGGAAAAAGGAATCCGAAAGTCAGATATTTCGCGCGAAGAATTCCTCAGACATGCCTTTGAGTGGAAAGCTGAATACGGCGGCATCATTCTCGATCAGCTGAAACGGCTGGGGGCCTCTTGCGACTGGGAACGTACGCGCTTTACCATGGAAGAGTCCTTGTCAAGGGCCGTCATAAAAGCATTTGTCGATCTGTATCGCAAAGGTCGCCTTTACCGCGGCTTGCGTATCACCAACTGGGACCCCGAGGCTCTGACCGTGCTCTCAAACGAGGAAGTACTGTATGCCGAGGAGCAATCCAGACTGTTTCACATCAATTACCGGATTGAGGGAGGTGATGAGAATGAATTCGTCACCATTGCCACGACTCGCCCTGAGACCCTCCTCGGTGACACCGCCGTGGCAGTGCATCCCGACGATGAGCGGTATGCCCATCTGCGCGGCAAACGGGCCATTGTGCCGCTTTGTGAGCGGGCTGTACCGATTATTTTCGACACCTATGTGGAGTCCGACTTCGGAACAGGGGCCCTAAAGGTCACTCCGGCACATGATGCCAACGACTATGAAATCGGACACAGGCATGGGCTTGAAGTCATTGATGTGTTTCATCCTGATGGCACCATGTCAGAAGCTGCAGGCTTCTTTGTCGGAGAAGACCGTTTTGAGGTCCGGCGGAAGATTGTCAGGCAGCTTCAGGACCTCGGGCATATCGACAAAATTGAGGATTATCGCAATAAAGTGGGTCGGTCAGAACGCACCAATGCAGTCGTTGAGCCACGGCTGACGGAGCAGTGGTTTTTGAAAATGGATGAATTTGCAACCACAGCACTTGAAGCAGTCAGCAGCGGGGATGTCAGGTTTTATCCGGAGCATTTTTGGAATATGTACAACAGCTGGCTTCGGGAAGAGAATGTGCGAGACTGGTGTATCTCCCGACAGCTGTGGTGGGGGCAGCGGATTCCGGCATGGTACTACAAAGAGCATGTCATAGTGGCCGAGACACCGGAAGAGGCACTCGAAATGGCGCGAAAGGAATCCGGCAATAACACCCTGACCCTTGCAGACCTGAAGCAGGACGATGACGTGGTCGACACCTGGTTTTCCTCATGGCTGTGGCCGCTGACTGTGTTCGACGGGTTCGATAAACCGGATGAATTGCGGTATTACTATCCGACCAACCTCCTTGTAACAGGCTGGGACATCATGTTTTTCTGGGTTGCCAGAATGATTATGGCGGGCTATGAATGGGCTCCGGAACTGCTTGGGCCCGAAACTGCAGACAAAAAAGGCATCGCACCATTCCACGAAGTGTTTTTTACCGGCATGGTGCGGGACAACAAGCGCCGAAAAATGTCCAAGTCTCTCGGCAACTCCCCCGATGCTCTGGCTCTGATCGATCGATACGGGGCAGACGGGGTGCGGTTCGGCATGCTCTCGTCTGCATCGGCAGGGAATGATATCATTTTTGATGCCCCCTTTGATGAGCAAACTGGTGAGGTTCGCAATGAAAGCAAAGCCTGCGAGCAGGGTTTGAACTTTTGCAATAAAATGTGGAATGCCCTGAGACTCATTCAGGGATGGCCTCAGGATGAGAACACTCCCCAGCCCCTGGTCAATGCACTTGCCGTCAAGTGGCTTACCCATAAACTGGCCGCCACCACCCATCAGCTCAATGAGCTGCTCCGGGAATACCGGCTTTCAGATGCGATTATCTCCCTCTATACCTTCATTTGGGACGATTTCTGCTCCTGGTATCTCGAAATGATCAAACCGGCCTATGGCCAGCCCATTGATGAAACCACGCGGAATGCAACCATCGGATTGTTTGAGCAAATGATGACCATTCTCCACCCATTCTTGCCCTTTGTCACTGAAGAAATCTGGCACCAACTCAGACAACGCAAGAATGGCGAAGACTGCACCATCAGCGCATGGCCCGCAGCCGGTCAGTTTGATGAGGGCTTTCTCAAGCATCTCGATATAGCCCGCGATGTGGTGAGCAAGTTGAGAGATTTGCGGAACAAAAACGGCATCAAGATGTCTGAAGCGCTGGATGTCTACGTGCAACTCAGCGAATCGACCAAAACCCTGTTTGAAATCGAAGGTCTGAACGATATGGTTTGCAAACTCGGCAACCTCAAAAGCTTGTCCATGACTGCCGAAGATGACATCCCCAATACGCTGTCCTTTATTTCCGACACAGGCAAATATTTTGTCGCCGTTGAGCAATCCATTGACACAGAAGCAGAGTGTGCACGGCTCAAGGAAGATCTGGCCTACCAGCAAGGGTTTGTCAGGCAGGTGTTGAAAAAATTGGAGAATGAGCGCTTCGTCAGCAACGCCCCCGAACAGGTGGTGGCCAACGAGCGAAAAAAGTTGGCCGACGGGCAAGAGCGGATCAAGATCCTGGAAGAAAGTATTCGCCAGCTGGGCTGTGAATAGAGGAAAGACGCATCCAATTTTTCGTGGTGGTTTGACGTTGCATGTGTGGAAAGCCTGATGTGTGAGACCATCCCGGCTTTTTCAAACCTTGTAACCACAAACAATTGAACCACACATGAATACACCAAAACTCCTCAAGCGAATTCTGAAAGGCACCTTCGTCACCCTCGCAGTCCTGATTGTTGCCATGATTGCCATTCCGTATTTGTTTCGGGATCAGATTGTGGAGGTTCTCAAAGAACAGATCAATGCGTCGGTATCCCGTGCTGAGGTCGACTTTTCAGATGTCAGCCTGTCTTTATTTCGGTCATTTCCGGATTTTCATCTTGGCATTCAGGACCTATCGGTCACCGGTCTTGATCAATTCGAAGGGATTGAGCTGTTCGCTGCCCGCGAAATAGGGGTTTCCCTTGACCTGTTGTCGGTCATCAGTTCCAGTCAGCCGTACACCATTTCCGGCATCCATCTGATCAGCCCCTCGGTCAATGTGCTAATCGCTGCAGATGGTATCGCCAATTATGACATCATGGTGGTGGAAGAAACAGCCGAGGAGTCTGAAACTCAAGATAGCGAGGCTGCAACAGAATGGGCTGCAGACATCAGAAGCTATTCCATCAAGGATGCACAGATCGTATACAAAGATAAACCCGGCGGAATTCTCCTGGCAATCTCCGATCTGAACCATACCGGCTCAGCCCAGCTCAGCACGGATATCTATACCCTCGGCACCAAGACCACCATAGGCTCGTTGACTGCGGAATACGGAGGAATTTCCTGGCTGTCCGATGCAGCTGTCGACCTTGATGCCGGCATTCGGGCTGATATGGCGAAAATGGCCTTTTCTCTGATTGACAATTCATTGGTGGTGAATGCCCTGAAGCTGAACGCAGAAGGATCAATGACAGCGCTGGATGAAGACTGGAATGAAATCTCTCTTGACCTGTCTCTCAATGCGCCGGGTAACGATTTCAAGGATCTCTTGTCTCTGATTCCGGGGGCTTTTATCGAGGGGTATGAAGACGTTTCCGCCAGCGGACAATTTGATTTTGCTGCTTCGTTTGCCGGCACCTACAACGCCCTGACCGGCCAGCTTCCGGCCACGCAACTGATGCTGAAGGTTGACAACGGAGCATTCAAATACCCCGATCTGCCAGTGAGCGTTGACCAGATTCAGGTAGACGCCCGGGTGTCAGCGCCGGACGGGAATCCGGACAATGTGGTGACAGATGTGCGGCAGTTCAGCCTTGCCCTCGACGGACAGCCGGTCAGTGCGTCATTCCGGTTGACAACGCCGGTGTCAGATCCAAATTTGAAAGGCAGTCTGGAGGGTGAATTGGATCTGGCAAAGCTGGCACGGGCATTCCCCATGGAAGGCGTCGAGCAGATGGACGGTTTGCTCACCGCAAATCTTCTGGCAGATGCACGGCTGTCTGACTTTGACAAACAAGACTTTGACCGGATTGTGCTTGATGGCACCCTGAACGCCAGTCAGATCAACTACCAACAGACAGCAATGCCGCGCATCAGCGTCTCAGAGGCCTCCATGTCTTTCTCCCCGCAATTTGTGGACATCCCCACCTTCCGGGCCGCTCTTGGGAATACAGATTTGCAAGCATCGGGCCGCATTGACAACATTCTGGCATGGCTGACACCAGACCGCACCATGACAGGCAGGTTTCAGGCCTTTACACCGCGATTGGATGTCGGAGAATGGATGCCGGCGGAGGACGAAACCCCTGCAGAAGATAACGAAGCATCAGATTCATTCTCCACTGATCCAGACAGCCTGTTCAATCGGTTTGCGTTTTCATGTGATCTGCGTGCCGATACCATTGTGTATGAGCACTATGACATTCGCAATGCAGCCATCCGGGGGTCATTATCTCCGGAACTCCTCGCTCTTGACAACGGAGCCATCCTGGTCGAAGGGTCTGACTTCCAAGCTGCCGGACGCCTCTCAAACTGGTGGGCCTACCTCTTTGAGCAGGGGAATCTGGAGGGTCGGCTGGACCTCACCTCGAAGGTCATTGACCTCAATCCCTTCATGACAGAAGACCCTGCTGAAGCAACCGGGGAAGCTCCTGCGGAGGAATCCACCCTCTCCCCCATTCTCATTCCCTCCAACCTGAACCTGGCCATGAGCGCCAAGGTCAGCAAGCTGAGGTATACAGACCTCACCCTGCAATCTGTCACGGGCCAATTGGTGGTGGCCGACAGCGAGGTGCGCATCACTGAGGCACGGGCGCAGGCGCTGGGCGGGACCATGGGCATAGAGGGGGGCTATAACACCGCTGAGCCGGACCACCCGAAATTTGATTTTCGCTACGAACTGATGAATCTGGACTTCGGCCAGACATTCTCAGCTGTCAACACATTTGAAAAACTGGCTCCCATTGGCAAGGCCCTGACCGGCACGTTTACCTCTACAATGGCCATGAGCGGTGAGCTCGGAGATGACTTCATGCCCGACTTCAGCACCCTTGATATGGCCGGATTCGTGCAGACTCTGGATGCAGTGCTGGAAAACTTCGGACCTCTGAACGCTGTCTCGGACAAGCTGCAACTTGACATTGGGCGGGAATTACAAATTCAGGATACCAAAAACTGGTTTGAAGTCAGCGATGGCACCCTGTCAGTCGAGCCTTTCGATTTGGAAATCAAAGACATCGCCATGACGGTCAGTGGCTCACACAGCATTGCCGGGGAGGGAATGGACTACACCATACTGGCCAAAGTGCCCCGCTCACGCATCAAGCGGAATGAAGCAGGCCAGCTGGCCCTGTCGGGTCTTGATTTTGCGTCAGAACAAGCGTCGCGACTGGGCATTGACCTCGGGTCGGCCGATGTGTTCAATTTTGAAATTGGCCTCACCGGAAGCCTGAAAGCACCAAAAGTCACTGTGAAATTGCTCGGCACAAGTGGCGATGGCTCTGTAGGTGATGCCCTGAAAGAGCAGGCCGGAGAGGCGCTCGAAGGACTGAAGGAAAAGGCGCTTGAAAAAGTTGATACGGCAAAACAACAACTGGAAGCAAAAGCGAAGCAGGAAATTGATACCCTCAAAGCAAAAGCCAGCGCACAGGTGGATTCTCTGAAAGAGAAAATGAAAACAGAAGCTGAGGGAAAACTTGATACCCTAAAAGCAAAAGCAGAGGAAACATTGAAAAAAGAACTCGGAGACAAGGCCAAAGGCGAACTGGATAGTCTGCTGAAATCGAAAAAAGAGTCTGTGGAGGAAAAGCTGAAGAAGTGGAATCCTTTGAAGAAAAAGAAGGATTAGAAAGCTGATGCAT
>CAZMSQ010000047.1:12686-15391 GCA_964569025.1 uncultured Saprospiraceae bacterium | reverse complement strand
ATTAAGCTGCAGCGCAGCGACATCTTATTTCACAATACACAGAAGCTGTGGCTGCCAAGCTGCTGTGGGGCCTATGAGATAATACGCCGCTACGCTGTAGCTCAAAAAAGCTTCCCCTTTTGCTAACGAGATCTCGCTACTCCGTAGCAGAGGCCATCAAAAAAATTATGCTGGAGTGTTCGTTGTATTCCGGGCTTCTTCATGCTGCGCTTCCATCCATTGTAGAAGCTCCAGAAAGGTCATCTTCAGAGCCTCAACATCAGCCGGATCACGTTCAACCGATGTGCATTTTTTCTCAAATACTTCCAAAGGCGTCAGTTCGTCAAGCTGAACTTCGGGCGCCTCAATATCCGCCAGTGGCATCTCCCGGTAATTGAGCCTAATTTTGAGCAGCTCAAGTGGCAAATCTGCAGTGAGTCCGTAGAGTGTGGATTGAAGGTCAGAGGTTACTTTCTCTGGAGTGACCACCACGTCTATCCAGTCGTGGAGCTCACTCTCGTGATCCTTTGCAAGGTCTTTCAGACTTTGAGTCACTTCCTCCAATGTCCCTGCAACAGTGCGTAGCTTCCTGAAAGTCGGCACGGGCAGCAATGAAATCTTCGGTTGATTGACAGAGTCGGAAAAATCGATTAAGGTCACTGACTTGTTATCTTCAATCTCCGAAAAGCTCAGTGGAATCAGAGAGCCGGAGTAGCGAATATGGCGCATATTATTCACTGGTTGGGCGCGGTGCAGATGACCGAGGGCCACATAGTCAAACACATCTGGAAAGTCTGCAGCGCTCAGGTTCTCGCGGTCCCCAAGATAAATATTGGCCTGCAGCTCGCTGGCCGTGGCTCCTCTGGCATATAGGTGGCCGGTGGTGAGAATGGGTACCCCTGCATCGCGGTATGGGCCGACCAGCTCGGCGAGGCGCTCGTAGTGGGCTTTGATGGCTTGCTGAATGTCATCGGTCTGATCAGCGTAATGCAGGCCCGGCATGGCCGAGCGAAGGTCGCGGTCACGCAAGAATGGCACCGCAGCTACCACCGCCTGCAATGAGCCATCTGTTCTGTAAAGCGGCAAAATTTGCTGTGCTGGGTCCTCGGGCACACTGCCGAGTACATGGATATCGAGCTGCCGAAGTAATGCCTGAGGCGCATCGAGCATACTCGGCGAGTCATGATTGCCACCTGTGATGACAACGTGGGCACAGGAAGTATCCATCAAGGCATGCAAAAACCTGTAGTACTGTTTTTTCGCCTGATTTGGGGGGTTCCCGGTATCGAAAATGTCTCCGGCTACCAGCAAAAGGTCAATTTCCGAATTCCGGATGGTGTCGAGCAGCCAGTCTAACGCCATCGCTTGCTCCTCAACCCGCTGTTGAGTGTGGAATCGCTGTCCGAGGTGCCAGTCGGCAGTGTGTAATACACGCATGGTAAACAAGGGGTTCAGTCCAAAAATTGGGGTTAGTTGCCGGCGTTGTATTCCTCCCAGCTTGAACTTTTATAGTGTTCTTCAACAGCAAAAGTCAACTCTTTCATCAACGCATCCGACTGCTTGTAGCCCGGGGAGATAAAGATGCGATCCACATTCTCATCCAAATACACAATCGACGGATAGCCCATCTTCCCGTCCAGCAGCGAGTAGGCCAGGGTGTGAATGCCATTACGGCCAGCATCAGGCACATACTTGAACTCATTGTCGCGCCAGTTGATGGAGCCCCTCATTTCTGCGTCCAACTTGACGGCATAAAAATGCGTATTTACATACTCGGCCACTTTCGGATCGCTGAAAGCACCGGCATCCATCCGCTTGCACCAGCCGCACCAATCGGTATACACATCCACAAAAATCTTCCTTGGCTCTTTTTCATTCGCCTCCATAGCAGCCTCCCAGTCCATCCAGCGAATTTCTCCCTCATCAGACTCTGAAGCAGGTAGAAAAGGGGTGGAGAATGCGACACAGAGCATGAGCGCGGAGAGAGAGAGAAGGGAAAAAATCAGTTTTTTCATAGGTGTTGTGTTTGAAAGAACAACGAATGAATGGCTTTCTTGTTACCCAGTAGACTTGTGAAAATACACAGAACTCGTCGGGGAATAGAGAATTTATGAAAATTTCGGTGCATCCATGAAGAAAAAAGTGGTGGTGGCCGTTGGCGGGTCCAGCGGTTCAATTTACGCAAAGGTGTTGTTCGACAAGCTGCTGGCCCTCCGCGATCAGTGGGAGCGGGTAGGGGTGGTGATGAGTGACAATGCCAGGGCCAATTGGAAGTTGGAGCTGGGCAATGATGGGTACCGGGATTATCCGTTCGATTTTTACGGGAAACGCGATTTTATGGCGCCCTTTGCGTCGGGCTCCGCCCGCTATGGGCTTATGATTGTCTGCCCATGCTCAATGGGCTTGCTCGGCCGGATCACTGCTGGCGTCTCTGACGACCTTTCTACGCGTGCGGCTGATGTGGTACTCAAGGAACGGCGCCGCCTCATTGTGGTGCCCAGAGATACCCCCTTAAGCCTCATTCATCTTAGAAACATGGTGTCCCTCACCGAAGCAGGCGGCATTGTCTGCCCCGCTATCCCCTCATTTTACAGCGAGCCCGAAAGCTTTGAAGCCCTTGCCGCCACCGTCATCGATCGAGTGCTCGACCTCGGTGGTTTTGAACTGCACAGCTATCGGTGGGGGGAGAATGAGGATGGGTCAACGAAGTGAGGGTCTCATCAAAA
>CAZMSQ010000047.1:3327-12586 GCA_964569025.1 uncultured Saprospiraceae bacterium | reverse complement strand
GACTGGGCGCGAGCTCACTCCCTGCCCGGATTTTCAGGGATTCCCATCTACGATGTCATCGAATTCATCATCGAGGAGGTCCGCAAGCAGGATTTGGTGACGCGTTCCAATTCCATGGCCTTCAGCTTTTTTCTGGCCCTTTTCCCAGCCATCATGGCCCTGTTTACACTTGTGGCGTATTTCCCCCTCTTCGAGAGTTTCCAGGCAACCCTCCACGATCAGATTGACCAGATTATGCCGACCCGGGCAGGGGAGGCCCTCTATGAGCGCATCGAAGACATTGCGACCAGGCAACGCGGCGGACTGCTCTCTCTGAGTTTCGCATTGGCTCTGTTGTTTTCTTCAAACGGATTGAAGGCCATGATGAGGGGATTCGAAAAATCGCATCACCAGACCTTTAAAAATAGGAATTTCATTGAAAAACAAGTGGTTGCAATTCAACTCACACTCATTCTCGGCTTTCTCCTTATTGCCTCTGTTGCCCTCATCGTTGTCGGCAATTTGCTCATCGGTCCACTGCTCCATGCTATCCGGGCAGATGCGCTGACATCACTCATGCTCAATGCATTGCGGTGGATTGCCGTGTTGCTATTGCTGTATTTTGGCATCTCTGCCATTTATCGGTACGGAGCATCAACCAGACGCAAAATGCGTTGGTTTTCTCCGGGAACCACCCTCGCAGCAGTTCTGTCCATGCTGGCCTCGCTTGGCTTTTCGTTTTATGTCGATCACTTCGGGCGCTATCACGAGCTCTACGGACCCATCGGTGCCATTATAGTGTTGATGCTGTGGCTACAGCTAAACTCCTTCAGCCTCCTTGTCGGATTTGAACTCAACGCCAGCATTGCCGTCAACCGCGATAGGCGGAGCAATCGATGATGGCGGACTCGCTCCGCCCAAACGGGGCACAATCCGAATGAGTCCCGTATATTTGCAGTTCATCAGAACGAGCCTGAAGAATCCATGAGCATTTTCCGTCATATCAAATCATTGTTCATAGTCGAGCAAGCCGACGGTGATGTCAGCAAGGTACAGCCCACCTATCAGGCAGAAAGCGAGGCAGACGAGGACCTGATCCGGGAATCTCCTGAAGGCGCCTCCGGCAAAGTTGTAAAGCAGTTTGCGGACATTCTCATCCAGGCCATGCAGGCACAGAATATCAAAGGGTTTGATTATCTGGAGTTCAAACAGAGCCTTCGTTCATTAAAGGATGTGGAGATGGATGAGGCGACCCGCTTCAAGTCTGCCTTTGCCATGGCACGCACTATGGGTGCCACTCCGACATTGCTGGTGGACTCTGCCCGCTTTTACATCGATGTGCTGAAAAAAGAGGAGGCAAAATTCGAGCAGGCGCTCACGAGCCAGCGTGAGCGGAAGGTGCATTCCAGGGTCCGCGAAATTGAGGCGCTTAAAGAGAAAATAGAGGCAAAAACACAGCAAATAGAACAACTAAAGCAGGAGGTGGAAGAGGCTCGCGCCGCCATCGAAAAGCTCGAGGTTGGAAAGGCAGACGCTGAGCAAAACGTCGATTCGACCAGAAACGACTTTATTGCCTCTTACAATACAATTGTCGGCCAGATAAAAGAAGACATCAGGCATATCCGAGAATATCTCAACGAATAGACCATGGCAAAACGGTCCACATCCCGATCATTTTGGAAGAAGCCGGAGGGAAAAACAGGTCTTCTTGTACTGCTCCTGCTCATTGGTGGTGCCGCGATGGCAGTCAGTGCCTTGCTTCCAACTTTAATTATGCTCACGACCAGCTTCATCAACCTCGCCATCGGTGGCGTGGTGTTGCTTGCGCTCCTGTCTGTCTTTGCCGCTCCAAAATCGAGGGCGCTTATTTGGTACGGTTTCAAAAGTGCCATGCGCTGGTTGACCGGCTTTTTCGTCAAGATTGACCCCATGGCTATTCTCAACGCCTATGTTGAAGATCTCGAAGAGAATATCAGTACCATGAAACGCCAGATTGCAAAACTGCGCGGGCAAATGCACCTGCTGAATGAGTCGATTTATAAAAACAACCGGCAGATTCGCGAAAATCTCGAAATTGCCAGTAAAGCGCGTGATACCAACGACCGCAGCGCGGTGATTCTCAGATCTCGAAAGGCCGGAAGATTGAAGGAATCCAATCTCAAACTCGAAGACCTCTACAAAAAAATGGAGGTGATGTATCGGGTGCTGACCCGAATGTTTGAAAATTCTTCTATTCTCAAGGAAGATATCAAAGACCAGGTCAGGGTGAAGGAACAAGAGCGACGCGCCATCCATGCGTCACACACGGCCATGCAGTCGGCCCGGAGTGTCATTAAGGGCAGCCCTGACCAGCGGGCTCTGTTTGACAAGGCCATGGAGGCGATTAAGGACGATGTGGCAGGCAAGGTTGGCGAGATGGAGCGGTTTATGGAATTGTCAGCTAATTTTATGGACAGCATTGACCTTCAAAATGGTATCTTTGAGGAAGAGGGTCTTCGGATGCTTGAAGAATGGGAGCGTGAAGGCGACTCCCTGCTGCTCGGGTCAGAAAAAAACAAGCTGATTTCGGAGGCTGAAGATGACTCGCGTATTCTCGACCTCAACCAGCCTCTGAGCGAACCGTCCCAACGCTCGGGCAGGTCTAATCAATATGACGCATTCTTTGACTGATTCATTGCTTGACCAAATACAGTATCCATGGCGAGGCGACTCACCGTTTTCTCAAAGTTTTTAATCACTCTGGGCATTCTCGCCGGGATTGTCTTCGGCGGGCGGTATGTGCTGACTGAAACTGAGTTTGGTCGGGAATTGATGGAACAGTCCGGCTACACACTTCCCGAGGTTACGACAGATGGCCTCCTCAATCAGCTGAAAGGAGAAAAATCTGATGACTCACCTACTTCTGCGCCCGCCTCGTCTGAAGGCCAGCAAGGTAAAAGCGGAAAAGGTCTTTTTCAGCCCGGAGTCATTTATTTTGAGGAAGGCAAATCATCGCTTGGCCCCAATGGCAAAGCGTTGCTGGATTTGCACATGTCCGGGGCGCTTCCCCGGCGGTCAGAAACTGCCAAAGTCCTCGTTGAAGGTCACACCGATACCAGCGAGCAGTCGGAAGATAATCTTGCATTGGAGCGGGCAAAGGGGGTGGCAGAATACCTGAAATCAGCTCATGGGCTTGGCTCTGACCAGGTTGCCATTCTCAGCATAGGGTCCGAACGGCCTGTTGAAGGCTGTGAGAGCTCTCCCGAAGAATGCGCCGCCCGCAACCGCCGCGTCAGGATTCAGGTGCTGACCCAATAAAGCAGGCGTTGTGGCTGAAATCTGTATTTTCGCCCCAAAATGTCCCGAATGAGCCCTCAAGTCAAAGTCTTCAAGTTTGGTGGAGCCTCCCTCAAAGACGCCGAAGGAATCCGAAATGTGGGCCGCATCATTAGCTCCTACACAAATGATAATCAGCTTGTTGTCGTTGTGTCTGCCATCGGAAAAACCACAAATGCACTCGAGGATGTCGTCGATGCCCATGCCTCTGGAAGCGGAGAGGCCATGGAGCGGCTCAATACCGTGCGCGACGCCCACCTCAGCCTCGCTTCCGACCTACTGCCGGATCACCATCCGGCGTTCCCCGCGCTCAATGATGCATTCGTCGAAATCGAATGGGTGTTGGAGGAGAGCCCCTACGATAACTATGATTATATGTACGACCAAATCGTCTCAATTGGCGAAGTGGTCTCATCTCTTCTCGTTGCCGCCTACCTCGAAACCATCGGAATCCCCGCAAAATGGCTGGATGCCCGGGATGTCATCATCACAGACAATCACTTTCGAGAGGGCTGGGTCCTATGGCCCCAAACCCGAGACCGCATGGAGCGTACTGTCAGACCCCTCATCCAGCCTGGAGGTGTCCTGCTGACTCAGGGCTTTATTGGTTCTACCACTGAAAATTTCACCACCACCCTCGGCCGCGAAGGCTCCGATTACACCGCCGCCATCTTTTCATTCTGCCTCGATGCTGAAGATATGACCATCTGGAAAGACGTGCCCGGCGTGCTTACGGCAGATCCCCGTCTCTTCGAAAATGTTTCCAAACTCGACAAGCTCTCCTACCGCGAAGCCATCGAAATGACCTACTATGGCGCAAAAGTCATTCACCCGAAAACCATTAAACCCCTGCAAAACAAGAGTATACCGCTCCATGTAAAATCTTTTCTCCACCCCTCCGAACCCGGCACCATTATCTCGTCAGATGTCGAAGACCACTACCCACCCATGGTGGCCATCGAATCCAGCCAAGCCCTCCTTCACATCGCCACCCGCGATTTCTCGTTCGTCGCCGAGCACCACCTCAGCCAGCTCTTCCAGAAAATGGCAGACCTCCGCCTGCAGGTCAATATGATGCAAAATAACGCCATCTCATTCGCCGTCGTCGTCACCGACTTCGCCGGCCGCGTCGACGAGTTCGTCCAATCCATCGATCACGACTTCAAAGTCCTCATAGATCGTGACCTCGAACTCATCACCATCCGCCACGCCCTTGACTCAGTCCTCGATGAGCTCAAAAAAGGTCGCATCATTCTCCTCGAAGAGCGCAGCCGCAATACCATCCAGATGGTCGTGAAAGAAGCCCCTGTCATCACAAGAAAGCCTCGCTAAGATCGACGCTTAAGAGGTCTCATGCACAAATCACCCCAAACAAAAAAAGGCCATCCTGACGGATGGCCTTCCAAAGACAATTTATAATCCCATGAACATATTCAAAAATTCAATGGTCAATTTGATGGTGATAAGCATTCCCTCCTCTAAAACTATCTGCAACCTGCCTATCTGATTGGAGCAAGGGGATCGTTTTCCCCGCTTGTTTTTCTTTCACAGTACAATGATCCGAAGATTCTCAGCCCCATTCAAAGACAAAAACTGCGTATTGTGAGAAAGAAATTTCCAAAGATTCCTTCAAAAAGAGCCCCAACCTCAATTCCTGTGAAAATTTAACATTTTCCATCACCCCAGTCACTGTGTTTTTTTTCTGACCCGGGTCAGGTGCGCCAGCTTTCACTGCAGCCCCACTGGTCCGACGACTATAGTCGTCGGACCAGTGGGGCTGAGCCGAGTTTGGCCGTTGATAAATGTCATTTTGATCATTTGACATTCATTGTCGCCTTCTCAGTCAATGTTGAACAGCGACTGCTGACCCTTCCGTGGATGGACCGCCTCTATGCAGCTCTGAGGCAACACCTCTCCGCCATGTTCGGCAAAAGCGGGTGGCAGACTCATTTCGGCATCGGCCTGCTGAACGGATTGTTGCCCTGCGGACTGGTCTACATGGCCATTGCCGGAGCAATCACCAGTGGGGAAGTAGGAGAAAGCATTGCCTACATGGCACTATTTGGCCTCGGTACCATCCCACTCATGCTGACCCTTATGCTGGCCGGCCAGCTCATCGGGGTCCGCTCCCGAAGCCGACTCCGGAAGCTGTACCCAGTCATGCTGACCGTCATGGCCATTCTTTTTATTTTCAGAGGATTACGAATAGACCTACCCGCCGATATTACGCTCTGGGCCGACCTTCCTATGTGTCATTGAGAGGTTATAAAAGAAGAATGGCTTAATCCTAAGGTGAATTCTGAACCAGCTCAGAAAAGGCCCGGATGACGGCTTTACCCTGCTTATACCTTCCTGATAATAAAATCAATAGAGCGCGTATCAATTTCTGCTTTCACAAGAACCCCATTCCTGTAGTGGTAGACATTTTTTCGTCCTTTCGGACTGATTTTCATGTAAGAATGCACACCAATTCGCTGAAGTGGGTGAAATGTACCGTCTTCCTCAGAAAAAACCTGTTCGATACCTTCAGGCTCTTGAAAATAGAAGAGAATGGAAGAATAGTCAATGGTCTCTTGTATGGATTGCCAGGATTTCCCATTTGAATGGTGCCATACGTGATACCCTTGATAGAGGGTTTTGGTATCGGTGTGAGAGCGGCCGTTGACTTCAATGTGTACCCTGGCTGATTTCAGGAGATTCCGTTCGAAAATGGCGGAAAATTTATGAAATACCTTGATGGGAATGACCATCTGATGCCTGATAGAGCTTTTTGCCTCGTATCGATATGATTGAGGGCCAATCTGTTCGCGACTTACATCAATGTCTCCGGCCACCTTATCTTTGATCTCAACTTCATAGGTCCAACACTCAAGTTCAAGAGGTGGTCCCTCCTTATCATACCCCTCAGGCAAGTGCAGGCCAGCCAGATGCATGAATACACCAATGAAACCTGAAAAAAGCCCCAATGAAATCATAACAATTTTAACATGTGCGTTACGTTTTCAGTTCCGCAGTCACTCTGCAAAGATGCCCCTTCTTTTTTACATTCACACCATCTGTCATGGCACGTATTACCCTTATGCCCTTGGCTTCCTACCCATTCTCCACTCAAATGACTGTACGCGTCTCAGACCTGAACTACGGGAACCATCTCAGCAACCACAAAATACTGGCATTCGCCCACGAGGCGCGCGTTCGCTATCTGGCTTCCATCGGACAGACAGAGCTCGATTTCGGCGGCAAAGGCCTCATCATGGCAGATGCAGCCATCGTATTCCGGCAACAAGCCTTCCTGGGTGATGACCTGGTCATCGAAATCGGTATCGCAGAAATCAGCAGATCCAGTTTCGAAATCCATTATCGCATTTCCAACCAACACACCCATGCCATCATTGCCCTTGTCAAAACAGCCATGGTATGTTATGATTACAGCCGCAATAAGGTCGTGTCAATACCCCCCAATACAATATAAATGATATCCGACCCTATTCCGTATCTAACAATTCATCGATGCGGGCGCGGATATCTGCAACGTGCATTTTTGTGGCCTCGTCTCCAGAACGGGAGGCCTTTTTGGCGGCTTGGTCAATTTGCTCCAAGGTATGCCTCGCCGCCGCCTTGATATCCGAGCGATCGCTTTCCGGGTCCGAGTCAGCCAGAAGGGTAGCCATTCGGGCCACGAAATTGCGCTGGAGATTGCGGCGGTAGATGTCTACGGATTGCCTGTTGGTAAACTCAGAAAAAATCGATGCCCGGGTTTCGTCAAATAATGTGCGTAGGCTGTACGAAGCACCGGAAGAGCGAATTGACTCATTTTCCAGCATCCGCAACAGCCGATCGTCGCTGAACAATGTCGCCAGGGCGTAGGACTGAAGACCCTGAATGCGCTCCATTGCTCCGGTGGCCTCAATCCGGTTCAGGATTTCACGGTCAAGCAGCCACTTCGGCGTCTGGAAAATTTCCTCATTGACAAACGCAACTGCAAGCTTTTGATAAGCTGCATCCACCGGTTGATACACCGCCCCCTCTTGATCTGCAGTCTTATCGTACTCATACACCCCACCCACGTAATTGGCCACATGACCAGTGTAGCGCCGAAGCTGGCCAATCACCTGTCCGTATAACTCCTCCAGTTGCTCATAATCCTTGCCGGGCTCACTGGTCCATTCGATGAGATTTGATACGATGCGCTTCAGATTGGCAATGCCAAGCTGGCTTGCCTCTACAGCATCTCCGCTGATGTCTTCTGTCTGAGCACTCGGATCAATGACTCTCCACTGTTGTTGTCCATAGCGGTAAACAGGGTCATTGGCACGCTCCAAAATCCATTCGTTTAATGTGGCCTCTTCGTCTTCCGGCAATTGTACGTCCGGTAAATACCTGTATCCATAAATGATCGACCAAATATCATAAGGACCAACTTTCGGATAAAGACCCGCACCCTCATCTTCTGGCTGGGCCACATAATTGAAGCGCGCATAGTCCATGATGGAAGGCGCAACCCCCATACGCTGCACAAAGCCAGCTTTGCGAAGTGAGTCTACCGGATAAGCCACGCTTGATCCCATATTGTGAGGCAAGCCAAGCGTATGTCCTACTTCATGTGCAGCTACAAAACGAATGAGCTCGCCCATGATTTCATCTGAAAACTGAACCTGCCGCGCCTCAGGGTTGACCACTGCAGTCTGAATGAAAAACCAGTTGCGCAACAAATTCATAATGTTGTGGTACCATAGGATGTCACTTTCAAGAATCTCGCCGGTCCGGGGATCATGCACATGGGGTCCCATCGCATTTTGGATTTCAGTGGTAATATACCGAACCACTGAATAACGCACATCTTCAGGGCTCCAATCAGGATCCTCCTCCTTTGATGGTGGATCTTTTGCGAGAATGGCCTTCCTGAATCCAGCCGCCTCGAAGGCCGGTTGCCAGTCTTCAATACCTTGCTTGATGTATTTACGCCATTTTTCTGGCGTTGACGGATCTACATAATAAACAATCGGCTTGACAGGCTCTACAATCTCACCACGTGCATAGGCCTCTGCATCCTGCGGCTCAAGACGCCACCGGGTGATGTATCGCTTTCGATCAGCTCGCTGAGCCTCTGAGCTGTAATCAACCTGTTGTATGGAGAAATACCCAACCCGGTCATCCGCAAATCGAGGAGTCATCGGTTCCTCAGGCAAGAGGATGAACGATTGGTTCATTTCAACGCTCATGCTCTCTGTTAGTCGGTTGTCAGGTAAATTACTCCCTTTGTAAGTGAGGATGTGCCTAATTTCAACATTCTCCGGAAATGCCCTCGCAGAGGTGATTAAACTTCGCTTTGTGTCAAGTCCCTTAATCCCGAATTGCTTGCGCTGTGAATCACTCAATGCACCAATCATTGGGATGTCAGAGGTGAAAAATGACCCCACATCAATCAGCACCGCACTGGAATCAGCATTGTAGGCGGCTATGCTGAATGCAGATACAATCGGCTCAAAATTGTTATTGCGTACCGATTGGTAAACAGGGTCTTCAAAATTTGCAACGCTGTTGTAGGAAACCGAGCGCAGAAGAACCTTTTCATTCATAATCTGCCATCGCACCACCTGCTGTGGCCGTGACTTCATGCCGGCGCCTCCAAAACTCAGATTGCTGACATATCCAGATATGCGGCTGACAATTAAAATTTCCTTCTCCATGAGGGTGGTCGGCAGCTCAAAGTAATATTTGCCTTCAACCTCATGCGTAATAAACAATCCTGAATCCGTTACAGCCTTTGAAGTGATGAGTTTATCATATTTTGATTTTTCATCTTTTTTTGTGGAGTCACTCTGTTCCGTGGTGTTGGCATCAGAATCCTGAGCGCAAAGAGAAGAGGAAAACAATAGTGAGGTCGCGAGGAGACATGAGAAAAGAAAAAGAATGGAGTTGTTCATGACACACTTTTTCGGATCATTATTTGGAAAATTCGTTC
>CAZMSQ010000047.1:0-3227 GCA_964569025.1 uncultured Saprospiraceae bacterium | reverse complement strand
GAGCCTGAAATGAAATGGCATCACAGAATTGCCACTACTCATTGTCATAAATAAACCTAACACGGGGAAGACCATGGTTGGATTGCGCAGTATTCAGAAAGGCCCATGCCTCGCAATGGTCCTTATCATTTTTTCACTATATCATGCCACAGCTTCTGAGCAAGATACCTCAGGCATTCAGGCACTTATCGATTCATGCGATACGTATGTGTATAAAGACAACAAAAAGGCAGTCCCTGCCATCACAAAACTTATTGAAAGGTCAGAACGTGAAGCCTATCAAGAAGGCATCATACGCGGCCATGTGTTTCGAGGTGGAGTTTGGTGGTCAGAAATGGAATGGGATTCGGCTCTGGTTAGTTACCTGAAAGCAATGAAAATTGCTGAAAAATATGACTTCGGCGATTTGTTTGTTCTTGCATCAGGAAATGCAGGCCTTGTTTATCAAAATAAAAACATCCCCGACAGTGCAATGGCGTATTTCAGAAAGGCCTACCTGAAAGCCAAAGAAATTGGAAATCAGGAACGACAAGTTCATCAATTGGTAAACCGTGGCTACCTCTACAAGAATCTCGGAAATTTCCCTGAAGCAGCCGCAGAATTTGCAGAAGCACTTCAAATCAGTGAGATCTTGAAGAACCCCGACCTGCTTGCCAGTGTATATAGCGGATTTGGAGTTGTATTTACCCTTGTTGGAGATAATCAACAGGCATTAGCTAACTTAAAACGGGCTGCCTCTTTCTACGAAGAGAATGAGAATTTTATGGTCCTTTATACGGTATACTCCAACATCTGTAGTATCTATTCAGCTAATCTTGTCGAGAAAGACTCCGCATTGTACTATGCAAAGAAAGCCCGGGAGGTTGTACCAAGGTCACGATCATCCCTTCTCGATTACATAACAAATGTCAATCTTGGGGTTTTGTACCAGGCTCTTGGGCAGCATGACTCTGCTCACCTTTTTTTCCAGGAAGCCTTTATCCACCCATTCAATCAAGAACTAACAAAAGAGAGAGTCACCCTTCTTACAAATTATGGTTCTTACTATCTGAAAAAAGGTGTGCTGGATAGTGCTGCTTTTTTTTTAAAAGAAGCACTTGCCGGGGCAGATAGCCTTGGTCTCTCCGACCTTCAGGTCGATATTCTCCGAAACTCAATCGCACTTGAGCTGAGCAGAGACCGTTGTGAACAACTTGGCAGCCTTTATGAAGACCTATTGGAAGCACAGAGAAATTTAAGAGTCCATGAAACAAAGCAGATTATCGCTCAAAAGGAGATTGAGGCAGAATTACTGAAATCGGCTCATAATTTTGAAATGCTTTCACTTGAAAATGAATCTCAAAGGCGTGAACTCAACAATAAATCTGCCCGCCTTCGCTTGATTTCCATCTTCTCTGCATTGGTTGCAGTACTTTCAATTGTATTGGGCATCCAAAATAGAATGAAACATCTTGCTTTGGTGAAGCTGACCTCGAAAAACAAGGAAATTGCAGATCTCGCAATTCGGCACCCGGTTTTTCATTCAGGTGAAAAAGAAATGTCAGGAGATGAGAAAGAAAACCATGAGTGGGTCCTCCTTGCCAAACGCCTCGATCGCTTGATCAGAGAAGAGAAAATCCATCTGAATTCCCAAATTACCACAGAAGACCTGTCAGCGAAAATGGGGATATCACGCCAGCACTGTTCCGTGTTTTTGTCGAAATACACCAATATGAATTTTAATGAATTCATGAACAGACAGCGTGTCTTCGAAGCGCAAAAGATTCTTCATGACGAAAAATATGCCAATCATACAATGGCAGCAATTGGTGAGATGTGCGGATTCAATTCGGTGCGTACGTTTTACCATGTATTTAAATCAATCACAGGACTGACTCCGGCCTTCTACAAGGACCAGAAGACTTCTGAATAGACAAAACTTTCCATCCATGACGGTATTCTAAGGTTCCCCCGTCAATTATGTAAATTTAATGTTAAATAAGTGTGAATTTTACGTAAATTTCTCGTATTCTTGTAGGATAGGTAATCTGTATTTCTAATTACGCAAAGACATCGAGATGAAAAAACAATTTCATGTGTTCAGAGAGAAGGCTGGCTTTTATGATTTGGCTATGACCACAATGATTGCTTTTCTGGCTCTTTTGCTCCTCATCAGAGTGTCTTTCACACTCTTTACCAATGAGGTTGATCTTCTGACGAGAGTTCTTGCAATGACCGTCGGGCTTGCCCTTCTGTTTATGCTGATATTCACCCTCAGAAGTTGGAAACAAGTCAAAATTGGCCCAAAAGGGGTCAGAGTGAAATGGAAATTCCTGCGCACCAATAAAATGAAAGTGCGTGCTGAGGAGATTGAGTCATGGGAACTCATCCGTGAATCTCCGCTCGCCTCTTGGAGTGGATGGAATGTACATTACCACCGACCGAATAAAGCCGTCCTTTTTTTCAGAGGTCGGGGCATTCTCCTCCACCTGAAAGATGGGTCTTCTATGCTGCTCGGAATATCAGACCTCGATGCGGCTGAGTCTGCGTGTACAGCGCACTTGGGTTAAGAGACATTCAAAAAAGAGGTGAAGAATCGGGTACCATCGAACACTTCAGACAAATCAGTCAACACGAACGCAGTATTCAGTGACTCAGAATGGGTTGCGCAAACTGGATGGTCCCATGTGTAGGCTTATTGTGGGTACTTATGCAACTTCTCTTTGAACATTATCGGGGAGATTCCGGTAATACGATTGTCACCCCAAGAAAGAGGCCGATGAGGTAAATTCTCGTTGTTTGAACCTCAATATGTTGTCTTTGTGCCTCATTTTCTAATTGCAGCAAGTTAAACTTATACTGAGCAGCCATGCGCTCGCGCTCAATTTGATTTGTTGTCAGAATGTTGCGCGTTTCTGTATTCTGGAGGTGTCTGATTGCCTCATTAATGGCAATTTGTTTCTCGAATGCCCCCTTGTAGTTGCCGGCACGCTGGTCAATCTGAGATAAGTTCTTCAACACCAATATTTTCACCTCGTACAGATCGAGTTTTTCAGATGTAGCCAGTGCCTGGTTCAGAAAGGTGACGGCGGAATCAATTTTTTCTTTTGCGAGGTAACATACGCCGATATTAAGAAGCGTTGTCGCGCTCTCGACAGAAAGTCTTGAATTCAATGGATTGGTAAATGCCTCCTGAAACTTTGCAAAAGCGGAATCCTGCTGATCAAGGTTGAAGTAAAGGGTGCTCA
>CAZMSQ010000046.1:0-15788 GCA_964569025.1 uncultured Saprospiraceae bacterium | reverse complement strand
AAGCAACGGAATCATCCAATCCGGAGATACCATCATTTTCCAGGCCGGTGAAACAATTACTCTGACCCCCGGATTCCGGGCCGAATCAGGCAGCGCCTTCTATGCACGCATCGGGACATGCATCTCTCCCTGGGAGAGCTTCATCGATACCGAACCCATGACCAGTCCTTCCGGGAACCAGTCTACTGCAGCTGGAGTCCGGCAAAGGTATCAATCGGACACCCCCTTCTGGCATAGCAGGGTTTGGCCCAACCCATTCCGGGAGGCAATCACCCTTGAGGTGCACCTTCAGGATGTGGCCTCAGTCACCGCACGCCTTACCACACTTCTCAGCCAACACGTCGCGATAGCCCTTCCCCCCTCTGTCCTGCCTGGTGGACTTCACCAAATAACCCTGCCCACATCATCCCTCCCCGCCGGTGTATACCTCCTCCTGATCACCGCTGATGGCCATACCCAAACCCATCGTATTATACGCATCGAATGACAACGCTGACCTGACCCGGTCCGACGGCTATAGCGGTCCGACCGGGTCAGGAGTATTTTGATGGAAATGACAAAGGGGGTATTTTTACGCAAAAGAATCAATATGAGAATTTTCTTACTTCTGGCATTTCTCTCTGCGGCATCGATTATGCATTCTCAGCAGATTGAATTGCATTTCCCTCAATTTTCTGGGAGTGATTGGGATTTTATTCTTCTGAGAGGACTGGTAAAAGATACAGTCTTGAGTGGGACAATTCCTGATGAAGGGCGTGTCAATCTGGAGATTCCTCAAAATTACAGGGGATATGCCGGTATGGGCCGTTGGATGCTTCGGGGTGGGGGCGGACTGGATATGGTCATCAACGGCGAAGACTTTCAGGTGGAGTGCCTCTCTGATATGCCAAATGATGAGAACATCATCTATACGGGCTCTGAGGAGAATCGGTTTTTACGTCAGAACTACAGGGAACAGGCCATTCTGCAGACGAAATATGAGGCCATGCAACTTGCACTGCAGGCGTACAGTCCGGATGACCCACTCTTTCAGGTTTTTGAAGAGGAAATGGGTCAGATTGAGGGGCAATATGCTGGCTTTTACGCTGAACTTAAGGAAAGCCCGCTTTATGCAGCGCGTTTTCGGGAGATTGTCAATTTTACGCGGGGCCTCGGATCGGAGCTGACGGCTGACGAGTACACCAGGGCTGTGGCTTCGGATCAGTTTCTGAGACATCAGTTGAGCTGGCCGGCATTGTATACTTCGAATCATTGGAGTGGAGTATGCTTCAGTTGGGTACAGATGCACGAACGGGTGATTCAATCTGATACGGCACTCTTAAACAGCGCGCGTGATATCCTCTCGCGATTGGAAGACGAAAGCGCAGAATTGTATACGGCCTTTTGTGAGCAGGTTGCGCGATATTTTCTTCAATTCGGAAAAGATAATTTACTGGTGGAGCTTGGGCCGGAGGTTCGCGAAAGCGGAATGCTCCTCAGGTATGATGGTCTGCTTGCACAGTTTCATGGTCTGCCCGTGGGCGATAAGGTGCCGGGACTGGTGCTCCCGGAAGGTGGACAACTGTCTTGGGAGGGCTCGCCGGCACAGACTCACATCCTTGTATTTTTCGAAAGTGGATGCGGGCATTGTGAAACAACACTGACTCAGCTTAAGGCAAACTATGAGACCCTGACCAAAGCAGGAATCAACGTTGTGACCGTCAGCGCTGATGAGGACCGGGAGATTTATGAGGAAAATGCGGCCTCATTTCCGTGGCGCGAAAAATACTGTGATGAGCAGGGATTCGGAGGCGCTAATTTTCGCAATTTTGGGGTCATGGGTACGCCAACCATTTTTGCCATCGATTCGGATGGTACTTTGTTGAGGCGCTCCGCCCAACTCCCTGAGCTGCTGTCGTGGCTTGATGGGCGCCAATGAATGTCAGTCTGTCAGAAATCCTGATGTCAGGCTATCCGGCTTTTCGATGGGATGTCATTGAATCAGGTTGTGAAGAATGGGACACCTTGGCGGAGCCGGACGCTGCACCGATAGCGGTCTTCGCGGTAGAGGTCGTACAAGAAATCCAGCTGTGAGACAACCGAATCATGCCCGAGTTCATCAGCCCACTTTAAGAGGCCCTTCGGATAATTGACCCCGAGTGTCATAGCCAAATCTAGGTCCTGAGGCGTCGCGATATTGAGATAGGCCGCATCGGCAGCTTCATTGATGAGCATGGCCACAATGCGGTCCAGGATTTTCTGACCACGCTCCCGGTCTCTGACTGGCTCAGGCTGTGATGCCCCTTCCCGGTAATCGTAATAGCCACGGCCAGTTTTCCGACCCAGATAGCCGGCCTGAGAGAGTCGTTGCTGTGTGAAGCTGGGTCGGTACCTCGGGTCGTAAAAGAATGACTTGAAAACAGTCTCCGTCACAGTGTAGTTGACATCATTGCCGATGTAGTCCATGAGGGTGAAAGGACCCATCCTGAAGCCCCCCAGTTCCGTCATGGCCCAATCGATTGTGGCGACATCCGCCAGTCCTTCCTCCAAAATGCGCAGGGCTTCTCCATAGAACGGCCGGGCAACTCGGTTGACAATAAATCCTGGAGTATCCTTGGTAATAACAGGGGTTTTGCCGCAGTCGCGCATGAGTGTGACTGATTGGTTGACAACCTCTTCGGAGGTTTGGATAGCGGGTACTACTTCCACGAGTTTCATGAGTGGGGCAGGATTAAAAAAGTGAAGCCCAATGACCCGCTCCGGCTCCTGGAGTGCTGAGGCGATGGCAGAAACTGAGAGAGAGGAGGTATTCGTTGAAAGAATACATGATGAGGAGACTACTCGCTCCAGATCACCCAGCACCTTTTGTTTCACCTCAAGGTTTTCCACGATGGCCTCAATCACGAGTGCTGCTTCAGATAGACCTTCAGTTGTTTCGGTATAGGTAATCCGACCCAGCAGCACATTTGCGTCAGTCTCTGAGAGACGTCCCTTCTCGATGAGGCGGGTCATAATTTTCTCAAGATGTCGGCGGGCAGAAACCAGAGCATCTATTGAGTGATCAACGAGCAAGACTTCGTGCCCTGCTGCCGCCAAAACCTGAGCAATGCCCCTGCCCATTGATCCGGATCCGATAATTCCAGTCAGCATAATCTTTGGTGTGTTCTGTTGAATTGAGAAAATGACCCTTAGAAATTATGAGCCCAGAAAGTTTGGTGACCTCTTCTGCAAAAAAGCATCCACTCCTTCACGGTAGTCATTGGTTCTGCCAGCTTCAGTTTGAAGCCGATCTTCGAGGGCGAGCTGCTCCTGGAGTGTGTTGGAGAATGTCTGGTTTAACGCTTGTTTTGTCAGAGCCAGGCCACGGGTAGGCATGGATGCCATCTTTCCAGCCAGCGCCAGCGCTGCATCGGCGAAGCCTTCATCAGGCAGCGTCTTGTAAATCATCCCCATTTGCTCGGCCTCCGGGGCGGAGATTTTGTCTCCCAACATCATCAGGGCCGAGGCCCGCTGCCAGCCAATGAGGCGGGGCAGAAACCAGGTACCCCCACTATCGGGGATAAGACCGATTTTGGAAAATGCCTGGATAAATGTGGCGGAAGCCGCAGCCACTACGATGTCGCAGCACAAGGCAATATTTGCTCCCGCCCCAGCGGCAACGCCATTGACGGCAGCAATGACAGGTTTTTGAATGGACCTGATTCGGTCGATGATCGGATTGTAGTGCTCTGCGACAATCGTGCTCAACCCCGGCCCATCCGGATCGGTGACTTCCTTCAAATCCTGACCGGCACAAAAGGCCCGGCCATTCCCCGTAATGACCACACAACGCACAGACTCATCTGCCGCACAAGTGTCAAGGGCAGACTGAATACCGAGTGCCAAAGGCCGATTGATGCTGTTGAATTTTTCCGGACGATTGAGGGTAAGCACGGCAACATGGCCGTGACGTTCAAATAAAAGACTGTCCATTCCGAACGGGTTTTGACGGTTTTGCCAAATATAGGAATTTCAAGCCAGTGGCGGCAGACCGGATATTGGTGCTACCGATGACGGAATAGCTGGCTGCGAAATTCGCCCGCCAAAGCAATCAGAGTAGCTGAGTTGTGCTGCCTTCCGGTAGCCTCGATCCATGCGAGCGCTTTTTGACCAGAAGATCCGGCACTAGCATTTCCTTCTGCATAAACCAATGGCTCTAAAACAGCCCTGGCAAGATCAATGGCCTTGTGCTCTGCCCCACAGATGAGATAGAGGCGCACAAATGGGAGAAGAGAAGGCATATATTCCGGTGGGATATGCTGGCAAGTCTCAACAAATCTTCCGACAACCTCCAGGGCTTCGGCATGTTCCCCCTGTTGGTGGAAAGCATCAGCAGTTGAGAGAAAGGCATTCACATACCCATTCCAAAAAATGCGGTGTGCTGGTGACAGTGGCGCAGGAAAGGTCTCCAGCCGCAGTCGGCTGAGGAGACGCTGTGAGGCCTGTGGGAATAGAGCCGGGGTATACTGGTACTGTTCGCGACTCCTGTCCGGTGCGATTGGTGAATGTCGTGCCAGCAGACCCTGACCCCACTCATAGCCTATCGGGAAAACTTTTTCCCCATTTCCGGCCATAACGGCACATAACGGCGGGTCCCAGTCAGTAGATGCAATAATGTCAAGCATGGCAATATCTCGTCTCAACAACTGATTGCCGCTCGCACTGAAATGCGCGGTTAGTGCTTCGGGAAGTGCTTCTGCCTGCCGGCTACTGATGAGCCCGCGATTGTGCAGCGATTGACCTGATACTGGAAGAGAAACAACTCTTGCTGGAAGGGGACAGAGGGTCAATGGCCCGGAAGAGGTGTTCGCTTCAGCAAGAGGTGCGGCCTTTAGCAGGAAGGAGTCAAGGGAAAGCGTGTCAGATGCAGTTTGGTCATTTACGCTCATCAGGTTACTCCCGGGACTTTCATAGAAAGAATCAGGGAGTCGCAATGGGATTCCCGTAGCTCCACCTACTTGTTGGCGAAGAAGGCCGATAAAGGCTGGATCCTGGAGTAGGTAACGGTCGACAATTCGAACATCAGTTCTGAGTTCTTGAGAGACTTGCACGTACATCAACGGAAGTGTGACAGTCAATGAGGGAGAAATCAGGATGCATTGAGAAGGGCATTGTCCGAGAATATTTTCGGCAGCCTCGAGAATGTAGGCATCGTACAGCCCGGCTGTGACCATCTCTGAAGCCTCTGCCTCACCTCTCAAAACAAGCAGCTCGAGGAACGCCAACATTCTATCGTCGCTGAGTAAATGGTGAACAGACCCTGCTGGAGTGGTGAATTCCGGATGATGGGTCAGGAGCTGCTCATAGGTCCGCCAACTGCGTTTTCGTAGATTCAAATAGGATTCTTTATCCCGGTCTGAAAAAACAGGGGTGGATCTGGCAGTATTCAGTGTTTCTGAAGGAGAATGCGCATACCACCCGAGGGCATGGTGTGAGGCGGCAGCAGACCATGCAAAGGCCAGCGCAAACAGTTGGGTGTCTGTCGGAGATTCAAGATGCTCGAGCGCTTCAATGATGTCGTTGAAATAGCCGGTATATCCATACGCCGGAAGCCAATCATAAAGCCATGCCGAGTGGCTCTCCTGAAAAAAGGCATACGAAGGGGCACGGTCTGGCTGGCTCCCGGCAGGTTGCCGCTCAAACGGAAGGTCATAATACCGGCCATCTTCCCAGAGCAACATGCTGTCATCATTCTCTCCGGTTGCCTTAATAAACCAGGAGACCACATACCTCTCTGGTCGCTTTTCAAAACGCATTTCCCGCAAGGGCGAGGAGCCGGCTTCATTGTATCTGGAAAAAAAAGTGTCAAGAACCGTCCCATATTCAGGCATATTCCCCTGACAATAGGAAGGCAAGCAACCGCTCCAAACGAGTACTGCACAAATCACCAACCTTCTCATTTCTGCGGGCATCAGCCTTATTTTTCAGCTTTCAATAAATGTAGTATTTTCCACCAAAATTATCATTCATGTTCAAGCCTGTCATTCTTCTCATTCTCCTTTCATTCTTCACACAAGCTCTCGATGCCCAGCTTGATGCTGCACAGCTCAGTCAGCGCATTGAAGAAGAGCGCAGGGCCTGGGATGTGCCCGGCATGGCCGTCGCTGTTGTCAAAGATGGCAAGGTCTTGCTTGCTTCGGGCTATGGGCATCTGCAGGATAATCTCACCGAAGAGGTGAACGAACATACCCTCTTTGCCATTGCCTCAAACACCAAAGCTTTTGTGTCTGCCGCAATCGCAATGCTGGTGGAAGAGGGAGCAATCAGGTGGGACGATCCGGTGAGGCGCTATCTGCCTGATTTTGAGATGGGCGATCCTTGTGTGTCATCGCTTATGACCATCAAAGATTTGCTCTGCCACCGCTCCGGCCTTGGCACTTTCAGCGGTGATGTCATCTGGTACAAAAGTACATTTACTGCGGCCGAAGCAGTGAAGCGCATCTCTGCGGTGCCACCAGCCTTTCAGTTTCGGAATGGATATGGCTACTCCAATCTTATGTTTATCGCAGCAGGAGAGGTTATCCGTGCAGTTACAGGCTTGTCGTGGGCCGAATTTGTAGAGTCTCGAATTTTCAACCCCCTTGACATGACCCGTACCCTGACTTCTGTCAGTCAGCTTGGCGAGCAGACGAATGTAGCCAGTCCGCATAAACCCGACGGCGAAACGCACATTCCCATTCCGTGGGTCAACTGGGATAACATGGGCGCAGCGGGCGGCATCATTTCTTCTGTGAGTGATTTGTCGAAATGGATGATTCTGCAGCTACAGGGGGGTGTCAGCGTTACAGGGGATACACTCTTTCAATCCACATCTCAAGATGTGATGTGGACGCCACACAACTCGTTCACAGTATCTTCCGGAGCCCGAAACTTTTTCCCTGGCCGCCACTTCTCCGCTTATGGACTTGGATGGAGTCTGGCCGATTATCAGGGGCGTATGCTTGTTAGCCACGGCGGAGGCTATGACGGTATGTATTCAAGGGTCTTACTGGTGCCAGACGAGCAGCTGGGCATCGCCATTCTTACGAACTCCATGAAAGGGATTTCTACGTGGCTCGGGTATCACATCCTTGACCAGTTTTTTGAGAATCCCGTGAGGGACTGGATGGCCTTTGGCCTGAGCCGGCAGCAGGATGGTGACAGGCGGAGGGTGGAAGAAATCCAGAAACTGCTGGACTCAAGAGTGCCTGAGACGAGTCCCGATTTTGCCCCAACTGAATGTGTCGGTATATATCGATGCCCAATGTATGGTGACATTCGCATTGAGACAGGGGAGGATGGAAATCTGCGGCTGATATTCCCGGATGCCCCCGATTTGAATGCCGGGTTGTCACACTGGCAGTACAATACGTACCGCATCGATTGGGACCAGACCCATGCTTGGTTCGATTTTGGAACACTTCAATTTATGACCGATCATCACGGGAAGGTCAAAGAGCTCAGTTTCGATGTGCCCAACGAGGATATTTTCTTTCACGAAATACATGCGAAACGCGTGGCTGAATAATTTGGTCAATAAAAGGTGGGGGGTCAAAGAGCGAATTGTGTCTTCAGCCGGGGGTGTCCGTGCCTGTATATTTGTCACGGATTTAGTAATGAATAGTTTTACGTTAAACCCTTTGCTGACAGATCTTGACTGACCATCTGATCTCAAGCGTTTCGGAAACGGCACAGTGATTGTCTCGCACTGTGCCGTTTTTTTATTGCGGCGATTTCAGTTGCTCTTTCGCCTGCTTCATCATCCCGACGATGTTCTTGTAAAAATCCTGCCCCTTCTGGCTCATTTCATTTGACCACGTTGGCTGATTGTTATTAAGAAAGACGAATGCCGTGGTTTCGTCGTCATAATACAAATCTGCCTGAAGTAACTCGTTGCCTTTGGATTGATAAAACAGGCGGGCCGCAGGTGCAGATTGGGGGTGCAGGCTTGCAGGCAGGCCGGCGAGATGTTCGAGGTGAGTCTGGCAGGCGACCTGCCCCTTGGGGTTCATGCTGATAGGAAGGTCATTGAAAATGACTTCCATGTTATCACACTGCTCAAGCATGAGCTGAAGGATTGAATCCGGCAGCATCGGGTATTTGACAAAGGCCACCTGTGCATTTTCTTCTGACATGGGCTCGGAATATCCCTGATTTTCTTCCGCTGGAGATACTGGAGTGTCTGCAGAAGAACCGGACTGATTTTGCTGGCAGGCAGCGGCCAATATCAGGACAGCTGCAAAAAGGAGAGGGGAGGAGAATTTCATGGTATGCATTTTCCGGTTAAAACATCACTTCTAGGCGAAATGTAAGCCAGTATGGAATGAGGGAATTCACTTCCGGAATGGAGGGGTCATCTTCGTACTTGCGTCGGTCATACACCCTGTGGAATGTACGCGAGTAGCGGATGGTGGCACCCCAGGTGGAATTGATCATGTAGGTAGCCCCGAAAGTGTAGTTGACGGAGTTTTTTGCAAACAGTTCGCGCTCAGCGATGTCCGTGTAGTTTGAATTTTCAGCAGCTGCTCTGAGCAGGCGGCCATACGAAAGGCCACCCTGAAAATGGATACGATAGTAATTGAATTCCGGATGCTCCCAATCAAGAAAGGAGAACAAAAGAGGCACCTCAATATAGTTGAGGCTAATTTTACGGATGGCTTCAAGATTACCGGCAAAAACTCTTGATTGGCTTCCCTGTTCGGAATACAGGATGCCGGTAGAAAACTGAGTGCGGTCAGTGAGCCGGATGATGCCCCGAAGGCCCGCGTGAATGCCGAGTTTGTTGTACCCTGCCAGATCATCTCCCTGAATCTGGGCTGCGTTGATGCCAAAGACAGCCGCAGCTCCAAACGTCTGAGCACGAAGGGTGTCAGATGTATTGAGGACTAAGAAAAGAATGGATAGAAAGAGTTGATGGCGCATATGTCGGAGTCGAGTGAATTCTGTCAAAGGTACAAAATTGGGAGGTTGAAAAAAAAGCCTACCTTGGCAACTGATCAATTCAAAAAAGGCCATGAAATACACCAGACACTGGCAAAAGAAGGTGGAGGGTCTTTTGCAGGCCCTGGGATATACCATTCTCTACGAAAAGGGGAATTTCCAGTCGGGATATTGCCTTGTCGAAAACAAAAAGGTGGCAGTGATCAATTCATTTTTCGATACAGAGGGTCGAATCAACTGTCTCCTCGACATTCTGTCTTCGCTTGAGGTTGATACACGAGAGATGAGTGAGAAAGAAGTCGCGCTGTTCGCTCAGCTGCGCAGGGTGCGGGCTGTCAGTGAAAATATTTAAGACCAGTAAACTCGGAGACGGTTGAAAATTACGCTTCTCGGAACAGGTACCTCTCAGGGCGTCCCGGTCATAGGGTGCAGATGCGAGGTGTGTCTATCTGGCGATCCTCACGACCAACGGCTTCGCACGGCGGCCCTTGTGGAGACCGATGAAGTGACGGTGGTGATAGATGTGGGTCCTGATTTCAGGCAGCAGATGCTTCGTGCCGATGTGAACAGCCTTGATGCTGTTTTGATTACCCACGAGCACAACGACCATATCATTGGTATGGATGATGTGCGCCCTTTCAATTTTCTGTATAAAAAAGCCATGCCCGTGCATGCCTCTGCGGAGGTCCTGGAAATGCTCAAGGAGCGGTTTGCCTATGCTTTTTCAGCCCGGCCCTATCCCGGAGCACCTGCATTCAGCATGTCTGCCATCAGCAAAGGACGGCCGTTTTCAGTAGGCTCGCTGAACATTTTGCCGATAGAGGTCATGCACGGCTCCTTGCCGGTACTCGGGTTTCGGTTCGGCCCTTTGGCCTATATTACGGATGCAAAAACCATCGCAGGCGATCAACTCGCTCTTTTGGAGGGCGTCGAGGTGTTGATCCTGAATGCGCTGCATCACAAGGAGCACTATTCTCACCTCAATCTGGAAGGCGCGCTTGCCCTGATTGAGCAGCTCAGTCCGCGGGAAGCATGGCTGACTCATATCAGTCATTCAATGGGCTTGCACCGTGAAATCAATCAGCAATTACCCGACCATATTCAACTGGCTCATGATACTCAAGTCATTGAAATATAGGCACATTGAACAGACTCGCCCACGAATCAAGTCCATACCTGCAACAGCACGCCGCGAATCCGGTCGATTGGTACCCATGGGGAGAAGAAGCTCTTCGGAAGGCCCGGGAGGAGGATAAGCCGATTTTGGTAAGCATCGGTTATTCTACTTGTCATTGGTGCCATGTCATGGAAAGGGAATCTTTCGAAGATGAGCGTGTGGCAGACTTCATGAATGCACACTTTGTGAATATCAAGGTTGACCGCGAGGAGCGGCCAGACCTTGATGCGATCTATATGGAGGCCTTGTCGATACTCTCCGGAAATGGAGGTTGGCCACTCAATTGCTTTTTGATGCCTGATGGGCGTCCGTTTTACGGTGGGACCTATTATCCGCCTATGCCAATGCACCGCAGGGCATCATGGATGCAGGTCCTTCAGCACATACGGCAAAGCTTTAGGACCAACAGAGACACCGTAGAAGAGCAGGCTCAACAGCTGACGCAGTTGCTGAAACGGAGCAAGGATAATTTATTTGAGACCACCGCCCGCACAGAATTTCCCGTTTCGTTCGAGGAAGCTGGCCTGTGGGGTGTCCTTCAAGAAGTTTTCGAGCGATTTTCGAACAGTTTCGACTCCACGCACGGTGGGTATGGGAGAGCACCGAAATTTCCTGCTACCATGATGATGCAGTTTGTGCTGCATTATTATCATTACAGCCGTGACCCATTGGCAATCGGACAGGTGAATCTGTCGCTCTTTAAAATGATTGAAGGAGGGATTTTCGACCAGATTGGCGGCGGATTTTCCCGCTATTCCACTGATAATGAATGGTTGGTGCCGCATTTTGAGAAAATGCTTTACGATAATGCGCTTCTTGTGGCGCTTATGGCCGATGTCTGGCGGTATACCAGAGAAGACGATCTTCTCGTAGCCATGGAACAAACACTTGATTTTGTGGATCGCGAGCTGAGCCATCCTGATGGCGGGTTTTTCTCCGCCTTGGATGCCGATTCGGAGGGTGAGGAAGGCAAATTTTATGTGTGGACAAAGGATGAAATCACGACGCTCCTCGGTTCAGAACGTGCGAATGTGTTTTGCCAGATGTATGATGTGCGAAAAGGTGGTAATTGGGAGGGGAATACAATTCTCAGGAAGGTCCTCTCTCTGAAAGAACTTTCATACCAGATTCGCAAGACCCCTGAGGAATGTGCGGCCATTCTCGATGCCTCCAGAGCCATCCTCCTTGAAGCCAGAGAAAAACGCGTGAGGCCCGGACTCGATGATAAGGTGTTGCTCGACTGGAATGCGCACATGGTTACAGCCTGCTTCCGCGCAGCCCGGGCAACAGGCTCCGCAAGCAGGGCCGAACGGGCTATGCGAGCTCTTCGGTTTATTGATGACAACATGCGTCAGGAGGGGAGTGACTCGGCCTACTTCCATAACTGGAAAGATGGGCAAGCTACCCAACCCGCATTTCTGGATGATTATGCGGCCCTAATCCGGGCGTGGATTGAAGCATGGCAATATTCAAATGACCACTATTGGCTGAAAAAGGCAGAGTCTGGAACAGCCTTCGTCATCAGTGAGTTTTTCGACCCGGAAGACGGATTCTTTTTCTTCACGCCTTCCTCCCAAAAGGATATCTTACTCAGGAAAAAGGAATTGCAGGATAATTCTACTCCGTCAGGGAATGCCATGATGGCTTCTAATCTGGCTGTACTCGGGCTCATACTCGACCTTCGGGACTGGTCTTCGAAGGCAGAGAAACTGTATTCTGATATGCTGCCGGTTTTGCGCCGTTTTCCAAATGGGTTTGGAGAATGGCTGATAGGGCTTACGGCAAGGGAGTTCGGTTGGTATGAGATTGTCGCAGTCGGGCCGGGATATCAGGAGGTTTTAAAAGAGGTACGGAAACAATCGCTCGTCAACGTCATTGTCGCAGGAGGGGAAGAGCCTGACGATGTTGTAGCTCTGATGCGCGGGAAAACTGGCGGGCGCACACATTGCACCCTTTATCTGTGCAGGGATTATGCCTGCCAGCAACCGGTTTATTCGGTGTCAGAATTGATGCAACAAATAGAGATTCCTGACAAAGGGCTCTGATTCTGAACACGAATACTGAATCAGGTGTTGTTTGAAAACATATAGAATCCCCCCAATGGGTAAATTATTCATTCTCCTTCTCACATTATGTTTGTCAGGCCCGGTGGCCATGGCTCAGCAATTCGAGCAATACAGTTTGTTCGGGCTCAACAGATATGTCTATAATCCAGCTTATGGGGGCATGGCCGGGGGGCTTCAGGCTACGGCACTGCACAGGGCCCAATGGGGAGGGCTTGACGGGGCACCAACGACCAATCATTTTAATGTACACTTGCCAGTATATGCTGTCAGCGGAGGTTTTGGTTGTTCCTTTACCGCAGAAGAAATCGGAGCGTGGACCAGATGGTCTTTGGGGGGGTCATGGGCACAGCATATTGCTATTGGCCGGAATGCCATCCTTTCTGCGGCCATCAGTGGCAGAATTCTGCAGCGATCCCTGAACGGGTTTGTCCTCCGTGCTCCAGAGGGCGTCTATGAAGATGGAGAGGTGGTGCACAATGATGTGTTGCTTTCTGATCAGCTGCAGTCAGGGACTGCATTTTCAGTGGGCGCGGGTGCGTTTCTTCAGGCAGGCACATTTGAGGCAGGGATGGCACTCACAAGCATCAATCGCCCGGTCTATTCGTTCAGTGGGCAGGCGGGACTCCCTTTTCAGGAGGCATCCCATCTTTTTATTCATGCCGGCTACGCGTTCAATCCATCAGAATCAGTTGAAATCCTACCTATTATATTGGTGAAATCCGATATGGTCATTCAGCAGTTTGATTTTTCTTTGCAAATGACCCTTGCGGGCACGTTTTTTGTTGGCGGAGGATACAGGGGTTGGAATGCCGACTCCAGCGACGCAGCCCTCGCATTCGGAGGTATTCATCTGCCGTCTGGTCTGAACATCGCTTATTGTTACGATGTTCCTCTCTCAGATTTGAAAGTGGCCCAGGATGGCTCGCACGAGATTCTGTTATCGTGGACACTGGGCAGCCCAATCGGAAAAGGTCTGCCGCCACGCATTCTTTATCATCCGCGCTTTTTGTAAATCCCTTGACAATTATTGGAAAAAGAGGGGTGTGGCAGTTCGGAATTCGGCTTTTTTGAGCGATTATTACGAATCCTGATGGGATTTGAAGCACACACCGCGCGAAGAAAGCAGCGTAAAGAGCCTGAAAGGGAAGTGATATAAGAGAATTGCAGGGGCGTGTTGCACAATATTCCGGGTCACGATGAGGTTATCGATAAATTATTCTATTTTTGACGCCATTCTCATGAAATTCGGAAGGCACTCATGTAACGCTATCGACAAAGTAGCTTGTGACAATGAGGGTGGGTTGAAAAAAATAGGACGGAAAATAATTACCTTCGCGAAATTCCGTTCTTTCAAGGATTAGAGAAAGAAAGGATTTTGCGAAACGAGAGATTGTATCAGTTAAATTATCTGTCATTCAGAAGGAAAACTCGGGTGTTACGATGAAACAGTCAGTAAAAGTCATTTTAGCGTTCATGATTATAGTGGTTGCTGCCACGTCCTGCGGGACTCGCCAGAGCGGTCAGCTCATTGGTGTAACCGACAGGCCAAAGTGGAAAGGCATAAACCCCTATGGAATGGTGTATGTGCCCTCAGGCACGCTGACCATCGGTCCAAGCGATCAGGACGTTGGGAATACGTTTGTTCAGCGTACCCGCAGCATTTCGATTTCTGGTTTCTACATGGATGATACCGAAATCACCAACAACGAATACCGTCAGTTTGTCTACTGGATTCGGGACTCAATCGCTCATGATTTGATGGGGCACTATATCGAAGACGATTATGGCAATGAGCGTCTCGATTGGGATGAGCCTCTGGATTACGAAAGCGAGGAGTTGGAGGATATGTTTTATTATGGAGATGAACGCATCGATGGTAAAAGAGAATTCGATACACGGCAGTTTGTGTATGAATGGGAATGGATGGATTGGCAAGGTGCCGCGCACAACAATACAGGCCGGAATCGTGCATCCTTTATCAAGAAGGACAAAGCCAATATTTTCCCTGACACATTGTGCTGGGTGCGTGACTTCGCATACTCCTACAACGAGCCAATGACGAGGAATTATTTCTGGCACCCTGCTTTCGATGATTATCCGGTGGTTGGAATCAACTGGAAAATGGCCACTGGCTTTTGCCACTGGCGCACCAAAATCTGGGATGCATTTGAAGAAGGTCCAAATACCGAAGATTTCCGCCTCCCAACAGAGTTTGAATGGGAATATGCTGCCCGGGGTGGTCACGATAATGCTCCATATCCATGGGGTGGTTACTACCCGAGAAACGCAAAAGGCTGTCTCCTTGCGAATTTCAAGCCAGGTCGCGGTGATTATCCGGAAGATGGTGGCATGCATACTGTAAAGGCAGATGCTTATTTCCCGAATGACTACGGTTTGTACAATATGGCAGGGAATGTCGCAGAATGGACAAGTTCGGCCTTTGACGAAAATGCATACTCATTCATTCATGATTTGAACTCAGACTTGCGCTACGATGCCAAAGACACCGACCCTGATGCATGGAAGCGCAAGACCATCAGAGGTGGTTCATGGAAGGATGTGTATTATTTCCTTCAGACAGGGACCCGCGATTGGGAATATCAGGATACGACCAAGTCATACATTGGTTTCCGTTGTGCGCTGACATTCCTGGGTCGTTCAATTGATGATTTCTAATTGTTGGTGATGCAAAATAATTCCCCATTGTCCCTCTATGGCAGTGGGGAATTCTTGTTCTTTTATTCGGCCACGCGCCTTTTTATTTTGGTTTATCTTTCTTTTATTTGCAACGCTCTCTCCCAAACCGGTCTCATTGGTTTTCGTCCCAAAACCAGCTTCCGAAAAAATTCATTCACTCACACACTAAATTGCTGACGCGATGAGCTTCCATCATTCTAAGTCCTTCAAGTATTTAAAAAACTTGCTTATTGGCCTTGGTGCATCAATTGTACTCCTCGGCGCCTTGGCGAAACTGCAGTCGTATGACTGGCAAATAGCCGGTATTGATTTGATTGACCTGGGTCTGTGGGTCGAGGCCTTTATGTTTGCCCTCCTCGGCCTGCTGCCACCTGAAAAAGATTATTACTGGGAAAAACTTTATCCCGGTCTTGATAAGTATGATTCAAAAATTGCATCTATCACTGCCGGAGAAAGCACAGGAGATGAAGTGCCTGCTTTGAATGGTGAGGTGGTTGAGCAACAGTTGGGAGGGATGTTGACAGAGCTCCAGACAATGTCCCGGAGTCTTGGCTCTCTGAAAGCCCTTCAAGAGGTAGACTTCGCAGGCACAAGCGAACAGCTGAAAACGATGAGTGAATTTTACGCTCGTATGAATGAGGCGATGGCAGATCTGAACGATTCAATCGAAGATACCAAGGCTTTTAAGGAGCAGGTGTCATCACTGAATCAGAATCTGACGTCCCTGAATGGCGTTTATGGCAATATTCTGAACGCGTTCACAATCGGAGCTCGCCAGTAATCTGGTGGTCCCGATTCGATAAGAGACTTTGTCTTTTTAAAAAGACAGTCATTCTTTCATTCTAAAAATTTCAGGATATGTCAATTCCTAAGGAACCGCGGCAGCTCATGATTAACCTGATGTATCTGGT
>CAZMSQ010000045.1:12422-15883 GCA_964569025.1 uncultured Saprospiraceae bacterium | reverse complement strand
TTCTCCACCTCTTCATATCATTCAGTAGACACAATAAAAAGGAGGAAATTTGGCAAATTGGAAGCTATATGGAAATATTTCACTTATTTTGAAGAAATATTGTGAGAATATTGGGGAAAGAATGAAAAAAAATCCCATCTTTGGAGAGCGCAATATTCTCTTGGCCCCATGTTCACCCTGATGAGTGCCTGAAAAGATGCTTTTTGGTGAAAAATGTGGCCTGCATTGCCAAATAATGAAAATCCCACGAGTGGAAATATACGAACTGGAAAATCTTGATTTTCAGAACCACTCAAAATTTGGCAGACATGTTAGTTCTGTATGTTATGCTTTGTGCCTTCGCGCTCGGAGGCCTACTCTTGGCAGGGTCGAAACTATCAGAAAGCAACTCCCGCTCCCGGAAGTACTACCGGTAATCTGAACGCCCGCATTGTCCTTTTTTCAGGGTATTCCCCTGAGAAATGCCGACTGAAGTTTCCAACCGTTTCAATGATGGTTGGTGACAACAAAGTCTTTTCGGAAATGGTTGTACATTTGCCGCCTCTGGCTGGATAGGGCTGGAGCAGACAAATTGGAATTCAGATGAACAGACTGACTGAGAGTCATATGCCTACAAAATGGGGGGAATTTTCGCTCTGTGCGTACGGAAATTCTCCGGATGACCCTGCCCCTCACCTCGCAATGGTGAGCAAGTCACTCGATGTTCGAAAGCCCGTTTTGGTACGTATCCACTCAGAATGCCTCACCGGTGATGTGTTTGGCTCAGCGCGATGCGACTGTGGCGAGCAGTTGGAAAAAAGTTTGCACCGGATTGGAATCGAAGGAGGCGTTGTGGTGTATTTGAGGCAAGAAGGGCGCGGCATCGGGCTTGTCCACAAATTGAGGGCCTACAACCTGCAGGATGAAGGCCTGAATACTGCTGATGCCAATACCCACCTGGGGTTTGAAGTCGATGAGCGGACATATGAAGATGCCGTGTCCATTCTTCAGGATCTTGGCATTTCGGAAATCCGACTCATGACCAACAACCCGGACAAAATTGAAGCCTTTGTGAACGGGCCCGTGCGTATTGCAGGGCGTGAGCCGATTGTCATCTCTCCACGCACTGAAAATCAGGCCTACCTCGATACGAAGAAATCCCTGATGGGGCATCTGCTGTAAAGGCATTGCCGGATACCCAGACCAGTTTCATTCATTCACCATCCATTGACCTATAGAGTATGATTCAGGTATTCGTGACCGGAGGGACATTCGACAAGGAATACAACCTGATTTCTGGCACGCTTCATTTTCGGACCACCCACCTGCCTCAAATGTTCGACCGCGGACGCTGCACCCTTGATATAGATGTGAAGACCCTGATGATGGTCGACAGCCTCGAAATGACTGACACAGACCGCGAGGTCATTCTCCATAACTGCCGGCGCAGCCCGTCTGATAGCATTCTCATCACCCACGGCACTGACCGCATGGTCGAGACTGCCGCATTTCTCGCGGGTCAGGGCATTGAGGGCAAAACCATTGTGCTGACAGGAGCCATGATCCCCTATGCCTTTGGCACCTCTTCCGATGGATTTTTCAATCTGGGCAGTGCCCTGGCCTTTGTGCAGGTGCTGCCTCCGGGAGTTTATGTGGTTATGAATGGCCGGCATTTCCGGTGGGACGCCGTCAGAAAGAATACCAAAACCGGCAATTTCGAAGAGCTGGAACACTGAATCCACAACTGTTATGTACGAATCCATTGGCCTCCTCGTCGAACTCCTTTTTTTCCTGCTTGGCCTTCAGGTCTATCGCTTTGCCTCTGGCAAAATCGTACCAAAAGATGAAAAGGCCCGTGCTCGGGCGGAGCAGTTCAGAGCTGAAAACGCGAAGTGGATGCGACCTTTGGCACTGTTACTCATGGCCATCATGGCCGTTGAAATTGCTCTGCACCTCTCGCAGCTCATTGACGGCTCTGGATCGTGACAGGTATCTGTTTATCAGCGACTAATGTTCTCTTACCCCTAACTGTACCGCCAGATCCCGCAGGCTTTTCTTGCTGCTGTCATCGACATTGATTGCCTCAAGATGGCTGAATGCCTCTTTTTGGTACCTGTCAATGACTCCTCTGGTGTGCGCAGGTATTTCGAGCGATTCAAAAATGCCTTTCACTGTGCTTATTTTTCCGGCATCCTCTGCTGGTTGATGACTGTACAAATCAACAAGCTGCGCTCTCGTATGCTCGTCTGCCAACTCAAGGGCCTTAAGGTATAAGTACGTCTTTTTGTTGCGGGAAATATCACCCCCCACCTTTTTCCCAAACTTTTTCGGATCACCGAAGCTGTCCAGCAAATCGTCGAGGAGTTGAAATGCCAGACCGAGCAACCTTCCAAATTCATAGAGCTCCCTCGCATCAGCAGCAGAGGCTCCTCCTGTGAGTGCCCCCATTTCCAAAGCCGAAGCCAGCAGGGCAGCCGTTTTATACTCGATCATGCGGAGGTAGTCCGGGATTGTCACCTCGCCGTCACCCTCAAAGGCCATGTCCCACTGTTGGCCCTCGCATACCTTCACCGCGGCATCGCTGAGAGAGGCCGTCAATGCCCGAAACAGCTCAGGATCTGGGTATTCCATCAGATATTTATAGCTCATTATGAGCATCAAATCGCCGCTCAAAATGCCCTGACTCACCCCATACCGCATGTGGACAGTCTCCCGCCCCCGTCTCAGTGGGGCTTCATCCATGATATCATCATGCAGGAGCGTAAAATTATGGAATGTCTCCACTGCCAGAGCTGCCGCCATTGCGTCAGCAGGCCTTCCGCCAAACAGCTCACAACTCATCATCGCCATCACCGGCCGAATCCGCTTACCCCCCAATGACATGATATAATCAATCGGTTCGTACAAACCAGCTGGCTCAGCAGGCCTGGTGCGCTGCTCAAGCCCGGACACAAACAAATCCTGAAGTTGACTGACAGTGTGCATGGACAATGTATGGATGTTTCAAAAAGTGATGACCGCCCCGATTACACGCTCCCGCGGTTCCGGACCCTCCACACTGAAATCAGGAGCCGGAAAGGAAGCACGATACCCGAAAGAATAGCCCCGACACCAAAAAAGAGCATTTCATTATAAATATACCGCGAATATGCATTGAACGACTGCAGCGGCAGATGACCGAGCATCGGTACAAACCCATAGTTGTCAAGATAGGACTGAAACCCGTTCAGCTCCTGAACCAACAAAAACACCACTGGAATAAACACAAAAAACAACCCTGCCTTCAAACGCTGCCTCCGTGCCAGGAACGTGTGCCGCAGCAAAAAGATGTACCGGCTAAACGTGATAAACGCCACCACAAATACCACATTGGCCCGCACAAACAAATATCCCTCAGCAACTTGCACCGCCGGCAAAACCACAGCCACCGCCACAATGGCCGTCACCACCCACCAAAGAACCTCCAAAATCAACACGCTTTT
>CAZMSQ010000045.1:5936-12322 GCA_964569025.1 uncultured Saprospiraceae bacterium | reverse complement strand
CAGCGCGGTTTTACGGATTGCGTATATTTACATCATGGACCTCAAAATCATATCCGCAGGGGCGGGGAGCGGGAAAACGTATCGGCTGACCCGCGAGTTGACCAAATTGCTGACCGATGGGCTGCGGCCGGAGGGGATTTTTGCGACTACTTTTACGCGCAAAGCGGCCGCTGAATTGCAAGAGCGGGTGCGCATCAGTTTGCTTGCAGAGGGGTTTACAGATCAGGCCAATGCGCTGTCCAATGCGTTGATTGGGACAGTTCATAGCCTGGGGGTCAAGTTGTTGCAGCGGTTTTCGTTTGAGGCGGGTGTCTCGCCTCAGGTAAGCATCATCGCAGAGGAAGACGGGCAGCATATTTTTAATCAGTCAATTGCCATGGTGCTGGGGTCCGAGGTAACGGAGAAGATGGAGGGGTTGTGCGACCGCCTGGGGCTGAATAAGAAAGAACGATACGATTGGCGGCAGGATGTGCGCCGACTGGCTGATACGGCCAGAGCAAATGACTTCAAGACGGAGCAACTGCTGAGAAGCAGAGACCGCTCATGGTCGGAGTTCGAGGCTTTTTTGCCGGAGGTTGAGGCGCATTCGGATGAGTGGTGGTCGAACAGACTGCAACAGGAGATTCAAGGGGCAATTGATGGCATTGCTGAAAACAGTGATGCCACCAAGGCTACCCAAGATGCCGTCAGTATGCTTCAGATGTTTGGCAACCGCATCCGCAGGAATCAACCCCTTTTTTGGCATGAGTGGGCAAAGATTTCCAAGCTCAAGGTGGGTGCCAAATCAAGGGCAGATGTTGAAGACTTGAAAGCGTTTGCCCTGAAGGTGGAGTCGCACCAGGGCTTCAGGGAGGATATCCGCGATTACATCTTTCGGGTCTTTGACCTGAGCATCGAAGCGCTGATTGAATACGAGCGCTATAAGCAGGAGCGCGGCCTGATTGACTACACGGACATGGAGGCCATGGTCAATACGCTGCTCGACAATCCAGAGGTGCGTAAAACGGTCAGCGAAGATATTGACCTGCTGATGGTCGATGAATTTCAGGACACTTCTCCCATCCAGCTGTCCATCTTCTGGAAATTGTCAAAGCTGGTCGGAAGGGCCATTTGGGTGGGTGATCCAAAGCAGTCTATTTATGGATTCCGGGGGGCAGATCCGTCTATCATGAGGGGGATTGTTGAGGAGAATGGAGGAATCCGTCCGGAGAATATTCTCGGATTTTCATGGAGATCCCGTGAAGACCTTGTCAATACGGCTAATGCAATTTTTACAAAGGTTTTTTCTGATCTCCCGGAGGAGCAGGTCGCCCTGGAGGCAAAACGTCTCAAAGCAATAGAGGGCCCTGAAATGAGGACGGCCCTCATGCACTGGCATTTTGAACCGGAAGAGGGCAAACAGACCAACAAGGAGTGGATGGGCCACTGCATAGCCCGGTCGGTCGGCGAGTTATTGAACGCTGGATTGTATGTCACGGATAAGCAAACCGGGACTACCAGACCTGCCCGTCCGGGAGATGTCGCCATTTTGTGCCGCACCAACAAAGACTGCCAGCAGCTGGCCGAGGCAATCCATCAAGCGGGTCTTACCGCCGCAGTATCACGTGAGGGGCTGACCCACACCCCGGAAATCCGGTTGATTGTTGCCTGCCTCAAATATGTCCTGAATGACTATGACTCCCTCTCTGTAGCTGAGATTTTACGCCTCTCAGGAGCGTCTTCGCTGCAGGAGATTATAGATGAGCGCATTGAATGGGTCACCAAAAAGAAAGAAGACAGAGATTCTGTCGGGCCGTGGGGGGAGCACGAGCCACTGATTCGCACCCTGAGAGCTCTGAGACCCAATGTGGTTGACCTGTCGAGTGCCGAGATTTTGGACCTCGTTCTCAATGAACTACACATCCGCCACATCGTTGCGGCCTGGGGGCAATTCAGCCGACGGCAAGACAACATCGATGCCCTCCGCCAGCTGGCCACCAAATATGAAGATGCCTGTAACCGGCTGCAATCAGGAGCCTCATTGGGGGGGTTCCTTCTGTGGCTGGACGATCTTCACAGACAGAAAAAAGACAGCCAGGGGTCTGGGGAAGGGCCGGATGCAATCCGGGTTCTGACCTACCATCGCAGCAAAGGACTGGAATGGCCGGTGGTGGTTTGCCATGATATGGAAAATACGCTCCGGGATAGTGTCTATGGCCTTCGGCTGGAAGAAGAAAAGTCAGGAAAATTAGACCTGGAAGATATTTTGGGAAACAGGTGGATCCGCTTTTGGGTCAACCCCTACCAGGATCAGGAAAAAGACATGCCGCTCACCCAAAAACTAGCAGAACCCGATGGTCCAAAGGAAAAAGCCACCCGCACGGCTCTGAATGAGGAGGCACGCCTGTTATATGTCGGATTGACCCGGGCGCGCGATTACCTGATTATTCCCTCCCGAGAGAAAAAACCGCTGAAATGGCTGAATCGCTGCTGGCATGATGGGGAGGAGAATGCGGCCGCCCTGATTCCGGGAATGAGTGAATCGCCCTGGATCTGGAACGACACACCCATCCCTGTGCACGCCGAAATCTTTACACGCCCCCGCACCTTTGAGGAGGTTCCGGCCCCGGATCACGCACACCTTTTTTTCACAAAACCCGCAGGCCGTACCAGCCATCCCCCACTGATAATCCTTCCGGAAGAAGACGCACGGTTGAACACCCCATCACCCATTCTCGGTCCATTCTCCTACCACCCTCCCCTCCAACCAGAACAGGGCACGAATGAGCACCGCCTTACCAGTCTTCTGGAAGCATTTCTGATAGCTGATTACCCAGAATACAGCTACGAAGTGCGAGAAGACATGGCGAGAAGATTGCTTGCTACCTCCGCTCTGGATTATCCGAAACCCGAAGGGCTGGTTGCCTATTCGGATGCCTTTCATGAGTGGGAGAATCGCGAATTCGGGACCTACACAGAAATCAGACTGGTCCCGGTGAGGGTTGAGTTGGGACTGCAAAAGTTTGAGGGTATGGCTGACAATCTGCTTGATACAGAAGACGCACTGGTCGTCATCAAGCACGTTCATTCCTCGGGAAAATCATCACAACTACTCAGCCAATCTGCAGCGTGGTCAGCCTGGGCCCGGGTAATGCGCAACGGTCTGGCAAACCGAAGCAAAGGCCGGCCGGTCAGGGTATTTCTGAATATGCTCCTTCACGGTTGCCTGACAGAATTAGGCGAGGGAAACACTTAGCCCAAACACAAAACAGAAATTCTTGCTATATTTCCCACAAATTTTGAGCGTAATGAAAAGATTGAGCCTGATCGGCTGTCTGGCAGTCATAGGATGCATGAACGCCTGTAAAAATGGTCCGGACCCCGGAATTGATCGAATCGACATGAAAGATCCAATCGAAGAGGAGGGGACGGTTTTTGATGAAGACGACCTCGCGGATCTCTTTGAAGAAGAGGATACCATCGAGGAATTCATGGAAGGCTCCAGCCCTGAAGAATCCGAAGATACGGTTTACACCGAGGCTGAAGAAGCCCGAGCACCAGTTTCTCCTGCGCCAATTGTGCCCGCCAGTATTGAAAAAGGTGAATTTCTGGTTGTTGCAGGAAGTTTCAGTATCAAGGAAAATGCGATTGCCATGCAGCGGCAGCTCCAATCTCTGGGCTACAGCACAGCATCCATTGTGTATTTCAATGCCAGAGAATACCACTCGGTGGTTGCGGGAGAATATGCCTCACGGGAAGAAGCCGAACAGGTAGCCGGGGCACTCCGGAAGGCTGGGATTGAAGCCTATGCCCACAAAAAAAGGTATATCAGAAAGAATGGTTGAATAATCGGCAGCAAACACCTATCTTTGCACCCTCGTAATTGACTCACAGATTCGAAAAAAGACGCTCATGCCGAAGATGAAGACCCATTCGAGTGCGAAAAAGCGCTTCAAGGTGACCGGAACAGGGAAAATCATGCACGCTCGTGCCAATACCTCCCACTTGATGCGTAAGCGCAGTACCAAGCGCAAGCGCCACCTCCGCAACCCTGACGTGGTTTGTCACGCCGAAACGAGCCGCGTACGTCGCTTGCTCTGTATGTAAATCAACCCTATTTTTTAACGAGAATACAGGCCCAAAGCGGCGCTATGTCTGCCCCCTGTATTGTACGAAAATCACAAGGTTATGCCCAGATCAGTTAATGCGGTAGCCTCCCGCCGCCGCAGAAAAAAAATTCTGAAAGCCGCAAAAGGTTATTTCGGTGCGCGCTCGAAGGTCTATACGGTTGCCAAAAACGCCGTCGAAAAAGGCCTCCAATACGCATATCGCGACCGCCGAAACAAGAAACGAGCATTCCGCAGATTGTGGATTGCGCGTATCAACGCCGGTGCACGCCTGAATGGCACTACATACAGCCGTCTGATGCACGGTCTGTCACAGAAAAATATCGCGTTGAATCGCAAGGTTCTGGCAGATATGGCCATGAACCACCCGGAAACATTCTCGCAAATTGTCCAATCGGCCAATTGATGCGAACAAGTCAGTATTGGAGATATCTCCTGATTCAAAAGGGTGTTTCGGTTGGCCGAAACACCCTTTTTTCGAATGAGCCCTTTCCTATGACACGTCCTCACACCCTCACCACCCTCGCTTGCTGCCTCGCCCTGATGCTGTCATGCAAAGGGCCGGCACCATCCGATTCGCAAGTGCCTCCCACCAGGGTGCCCGAAAGCCCCCCTCAAACTGCCGTCTCAACTGACACCACCGCAAAGCCCCTCATCACACCTCCTGCTCCACTGGCTGATACCATGGCGCTCGACACCAGCTACAGCCGAACTGCTGACGGGTCTATCCTCCTGACATGGCATCACCTCAAACAGGTCGAATGGACAGAACGCTTCAATGATGAAGTCAATGCCTACATCGCCTATCCGGATTTCCATCCGAATGTGCTGTATCTCGACGGGAAGAAGGTCCAAATATCCGGCTATGTGATTCCGACTGAAGAAACAAACGATGAAACCCTCATCGTCCTGTCAGCTTTCCCGTACAGCAACTGCTTTTTCTGTGGTGGGGCCGGCCCGGAATCAGTCATGGATATCAAATTGGCGCGTCAGGGCGGGACATGGGAAATGGACGAACGGGTCACCTTCAAGGGCAAGCTGAGACTGAATGACTCAGATTTGTATTACCTCAATTACATTCTCGAAGATGCCGAACTGGTGGACTGATATTGACCGCACATGGACTCTGTTTCTTGACAGGGACGGCGTTATCAACAAGCGCATTCCGGATGGGTATGTCACCGATACATCAGAATTCGAATGGCTCCCCGGAGCCGCGGCAGCTATCACCAGATTGAACAGCTTGTTTGGACTGACTGTGGTGGTCACCAACCAGCAAGGCATCGGCAAAGGGCTCATGAGCGAAGAGGACCTTGATCGGATCCACGGCCATTTGGCATTCACCCTTCAAGAGGCCGGAGGCCGGATTGATGCCTTCTATTTCTGCCCCCAGCTCGCCAGCCAATCGCCAAATTGCAGAAAGCCAAATCCCGCCATGGGCCATCAAGCCAGGCGGGATTTTCCGGAAATTGATTTTTCCAGATCAGTTATGGTGGGGGATTCTCCCTCTGACATCGAATTTGGGATACAGCTCGGTATGCGCACCATTTTTGTTCAGCCCTCAGCGCATTCAACGCCCGCAGAACTGTCCGACTCGCCTCCAGATTTCATATTGAGTGGTCTTTCAGAACTTGCCGGGAGCCTCCCCGAGGATCAGTATTGACAGACCCTCTCAGCAGATTCAAATCGTTACCTGCCGCTCCGCTTTACAGGAAACCAACCCAAGCGCAAGCCGACCGTCCCTGTGAGTCCGGATAAATCTTCAGCATGCACCCCTCGGTAATTGTCTACCCCTGAAATGATCCGATACGTCACTCCGCCTTGAAGACGAGCCCACGGAAGCAGGTTGACCTCCAACATGGCTCCCGGTTCAATGACGAAGAGGTTATCTTCACCAAAAATATCTCCGCCCCCTCCATCACTGAACCCCGCCTGAACTTCGCCGACACCAACCTGAAGCGGGAAGGTCAAATGAATTTGGTAATATTTTTTTCACCATTTTTTGTAAATGCTTAGCCTTCCTGCATACGCCTCATAGGTGCTGAGAATCCACTCAACGCTGACATTTACGTCTTCAGACGTTCAATTCTTTGGAAAACCAAAACAACCTTCGCTTCGTACCAAGGGAATTTTCTCATATATCAAGATGAGAAATCTTCTCACGGGTACAGGAGATTAAAAGTCCGCGTCACTCAAAAGAAGCGTGTAAGTATTGCTCACAGTCCATCGCCTTTCGTCGGTCTGGAGGCTCCAAGCGGAGGCTTCAGATGCATCTCCGAG
>CAZMSQ010000045.1:4744-5836 GCA_964569025.1 uncultured Saprospiraceae bacterium | reverse complement strand
GTGGTGAGGGCTAAAGCCCCGTTTGCAATGTGCCGTAATTCATCGATTTCAACCGGTTGCCCCTTGAAAGCACTGGTTCTGTAATAGACACCTTTCGTAATCCGAACTGAGATCCCCTGACTCCCTCCCCGAAACTCTCGACGCGTTGTCAGTTCATGGTAGTCAACCCCTTGGAATGCCCAGATCAGCCGCTCCGAGCGCTGAAACAGAAAAGGCAGGTTGGCAGACACAGACCGGGGCGGATCCATGACCTCATTATTCATGACCGCCCTGATGACTGAGGCCTTGACGATTTGTTGGGTAATCCCAGCCTTGTCGAGAGATTCCACAGACACCGGAAGGACGGCGAGGTACTTGTCAATCGAAGCTTCTTCTTCCTTGCTCAGCACCTCGTCTGACAGGAAATAATCCAGCGCACGGTCGATGCCTTCGACAATGGCATCCTCTGTATCATTCAGGTCGAGTCGGCCTTCAGACTCCATTTTTCGGATGGATTCGAGTACTGCCTCAGGAGGCTCATGCTCTGTGATTGCGTGAGTTGTCAGATACCGGATTCCATCCACTGAAGTCTCAAATTGATGGACGCATTCCTTATGGCGGTCCCGAAACCACCCTGCTGGTTCGCCACAAAACACACATTTGGCCATGACAGATTTTTGGTTTTTGGATACGTGCAGGCAGCAATTGTGCTGACTGACATGCTTTTTTCAAATATCAGGCTTTCTGATCACATTCCCAAATCAGCTCCTCACTACTGAGTAAATCGAATTTTTTGGTGACAAACAATCTATTGTGAAGGAAAGATGCCGCTACGCTACAACTCCCAGACCAGTCCAGACTCCATGGAGACCCATCGGTTCAGTGCGTCTTCATAGTGTTCTCGGATGACATTTCGCCTCAGTTTGAGTGTTGGCGTCAGAAAGTGATTCTGATCGGACCACTGCTCGGGCACCATGATGAGGTGGCTCAGGCGTTCATACCGATGGAGGCGCGCATTGACTTGCTTATAGAGCTCAGTGAGTGCCTCCTGTAGGTGTGACTGATCGAGTTGCCGCGCTATTTCGGACAGCACGACCAATCCGACGGGCTGAT
>CAZMSQ010000045.1:0-4644 GCA_964569025.1 uncultured Saprospiraceae bacterium | reverse complement strand
AGCCGCCCAAACCACTGCTTCACCGGCTCAGGAGTAATGGCCGTACTGGTGATGCAGGTCTTGACAGAACCAAGCCCCATCGCTCCCAGAATGCGCCGCTTGACCAGTCCCGAAATGATGGGGATGCGCAAAAGGGTATCAAGCCGCTTCGGCGGTATTTTCTCGAAGACACCAGCCTGAAAACGAGACCAAATACGGGGTACTGCAAGAAAAATAGTTGGCCTGGTGGCCTGGAGGTTTGCCGCGAAGGTATCGAGCGACTCGGCAAAAGAGATAGACCCACCAGACATCAACGTGCCACTCAATGCGATGCGATCAGCCACGTGATTCAGTGGCAGATACGAGAAATGCCTTGCCTTGCCCATCGAATTGGAAAATCCGATGGTATGATGGCGAAATTCGTTGGCAATCAGCGTCCCGATATTCCGATAGTCATGCACAACGCCCTTGGGTGTGCCTGTCGTACCTGAGGTAAACACGATGGTCCAGATATCATCCCAATCCGGGTGGGGCTCTCCCTTTACAGGATCTGCCTGACTTACCAGAGCATCCCATGCTTCTCCCTCCTGCACCGAAACCGCACCGGGATAGTGCGGAAATCTGATAATCTGCACCTCTTCAGGTAACTCTGTTTTCTGGCTCTCCCAGTTTTCAATTTTCCCCACAAACAGGGCCTCAACATCACCCAATCTGACAACCTCCCCCAGCTCTGCCGCTGTCAGGTTGGCAAAAAATGGAACCGATACAGCCCCCGCCATCGAAATGGCCAAATCTGCAAGCACCCAATGTGTACAGTTTTTGGAGAGAATGCCGATATGACTCCCCCGGCCAAGACCTTTCGAGCGGAGCACCTCCGCCATGCGCCTGATTTCTTTACCGGCCTCACCATATGTCATTTCGGTCCATTCCTCACCGGATGGCTGCCGTAAAAATGGCAAATCAGGCGTTTCCCGCTCCCACTGATAAAACAAACTCAAGGGCGAGCACAACTCATTCTCTTGAAATTTTTCCATAAATCAAAATTGTATGAAAGTATTCCTCAAAATAACTCCCAAAATAGAAATTTTCCGCTTTCCGGTGTTGAAGTCAGCTGTCATCGGATGCCACACGACATTGCTGCATATCTGACCCGGTCGGACCGCTATAGCGGTCCGACGGCTATAGCGGTCCGACCGGGTCAGCTAATGGGAACAGGGAGTAGTCCCAAATGCTCTCACTTTAGGAAAGAGACTCAAGGAATCTTCCAGAAAGGTCGGGCTAGGGAATTTTTAAATACTTGTGGGTCTGCATACTCAGCCTCCATTGCGGATTTCGGAGGCAGTAAGCCACAGAGAGAGCTGTGTTGGCTTCGGCTCTTGGTCCATCCATGGGTTGGATAAAGAAATGGTCAAATTGGAGGTGTGCAAAACGCTCTGGCTCTGCGTCGATTTGCGGAAAAACCAGCTTCAGTTCATGCCCTGAGGTTTGAACCAGCTCAGCTCCGGCCTTCGGGCTGACGCAAATCCAATCGACGCAATCCGGCACTGCGATTGTGCCATTCGTTTCGACAGCCACGGCAAAGCCCACATTATGAAATGCCCCGACAAGGACTTCATCCAGTTGCAGAAGTGGTTCACCTCCGGTACACACCACGAGGGGCGAGCCGGCACCTCCCGCAGGCCACAGAGACCTGACTTTCAGAGCAAGCTCTTCTGCGCTGTAGCGTCCCCCCATAGGTCCATCGGTCCCCCGAAAGTCTGTGTCGCAGAAACGGCATACTGCATGCTCACGGTCTTCCTCTCTCCCACTCCACAGATTGCAACCCGTAAACCGGCAAAATACCGCCGGCCGGCCGCTTTGGCCGCCTTCACCCTGTAGGGTGTAGTATATTTCCTTCACTGCGTAGGTTCCCATGTCTTAATTCTCAATCCAACAACCTCCTCACAGCCGAAAGAGTTCAACACCCCTGCAAGGATGCCGGGAAGGCACCCGGATTCATCTGAATGGCCCACCGTAATGGCCGCTCAATGAACAAATTGGTGGTGCTGTCTGTCTGACTGCTATGATAACCGCCTTGCAACCAGGACAACGGGTTCGGGTCATCCTGACCGGAGAGTCCGGTACGGTGCAGACCGTGCCGGATGATGGTTTGGTGACGGTATTGCTGGATGAGCCTGAGATCGCTATTCCAGTTTTGGCGGAGCAATTGGAGGTATTGGAGGAGGCATCCCCTGCGGATTCCGGAAGGGAGCAAAAGGGGGTATTTCTTGCACTCGTACCAGTAATGGGCAAGGAGGGAGATGTGGTGAAATGGGATGTCAGGCTGGTAAATGCAACAGAAACCGGGTGTTTGTTTCAAGTCAGGTGGAGTGGTGAAGAGAATGCGGTTGAAGAATTTAGGGGGCAGCTCGAGGGACATGAAAACGCCCGGCTCCTTGAGCTTAGGTGGGATGATTTGAATGGGAATCCGCGGCTTGAAGTGATGTGCTGGCCCCGTACATCGGCTGGAAGTGGCAAAAAGCGAGAGCGGTCTCTGAGGGTACGACCCGGGATGCTCACCCGAAAAGAGGTCTTCGTGCCGCAACTCGGTTGCAGAGCCATTTTGACAGATTTGTTTCAGGATCTGCATGGTGAAACACCCGCGCCACAGGGGGAGGGGCTACAGGAATACACCAGACGCAATGCCAAAAAAGCAAAATCCCACGCCACCGGATGGGTATCAGCCCGAAATCCAATGGCGAGAGCAGGGTTCGAGACTGAACTCGACCTGCACATCGAACGGCTCAGCCCAAAACCTGCAAAATTAACGGGGGGAGAAACGTTGCAGCTGCAACTCCGGACCTTCGATGCATGGCTTGACCGGGCCATCACGCTGGGAGTTCCGTCTTTGTTTGTCATCCATGGGCTCGGTACGGGCCGCTTGCGTCAAGAAATCTTCTCCAGGCTGGATGCCAATCCTCACATCTCGGGCTATCAAAATGAGTTCCACCACAAGTACGGATTCGGAGCCACTGAAATTTTTCTGGACTAACCTGAGACCATACAGCCCTCCTGCCAGCGCATTCTTTTTCATTCAATTCTCATCCCCTCATTCCCACAACATTATCCCAAAAAGCAACTTCCGGCGTTCGCATTCTCCATTCTCCCCCATTTCCCCAACCGGAAAATCCTTTGTACCTTAAAGGCATTCCGACATACAAGTTTTTTTTCTATTCTTCAAAACAAGCGAACGTTCATGGACAACATCCTGCGTGGTCTCAGGCAATTTACACCAGAAACACTGACATGGGACACTCTCGGCGAGTTTGTCAAACAGATTGACCCCGATGCGGTTTCTTACCGAGACGAGTTGCCTCCACTTCTTGATGGTGAGCATTATACGAGAAATATCCTCTCCCTTGAGCCCCTTGAGTGCGTAGTTTTACACTGGCCTCCGGGAGCAGAAAGCGCCATTCATTTTCACGAGGGGTTTTGGGGTTTTGTACTTGTCCTCGACGGCACTTGCGACAACGTAGAGTACGAGCATAAAAGCGGCACTCTCCGGGAGACACGCCTGATCCGGGCGCAGCGGGGGGGCGTTTTGGATGAGCCTGACGGCACCATTCACAAAATTGTAAATCCAAGCCCGACGGAGCACCTTGTGACTGTCCATTTTTATACGCCGGCCCTTGATACCCTCGACGGTCTCAAGCTCTACGACACAAAAACGGGCACCATCGCGGTGCTCAATGAGCATGCACCCTCCGCGTCACTCCAATTGCCAGAGTCCTGTTTCCACTCCTTCCAGCCTGGTGCATTCACCTATCTGCCACTTGCAGAAGAAGACGAGGCGCACACTCACCGCACCGTCCCCTTGCTCCCGAAACCCGCACCCGACGAAATTCGGGAAATGATCATGGGCTATTATCAAGAGCAAGCCCTGCAATACGACGACTTCGACCGTAACCACCCTTCCAGAAATAAATACACAGAGCGCATCAACGCTCTTATTTCCGAAGACCTTCGCCACAAACCGGACGTCAATCGCCTCTTGGCCATTGCATGCGGCACGGGCCGCCGGGCGCTCGATATTCGCGAGAGCAGCGGCCATGACTATCAGATCACATGCGTCGATTTATCAGAGGAAATGTGCTGCCAGGCCTCTGAGCGGGGTGTCGACACTCGGGTTGGCCCCTGGCTACAGGTCGATGTCCCCCTCCGCACCTACGATGCGGTCACCTTCCTCTACGCATTCGGACACCTGCCAACCCATGAAGAGCGCAAATTGGCCATGGACAAAATCGCAGCCTCCCTTAAACCCGGTGGCGTGGTCTACCTCGATGTGTTCAACCTCGAAGATGAAAATGAGTGGGGGCCAAAGGCCATAGAGTCTTTTGACAGCATGAACCTCTCCCGCTACGGCTACGAGCGCGGAGACGTCTTCTACCAAAAAGTAGGCGGCACCGAAATCGCCTTTCTCCACTACTTCACCGAAGACGCCCTCAGAAACCTCGCCACCCAAAGCGGCCTCGAGGTTACTTGGATCAAACACATCGGCTACGTCCACCGCTCCGGCGAAGAGCTCACAGATGACACCCACGGCTCCCTCCTCCTCAAAGCCACGCTCCCCAAACTGGTCGGACCACTATAGTCGTCGGACCACTATAGTCGTCGGACCACTATAGT
>CAZMSQ010000044.1:0-17304 GCA_964569025.1 uncultured Saprospiraceae bacterium | reverse complement strand
CCCCCCCCATATTTTTTGCAAAAAACGCATATCTTCGATATGCCCTAAAAATTTTCAAGAAGCCAAAAAGCTTCTTTTCAAAATACCACTATGACCCATCAAATTGCAGATCTGAGAAAGGAGTATAAGCGAGAAAAGCTCGATGAATCTGACGCCCGTGAATGCCCGATTGAGCAGTTCAGGCACTGGTTTGCTGAGGCACTTGCTGCTGATATTCCGGAACCGAATGCGATGGTCCTATGTACAGTATCTGCCCATGGGAAACCTTCGGCAAGGGTGGTATTGCTGAAAGGAATTGAGAAGGAGGGGTTTGTTTTTTATACCAATTATTACAGCAAAAAGGGGAGGGATATTGACAGCAACCCTTATGTTGCTTTGACATTTAACTGGTTGGAACTCGAGCGGCAAGTGAGGATCGAGGGCGAGGCCCGGAAGGTTGACCAGAATGTTTCAGAGGCATATTTCAGGAGTCGGCCCAGGGGGAGCCAGATTGGGGCCTGGGCTTCCAAACAAAGCTCTGTGGTGCCCGATAGGACTGCGCTTGAAATTGCAGTTGGTAAGATTCATGAACGATTCCAAAATGAACAGAATATCCCGTATCCTGAGTTTTGGGGTGGGTATGTCGTGGTGCCTGAAATGATTGAATTTTGGCAAGGACGCCCAAGCCGTCTCCATGATCGAATCTGCTACAGGCGCCAAGAGAAGGGGAATCAGGCTTGGCTGCTAGAGCGACTTTCACCATGAATCTTCCCATGCATATTCATCCGAAATCAAAGTCATTTCGGCCATCAACACTCAAATACATCGTACAATGATGAATTCGGTATTCTCTATTCCTTCAATTCTTGTCTTAAGCGTTGCTTTTCTGACAGGTTGTACCCCTGGTCAGAAATTGACTGGCCCTGTTGAGGTGCGTACACTCGATACGCTCGTGATTGGAGCCGAACGACCCAACTCTCAGAAAACAGTTGATGATTATTCACTTGGCCGATTTAATCCAAGTGCTGAGCGCACTTTTGAACTTATCCACAGCAAATTAGAGTTGGCGTTTGACTGGGAGCGGCAGTATGCCCTTGGTAAAGCAACTTTGGATTTGAGACCGTGGTTTTCCTCAACAGATTCACTTGTTCTTGATGCCCGGAATTTTTTAGTTCATTCGGTACATATGTTAAATTCCTCCGGGTTTGAGCCGGTGCCCTATCAATATGATGGCGATAAATTAACCATTCGTTTCCCAATGATTCTGGCAAAACATGATACCGTACAAGTCAGGATTGACTATACTGCAAGGCCAGCGGAGAGAGATCAGTTTGGTGGAGGTCGAGCGATTACCTCCGACCAGGGATTATTTTTTATCAACTCTGATGGGAAAGATCCTGAGAAGCCAAGACAAATTTGGTCACAGGGAGAGACAGAATACAATTCATTTTGGTTTCCGACAATAGACAAACCAAATCAGCGATGCACGCAGGAGGTGCTATTGACGGTTGACACAGTCTTTGAGACACTTTCCAACGGGATTCTTGTCAGTTCAAATTTCAATAATGACGGCACACGAACAGATTACTGGAAGCTCGACCAGCCGCATGCTCCCTATCTGTGTATGGTGGCTGTGGGGGATTATGCGGTGGTCAAAGACCAGTGGAGGGATGTTCCGCTTTCTTATTACGTGGAACATGACTTTCGGGACCATGCTAAAGATATTTTTGCTCATACCCCTGAAATGCTGGAAGTCTTTTCCAATCTGCTTCAATTTCCCTTTCCATGGCCTAAATATGCTCAGGTTGTGGTCAGAGATTATGTGTCGGGAGCGATGGAAAATACCACGGCTTCTGTCTTTGGGGAGTTTGTTCAAAAGACGCGTCGGGAGCTTATCGATAATGACAATGATCTAATTGTAGCCCATGAGCTTTTCCACCAATGGTTTGGAGATTATGTGACCTGTGAAAGCTGGGCCAACCTGACACTCAATGAAGGGTTTGCAAATTACAGTGAGTACCTCTGGCTTGAACATCACGCTGGAAAAGACGAAGCCGAGTACCATCGAATGAATGAAATGACGGGCTACTTTCGGCAGGCTGCAACAAATGCACATGATTTAATTTATTATGATTACGAGAATATGGATGCCACCTTCGATGCCCACAGTTACAACAAGGGTGGGTTGGTACTCCATATGCTCCGGAAAATGGTAGGAGATGAGGCATTTTTTGCCTCCCTGAATACCTATCTGACTGATAATGCGTATACAGCAGTTGAGGCTGCAGATCTTCGACTTGCATTCGAAAAGGTGACAGGTCTTGATTTGACCCGGTTTTTTGACCAATGGTTTTTTTCTTCTGGCCATCCAGAACTCAATATCGAGTATCAATGGGATGCGCAGTCATCAGAGATTCGGGTTCTTGTTGAGCAGATTCAAGACCCAGACCGATATCCACCCATCTTTGTGCTGCCCGTTACAATCGAGGTGCTTGAGGAAAGAGGTGCTTCCCCGGTGCGGCACGATGTTCTGTTGGATCGGCGCAGACAAGTGTTTACATTTCCGGCCGCATTTAAACCTATCTATGTGGCCTTCGATGCCGATGAAATTTTGCTGGCCGAAAAAACAGAATCTTATAACGTCTCAGAATTAATTGCCCAGTTCGAATATGCAGACGCATTTCCGGATCGATTCGGAGCATTTAGAGATTTGCTGGCTTTACAAGCATCCGGAAGTCAGGACCAGGCTGGTGGAATGAATCTGGAGCCTGTCATCATTGCAGGAATGGATGATGCAAGTCCGGTCATACGAAGAATGGCTGTGGAAGCAATTGATATCAGGAACCAGCGCATGCTGGAAATGCTGGTCCGGGCTGCCCAGAATGATCCACATTCAGAAGTGCGAGTAGTAGCACTCGGTCAAATTGCTAAAACAGGTGATCCTGGTCTCGCAGATCATGTGGTGGATGTGATTCAACGGGATTCTGCTTATCCGGTCATTGCAGCAGGATTATCAGCTTTGCCGTATCTTGATTTTGAAAAAGCTGAGGAGCAGGCCAGTACCTATGATCACCAAAACAATTGGGATGTTTTAGCAGGGGTTGCATCTATTTTTGCATTCTCAGGTGATTCTGAGTACCTTCCTTTTTTTGAGAAGTGGCTGCCTGAAGCAGAGGGGTATGCAGCTTTCGATCTATTCGAATCGTATTCGACCATGGTTGCGCAGTTTCCCAATGCAGATTCAGTCATCGGGGCCCTCGAGGTTCTCCAAACAATTGGCTGCAGTGCTTCTGATTCGCCATGGCGGAGGGTCGCAGCCTATAGTGCCCTTGAATCAGCCGCTGAATTACTCACCGATATGAGTGAAGGCGCTGCAGATGGGAGGCAGGATTCACTCAATCAGGTCATAGCTTCGATCGATGCGTTTCAAAAAGCCATTCGCTCTCACGAAGTGAACAAGGGATTGACACGCTATTTCTGATTATTATCGCACCGGCATTTCGAGGACTGGCTAAAAAACAATGGGAGCGAAGTCTCGTTTTCTATTCAGATACGTTAATACCATAGACATGCAGCATAAGAATGAGGATTATGTATCCTTAATCCGAAAGATTGATACTTTCATTCGTAAGTACTATCTCAATCAACTCATAAGAGGCGTCTTGTACTCCGCCGGCGCACTACTTGTGCTTTTTTTGCTCTTCAGCATCCTTGAGTATGCATTTTACTTTGAACGTGGTGTGAGGAAGCTCATGGTCTACTCGTACCTCGGAGTGAGTTTCATCGCTTTGGGGAAGTGGGTTTTCCTGCCACTTATGCATTTTTTTCGCCTGGGGAGCATCATCACACACCAACAAGCCGCGCGAATTGTAGGTCAGCACTTTCCAACTGTCAGTGATAAACTCCTGAATATTCTCCAATTGAGTGAGCAAGCTGATAAAGAGGCATCAACAGACCTGCTGATGGCCGGAATTCAGCAGAAAACTCAGGAAATACGGCTTGTTCCTTTTCCAAAAGCAATCAACCTGGGGCAGAATCGCAAATACCTGAAATATGCTCTTCCACCGCTTCTGATTCTCCTCATCCTCCTTGTGGCTTCGCCGACAATTATTACCGAAAGTACCACGCGTCTTATTCAAAATAACCGAGATTTTGAAAGGGAGGCACCGTTTTCCTTTCTCGTGAATGAAGATGGCCTCGAAGTGGTTCAGTATGACAATTTCCAGCTCACCGTGCAGGTAGAGGGTCAGGTCTTGCCTGCGGATATGCTCATAGAGGTAGATGATTATCAGTACCGACTGAAAAAAATTGACCAACAGACCTTTCAATATACCTTCAACAAGGTTCAAAATACAACCTCGTTTCAACTCAGCGCGAGCGGGTTTGAGTCAAAACTTTATACTCTGAACGTCCTTCCTAAACCAAATCTGGCAGGCTTTGAGGTAGCCTTGGATTTTCCGGCTTACACAGGCCGTAGGGATGAACGGCTCGAGAATATCGGTGATCTGGTTGTGCCTGCCGGGACCGCAATTACCTGGACTTTTCAGACTGACCATACTGACAAGATAACGGCACAGTTCAGTGAACAGGCGGAGGCAGTAGAACTTGACAGAATTTCGGAAAGCGGATTCTTGCTGAGTAAAAAGGCAATGAAGGATGAACGGTACACACTCTTTATCTCAAATAAAGACTTGCCGGTCAGCGATTCCATCAGATACTCCCTTTCGGTTATCCCTGATTTGAATCCAAGTATCACAGTAAAGAAATTTATAGACAGTACCGCTCAGAACCTTCTTTATTTTGTGGGTGATGCATCAGATGATTATGGACTGATTTCACTCTCCTTTAACTTTCAGGTTACACGTGAAGACGGAACAGAGGAGGGTTGGCAAACACAAAAGCTCGGGACCCCTTCCGGGCGGCAATTACAGTATGATTATCAGTGGGACCTGAACGAGTTGGAGCTGAAAGCAGGAGACGAGGTGTCATATTATTTCGAAGTATTCGATAATGATGCCATTCACGGGAGCAAGGCGGCCAGAACGAACCAGATGCTTTTCAAAATGCCGACACAGGAGGAGTATGAGCAAATGGCCGCTGATAATAGTGACGAAATCAAGGACAATCTGCTGAAAGCTCAGGAGGAGTCACGGAAAATTCAAGAAGAATTGCGACAACTGAGGGAAGAATTGTTGCAAAAAAAGGATGTTGACTGGCAGACCCGCGAGGAAATGGAAAAATTGCTGGAGCGCCAGAAGGAACTTCAGCGTCAGTTGGAACAGGCTCAAAAAAACTTCCGGGAGAATAACAAAAATCAGGAGCAGTTCTCTGATCCGACGCCTGAAATGGAAGAAAAACAGGAGCGATTGGAAGAGTTGTTTGAAGAAACTGTTGATGAAGAAATGCAGGAGTTGATGGAGAAAATTGAGGAACTCCTGCAAGAAATGAACAAGGAAGAAATGCTGGAAATGATGCAGGATTTTGAGTTCAATGATGAGGAAATGGAGAAGGAACTCGATCGGTTGGAGGAGCTATACAAACAGCTCGAGCTTGAAAAAGAAATGCAAGACCAGATTAATAAGCTTCAGGAAATGGCCAAGAAGCAGGAAGAACTGGCTGAAAAAACTGAGCAGAACGATGGTAAGACTGACACCGATGCAGAGCGGGAGCAGGAATCACTTCAAAAAGAACAGGAAGAATTGACCAAAGAGTTTGAACAGGTCAAGGAGAAGATGGAAGAAATCGGAGAGAAAAACGAGCAGCTTGAAAATCCAAAGGATATTGGAGATCCGAAGGAACAAATGGAAGATATCCAAAAGGATATGCAAAATAGCCAGGAACAACTTCAGAACAAGGAAAACAAAAAGGCCGCAAAATCCCAGAAAAATGCTGCTCAGCAAATGCAGGAAATGGCCGATCAAATGTCCAGCTCCATGCAAGCAGGCGAAATGGAGCAGATGCAGGAAGACATGCAAGCCTTGAGACAACTACTGGAAAACCTTGTAGCCATGTCTTTCGATCAGGAAGATCTGATCGATGAATTTGGCATCACCAACGTTTTTACCCCAAGATATACGGCCTTGGTAGAACAGCAGTTTAAGTTGCAGGATGATTTTCGGATGATAGAAGATAGCCTGCAGGCACTTGCCAAGCGTGTTATTCAAATGGAGTCATTTGTGACAGATAAGGTCTCGGAAATCAACAAGAATCTGCGCAAATCAGTTGATGAGCTTGAGGAGCGAAAGAAGCCAGAAGCGTCAGCTTATCAGCAATTTACCATGAAATATGTCAATGACCTGGCACTGATGCTCAGTGAAACCATGAGCCAGATGCAACAGCAGATGTCGAGCATGATGTCTGGTGCGCAAATGTGTAATAATCCAGGAGGGCAGGGGAAAGAGGGCAAGATGCCTATGGAGAAAATTACCGAAGGGCAACAGCAGCTGGGAGAAAAGATGCAGAAAATGCAGTCGGGTAAAAAGCCAGGGGAAGAAGGGACTCCTTCAAGCAGGGAATTGGCAGAAATGGCAGCACGACAGGCTGCTTTGCGGAAAGCCCTTGAAGAAGCCCGCCAAAAGAAAATGATGAACGGAGAAGATGCTCGCGCCCTTCAGGAAATCATCGAGCAGATGGATCAAAATGAAATAGATCTTGTGAATAAACAGCTGAATTCACAGCTTTTCCAAAGACAACAAGAAATACTTACCCGGCTATTAGAGGCAGAAAAAGCAGAGCGCGAAAAGGGTCTCGATGATAAACGAAAGTCCGAGACAGCTTCGCAAGTAGAACGGGAGTTACCCCCAAGTCTTGAAGAATATCTTAAGCAGCGCGAGGCAGAAATTGAACTCTATCGGCAGGCTTCTCCTGATTTGAAACCATACTACAAGTTCCTGGTCGATGAATATTTTAAAAATCTGAGATCAGGAGAGACAGCACCCTCAGGTCCTGATTCATAATTGGTTTGGCACTTTCAGCAACATTTCTGCGATCAAGTTTTTGACAAAAAAATCTGATTGGTGGGGATCAGGCATTTTTTTTGAGTCAGTTGAACTTATTGCGCTCTTCTGACGTAATACTATTATGTTCACATTTTATTAACAGCTGCCCCACCAGTTGCTATGGAACAACTTTCTACACAGAAATTAGAGCTGTCATCACATCCCGGGAGTATTCGAACAGTCGAGGCTTTTGTAGAAAATCTTGCACGGGTATTCAATCTTGAGCGTCAGAAATACGGAGATATTCTGACGAGCCTAACCGAGGCAGTCAATAATGCCATCAATCACGGAAATTGCAATGATGAGCACAAAAAAGTGAAAATCAATTGCATATGCTCTGAGAGAGAGTTGACGTTCAGGGTGTCAGATGAGGGGTGTGGGTTTGACCACCGGACAATTCCCGATCCGACAACCCGAGAAAATATCTGCATGTCCGGGGGGCGGGGTGTCTTTCTGATGTGCCACCTGACTGACCGGATTACTTTTATGAACGGTGGCCGAACTGTTGAAATGGCTTTCAGACTATGAGTTTCCCCTCGGGCCAGTTTCCCCAAGTTGATCAGGGAGAGAGTGGCATTCATGTGTTCGTCGAGGATATCGAGTATGTGTTGCCATTTTCGAGAGAAAAAATGCGTGATTGGTTATCGGATATCGTAACCCGGGAACACCATGCTCTTCAGGAAATAAACATCGTACTTTGTTCAGATGAGTATCTGCACAGGCTCAATGTCGAGTACCTGCAGCATGATACGTACACTGATATTATCACCTTTCCATTGGCTCAGGATCCTTTGACTGCCGAATTATACATCAGTATAGAACGGATTGTTGACAATGCGCATTTTCTTGAAATAGAGGTAGATGTAGAGCTCAGGAGGGTTATGGCACATGGAGTGTTGCATCTCTGTGGCTATGGCGACAAGACAGAGTCAGAGCAGTTGCTGATGCGTGAAAAAGAGAATGAGTGCCTTCTGTTATGGGAGGCAATCGCTACGGATTAAAAAAACGATATGCGTCCATTTGTTTTGTATTCAGATGCGGAGGGTCATGTCTTCGAAGACAAGTCGCTGTATGCGATTGGGAGGTCAGGTTATTATTCGACTGAGGTTGCTCCGCAAGATTGGATTCCGCTTCCGGATGGAGGCAATCTATATACGCTGACCCACAGACGGGCTGTGGGAGTGGATGTATTGACTGGAGAAATGCGGATGTGCACCAAAGGTTGGGCTGTAGCTGCATTTGTGCCTCCAGCACATACTGGACTCTATTTGGCCGCATGGGTCAATCAGCCTGATGCGCCCACCTTGCCGCTTTTTTGCTACACTGCTGCGGGCTGGTACGAGGGTGGATTCTATGTGACGGCCGTGCGGGTTGAAGATGACATTCGGCAGGAATGCGCCGGATTTGATAATGAAATGGTTGAAAATGGCATTCGTCACCGAACTGATGCCTTTCCTCTGAATAGAATTGTCAAGCATCTTGCAGAAAACTGTGCATCCAGATACGAATGCCCGGCAGCCAGAAATTACTTTATGGGGCGCTGGGAGTGCCCCGTTCCGACCTCGCCGGCCTGCAATTCCAATTGCATAGGCTGTATTTCATTCCAACCAGATGACGAAACAATCATCTCAAGTCATGATCGCCTCGACTTTAAACCAACTGCGGGTGAAATCGTAGAATATACGGTACCTCACCTTGAGTCGGCACCCTATCCCATTGTCAGCTTTGGTCAGGGGTGTGAGGGTGAGCCTTTGTTAATGTGGGAGACGATTCAGGAGGCAATTTTGCAAATCCGGAAATTTACATCACGCGGAAGCATCAATATTAATACGAATGCCAGTAAACCAGATGCCGTCCGGCATCTCTGTCAGGCCGGGCTGAATTCTATCCGGGCAAGCATGAATTCAGTGCAAAAGAAACTCTATGAGGCCTACTACCTACCCAACAACTACCAATTTGAAGATGTAGTGGAAAGCCTCCGGATTGTGAACAGCTTTGGGGGTTGGACCAGCATCAATTATTTTGTCTTTCCCGGAATGACTGACAGTGAAGAAGAGTTTCAGGCACTTCGTAAGCTTATCCGGGAGACAGGTTTGAATATGATCCAATGGAGGAACTTCAACATTGACCCGGACTGGTATCTGGAGCGTTTGCAGGTAGACGACACACCCCCTTCCATGGGAATCAGTATGATGATGCATCGACTTCGGGAAGAATTTCCGGATTTGAAATATGGGTATTATAATCCACCAATTGAGCGAATCAAAGGCAATTACAGTATGGATTTCGCTCATGAACAGCATGCTCAGTAATTCATTTCAATTTTCCAACAACCCGTCTTTTTCATTGAATCCGAATACGATGCGCCTTTTCTCAATTCTCATTCTCCTTTTTCTTTTCTCTCGCTGCCAGCAACCTGCTGGTGCTGAACAAGAACCTCCTTCAGGAATGGAGGCGCATTTAGGGGAAGTTGATTTTTTGGTCAACGGAACAGCAGAGGCTCAGCGAAGTTTTAAGGAGGGTTTACTCTTGCTTCACAGTTTTGAATACGAGGATGCACGGGACCTTTTTCAGCGGGCAAGAGAGGCTGATAAAGGGTGTGTGATGGCATATTGGGGAGAAGCAATGACACACAATCAGCCCCTTTGGCGGAGGCAACAGATGGATAAGGCCAGGGAAGTGCTTTTGCAACTCGGGGAATCAAGAGAAGACAGGCTTCAGCAGGCTGAAGAGGGCATTGAGCGGGAATTCCTGTCAGCTGTTGATGTCTTGTATTTTTCAGAGGGGGATAAGAATGACCGGGATGTGGCGTATGCGGAGGTGATGGAGAAAATGTACAGGAAGTATCCAGGCAATCATGAGGTTGCGGCATTTTATGCGCTTTCTTTGATTGGTGCCGTACCTGTTGGCAGGGATGAGGAAGCTTACCAGAAGAGTGCCGCTATATCTGAGGGGATTATGGCAGAGAATCCCAATCATCCCGGAGCGCTGCATTACCTGATACACGCCTATGATGATCCTGGCCATGCGCACCTTGCCCGAAAGGCTGCCGACAGTTACGCTGATGTGGCTCCAGATGCTGCTCATGCCTTGCATATGCCATCACACATTTTTGTAGCCATGGGCATGTGGCATGAGGTGGTAGCTTCCAATATTGAATCATGGGAGGCCAGTGTGAATCGGATGGAAGACAAAGGGCTCAGTGGAGGAGCGAAAAGTTATCACGCCTATAATTGGCTGCAGTACGGTCTGTTACAGCAGGGACACGCTGAAAAGGGGAGGGAAATGCTTCAAAAGATGGTTGAATTTACGGCCGAAGACCCCACAAAAAGTGCCAGGGCTTATTTGGTTGATATGAAGGGAGGGTACCTTGTTGAATCGGATGAATGGGATGGGCCGGAAACAGAGATTGAAGTTGATGTGGAAGATTTGAACGTCGTGCATAAGGCCGTCTATGCATTTCTGGATGGGATGAAAGCCTATCGTGCGGGATTGGCTGCCGGGGTAGAGACCGCTCTTCGCACAGTAGAGGCAGAAATTGACAATGCTGCACTTATGGTTACCGATGAAGGTCTGCCGATGTGTGCCCCGTCCGGCGCATCGGGCTATGCGCCGAACCAGCAGGATTTGAATAAGGCACAGGTCATTTCTTTTGAGCTTGGAGCGCTGCTGGCAGACCTGAATGGCGAAAAAGCCAGAGCTGAGAAATTGTTCTCGGAAGCTGTTGCACTTGAAGAGCAATCTACCTTCGCTTATGGTCCGCCACCAATCGTGTATCCGTCATTTGAGTTGTATGCCGAATGGCTGTTGAAGGCAGGCCGTCCAGGTGATGCGCTTCGGCAGCTGGAGGTCGCTCTTCGGCGGGGCCCAGGTCGCAGGAAGGCACTTGTTGCTCAAATCCAGGCTGCAACTATGCTTAAGGAAACACAATTGATTAAGGATGCTCAGGAACAGCTTGAGGAAATCAGCCGTTTATCAGAGGCCCATTCAATTGATGATGAAGGCATTATTGTGCAATAAGAGTTGTGCAGGAGCCAAAGATTCATATTCTCGCCGAGACGACACATTGGCTGGCCATCAGCAAGCCGCCTGGAATTGTAACTGAACAGCATCCTCGTGGAAAGCCTTCGGTAGAAACGATTGTACTTAATTACCTCAAAGCAAACTCTCGTCGGGAAAAGCCCTTTCTTGGGGTGGTCCACAGACTTGACAAGGTCACTTCAGGGGTACTTCTTATGGCCAAAAAAAAGAGTGCGCTTAAGGCATTGAATGGCGCCTTTAGAGACCGGTTAGTCACTAAGGTTTACCAAGTACTGATTACAAATATGCCGCCAGAAGAAACCGGAACACTTACCCACCATCTGGTTAAAAATCAACGTAAGATGTGTGCTTTTATCCATGATACCCCAACGACTGGTTCCACAGAGGTGATACTTGAATATCGGGTCATGAGAAAAGAGTCGGATTGCTGGCTGCTTGAAGTGAGACCATTGACCGGGAAGTTCCATCAAATCCGTGCCCAACTTGCTCATATTGGCTGCCCGGTATTTGGTGATGAAAAATATGGTGGGATGAAGAGAATCGAGCCTGGAATTGCACTACATGCCTTCTCACTTACATTTCCCGACCCAACCATAGAAAAGCAGGTTACGATTCATGATGATACCGCAATTGATTTCTGGTTCTAGTTGGACACAGTTTGAAATTTTTTCTTGAAGAGTGAAAATGAGGCAAAATAAATTTGGAAAGAGTATTTCTTTTCAGCTAAAAAATTAATATTTAATGTAAATTTACAGTCAAGCCCCAAAGAAAAGTGAGCCAAAGTATTTTCTTGCTTTAAAGATTCAGTAAATTGAAATATCGTCTTATGAACACAAAATGGAAATTTCTTTGTGGGGTTTTGTTGCTTGCTGGTATTGTAAGTCAGGGGCTTAATGCTCAATCCTTTATCGTTTCAGGGGGGCTTAGAGTTACGTGGGGCGAAGAAATTGAAATAGTAGTGCCGGATCCCCCTGCGGACTACATCCACTATGTCATGGAGGTGACAAGACCGGATGGGTCGACTATTGAGAAAGCGGCTGAGAATGGAAATCGGTTTTTGTGGACATCTTCCGAAATGGGTGAAAACGGCTTTCATAAGTTGCGGTTTATGCCAGTTTTTAAGCTCGGGAAGGATATGTCTGAGAAGTTGATCAAGTTGAGGAAAAGGGGAGATGCTGCAGCGATTGAAGCCTTTCGCGCGGAGCATGGCCTGGTTGCCGAAGCTCACTTGTACTATGCGGGCTTCGGGGTAGATAAAGGCAAACCAATCAATCCGATTGGGCAGGAAAAATTTGAGGATGCAGCGTTTTTTTCGCCCCAATCTGCCTCAACAACAGATGAAAGATTATCTGCCTCTCTTGACGAGGTGATGGTCAGTACCTACTCAAATTCACAGCCTTTGGAATTTGGGAACCACATAGAAAAAGAAGCCTTGGGTGCCATTGTCTCTCAGGTATTTACTCAGGATGTGATCATTCAAGAGAGTTTGTGCGTCGGATTTGATTGTGTCAACGGTGAATCTTTCGGTTTTTCTACCATTCGCCTGAAAGAAAATAATCTGCGGATTGAATTTTTAGATACAAGTAATTCGGCAAGTTTTCCGTCGGTTGACTGGTATATGGAGGCCAACAGCAGTTCAAATGGCGGGGACTCTTATTTTCAGATCAAAGATTTAACCCACAGCAGGGATATTTTCACCCTAATGGCGAATGCACCCTCTCACAGCTTGTTTGTCAGCGAAAACGGAAATATTGGCGTTGGAACAAACAACCCGGGGAGTTTAGAGATCAATATAGAAGACGGGGATACGCCCACTTTGCGGATGAGTCAAAATAGTTCTCAAGGGTGGTCAGCTCAAATTTGGGATGTCGCTGGAAATGAGACTAACTTTTTTGTTCGAGATGCCACTAATGGATCTACTTTGCCGTTCAGGATTTATCCAGGGTCCCGCACAAATTCTATTCGAATTACTGCAAATGCCGTGGGGCTCAATAATGATTTACACATCGCAGGTAACGTCATTCCTATTTCTGACGAGTCATTGCTTCAGGAAGTGACCCCTCTTCATGAGGCTCTTTCAATTATCGGTCAACTCCAGCCAGTTTCTTGGGATTTTGACGGCGCCTCCGGAGAGAGACACGGAATTATTTTGCCCGAGGGTAAACAATACGGACTGGCTGCTAATCAACTCGAGCAGGTACTTCCTGATCTTGTGCATGCCCACCATCTTGCAGAAGAGGGTCCGGAACTTAAGGGTGTGAATTACGATGGCCTCATCCCATTCCTTATCAAGGCAATTCAGGAGCAGCAGACGATAATCAACAACCAAGAGCAACGGATTCGTCAACTGGAGCAGGTTATTCTAACTGTCGCAGAGTCTAAATAGATTTTTCTGGGGCACAAAGCCTTGTTTTCTGCGATTGTTTTTGTTTTCTTCAAACTGACGAATAAAGTAATTATGAAATTCATAGCCTTCAATACAATTCAGTTCTCGTTATTCTTTGGATTGTTTCTTTGTTTGCCAATTCTATCAGTTGGTCAGGAATCACTGCCGAATGGCCGTGAAGCAAATCAGCAACCCATTGTCACGACCCCAGCTCAAAAGAACGCTACAGCATCGAAAAGTGCAGCGGAAGGTGATGTCCCTATGACAACGCAACCAGGTTATCCTGTGGATTTGGATGAGCCAAGAGACATGGAAGACAAGCAAACAAATGAAGCGGGACAGGAGCAGCACGAAATTCAGCGTCTTGCGTCTGAGCTGACTTTATTGCGTCAAGCTGTTGATCGGCTTCGGTTATTTAATGAGCAGCTTGTGGTCGAAAACGCGCGATTAAAGGGCTCTATCGAGACCTGTTGTGAAAGTGAGCGCACTGGCAATGGAAACCGGCCCATGTTGTTTCAGAATTTACCAAACCCAGGGCGCGAATCCGTTCAAATTCGCTATTCCTTGCCGCCTTCCTTGAGGAGGGCTGAAATCCGGATCCTCTCCCCTCAGGGTGTGGTCTTGATTGCACGTCAAAATCTTGAGCCCGGTCAGCATTCTGTGGAGATAGATACACGTAATCTTGAAGCCGGGTTTTACGTATACTCGTTGTATTCCGACGATGAAATTCTCGACTCAAGGATTATGCTGATTCAATAAAATAGGATATCCCCCTTCTAAAACTCCAGAGTGAAACTCAGCCGGATATTACGTCCGGGTTCGTCAGAATAATACCGCAAGCGGTTGAGAAAGTCTCTATACTGAACATTCAGGATATTGATAAATTGTGCCGAAAAACGAAGGTTCACGTCAGCGATTGAAATGTGGGATTCTACCTCCATTCCCGGCAGAAAGTAGGCTTCTGGAGGAGGCAGGAAATCCTGTCCGGATTCCAGTCTTGTTTGTTCTGAAACATATCTTGCAGTTATTCCTATTCTGGTATTATGAAAAGGACCAGTTTCTTCAAGAAACCTGCTTAGGGAAAAATTGATATTATCGGCCGGCATAAATACCAAAGGGAGGTTACGACTTACATCCCGGCCTCTGACCATTGAATATCTTGCGGTCATCTCCCAGTTTGGCGTTGGTTCCCATTTGATAGTTAAATCTCCCCCAGTGAGAGTTGCGTTGGTTTGTCTATAAAAGAAGACCGGGAATGCTCCACGTATTGTAAGCCTGTACGCTTCCTGAGGTTCGAGGAAAATAAAATTCCGTACATACTGGGCAAAAATTGAGAGTTCGACAAGAAGATTGTCAGCGAAGTTCAGTTGATTGGTCCAGACTCCTTTGGTGGAAGTTTCTGGTTTCAGATTGGGGTCTCCTTCTTCGATACCCGCGACACCCTGATGGAGGCCGAAGCTGTGGAGTTCGTTGACTTCCGGGGCTCTGATTGCAAGTCCTGCATTCAGTTTGGAGACCCACCCCGATTGGGTTTCGTATCTCACGCCTGTTGAGACCGCTCCTGTATGGAAAGTGTGGCGGTGTCTAACAATGGTTCGGGGCAGTGTTCTGGAGATTGCCGTGACCCGGAAATGCGTGAGGTCGTATCGTGCGCCCCATTCGCGGGTCCATGGTCCGGTTTTCTGGCGCCATGTCACAAACAGTCCGCCTTGATAGCGTGCATAGTTTGGAATGAGTGGAAGAATGCCAGTTTCCGGATCATTTCTGTTGCCATCGGATCGAAGTTGTATGCCGGTTTTGATGCGAATCCCACGGATGCCGAAGAATGTGTACGTTGCCTGGGCCTGATGAGAGAGAAGCCTCAGACTGAGCGCAGGTATGTCAGTTCTCCCGCTGCGACGCACATCGAATTCTCTGCGACTGTTGAGCTGGCCACCGTATGAAAGACTGATCTGACGGCTGTTACTGAGGAGCCAGTTTATCTGCGCCTTCCAAAGGTGGTGATTGACTGATTGGCGGGGTGCGTTGAGAGAATACGAAAATGCTTCCTCAGTAAAAAAAGGCACTTCTCGCCCAATTGCGGATTGAAGATCTGTCAGGTTGCTGATGTGTGCACCCCGCAGGATTCCAATCTCTGTATTGAATTGGCTGTAGTACAGATTGGATGATAATGAGGGGGTCCATTCACGTGCAAGGCGGATGGAAAAATTTGATTCTCTGACTCCTGTGTTGGTCAAAAAGTAGTGAGGAGCCTTGAGATCTCCCACTGCTTTGAGCGTGCCAGTTGCCCGCCATGAGAAAAGTGGTGTGGCTTGTTCGGTGCGTGCGGACAATGTATGCCCGAGGCCATTACTTTGGAATGCGTAATTGACAGAGCCATGCAGGTGTGGATCGGAGGCAGGAGCCCCTGGCTCTACCAGAATGACACCGCCGAGGCTTGTGCTGCCGTATTCAATGGCGGCAACTCCTTTAATGACAGAAATCTGCTCGGCTGCGAGCGGGTCAATTTCCGGCGCGTGATCATTTCCCCATTGCTGGCCGGCCTGAATGAGCCCGTTATTGAGCACGGCCACTCGATTTCCAAATAATCCATGGATTACCGGCTTGGCGATTCCGCTGCCAGTTTGTAAGGCACTCACCCCGGTTACTGCCTCAAGAATTCGCGCCAGTGGTTCTCCTGCATTCCGTTCAATCATCTGTGATGTCAGCGTATTTCGGAGTTCAGGACCTGATTGATCCGGGCTTCCCGAGGTGACAGTGACTTCCTGAAGGAATTCTTTGTGGTGCTGAAGTCCTATGACCAGGGAAGTATCAGCGTGAAGGTGAAGATACAGTCGCTCCGGCTCGCAGCCCAGGTGGGTGATGCGAAGGTGGGCTGACCCTGGGCAGATATCACGGAGCAGGAATGCCCCCGAAGAATCAGTTGTGGTTCCGATTGCAGACTCCTCGAGATAGACAGTCGCAAAAGATAATGAGGCGTTGGTATATTCATCGAAAACCACCCCGCTCAGATTGAGTGTGCAAGTTTGGGCCATCACGCGTGCAGTGATGATTAACAGCACAAATAAAAGCGGGAGACTTCTCAGTATCCGCTGGATACCTTGTTTCATACAGAGGCTTGTGTAGACGACTCGGTCCGACCGGGTCTGGGTTTGTTACTGGATAATTTCGACATCGAAAACGACTTCGATATCGGTTTCGCCGCCAGCCTGATCGGGGAGGCCAACGGCGACACCGGGTGCTGTTTTGTCGGGAAGATGGATGAGGGTGACAGTCAGCGTTCCGGTGCCTGCGGTGCCAGTGGAGATGGTTGTTTGGAGGCCTACAGGGTTTCCGTTCGCATCCTGGTCATTGTAAACGGCAATGAGGTCAGTTCCTGCAGAGGCCACATAGAAGAATTGATGCTCTTCCTGTTCCATACGGACTTCCTCGGTGATGTCTTCTGCCGGTGTTTCGGTTTCGTTTAGCAGTTGAATGGTGGTGGAATATTCAGTATTGACAGAAAGAGGTTCGGTGACGATAACCGGGTTTTGACCGCCGTCTCCGTCGAGGTCGCGGAATGACCATATGACAGGGTCGCCTCCTCCTGAGGGGGTCATTGTGAGAATGAGCGTCGTGATGAGCTCTTCTTCATTGGGGATGACCGGATCATCGTCTTTTTGACAAGCCGTCAGGAGTAAGATTGGAATGGTCAGAATGAGGATTGCTGAGAATCGGAATGTGTGTTTCATATAAAGGTATTTAAATGCAACAATGTTGCAAAATACACGCTTTTCCCCTTTTGTGCAACATTGTTGCATAAAATAATCAATTCCTCCAGACGTTCACCCCTACAAAGATGGTTTGCGGTCTCATGGGACCATGAAAATACCTATTCATCTCAAGAACACCTCAACTGCG
>CAZMSQ010000043.1:12327-17457 GCA_964569025.1 uncultured Saprospiraceae bacterium | reverse complement strand
GAATGAAAAAATGGAAGAAACATGATGGATTTCGGAAATACGCGTCAGGGTTTTTATCTTTAGCAATCTTTCAGAAGAAAGTCACCGGCAGAACAACGGATGTCCTGATGAATAAAGTCCCACACAAGTGGATGATAATGCTGGTTGCACTTGCTGCGGGTCTCTGGACTGCGGGAGGAACAGTGTTTGGGCAGGCTTCGTGGTCACCCAATGCGCTTTCTGTCAGGTATATGTCTTTTGATTTTTACTCACCCTCCACAGCAGGAGCCTCTCCTCTCGGGTTGAAAAACCTTGCTTCCGGACTTGAGTTAGGGTACTACCGAAATCTCAGGCCGCACCTGAATATCGGGGTGCCGATGCGAATTGGGAGGGCCTCCTTTCCAAAGGAGAATGGTGGATTCACTGACTTTCAGGTGTTTGGCAGTCTTGATGTGATTGCCCAAGGTCATCTCTTTGAGGATGACCGCGACCTTGCACCCTATGCATTTGCTGGAGCTGGCATGAGTGCCATTCCGGAGTCCGGGGTTTCGGTTCAGGTGCCTGTGGGAGCGGGAGTACAATATCGCCTTGGAGATGGGGTGCAAATGCAGGTGCAGACCGAGTATCGGATTGCTGCTGGCGGCAAGACCAAATATTGGGCACACAGCGCTGGCTTGATTATTTTGCTTGGAGAGCCAGAAAAGCAAGGGGATTTGGACGGTGACGGTATTCGGGATCGGGAGGACGACTGCCCGGTTGTCCCAGGGATAGCTCTGTTTAATGGGTGCCCCGATACTGATGGGGATGGGATTCCGGATCGGGAAGACGAATGTGCGGAGGTGGCAGGAGACCCCTTGTTCGGGGGCTGTCCTGATGCAGACGGAGATGACATTCCAGATCGGGAGGATGACTGTCCGCGGGAGCCAGGGCCGAAGACAAATGGGGGGTGCCCGCTGCCAGATCTCGATCAAGATGGAATCCCGGACCGTGACGATGATTGTCCAGACAAAGCTGGTGGGGTTGAGCTGAAGGGGTGTCCGGATTCAGATGGTGATGGTGTGAAGGACGAAATTGACCGATGCCCTGATGTGCCCGGATTGGCCTCAAATCAAGGCTGCCCGCCTTTGAAAAAAGAAGAACGTGAAGTGTTGGCTGCTGCCACCCGTTCGGTGGCTTTCGAATCGGAAAGTAACAGGCTAACGCAGGGATCATACATTCTCCTTGACCGAATTGCAGACCTCATGGCAGCTAACCCGCTTTACCACCTTCGCATCAGTGGCCACACTGACAGTCAAGGCAGTTCGGCTTTCAACAAAACCCTGTCGGAGCGTAGGGCCATAGCCTGTTTTGATTACCTGGTGAATCGCGGTGTGGGGCCCGAGCGATTGGCGGCTTTCGGATACGGTGAGGAGCGACCTATTGCTGATAACCGCTTTCCAGAGGGGCGAGCCAAAAACAGAAGAGTGGTTTTTGAGATGTATATACCATAAAGCAAGTGTTCTTTACCCCATTGCAGACTGAATATTGAGAAGAATGATGACCAATAAAGCCCTTGCCTCTGCATTCGATCAGCTCGCCCGCCTCATGGAATTACACGGCGAGAATCCATTTAAAATTCGTTCATATCAGTCTGCATACAGGCAGTTGCGCAATATGCCGGAGCCGATAGCAGACATGACAGATGAGCAAATCAAGGCCCTGAAGGGAGTGGGCGGCGCCATTGCCGGGAAAATCAGGGAACTGCTTGACGGTGGGGAGATGAAGACGTTGGAGCGGTATAAGGAGAAAACTCCGGAGGGAGTACAGGAAATGCTGGCCATCAAGGGATTTGGTCCGAAAAAGGTCAGGAGTATCTGGAAGGAGTTAGGGATCGAAACGCTCGGAGAATTGCTGTATGCCTGTAATGAAAACAGGCTCGTGGAGTTGAAGGGGTTCGGGCTGAAGACTCAGGAGCAATTGGGGCGTCAGCTGGAGTATGCGCTTAATTCCAGAGGCAGATTCCATTATGCGACTGCCGAGGTTCCTGCTGATGAAGTACTTAGCCAAATCCGGGCCCAGTTGAAGTCCGGGCAGCGAGCTGAATTGGCTGGGGCCATGAGGCGGGGAGACGATACCGTAGAAAAGATTGAAATCCTCATCGGAGCGGAGCAACTGCCTTCAGAACTCGGCGCATTTGTTGGCTCTGAAGCTGTGAAGGCTGCAGACAAATCTGTAGCGTTTTCTCATTCTTCAGGCATTCCGGTAATCCTCCACACATGCAGGCCTGAGGCATTTGGTTCTGAATGGCTGACGCTTACTGGCAGTGATGATTTTCTGAATGCCCTTATGGGCTATTTTTCTGAGGGAATTCCAGAGGCTGCAACAGAAGAGGCCATCTTCCATGCTGGCGGTATTCCTGCAGTACCCGCCATGTTGCGGACAGGGGCCGAATGGGTTGGAAAGGAGCCGCCACGGTTGGTAACAGAGAGTGATATTCGGGGAATTGTGCATTCGCACAGTACCTGGAGCGACGGACTGAATTCTCTTCAGGAAATGGCAGAAGCCACTCGCGATCTCGGGTATGAGTATCTGGTCATAACAGACCATTCTCAGGCGGCATTTTATGCCAATGGCCTCAAAATAGAACGCGTCAAGGCCCAATGGGAAGAAATTGAGGCTTTGAATGAAGCGCTTTCTCCATTTCATATTTTTAAGGGCATCGAGTCGGACATTCTAAGCGACGGGTCTCTGGACTATCCAGATCACATTTTAGAGCAGTTTGACGTGGTCATTGCGTCTGTCCATTCCAATTTACGGATGGACCGTGAAAAAGCCACTGAGCGTATTTTGCGCGCTGTGGCCCATCCATGTACCACCATTCTCGGTCATCCTACCGGACGGCTCTTGCTGGTTCGCGAGGGCTATCCGCTTGACCACGAAGCAGTCATTGATGCTTGTGCCGAGCATGGGGTTAGTATTGAGCTCAATGCGCACCCGTGGAGACTTGATTTGGACTGGTCGTGGATTCCGTACGCACTGGAGCAGGGTGTCCGGATATCCATTAACCCTGATGCTCACAGTATAGGTGGGCTTCGTGACGTCAGGTATGGCGTTGTCTCTGCCCAAAAGGGCGGTTTGGGCCCTGACAAGTGTCTCAATGCATTATCGCGCTCTGAATTCGAGGCACACCTTATTGAGCGTCGAAATCAAAAGGGTTAACAACTTATTAACAGGGGTGCCGCTCAGGAGGAGATAATTTTGCCGCCAAGCGCTTAAAACAAAACAGGAGAAAAGACGTTTGCCTCTTCAGTATTATCCAAAGAATATTTTTTTCACATCAAAATTATATAGATCGCTATGAAAAACCTGCAGAAGTTTTTTGCCACAAGCGCGAGTGGAGCGCTTATTCTCTCGATGGGTCTGTTCTTGGCTTCATGCGGCGGTGATTCTACCACATCTGCTGATACTGCTACCGCTGAACCAACTGCCGAGCAACCAGTTCAGCCTGCCAACGCTCAACAACCACAGGCTCCAGCTGCTGATGCAGCAGCTTCAGGCCCGCTTACCACGATGGAGTTTCAAGAAATCGAACATGATTTCGGAACCATCACTCAGGGTGATGTCGTCAACCATGTGTTCAAATTTACCAACACTGGTGATGAGCCTTTGATTATCAAGAATGCCAAGGGTAGCTGTGGTTGCACAGTTCCTGCATGGCCGAAAGAGCCTATTGCTCCAGGAGAGGGCGGTGAAATTAAAGTCGAGTTCAAGAGTGCCGGCAAGTCAGGCGTTCAATCCAAGAAAGTAACCATTGATGCGAACATCCCCGGTGGAAAGACTTTCTTGACTGTCAAATCAAATGTCGAAAAGCCTGAAGCACAGCAATAATTCTTTGCTTGAGTTTGTCTGATCAGACACTCAAAACATACGACGCCCTGACCCCTGAGTTTCTACAAAACGGGTCAGGGCGTTTTTCATTCATCCTTTGTTCTCTTTTCTGTGCCAGAAGCCACAACCAATATGAAGAAATACTTATCTCTGGTCAAGTTTTCCCACACCATTTTTGCCTTGCCTTTTGCCATTGTCGGCTTTCTATTAGGTATTCAGCAGAACAATCAGGGAGTTGATTACGGGGTACTGGGGCTTGTGGTATTATGCATGGTTTTTGCGCGCTCTGCCGCCATGGCTTTCAATCGGTATCTCGACCGGGACATTGATCGTCTCAATCCCAGGACGGCAGTCCGGGAGATTCCGTCAGGACAAATTTCGCCGTCGGCGGCAATCCGATTTGTGGCTGTATCCTCCCTGCTCTTTATTGGTACCACATGGATGATTAACCCTTTGGTCTTTGCGCTCTCACCTGTGGCTTTGGTGGTAGTTCTCGGCTATTCCTACACCAAGCGCTTTACCCCATTGTGCCATTTTGTATTGGGTCTTGGTCTGTCATTGGCGCCGATTGGCGCATACCTTGCTGCCGGTGGCGGGTTTGACCTTATACCTCTGCTTTACTCGGCTACTGTCTTGTTGTGGGTGTCCGGCTTCGACATTATTTATGCGCTTCAAGATGCAGACTTTGACCGGACCCACAAACTCAACTCTATTCCTGCGGCCATCGGGCCCCGTCACGCCTTACGCCTCTCAGCTACGCTCCACATTCTCTGTGCACTGACTCTGGCCGCTGCCTCTGCCCTCACCATTTTCACCTACCCTGAAATGAACTGGCTTCTTGCCATTGGCACCGTTCTTTTCATGGGCTTACTTTTCTCTCAGCACCAACTTGTAAAACCCGATGACTTGTCTCGTGTGAATCTTGCCTTTTTCACAACCAATGGTGTGGCAAGTCTGATTCTGGGAGGACTTTTTGTGGTGGATATGGTGCTATGATTCCATATCTGCGCAATCAGAGAATTAACTTTTGGCAGAGTCAGATTCAGCATCAGGTGCATTATCATTATTGCGCTTTTCATTTTCGGTAGCCAACTTCAACTGGCGTTGGAGTTCTTCCACATCTATTTCAAATATTCTGGCAATTTCGCTAAGAGAATAACGGCCAGCACGCCACATGTTGAGCATGTATTGAATACGGCTTTCCTCGTACCCTTGTTTACGGCCCTGCTGAATCCCTTGCTCACGCCCTTGCTCAAGTCCTTGCTCAAGCCCTTGCTGAAGCCC
>CAZMSQ010000043.1:8436-12227 GCA_964569025.1 uncultured Saprospiraceae bacterium | reverse complement strand
ATTCCACACGAAAAGGGGGAGAATTTTCAAATATTTTTTTGGGGGATGGATTATTATTCAGTTATGTGAAGCCTATCGAAAGGTAATCTCAACCCGACGGTTTCTGGCCCGTGATTCAGGTGTTGTATTCGGAGCGATGGGGCGAGACTCTCCGTAGCCGGCAGATTTGAGCAGTGAGCTGTCGACACCGTTATCAATGAGCCAGGATTTGACAGATTGCGCGCGTGCTTCCGAAAGAGTCTGGTTGTAGGTAGCCGAGCCTTCATTGTCAGTGTGGCCGGCGATTTCAATGGGTAATTGCGCTCTGTTAAGGAGGGCAGCAAGGCGTCGGAGCTGGGGGAATGACTCCGGGCGAAGAGTCGCACTGTCGGTGTCGAAGAATAGGTTGTTCAAAACCAAAGATGCGCCATCTGCGGCTGCGGTTGTAAGAGTGCGCAGACGCACGGTGCGCTCAATCCGGTTGACAGGGGTGGAGACCCCGGTGAGATCAAGGTGGTTGGCAGCATCGAGGTAGCCTTGACGGGTGATGGTATAGCTGTACAGACCTCCCTGAGGGAGAGTGATGAAGAATGCCCCGGTAGCCGGACTTGAGGTGAGTGTGGCGACCTCGCGGCCGGTGGTGAGGTCTTCAATGAGAATGGTGGCTTCAAGAGGGGAGCCGGAAGAGTCATCGAGGACAAGGCCTGCAATGGTAGAAACAGGGTCAGGGCGAAGGCTCTCTGGCAAAGTCACTGTCAGGATATCAGAAAGAGATGGCCCTCCGCCTCCAGCGTAATATGCACGCTGGCCATCGGTAGATACTTTGTACCCCCAGTCGTCGCCTGGCGTGTTGATTTCACGGCCGAGATTTACGGGTGTGCTCCAGTCCGTCCAGCTGGGGCCGGTGCGGACTGCCTTGAATACGTCGAGTTTTCCAAGGCCGCCATGGCCGCGGGAACTGAAGTACAAAGTTTTCTGGTCAGGATGCAGGAATGGCGACCGGTCCTCGAGGGTGGTGTTGATGGCCGGGCCAAGATTGATGGGGGTGCCCCAGGTGTCATCAGATTTGCGCACAGCCACAAAGAGGTCAACATCTCTGCTGCCAGGGCCAAGGCACTCGGGGCGTATGGCGGCAAATATCAGAGCCTTGCCGTCGGCACTCAGGCTGGCGCCGCCCTGCCAGCGGGATTCGTTGATGGCAGCTCCGGCCGGTTGGGGGGTGCTCCATCCGGAAGCTGTTCGGCGACTGGTCATGATGCGGCCCTCGCGGAATAGCAGCAATGTGCTGCCATCTGAAGAAATGGCCAGAGGCGACTCATGCTCGCGGCCATCAAAGGGAGGCAGAGAGACAGCACTGCCCCAAAATCCGTCAGAGGTCAATTCAGAAATCAGAATGTTTTCATCAGAGTTGAGCAGCATGCCCTCGTCCCGGCAGAAGTATAAGTGCTTGCCATCGGCAGAAATGACTGGTGAATACTCAGCGAAGGACGTGTTGACGGCGCTATCCAGACGGCTTCGGATGACACCGGAAGGTGAGTCTGTCAGCAAATTGAGGAGCGCATTGAGTTGGTCTGGAGCTCCAGCAAATTTTGGACGGTAGCTTTTCGCCACCACGAGGGCATCGCTGAGGGCACCGCTGATTAAATCTGGTTCGATCAGAACCTGGAGAGCCAGAATTGCCGGATAATCCGGCGCCCATTTGCGGATGAGGTCGTCGAGCTCCTCGGAAACTGCACTGTGGGTGGCCTCGCCAGAGGACAGCATGGTAGTAATGGCCCCAAAGCGCCTTGCAAGTTCCTGATCTCTCGAAAGGCGGCCGGAACCCTGAGGGAAGCCCGGATATCTTGTTTCGAAGTTCAGCAAGTCACTGAGCCGCCCAGTAGAGTGGTAACGCCGATAAAGGGCCTCCATCGTGAGGGGCAGCTGTGCCGGATCAACGCCGCGCAGGGCTGGCTCCAAAATGTGGAGAAAAGGGCTGTTGGAGAATGCCTCTGCCAACCAAGGATCCAACTGCCCGACATAACTGCTGCCCGGCCAACGTACAATAAAAGCGCAATAATCTTCCAGACTCCCATCGCCCGCAAGGCTTCGGAAAACGCCGGCAGCAGCACTGTCTGTAGCCATCTGTGCCAGCCGACTCTCCGGGTACTGGCGCGAAAATTCTTCGAACAGGGAGGCATCTCCACTTTCACGTATTTCGAGAAACTCATCCAGCCACGGATCGCGCAACAGACCAAGCTCAGGGAACCGCTCCCCAAGCACATCCAACATTCTCCACCCATTCTCCAAAACAAATAAATCGAACAGGCGATCCATAGCCAGCTCGTAAATCTCCGGGTATTGGCGCGCCTCCCTACCAGTTCCATCCAGCATGGCCGCACAATCGTCATAGGTCTCAGCCGTGAGGGCAAGATTCAGAGCAAGGGCATTTCGCTTCGCGAGCACCTCCTGCCGCAGCCGGCGCGGAGCCCCGATGTAGGTGTCCAGAAAGTGATCAATGGCCTGCAGGGAGCCATCCTCTAATGCAACCCCAAGTGCCCGCTCTTCAAGCGAACGTTTCAGTCGATTCATCTCCTGCGGGTCAAGGCCAAAGCGCACAAACGCCTTTTTCTTCCCTGTGCCTGCGGCGCGGTAGGCTTCATGAGCCTGCAGTACAAACTGATACGCCGAGTCAGCGCGTTGCAGATCGGCGCATGCCAGAGCCGCCCCCCAGAAAGCGGCGGGTCCCCTTCGCGATGATTCGAAATCGGCAGGAAAAGAGGCAAGCGCCCTCCCAGATTGACCGTTTTCGAGGAGGGTGAATCCATCTAAACGCTGGGCACTCAGAGTGCCGGGAAAGGTCAAAGCTGCGAGGAGGAAAATGCGGAATATTGTTTTCATACTGGTAAATATACGGCTCTGCATTCACTCCAATCAATTGATGCTGATACCCAGCAAATGATCCAATGCGACAGCCGGAAAGAGGAATGCAATGACAATTCTCATATGGATAGAACGCTACGCCTCCGGTAGAAAGTGCCGGGAAACCAGCCGTCTCCTTTTTTTGTTGGACCTTCGGAAAGCAAACAATATTCCGTACTTTTGTCCCCCAATTTGAGGCCGTCGATGAGCGGTCCGAACCAGGCCTCAGGCCATTGATTGTCAAGAGATATGAAAAAAATAGAGCTCGAAATTGTCGCCCTCAAGCACAGTGTGACACAAACGCATAATTACGCCGTCATTCTGGGTGAAAAGGAGGGCGTCAGGCGCTTGCCGATCATCATCGGCGGGTTTGAGGCTCAGGCGATTGCCGTAGCTATGGAGGGCATGGAGCCCAACCGCCCTCTCACACATGATTTGTTCAAGAATACCATGGATGCATTCAGCATTGTGCTGCGTGAGATCATCATCAATGACCTGAATGAGGGTGTGTTTCATGCAACGCTCATATGTTGGAAGGACGGTGAGATAGTTGAAATCGACTCCCGCACCTCCGATGCCCTTGCACTGGCCGTTCGGTTCGATTGCCCGATTTTCACGTATGAGGAGGTCATGGGCGCTGCCGGCGTCATTTTCGAGGAGTCAGACGACGAAGATGCTGAAGATGATTCGTTCGATAAGGATCTCGACGCTTCCATCGAGAGCAGCACAACACCCCTGAAGGCCCGCTCTCTGGCCGAGCTGGAGGAGCTGCTGGACGAAATGCTCCGGCAGGAAGACTACGAGCAGGCTGCTGAAATCCGCGATGAGATGAATCGGCGGAAGAAAGAGGAGGGGTGAATGTTCTTTTTTCTTGACAAAAAAGAACCAAAAAGTCAAGGCTTGAGATCTTT
>CAZMSQ010000043.1:5737-8336 GCA_964569025.1 uncultured Saprospiraceae bacterium | reverse complement strand
AACCAAAAAGTCAAGGCTTGAGATCTTTCGCCTAAAATTCAAATTGCCTCCCGCTAGGGTTTGCTCCGCAAGGGGTTTGGAATGTTCTTTTTTCTTGACAAAAAAGAACCAAAAAGTCAAGGCTTGAGATCTTTCGCCTAAAATTCAAATTGCCTCCCGCTCGCGATCCAAGCCGTGCTCGGGGTTTTGTTTTTCTGGGAATTGGTCTGGGATTTCTGTTTCGGTTGTGCACTCGTGGATAGCTCCCCGAAGGCCACCCGCATTTGAATTTCTTGACGGCGAAAGATCAAATGCCGGGGTTTTCGGGGGTATGTTTTGGGGTGGTTGTGAGCTGCAGGGCAGCGACATCTCATTAGCTTAGGTATGTGTGTATAATTCAAGCTGCAGCGCAGCGATCTCTCATTAGCCCAGGTATGTGTGTATAATTCAAGCTGCATCGCAGCGATATCTTCGGTGGCGTGTATTTGGGGGTTTGGTTTTTCAGGGGTTGAGAAAGATGTCGCTGCGCTGCAGCTCAATGGGGGGATGCAGATGGATTCTAAGGAGATGATGCCCCGATGGGGCTTTTTGGGTGCGTATGGGCTATTTTTCAATGAATGGATCGGAGGATGGTGAGGGATTTGGCAATCATGGCCTCGGAGATGTCGAGGTGGGTGACGAGGCGGATGGTGCTGGGGCCGAAGGCGGAGGCTTTGATGCCTTTGGCGGCGAGCTGTTGGAGCATTGAGTCTGCGGTGTGGGGTGGGGTAAGGTCGAAGATGACGATGTTGGATTGGACCGGGCGGACCGATGAGACCCAGGGGAGGCTGCTGAGGCACTGGCCGAGGAGGCGTGCGTGGTGATTGTCGGTGGCGAGGGGGGTGATGTGGTGGTCGAGGGCGTAGATGCCGGCGGCGGCCAGGTAGCCGGCCTGGCGCATGCCGCCACCCATGAGCTTGCGGGTGCGGCGGGCGCGGCGGATGAACTCGCGGCTGCCAATCAGGACGGAACCGACAGGGGCGCCGAGGCCCTTGGAGAGACAGACAGAGATGGAGTCGAAAAGTGGACCGATGGCTGCTGGGGTATCTCCGGTTTCGACCAGGGCATTGAAAATGCGGGCGCCGTCAAGGTGGAAGCTGAGGCCCAAATTGCGACAGGTGGATGAGAGGGCTACCATTTCTGCGAATGTATAGATGCTGCCCCCGCCTTTGTTGCAGGTATTTTCAATTACCACCAAACGGCTGTGAGGGAGCCAATCGTAGGGCGGGCGGACAGCGGCGCGGACTTGCTCCGGGGTTATTTTGCCCCCCTCCCCGGGCAGCAGTTGAATCGGGATGCCGGAATTGACGGCATAACCGCCGGCCTCATATTGGTAGATGTGGGAGTACTCATGGCAGATGACCTCCTCCAGACGGCCGCAGTGCACGCTGAGGGCTATCTGGTTGGTCATGGTGCCAGAGGGGCAGAAAAGGGCCGCCTCGTGGCCGAATAGGGAGGCCGCTTTGTGCTCAAGGGCGTTGACGGTGGGGTCCTCGCCGAAGACATCATCGCCTACCGAGGCGTGCATCATGGCTTCGAGCATGCCAGGAGTGGGGCGGGTGAGGGTGTCGGAGATGAGGTTGATCATGGTGTAGAATAGGGATTGTGGAGAATTTTGGGAGCAATTATACGGGATTCTGGGGCGCTTTTTTGTGTTATTGGGGAAATATCTCAGGCTTGGCGGGGTGGGCGCCCACGAGGGGCGCCCGTGCGGGCGGGGCTATTGGGAAGGGGGAAGCGAGGGAGCAGGGGGCGGAAGGGGGGCACCCACGAGGGGTGCCCGTGCGGGCGGGGCTATGGGGCGAAGGAGAGCTGGGAGCGGAAGGGGGCAATCTGGAGGGGCGCTTGTGCGGGGGGAGGGGGGTGTGGAGAAAAATGCGAACAATTATTCGGGATTCTGCATATTATTGAGGTTGTTTGTGAGTTAGAGAATGTATAAAATTCGATTTGGCATGAAATTCTTTCTGAGCGCAGCCCTTGGGGCCATTCTTTTTATCTCGGCTTGTACGCCGTCGGACTCTGGCAGCGGCAGTCAGGCTTCTGATTCTTCTGCCAGCACTGAGCAGCCCTCCAAGGTGGTGCGGCGGGCCACTGGGGCGCCGGAGCCTGTGACGCAGCAACAGACGCCGCAAGATGCGCAGCGGCGCAATGACAATACATTTAATGCCAGCCCGGATCCGATTACCGGGGAGACTGACTATGGGCTGACTTCGTTTCGCGGGGCTTGCGAGCAGGTGGTGGTGACTACTGACTGGACGAATCGGATGGATGTGGCGCTGGATGGGTGCGTGCTTACAGTGGATGTCAGCCAGTATGGGACGCGTACCCTCTGGGAGGTGCCTCTGGATCAGATTGATAAGACGAATATGGTGCCGTTTTTGGATGACCAGTACCACCCAGGGTTCAAGATACGGACGCTTGGGGATAAGCCTGTGATTCGGAAATCAGGTGCGGAAGAGGTGGCAGAGGCGCAGTTTGTGTTTGCTGATAAGCAAAATGCGAGCAGGGCTATATATAGCTTTTTGAAGATGCTTGATCAGTGTGAGGGAGAATGAATGATGAGCAGGGCAAGGGCACCCAC
>CAZMSQ010000043.1:0-5637 GCA_964569025.1 uncultured Saprospiraceae bacterium | reverse complement strand
GTGGGCGCCCGTGAGGGGCTCGTGCATCGTGAGGGATGTATACTGAGAATATGGGGGCGCCCACGAGGGGCGCCCTTGCAAAACTTAGATTATGATGTATCGGATATTGCTGGTGATCGGGGTTTTTTTGGGGGGTGTGGGATTGGTGAGGGGGAGTCATTTGTTGCTGCCGATGGATGTGGAGCAGCGGAATCATCTCAAGGCGTATGGGATTACGTACTGGGTGCTGGAGAGTGGAATGGAGGCCTGGTGGTTGCTCAACTATCGGGGGGGGAGCTTTGTGATTCCTTATAATCAGGTGTTTGAGAAGGAGTGTAAAATCAGGGGGGTGAGCTATGAGATTATTGCGGATGCCCAGTTTGCGCGCATTTTGGATGAAATCGGGCATCCGGAGGTGAATCAGCAGGCGATGAAGCTGGAGAAAGCGCCGCGGATTGCAGTGTACACACCAGAGGTGAACGCGCGAGGGGAGCGGATGCAGCCGTGGGATGATGCGGTGACGCTGGTGCTGACGTATGCGGAGATTCCGTACGAAACGGTGTACGACTCAGAGGTGCTGGCAGATGAGCTGGTGAAGTACGACTGGCTGCACCTGCACCATGAAGATTTTACCGGGCAGTATGGGCGCTTTTATCGGGCTTACCACAATACGACCTGGTACCGGGCCAATCAGGCGCGGATGGAGGCACTGGCGGAGAAAGAAGGGTTTGAGAAGGTGTCTCAGCTGAAGCTTGCTGTGGTGAAGAAAATCAAAGAGTATGTGGCCGGCGGGGGCTTTATGTTTGCGATGTGCTCTGCGACAGATACGTATGATATCGCGCTGGCCGCTGAAGGGCTGGATATCTGCCACCAGGTGTATGATGGGGATCCTGCAGACCCTGATGCTCAGGCTAAGCTGGACTTTAGCCGGACCTTTGCGTTTGAGAATTTTGAGCTGGAACGCAATCCGTTTCAGTATGAATTTTCGAGCATCGACAATCACCATAGCCGGAAGGCCAATCCGGAGGAAGACTATTTCACGCTCTTTGATTTTTCGGCCAAGTGGGATCCCGTCCCGACTATGCTGACCCAAAATCATACACGCACCGTAAAAGGGTTTTTGGGGCAGACGACAGCCTACAAAAAGAACCTCATTAAATCAAGCATTCTCATACTTGGGGAAACCAAGCCCATGGGCGAGGCGCGGTACATTCACGGGACGGTGATGGACGGATTTTTTACCTTCTATGGGGGGCATGATCCGGAGGACTACCGGCATTTTGTGGACGAACCAGATACCGATCTGGACCTTCATCCCAACTCTCCAGGCTACAGGCTCATTCTCAATAATGTTCTTTTTCCGGCGGCGAAAAAGAAAAAACGCAAAACTTGAGGCGAGGCACGAACGGTCAAAAAAAATCATTAAACGGTAGAAAATAGAAATTAAACGGTCGAAATTCAAATTTAACGGAGGGTTTGGGCATTTTTGTGGCTTTTAGGGTTGTGAGAATAATCTGAAAGTTGAGTATATTTGATGTCATTGTTGTTGTATAAACTGCGTTTTTGAAAGGGTTATGTGCCGTTGGTGTTTGGAAGTAATGAGTTAACCCTGAATAGATTGCACCACCCGGGAACCAGGAAAATACTTTTCTGGATTGGAAAGATTGGCTGACGAACCCCAGTGTGGGTGGGTCTGACGTGGTATCTGGCTTGAAAGCGGCCTGACATTCTGTATGCCTATGGGATTGAAGGACTGCTGCGGGTCATACCAGTTGTCAGAAGAGAAGAATGAATAGGTGTGCAATCAATCTGAAAAGGAACACATTGTGGAGTCCAGAACCCACGTTAAAAAACGGGGCGAATCCGAAAAGCCTTACGAGTAGGAGCACTAAATCATGTACTTATGTTTAAGAAGATGAGAAACATTCTCGGACTGCTGGCCGTAGCGGCCATGATGTCAAGCTGTGCGTTGACATTGCCAGTGAATGCCACGAGCAATCCTGTTGGCAACAAGGTGGGCACTTCGAAGGCGACTGGCTTTCTGGGTGTGCTGTTCTTTGACCAGGATGCCAGCATCATGGCAGCTGCTAAGAATGGCGGAATCACCAAGATTTCGACTGTTGACATTAAGCAGACCAGCCTGCTGAACCTGATTGTGACCTACGAAACAATGGTTACAGGCGAGTAATTTTTACAAGCACCTTGTACAGAGAGGGGGCCCCGGTGGCCCCCTCATTTGTCTGGGGCAGATCCACTCGAGTATGAATCATATTTGTTCTGTTGTGTTTGCTGCTGTGCTATTGTTGTGCGTCACGTATTCTTGCACCACTGCTACCTCTGGTGATGCCGCGGGCGCTGACCCGCAGGTCCTTCCGCTTGTGAATGGCATCGTGTTCAGATTGGGGGCTTCGGAGCAGGTGAGTGACAGTGCGAGGGCGTGCCAGGCGATGTGGGACGGGCTCTATGCGCGCACCAGCGAGCAGGTGCCGTTGTTTCGGTGCATCGAGGGTGACTCAGCGATGATCTTCGTGGGGCTGCCTGTGCGGACCACCTTGCGGAGGTTGGAAGAACTGAATATCTTTGGTCTGCCGGATGATTCGGTGGAGTCCGAGCGTGAGGAAGGGGTGTTTTTCTACAAACGCCACCAGACTGACAGCCTGACTGCTGCCGAATACTGTCAGCAATTTGAGAACGCCTTGGTCTGTTTGGTGGCCACCGCCACGGATTCTGTTCATTCAGGCCGCCTATTCAGCCGTGAGGCTATTGCCAACCGTTTTAAGCAAGAGTAACCTATGCCATTCTCCTCTCCCTCCACCCTGACCCCTTTTCTCTTTGCCCGCGGGGTCCGATACTTTTTCCCATTCTCCATCCTGTTTTCCATTCTCCTTTTGGCTTCTTGCGGCTCGGTGCGCCCTGGTGCGGTCAAGTCGGCCCGCAATCTGTACGAGACCTTTTATGTGGGTGAGGACGGCACACAGTACTTTATCAAGCCCCTGAAATTTGAGCGTCCGGGGGATGTCAAGAGCGAGCTGCTGCTGGATCTGACCTTTCGTTTCCGCAATGAGGTGCGCGACACGGCGACCCTGAATTTTACGATTGAAGACGACCGCCTGTACCGCAGCGTTGAACGGTTTGAGATTGCCCATCCGGGCTTTGCAGCCAAGAGTGCGGACATTGAGTTGTTGTACAACCAACGCGCCGGAGATGGCTTCGCCAGCCGCTTTTCTGCCCGTCTGCCGATGGCAGATTTGGTCAAGGTTTTTGATTCAGCTGACTGGACGCTGACTGTGCAGAGTGGGGAGGGGGAGATGAGGTATTTGCCGGTGGGGAAGACGGAGCGGGCGGTGGTGAGGTTGCAGGATGGGGTGTTTGTGGTGTTTGAGAATTAAAAATTAAAAATTATGAATTAAAAATTATTTAGGGTATAGTATATTGATTTTATGGGGAGTAAATAAGATGGTTGTGGGAATGGATGAGGAGATTACTTGGGAAGGGGGGCTTCGCAGTGGGTGAATATGAAAAACCAAATATGAATGAAAATAGCCAACCCAAAAACCAGAGAGGCTGTCGCACATATGATTGAGGGGATGTTGAGGGTGTCAGATTTGGACAAGCCACTGAGGAGGGTGCTGCTGCGCAACATGCTTCAGATGGTTTCCAGGCGCGATGATGATGGGGTGCCGATTAAGTATTATGGGCAACCATACTGGTCGCAGCGAGCCATAGATCAATATATGGGAGCTCTGCAGGCCGGTCAGTTTGAATTTCAGGCGGGGGGTAAGCTGGTGGTCGAGCCAGTTGTTTCGATGAGGGAAATTCTGCAAAAGATTCTGGATGGTGACCAAACAGCTGAGGGGATTTTGGAGATTCTGAATACCTATTACCATTGCGTTGTGTTGACCGGACACGAGTCAAGTATGCTGAGGCAACGATGGCATGGGTATCGGTTGTCGGAGGAACAATTGGATGGGACTTCTGACGAATTCCTATTCTCAAAATTTACAAGGATCGGGATTCGTGTGGTGGAAGGGTTGGAACGGAGGATTCCGAAATTGTGAGTACAAATTGTATGGTCCCTTTTGCCAGAACCCCTGAGTTAGAGCAAATAGGCAATTGGGCTGCGAGAATTTACATGACCACATGGCCATTCTTGAGTAGATTTTCAAGATTCTTTGAGAGGAACATACTAAGCTAGAAGCGATTCTAGATGATGACCGGGGTTTATCTAAAAACCAAACCTACTGCCACAAAAGACTGCAAAAGCCGCAGCGGACTACGGGTCTTTACATGTAGATGGGGGATTGAAAGGGGTTGTTTCAGGAGGATTTGGTTGATTGACTGCATTGACTTTTGTCACTTTTTGCAAATTTTGTTTGCAGTATGGGGAAAAGTGTGTAATTTAAAGGCACTCCGTGATAACCTTATGATTCTTGTATGTGGCTTTGGTGTTGTATGTGTTGTGGAATGAGGTGAAAGCCCTTGAAAACCGTGGAATAAAATTGAATAAGGTTGGGGTTTGTTGCGGCTTTTCCGAGTTGTCGGAGAAGTAAAATCTGTGATTTTGGATATTGTCAACTACAGAACCAGAGAGATTGCGGCGCAGCTTATTGAGGCAGCGTTGAATCTGATTGATGTGCCGGAAAGGATCGTGAAGGGTCTGCTAAATTCGTACATCTGGATGGCTTCTGAAAAGGATGAAGAGGGAAGGAACATCAAGTATTTCGGCCAGCCGTACTGGTCGGCAGAAGCTATGTTGACTTATAAAAATGGGTTGCAAAATGGGAAAGCGAAACATGTTCTCACAAAAAATTTTCGCCATGACCATGCGGTCCCTCGAAAAGTGTTGCTGTCTAAGATTGGGGAGTCTGGGAAGAACGCTGCAGAGGTTCTGAGTATTCTAAATATCTATTTGCATTCTGTTGTGGTCACGAAAGATGAGGATACACTCCTTAAGGAAAAGGGACTAAATGCGACTATGCCATCTGGTCTGATAGATGATGCGTCAGAACGATATGTATTTGGGCGCTATCAGAATGCGGGTATTGAGGTGGTGTCTGGGGTAGGATTTTAATTGAAAACCAAATAAAATAAGAACCCATGAACAACCAAGATCTTCTCAGACAATTTCTGGAGTATCCGCTATGGACCACGGCTCCGATAATCGACAGATTTCGTGAGCTACCCGGGGCGGTATTCAGGGAGGCAGATTCGGAAGGGAAGGAGCGATTTGTATACATTGAAGGGAGCCGGCTGGACAAAGTGGTGCTGGTGGCACACGCGGATACGGTGATGGATGAGTGTTATATTCCAAAGTATCACCATGAGGAGCCATATGAGCATGATGTGGTGCAAGATGAAGACTTTTTCGTGGCCAGGAAGAGAACCGGAGACCGGAGTGTGCTTGGGGCGGATGATCGGGCGGGGTGTGCCATATTGTGGGCGTTGAAGGATTCCGGGCATTCGCTATTGGTGACGGATGGGGAAGAGCATGGGCAGATTGGGAGTGTTTGGTTGATGAGGGAGCACCAAGATATTGCGGATAAGCTGAACGGACATCAGTTTATGATTCAGTTTGATCGGTGCAATGGGACTGATTATAAGTGCTATGATGTGGGGACGGATGCGTTTCGGGAATTTGTGGAGGAGCGGTTTGGGTAT
>CAZMSQ010000042.1:0-17808 GCA_964569025.1 uncultured Saprospiraceae bacterium | reverse complement strand
CCGGAAAAATGATGGAAAAATACCATGTCGAGCATACTGAAACCACCGCCGGAGGTGGGGAGTACCCCAATCAGGATGGATTTGGCTGGACCAATGGCGTATATCTGGCAATGTCCGGGCTTACCACAGGAAGCCAACTACGCACGCAGTAATGACGAGCAGTCCCACGGCCAGGTAGCGATAATTCTGGTACCAGGGGAGTGCCCGCAATTCTTCGGTTTCCATTTTGAAAAGCTCCGGCCGCCAGGTGTAGTGAGCTACTTTTTCGTCCGATGGAGGCAGCGTCATGAGCGAAACGGCAATATGAACCACTGCGCACACCAAAAAGACAACAAAGGCAAGCAGGAGAAAGTGCATACCGGTATCAACAAACAATAACACAATGGCGGTTACAAACCCAAACATCAAGCTCACAAATGAGCCGGTTGCCGTGGCCCGCTTCCAAAACAAACCAAGGATGAAAGTTGCTACTACCGGAGGCGCAATGTAGGCGAGAACCCGCTGGAGATATTCCCAGAGTGTGTCGCTGACCTTTTCGATGAAAGGAACCCATGCAGCGGCAAGAATAACCAGTATCAGCGTTGCAAGCTGCCCTGCACGCACCAATTGCTTTTCAGAAATCCGGGGGTTCAGGGGCTTAATGAAGTCCATGGTAATCAGGGTTGAAGCCGAATTGAAGGTAGCCGATACGCTCGACATCATGGCCGCAAGCAAGCTCGCGATGACCAGACCGAGGATGCCCGTAGGAAGCAGATTGAATAGCAGAACAGGATATGTCAGATTCGGACATTCCGACAGATTGGCGCAAGGCTGTCCGCTCGGAAGCATGTAGTTAATTCCCGTTAAATCAAGGTCAGAAAAAATGAGAATGGCCAAAATGCCTGGCAGTACCATAAAAAAGAAAACAGGCAACTTCAGGAAACCTGCAAACAACGCCCCCCAGCGGCCGTGGTTCAGACTCTTTGCAGACAACACGCGCTGCACCATAAACTGATTGTTGGCCCAGAAATAAAAGCCGAGCAGGGGCACCCCGGTCAGCAAGCCATACCACGGCATAAACTCATCGTCCGTCGGTCGGACCATGCTGAGCGTACCCGCGGCATCCGCGGCTATCTCCCCGGCCGCAAATTTGGCATCCAGACCCGCAACCATATCCTGCCAGCTGCCAACCTCCCGGAAGGCAAACCACGTCAGAAGCCACGAACCCACCATCAGCAGAATAGCCTGGACCACCTCGGTCTGAATCACCGAATTCAGACCGCCCGGGATGGTGTAAGCCGCCGCGGCAAAGGCCAGTATCATGATAATGAACCATGAAGGTAGTTCCGGGAAGATCAGCTTCAATACAATATTTCCAACATACAATCCAGCCGCCGTATCAATCAATACATTGCCAACAATGGTGATGAACGAAAAATAATAGCGCGACCGCCTATCGTACCGACGCTCCAGAAATTCAGGCATGGTGTATACCCTCGATCTCAGGTAAAAAGGGAGGAAGAAAATGGCGAAGAATATCAGAATGATGACTGCAAACCATTCGTAATTGTAGACATGCGCATTGGTCTTGTAGGCATCTCCGGCAAGCCCCACCAATGTCGAACTCGAAATATTTGCTGCAAATAAGGCAATTCCTACAATCGGCCACGTCATGCTCCGTCCTCCAAGGAAATAGTCTTCGGCATTTTTGCGCCGCGCATGGTAAAGTCCGTAGCCAATAATCAGGACACCATACAAGACCATAATAATCAAGTCAGGTAAACTCAGTGTAAAGCCACTCATAACTGGAATTTGGCAAATGGTAGGAAATTGTGTGTGATTGCGTAAATATAAGTTTTTATAGGCAGTTTGTCCTAAAATCAAAATTTTTGGTAATTTTGTATGTATCTATCTCAATTATTCTTTAACAATTTTTAAACACCAAGGTGCTATGAGTCAAATTACGTATGTGTTGAGAGGGAGTCTGCTCGCTTTGTGCGTGCTGGTCTCCTTCGGCCTGTCGGCACAAAGGACCGTTTCGGGCACAGTCACTGATGTCGAGACCGGTGAGGCCCTGATAGGAGCCAACATTCTGGCAAAAGGGACGTCTGCCGGGACAACAACCGACATCGACGGGAGTTACTCCCTCGAAGTCCCAGATGATGCGACAACGCTGGTTGTCAGCTATATTGGGTATGTCACTCAGGAAGTTGAAATTGGCGCGTCCAATGTTGTCGATGTTTCTCTCCAAAGCGGTAGCGTGCTCGACGAGGTCGTCGTCGTCGGTTATGGAACCGTCAAAAAGCGTGACGCCACCGGAGCTGTGGCAACCCTGAAGGCCGAAGATTTTAACGTCGGTGTCATTAACTCACCAGAGCAACTCATCCAGGGGCGTGCTCCCGGGGTGCAGATTACTTCATCAAGTGGTGAGCCGGGAGCCGGAGTCAACATCAGAATCCGTGGAACATCTTCCGTAAGAAGTAACAACAACCCGCTATTTGTTGTCGACGGAGTGCCCTTGAACTCAGGTTCGATTTCGGCTGGAGGTAGCGATTCCGGAGCTGGCGTATCTTCTGCTCGAAACCCTCTGAACTTTATCAACCCTGCGGACATCGAAAGCATCGATATCCTCAAGGATGCATCTGCCACGGCCATCTACGGCTCCAGGGGTGCAAACGGCGTGGTGCTGATTACCACCAAGTCCGGCCTCGGAAAAGCAGGTCAGGGAGTGTCCTACTCAGGGAATGTTGGATTCAGTGAAGTGACCAGACGATACGATCTGCTCTCTGCAGATGAGTACAGGTCTGCACTCTCTGAAATCGGTGCCAATGTGGCTGAGCTTGATCAGGGTGCAGATACTGACTGGCAGGATGAAATTTTCCGCACAGCCCTGACTACTGAGCATAACTTAGCATTCGGTGGAGGATCAGACAATTCTTCATACCGGTTCTCCTTTGGCTACTTGAATCAGGATGGGGTGGTTGAAAACAGCGGCATGACCCGATACACAGGTCGCCTGAACAGCACACACACCATGTGGGATGATCGTATCACCATCAATACCTTCCTGACTGTGGCAAATGTGCTGGATCAAAACCCACTCATTACCAACAACTCCGGATTTGAAGGTGACCTTCTCGGTGCAGCCCTCATTGCCAACCCGACTCAGCCAGTCTTCGATGCTGACGGGGAGTATATCCAGCCTGGTGTAGACCGCAGAAATCCTGTGGCCATTCTAGATCTATCGTCTGATAATACCAATACACTCCGTGTCCTTGGAAGTGTGTCAGCAGGTGTGAAAATCACAGACAACCTGACCTACCGCTTTAACCTGGGAATGGACAGATCCCAGTCACAGCGGCGCTTCGCAGCATCTCCAGATCTTGTCTTCGGAAACTTTACAGGCCGTGGCTATGCCCGTTTCGATAACAATCTGAATTCCTCAACGCTCCTCGAGCATACGCTGAATTTCTCAAAAGACATCGGGAGTTCCTCCAGCATTGACCTTCTTGCAGGTATGTCCTATCAGGAGTTTACCGTACAAGGCGATTACCTGCAGGCCACTGAATTCCGTGTGTCTGACGTGCAGTCCATTCTCAACAACCTCCAGTCTTCAGACATCGGACAGGCCGGAAACCAGAACCGCATTGGTTCATTCAGAGAAAAAGATGAGCTGCAGTCATTCTTCGGACGGGTCAACTACAATATCAGTGACAAGTATCTGCTGACTGCAACGGTGCGTGCTGACGGATCAACCAAGTTTGGTGAGAATAACAGGTACGGAATCTTCCCGTCTGCTGCCTTTGCGTGGAGACTGATCGACGAGCCTTTCTTTCCGGAGAATCTCTTTTATGACTTCAAACTGCGCGTCGGCTACGGTGTCACAGGAAACCAGGAAATTCCAAATGGTCTGGCCATTCGCCGCCAGCGCTATGGTGACAACGGAGCCTTGAACGACGTATCATTTGGTAATCCCGATTTGCAGTGGGAATCAACTGAGCAGCTTAACATCGGTATCGACTTCGGATTGTCAAAGGGTCGCATTCTCGGTACCCTCGACTTCTTCCGCAGCTCGACCAACAATCTGCTGATTCGCCAGTTTTCTGCCCAGCCAGCACCGACGCCATTTACCTGGCTGAACCTGACCGGCGCTGATGTGATCAACAGCGGGGTCGAACTCGGTCTTGGCATTGTGGCTGTGGAAAAAGCTGATTTCCGCTGGAATATTGACTACAACTTTACCTATATCGACAACATCGTAGAAGGTGACATCGGGCTCATCAATACAGGTGAAGTCAACGGTCAGGGACTGACGGGTGCATTCGCCCAGCGTATTGCAGACGGGCAGCCACTGTACTCTTACTACCTGCGCACGTTTGAAGGATTTGACGCAGAAGGCTTCAACATCTATGCAGACAACGAAGCCGTCACATTTGTCGACAAATCGCCGCTACCTGATTTCACCATGGGTCTCTCCAACTCAATTGTTTACAAGAACTGGGACTTCAACTTTTTCTTTAATGCCGTGTTTGGAACATGGGTGTATAACAACACCGCTAACGCGTTCTTTACAAAAGGTGCACTGGCAAATGGACGGAATGTCACCAAGGACGTTGTCACCAATGGAGAAAGCAATATCAACGCGCCAGATGCGTCGACTCGCTTTCTGGAAGACGCATCCTTCATTCGTCTCCAGAACATGAGTTTGGGATACTCGATTCCAGTTGAAAACTCAAAGGTTTTCCAGAGCCTGCGTTTCTATATTACAGCTCAGAATCTCTTCACAATTACTGAGTACACAGGTCAGGATCCTGAGGTTGATACCAACAAAGCCCTTAATGATGTACCTTCTCTCGGTATGGATTATACAGCCTATCCGCGAGCAAGAACTATCCTATTCGGCGTGAATACTACTTTCTAACTCATCAAAACTGTCAATACAATGAAACGATTTATTTTTTCATGTGCCGTCGCTGCCATGATTGGTGCCAGTTGGTCTTGCACGAATCTAGAGTACGACAATCAGGACTCACAGCTGTCCGAAGCCTCCGGCGCTGGAAGCTGTTCTCCTGATATCGATGCTGTAATCAGCAGCGTCTACGCCCAGATTGGAAACTATATCCAGGGCCAAACCAATACGTTCGCTCTAATGGAGCATACTTCCGACGAAATGATCGGACCAACGAGGGGAACAGACTGGTCAGATAACGGTGTCTGGCGGAGTCTCCACGCACACAACTGGGACCCAACGCACCCATATGTGCTGAGCGCCTGGAACGATCTGAACTCCGGTCTGTTTGATGCAAATGAGGTGGTCTCTTGTTCTCAGAACGCAGACCAGGAAGCCGAAGGACGGTTTTTGCGAGCCTTCTTTATGTACCATTTGGTTGATTTCTTTGGTCAGGTTCCCATTCGTGAAGTTGACGACCTGCCTTCTGTTGATCCCCGTGTGCTCAGCCGTGCTGATGCAACCGCGCAGATTATCAATGATCTTGAGACTGCCATTGCTGGTCTTCCAGAGTCTACAGAAGTAGGAGTTGCCACCAAGAACGCAGCACGCGCCCTTTTGACACGCGTTTATTTGAACAGGGGTGTGTACGATGCTGGAGATCCTGTCGGACCGTATAATTTCTCTGCGGCTGACATGGACAAAGTTATTGAATATGCAGACGCGCTTGCAGGGTATCAGCTTGAAGATCAATACTTCAACAACTTCACACCAGACAACGGTGAGAATTCATCAGAGTTGATTTTCTCCATTCCAAATGCACCAGGCAACATTGTAGGTGCAGGAGATGGTCCTCAGAATTGTTACTTCATGACCCTCCACTACAATCAGAATCCCAGTGGATGGAATGGTTTTACCACGCTGGCTGATTTTTACAACAAGTTTGAAGATGGTGACCAGCGCAAAGGTGGCTATAACTGGCCAGGGCTCACTGATGTTTCAGGCCTTAAGCCTGGCTTCCTGATTGGCCAGCAGTTTGATGCAGATGGCAACCCAATCAATGACCGCTCAGGCTCTCCGCTGATTTACACTGCTGATGTCAAGCTTTCCGGAAACACCGAGAATACAGGTATCCGCGTCATCAAGTACATCCCTGACTACAGCAACCTGAATGCACCGGGTAATGACTATGTGCTTGTTCGCTATGGGGAAGTTGTTTTGAACAAGGCTGAGGCCCTGCTTCGCAAGGGTGATGCTGGAGGAGCCCTCGCTCTGGTCAATGAATTGCGCGCTGCCCGCGGTGCCGCTGCCCTCTCATCAATTGATGAGGCAGGTATGTTAGACGAGCGCGGCCGCGAGCTCTACTGGGAGGGTCACCGGCGGACTGATCAGGTTCGCTTCGGAACCTTCCTGAACGCATGGTCTGAGAAATTGCAGTCACCCCCAAGCCGGGTGCTCTTCCCAATTCCTCAGCAAGCAATCGACAGCAACCCGAATCTGGTTCAGAACCCGGGTTACTAATCAGAATATCCTTCTTCCCCGGAAGACCGGAAGCGCGGCCTCGCCACTCTCATGGCGCGGCCCCATTTAAAGCCTTTCGATCCTCCGGGGAAGTTTTTTTTCTCCATCAGACATGACCGTGCCACGCTTCACCCTCCTGCCCGTCTCGTTGTGTGCAGTCCTCTTCTTCGGACTCCTCAGCTGTCAGCCACCGGCACCGGATCATCAGCAGCAAGATGGGCTTTTTAGGCTCATCCAACCTGAAAACTCAGGCCTCGATTTTACCAATACAGTCCGGAATACCAAAGACTTTAACATTTTCTCATACCGCAATTTCTACAATGGTGGCGGAGTCGCTATCGGAGATGTCAACAACGACGGGCTGGCAGATGTGTTTCTGACAGCCAACATGGACTCCAACCGCCTGTTTATCAATCAGGGCAACATGACATTTCGAGATGCCACGGCCAGTTCCGGTGTCGCCTCCGCTTCCAAATGGAGTACCGGGGTAGTATTGGTTGATCTCAACAATGACGGCTGGCTCGATATGTATGTGTGCAATGCCGGATTTATCAAAGGGGAGGATCAGCGCAATGAACTGTTTCTCAATAATGGAGACGGGACATTCACAGAACAGGCCGCAGAGTGGGGGTTGGATGAGAATGGCTATTCTACCCATGCTGCATTCTTCGACTACGATCTTGACGGGGATCTGGACGCCTATATTCTCAACAACAGTTTCATCCCGGTCAGCACCTTGAATTACAGTAACAAAAGATCCCTCAACGCCGAAGATTGGCCGGTAAAGGACTTCCTCAAAGGAGGAGGCGACAAACTGCTCCGCAATGATGGGGGGCAGTTTGTGGATGTCACTGCTGAGGCCGGGATTTACAGCAGCCTGATAGGCTTCGGACTGGGGGTGACAGTGGGTGATATCAATGCTGATGGCCTGCCGGATTTGTATATCTCCAATGATTTTTTTGAACGGGATTACCTCTACATCAACAAGGGTGATGGAACTTTCAGCGAGGAAATCAAGGACTGGATGCAGCACCTCAGCCTTTCTTCTATGGGTGCTGATATGGCCGACATCAACAACGATGGGTACCCGGAGGTGTTTGTAACAGACATGCTGCCGGGAGACGAACAACGGCTGAAGACAACTTCCAGTTTTGAGAAATACAGTGTCTATGATCTCAAACAACAGCGGGACTTTTACCACCAATACATGCAGAATACACTGCAACTCAATAACGGCAATGGTACGTTCAGCGAAATCGCATGTTACAGTGGAGTTTCAGCAACCGATTGGAGCTGGGGAGCGCTGATGTTTGATGCAGATAATGACGGTCTGCGTGATATTCTCGTGTGTAATGGCATCTGGCAGGATGTCACCGATCAGGACTTCATCAATTTTTTCGCCAATGATGTCATTCAGAAAATGGCCATGTTCGGAGAAAAAGAAGACATCGACTCTGTCATCAATGCCATGCCGTCAACCCCAGTGCCTAATAAGGCCTTCCGCAATTCCGGCGACCTGACCTTTCAGGATGTAACCAGTGAATGGGGCTTTTCCACCCCTTCATTCTCCAATGGCGCTGCCTACGGCGATCTCGATAATGACGGAGACCTTGACCTTGTCATCAACAATGTCAATCAGCCTGCTTTTCTATATCAAAATCAGGCATCTTTAGCCCCGGACCGACATCACCTCTCTGTCAGGCTGATTGGCCCGCCTGAAAATATCGGAGCGATCGGAAGCAAGGTGTTTGTTTATAGCGACGACCAAATTTTCAATACCCAGCATATTCCGTCACGGGGTTTCCAGTCCTCCATCGACCACACCATCTTGTTTGGACTCGGGGCGTCCAGCTATGTGGACTCTGTAGTTGTGGTGTGGCCGGACAGGACCGTGACCCACCTCTCTTCAATCCCTGCCGATACGCTCATAACTGTGGCATGGGAAGATGGCGGACAGGCATTCTCCTCTCCTTTTCAGCCTCAGTCTCAGGAAGCATTGCTGACGAAAAAAGTCTCGCCTTTTGGGGGGCATTTTGAAGATGGATACATAGATTTTTACACAGAGGGACTAGTCTATCGGATGCTTTCTCGTGAGGGTCCTGCCTTCGCAAAAGGAGACATCAATGGTGACGGGCTTGAGGATGTGTTCATAGGTGGTAGTGCCGGGGCGGCAGGTCAACTGTATATCGGGAAATCAGGCACATTTGTGCCTTTTAAATCTCAGTCTCTTTCTGACGATGCAGGCTTTGAAGATGTGGCGGCTGCCTTTTTTGATGCAGATGGAGATGGTGACCTCGATCTCTACGTTGGCTCAGGAGGAAACCACCAGCGACCGGAAAGCCGGATGATGCAGGACCGGCTTTACATCAACGATGGGAGTGGTGGTTTTCGGGCTTCTGTCAGTGCGCTACCTCCATTCGGCATGAATACCGGTGTGGTGGTCCCTCATGACTTTGATGGTGATGGTGATACAGATTTGTTTGTGGGAAGTCGCTCAGTGCCCATGGTCTACGGTATCAGTCCGAGGTCCTATTTACTCGAGAATAATGGTCGAGGCCTGTTCCGGGATGCTACCGCATTGGTGGGGGGAGATCTGGCCACGCCCGGCATGATTACCGATGCAGTGGTGGCAGATGTTATTGGCGATGGCCGCGGGCAGCTGATTGTGGCAGGAGAGTGGATGAGCCCTCAGGTTTATGCAATTGGTTCGGATGGTTTGAATCGCGTGCCTACGACCCTGGATTCCTTTGCCGGATGGTGGAATGTCATCCACCCGATTGATGTGAATGGGGATGGCATGTCCGATCTGATTCTCGGAAATAGAGGGGAGAATTTTTACTTCGAAGCAAGTTCAGAACAACCAGCTAAATTGTGGTTGTCGGATTTTGATGGGAATGGAACCATTGAAAAAATAATGACGCGGCAGGTGGATGGTCGCGATATGACCATCGCTATGAAAGATGAGCTGACAAGCCAGTTGGTGAGCCTCAAAAAAGAGAACCTCAGACATGCTGACTTTGCAGGCAAGGCATTGCAGGAATTGTTGCCGCAAGCGGCTATTGAAAAAGCCACTGTGAAGACAGCAACGTGCTTTGAATCTGTAATCGCCATCAATCGTGGCAATGGTCGCTTTGAGGTTGTACCGCTTCCCAAAGACATGCAGTTTTCATGCATCCGGGCTCTCGCAGAAGTAGATATCGATGGAGATTCAATCCCGGAAATACTCGCAGCCGGCAATGATTATGGATTCGTTCCACAGTTCTCAAGGCTGGATGCCAGCTTCGGGCATATCGTAAAGAGACAACCAGACGGGAGCCTCAGTTCCATGCCGGCCAGAGAAACCGGTCTCCGCCTGCAGGGCGTAGTCAGGCATCTGGAAGTAATTGAACTGCTGGGGAAACCACATCTGATTGTCATCTATAACAACCGCGAACCTGAATTGTACGCCATTCCGTAGTGCCGAAATCAGTCTATGGAGCATACTCAAAGTACTCACACATGACAAGATGGACAGTCGGGATAATTGGTCTTCTTTGCGCTTGGTGGGTCTCTTGCTCTGCACCCAATCACCAGAAAGACGATGATGTTCTTTTTGAGCTCCTTAATGCCTCGAAGACAGGGCTCAAATTCCAGAATACGCTCGAGGCCAACCCTGTTCAGAACGTCTTTAACTATATGTATTTCTACAATGGGGGAGGAGTCTGCGCTGCAGACTTCAATGCAGATGGGCTGACGGATTTATTTTTTACATCAAATCAGCATGACAATGCCCTGTATCTGAATCGCGGTGGTTTCAAGTTTGAAGATGTGACCCGCGATGCCGGAATTACCCGAGGGCTTGGCTGGAGTACAGGGGCTGCAGCAGCAGATGTAAACGGAGACGGATTGACTGATTTGTATGTCAGCCAGGTCAGCGGGATTATGGGGCTGGGCGGGACCAATCAGCTGTTTCTCAATATGGGCACATCTTCTGATGGCATGCCGAGGTTTGAGGAGAGAGCCCGCGATTTTGGGCTCGATCTGACTGGGTTATGCACCCAAGCCGGTTTTTTTGATTATGATCAGGATGGAGATCTTGATATGTTTCAACTCCGGCATTCCATTCATGACAACAGTACCTACGGCCCCCGCAATCAGATGCTGACTGAGGTAAGCGATAGGTCCGGCGATCAGCTGTTGCGCAATGACGGGGGCACATTTTCTGATGTGAGCCAGGAGGCAGGTATTCTGAGTTCAGTGGTTGGTTACGGGCTTGGACTGGCTTTCGGAGATGTCAATCTGGATGGCCTTCCCGATATCTACATTGGGAATGATTTTCATGAAAATGACTACCTCTACCTCAACCAAGGAGACGGTACCTTCTCAGAGGTCCTCACAGAGGCCATCCAACACACCAGCCGCTTTTCAATGGGAGTGGATATTGGTGACCTCAATAATGATATGTGGCCGGAAATCATTTCGCTGGATATGCACCCGGAAGACCCGCAGGTTCTGAAAAGTTCGATGGGAGAAGATGCCTACAATGTCTTTCAATTTAAGCTTTCATATGGATATTCTGTACAGTTTGCCCGGAATGCACTGCAGCGAAACAATGGCGATGGGACTTTCAGTGAAATTGCCCAAATGGCAGGGGTCTATGCCACAGATTGGTCCTGGGCGCCGCTGTTTGTGGACTTCGATAATGATGGAAAAAAAGACCTCTTTATCTCGAATGGAATTCCAAAACGCATGAATGATATTGATTATATCAAATTCATTTCTGCAGCGGAAATACAAAAAAGACTTGAATCTGAACATATTGAGAAAGAAGATCTTGAGCTCGCAGAAAAAATGCCGGAAATCAAGCTGTATGATAAATTTTTTCGAAATACTGGTGATGGGTTTCACCTGAAAGACCTGACCGGTGCTGTCAAAGGGCATTCCCCATCTTATTCGAATGGAGCGGTATATGAAGATTTTGACAATGATGGCGATGTCGATATCGTCACCAATGCGATCGGAGATTTCCCGTTCGTGTATCGAAATCTCTGTCGTGGGCAAGAGAGTGATTCGTTAAATGCATGGGTTCAATTCAGATTTGTGGGTCCGCCGGGAAACTCAGCCGGCATCGGTGCGCGAATAGTGGTTTTTAAGCGGAATGATGAGGTTCTTTATTCTGAATTTTTCCCCACCAGAGGCTTTCAATCCTCTATGGCTGACAGACTGCACATGGGTCTTGGATCACTTTCAGCCATTGATTCAATCATTGTCATTTGGCCCGATAATTCGTACCAACGGCTCAGCCAATCTGAAATGAACAAGTTGGTTGTTGTAAATTGGCAAGCTGGCCTGCCAGCGCTTCCTTCTGGTCAACTGAAGAGGTGGGCAGGTATGAAGAGGCGATACGATGTCCAGGTCAGCCATCAGAATCCAGATTTTCAGCACGCCGAAAATCAATTTATCGAGTTCAACAGAGAGCCTTTGATGCCTTTTATGGTCTCAAGAGAAGGCCCTGCACTCGCAATAGCTGATGTCAATGGAGATGGGCTTGATGATGTTTTTCTGGGGGGGGCAAAGCTGCAACCATCTCAGGTATTCTGGCAGAGTGCCAATGGGAAATTGGTTGCCCGGAGAGATGTGGAGATTGCATCAGATAGTCTGAGTGAAGATGTCGATGCGGCCTTTGCTGATGTCGATGGAGATGGCGACCAAGACCTGCTGGTCATCACCGGAGGAAATGAGTTTCAGGGGCAGTCAATCCCGCGCCAGCCTCGGCTGTATATCAACGATGGCCAGGGAAACTGGACCCGGAAACAGAATGCATTCCAGGGAGTGTATCTGACCGGATCATGTATTGAAGTCCATGATTTCACTGGTGACGGAGTGCCGGATGTATTCATTGGAGCACGGGCTGAACCCCGGGAGTATGGTGCCATTCCTGCTTCATTTTTATTGGAAAATATAGGAGATGGCATATTCAGGGATGTGACTGGTGCTTACGCACCTGAGTTGCGGAATGCAGGTCTGGTAACGGATGCAATATGGGCAGATATTGATTCGGATGGTGACTCAGATCTGGTGGTGGTTGCCGAATGGTCACCTGTTTTGATATTCCGACGAGAAGGGGCACAGTTTACGAAAGAAGAGCTGGCGGGTACTGAAGGCTTATGGAAAAGTGTGGTCTCGTGGGACTATAACGGGGATGGGACGCTTGATTTACTGGCCGGGAATATTGGTGAGAATTCAAAGTTGAAACCAACACCATCACATCCCGTCAGAATGCTGGTAGAAGATTTTGATGAGAATGGAAGTCGAGAGCAAATCGTCCTCTATCATCTCGGCGGAGAGGAAATTATGTTTGCGAACTACATGGAGCTTGTCGGTCAAATTCCAGAGTTAAAACGAAACTGGCTTTCCGCAACTGATTTTGCGAATGCCCCCCACACGGATATTCTTCCCGCCGATAAGCTGTCGACTGCCACAGAATTCAGGATGACAACCGGGAGCCATTCACTTTTTATCAATGATGGCACTGGTGCTTTTCAAGCAAGGCCTCTTCCCGAAGCCTTACAGGTTTCCTCAATCAATGCGATTGCGCTCGCAGACCTGGATTTAGATGGTCGCCAGGAAGCAATTCTCGGGGGTAATTTCTATCCACTCAATGTCGAACTTGGACGGTATGATGCCTCCTATGGAGCAATTTGGGATCCGGACACTGACCTTATACAAGGACTTGGCGTGACAGGTGAAATCCGGAAGCTTGCTCCCATGCGGATCGGAGATGATATACAGTGGATTGGCACTCGAAACAATGGCAGGTCTGTGTTAATCCGAATTGAAAACAAACAATAAATCACTGCTATCTGGTTATTTCAAACCAGGTAATTGAAGAAGAAGCCTGTGCTGGCGGTATTAAAATAATGACAGATAAAAAAGAAAGTGTGAATGAAAGGAGTTCCATTTTTTCAGCGTGATTTGGTGCGAATTGCCTGTGTCATCCTCTCTGTCGCTTTTTCCCTGACGATTCCTCAGGCACAGCCGGGGTGGGAAATTCGAGCCGATCAGATTGACCCCGGCAATTACTATGGCGTCACCCTTGCCAATGGCATGATTGGCATCGTCTCTTCTGCAGAGCCCATGCAGGTAGAGGATGTGGTGCTGAACGGGGTATACGATAATTACCAAAGAGGTCGTGTTTCCAATATTCTGGAGACCTTTGATCATGTCAGCATGGCGCTCGAAGTCAATGGAAAACGGATTGGAAGAAAAGACATCCGGTCATTTGTGCAAACACTCCGCATGAAAGAGGCCGAGCTGGTCACTTCCTTCGAGGTGTCAGGCACCGGCGTGTCCGTCACCCAACGTACCATGACGCTCAGGCACCTGCCATATACCTACCTGACCATTGTGGAGCTGGATGTATCCCAGACAGCAGAGGTCACACCGATTGCATTTATCCGTGCACCCGATCATCTCAGAGATGTTCGAAACCTGTACGCAGAAATCGACAGACCCCATGTGACAATCCCCCTGATGACCTCGGTCGGTGCGAGTCCTTCCGGACAGCATGTGGTGGCAGCATCAAACAGTTTTGTCTTTGATGAGCCGCATGGCACCGAGCCGGATATCATCCATGAGGACTGGGATTTCAACATGCACCTCGCCAAATTCACCAAACAATTGAAGGCCGGAGAGCGCTATGTGTTTGCAGTGGTCGGATCCTCGTGTGCCTCAGCTCATTATGCTGATCCACACAACGAGGCAGAACGGCTGACCATTTTTGCCCGCCTTGAAGGGCGTCAGCGTCTTGTAGACAGACACCGTGCTGCATGGGCTGAACTTTGGAAGAGTGATATTGTGCTGGACGGGGATATCCGGATTCAGCGAGATATCCGCTCGGCTCTCTACCATCTGTATTCCTTTGCACGGGAAGGAACCGCCTACAGTCTTTCTCCGATGGGGCTTTCGGGTCTCGGCTACAATGGACATGTGTTTTGGGATACCGAATTGTGGATGTACCCGCCACTGCTTGTGCTTCAGCCTGAGATTGCCCGCTCATTGCTTGAGTACCGTTTCCAACGACTGGAGGCCGCGCGTCAAAACGCCTTCGCCCATGGGTTTGAAGGGGCCATGTTCCCCTGGGAATCGGCTGACGATGGCTCAGAGGATACCCCCGTGTGGGCGCTGACAGGGCCTTTCCAGCATCATATCTCGGGCTGTATTGGATGGGCATTCTGGAAGTATTTTGAGGTGACAGGTGATCGGGAATGGCTCAGGGAGAGGGGGTGGCCAGTGCTTCGGGAGGTGGCACAATTCTGGAGCAGCCGCGTGGAGCGGAATGGCCCCGGCAGGTATGAAATCAATAATGTGATTGGCGCAAATGAGTGGGAAGAGAATATTGACAATAATGCTTTTACAAACGGCATGGCCAAAACGGTCCTTGAATATGCTACTCTTGCAGCTCAGGAGCTGGGACAGGAGCCAGACCCTGACTGGATGCATGTGGCACAGAATATTCCCATCCTGACCTTCGAGGATGGCACAACAAGAGAAAACGCGACTTATAACGGGGCCATGATCAAACAGGCCGATGTCAACCTGCTTGCGTATCCGCTGAGGGTTGTTACCAATCCTGAGCGCATCCGGCAGGATCTCGACTACTACGAGCCGCGCATGTCGCCGGAAGGGCCGGCCATGGGGCCGGCGATTCTCAGCATTCTCCATAACCAACTCAGCGATTCCGACAAAGCGCTCGAATGGTTTGTCAAAAGCTACCGGGCAAATGAGGTGCCCCCTTTTGGGGTGCTGGCCGAAACCGCGGGGGGAACCAATCCATACTTTGCGACCGGAGCCGGAGGGATGCTGCAAACAGTGTTGTTCGGATTCGGCGGATTGGATATCGGCCAGAAGGGAATCACGCACAAGGAGGCTGTCCTGCCGAAGGGATGGAAACGGTTGGTCATCACCGGAGTGGGGCCTGAGAAGATTACCACTGAACAGCTGCAATAAACCTTTTTTGTATGAGCTCAAATCAGCTGGGAATCCGTATTGCCCTGTATCTCAATTACTTTGTGTTCGCCATTTTGCTGAACAGCGTTGGGATAATCATCCAGCGGTCCATCAATGCGTACGGGGTGACTGAGGTAGAGGCCAGCACGCTGGAGGCATTCAAGGACTTGTCGATTGCCCTCGGATCGTTTTTTCTCGGCTCTTTCCTGCCCCGCCTGGGTTACAAGCGCGGCATGCTGATTGGGCTGGGTGCTGTGTTCGGTGGCTGCCTGCTGATGTATGCCGGCAATTCTTTTACAGCTGCGCGCATTTTGTTTGCCGTGGTGGGCCTTTCTTTTGCAATTGTCAAGGTTTCGGTCTATGCTCTGATCGGTCAGGTCTCTCCAGACCGCAAGTCCCTGAACAGCCTGATGAGCTCGGTTGAAAGTGTCTTCATGGTCGGAATTGCCCTCGCATATGTCATGTTTCCCCTTTTTTACAGTGATACCGACCCAGATGCCTGGTTGAGAATCTACTTGTTTCTCGCGGTGGTCGTGGCCATCTCATTTCTGATCATATGGAATATCCCCATGGGCATTGACCAACCACCTCCATCCGGCTCGCCTCTGAGAGATTTTCGGAAAATGGCCGGGCTCCTCAAAATGCCGCTCGTCGCAGTTTTTGCACTCAGTGCATTTATGTATGTGATGACTGAACAGGGCATTATGTCCTGGCTTCCGACTTTCAACGAGAAGGTCTTGCACCTTCCCGAAAGCCTGAGCGTCAATATGGCTGTTATTCTCGCCCTTTCTATCGCTTTGGGACGATACCTCTCTGGTCTGCTCGCTAAGCGGTACTCCTGGAATCTGATTGTCACAGGCAGCCTCATCGCTGCCTCGGCACTTGTTATTTTTGTGCTCCCCATGGCCAGCAACCTCGAACCACGACCAATTATGTCTCTGACGGATGTGCCGCTTATCGGATTTGTATTTCCTTTGATTGGACTCTTTCTGGCACCCATCTACCCACTTGTCAATGCTGCTGTGCTCGGAGCTACTGAAAAAGCCTCACACAGCGCGATGGCCGGGTTGCTCACCTTTTTTTCTGCTGTCGGTGGAACTCTCGGCTCCCGGCTGGTCGGTGAGCTCTTTCAGGCCATCGGCGGCAATAAAGCATTCTATTTTTCACTCGTCCCACTGGGACTCCTCGTTGGACTCGTATTCATTCTCCATACAATGACCAGAAAAAAGGCGCAGGCTTATGAATAAACAATGGTGGAAAGATGCAGTCATTTACCAGATTTATCCGAGATCGTTTAAAGACTCAAATGGCGATGGAATCGGTGATCTGCCTGGCATCATCAGCAAGCTGGATTATCTGGAAACGCTCGGTGTCGACCTCATCTGGATGAGTCCAATCTTTCAATCACCCAATGCTGACAATGGCTACGATATTTCCGATTATCGGGATATCATGGATGAGTTTGGCACCATGGATGATATTGACCGGCTGATCCGGGAGGCCCATCAGAGGAATATACGTGTGCTGCTCGATGTGGTCCTCAATCATACCTCCGACGAGCACGAGTGGTTTGTCAATTCAAGAGCTTCCAAAGACAATCCCTATCGGGATTTCTATTTCTGGAAGGATGGCAAGGATGGGGCGCCACCAAACAACTGGACTTCCTTTTTTGAAGGGTCTGCCTGGGAGTGGGACGATCGCACGCAACAGTACTATCTGCATTATTTCGTCAAACAGCAGCCAGATTTGAACTGGGAGTTCCCGCCTGTCAGAAAGGAAATGGTCGATTTGCTCCGCTTCTGGCTCGATCGGGGGGTCGATGGGTTTCGCCTTGATGTGCTGCCACTCATTTCCAAGCGCACTGCTTTTGAGGATAGCCCCTACACGGTTTTTCTGGACACAATCAAAAATGTCTACGCCAACGGACCCCGGATACACGAATTCCTGCACTTTCTCCATCAGCGCGTGTGGTCTCAATATGACTGCTTCACCATGGGAGAGGGTATTGGCGTTCCCTCAGATTTGGTCTCTGAGTATGTCGACCAATCCCGCGAAGAGCTTAACACCATTTACCATTTTGACCACCTCTTTTTGAATAATGGTCCAGGGGGGAAGTTCGATGTGGTCCCGGTCGACTATCAGTTGTTTAAGGATATATTTTTTGAATGGGACAGGGCTCTCGGCGAGACTGGTTGGGGGGTGCTCTGCCTCGGAAATCATGACTTCGGCAGGATGACCACTCACTTCGGGAGTCTGGAGTATCCGCAGGCCTCTGCCAAGTTGCTGCTGACCATCCTGCTCACTCTTCGCGGCACACCCATCATCTATATGGGTGATGAGCTTGGCATGACCAATACCCACTTTACCTCAAT
>CAZMSQ010000041.1:0-18334 GCA_964569025.1 uncultured Saprospiraceae bacterium | reverse complement strand
ATTGATGACATGTACAAACTGGTGTTGCCCCCCGGCGACGAAATTTTGCATGTCATCCCTCAGGAGTTTACAATCGACAATGAGCAGGGTATCATTGATCCGGTCGGTATGTCAGGTGTGCGACTTGAGGCAAATTTCCACATCATTACTGGTCAGAAGACAGCTTTACAAAATATCATCCGTTGTGTAGAACGGTGCACGTATGCGACCGCAGACGTTACACTGGAGCCCATTGCTTCCGCAAAGGCAATCCTTTCGGATGAGGAAAAAGAAGCCGGAGTGGCACTTGTCGATATCGGTGGCGGTACAACTGATATCACCATTTTCCAGGATGGAATCATCAGGCATACGGCTGTCATTCCGCTTGGAGGAAATGTCATATCAAGCGACATCAAGGAAGGCTGCCGGGTTATGGACAAACATGCCGAGACACTGAAGGTAAAGTTTGGTTGTGCCTACGAAGGTGTTGCCAATCCCAGACGGATCATCACCATTCCGACTCTCAAGGGGCAGGACCCCAAGGAGATTTCTGAGTTGAACCTAGCGAGGATCATTCAGGCACGTGTGGAGGAAATTTTCTTTTATGTCAATCGTGAAATCCAGCTTTCCGGGTTTTCCTCAAAACTTATTGGCGGAATTGTACTGACAGGAGGGGGTGCTTTACTCAGGCATATTGACAAGGTGGTTGCGCTGAGCACAGGCATGAATACCCGGATCGGGCACCCCGTTGAAAATCTTGCAAATGGGTATAGCGAGGAGATGGTGAGCCCGGTGTATGCCACAGCCATCGGTCTTCTTATCAAGGGAGTTGAAGATATAGAGGAAGGCAGAATCAGCTATGAAGAGTTTGAGAAAAAAAATCAGGAGTCAACCGCTCAGAATACGCAAGAAAAAGAAACTGCACAGACCGGGAGCTCAAATTGGCTTGCCAAAATGTTTGAGAGCGCAAAAGATTGGTTTGAAGCAGAGCCCGATTCTGAATTTTAGTTCACCTCATTAAATGCATCCGTTATGAAATTTGATCTTGTACAAGAAGAAACCTCAATCATCAAAGTGATTGGTGTGGGAGGAGGCGGCAGCAATGCCGTGAATCACATGTTCAAGCAGGGTATTGTGGGTGTCGATTTTGCCATCTGTAATACCGATGCTCAGGCCATGGAACTCAGCCCGGTTCCTCACCGAATTCAACTGGGCCCTGCCTTGACAGAAGGACGTGGCGCGGGCTCAAAGCCCAATATCGGAAAGCAGGCCTGTTTAGAATCTATAGATCAGATTCAGGCTTTTCTTGAAGACAATACAAAGATGGTCTTTATTACTGCCGGCATGGGCGGAGGCACCGGCACAGGGGCTGCACCAATCATTGCCAAGCTTGCTCGTGAGCTGGATATCCTGACTGTCGGCATCGTGACTCTCCCATTTTCCTTTGAAGGGAAGCGCCGGGAAAGCCAGGCGATGGAGGGGCTGGATGAGTTTAAAAGGCAGGTAGATACCCTTATTGTGATTTCCAATGACAAGCTCAGGGATATTCACGGTAACCTGACGCTGACTGAAGCATTTTCTCATGCGGATAATGTGCTGACAACCGCTGCCAAGGGTATTGCAGAGATAATCACTGTCGCGGGGTATATCAACGTTGACTTCGAAGATGTCAATACGGTCATGCGAGACAGCGGGGTCGCCATTATGGGGACGGCTGTAGCAGAAGGTGGAGATCGTGCACGGATGGCTGTCGACCAGGCATTGAATTCGCCGCTTCTGGAAGACAATGATATCCGGGGTGCTCAGCACATCCTTCTGAATATCGCTTCGGGTCAGGAGGAGGTCAGGATGGACGAAATTGTGGAAATCACAGACTTTGTAGAGGCAGAGGCAGGTGCGGGTACTGACGTAATTTGGGGTAATTGCTACGATGAGAAGTTGGGAAATAAGCTCGCCGTCACCATCATTGCAACAGGCTTCAATCACCGCAAGGGCATATCTGTAGGGCAGGATGTGAATCCTGAAAAAATTGTGGTTGCGTTGGAAGACGATGATGCTGGCAAGTCAGACAGGGGGGAGCCAAAGAGCTTGGACAAAACACTCTTCGACGTGGGTTATGAGGATGGGGATCAGCCAAGAACCATCGAATTTGATGCGCCTGCTGCGCGCCCCAGTCAGAGAGGCCAGAAAAAGTCTGCCGAAGAGCTTTCGCCAGTGAATCAAACTCAGAGGGTGGGCCCTCAGCGTTCCAGCAACAAGGCACAGCTTGATTGGGTGGAAGCCACTTCTTCCAATCTCGGCAATCCTGCATTACTCAAAGAAATGGAACGCCTGCCGGCCTACCAACGCAAGAATGTGAGTCTCGATGAGATACCGCATTCATCAGATCAAAATATGAGTAAATTCTCATTGTCAGGAGGCGATCAGCCAGAGATCAGGAGCACGAATTCCTTTCTCCACGACCATGTAGACTAATCCCCCTTTCGGGTAAAGATGTTTTATAGACGGATGTATGGGCCGGCCACCTTGTGTGGACGGCCTTTTTTTTCGTTCTTACAACTATGCCGCGACTACGCATCACACCCCTGATTGATGCCCTGCTCTACAGCCATGTGTGGATTGGTCTGTGTGCGCTTGCTATGGTGTGGCAAACCAACACCATTGTTGGGCCGCACTTCAGCATGACTTCCTATCAGGCAGTTGTTTTTTTTGGTACAATCAGTCTCTATTCCATCCACAGGCTGATTGGTCTTCGGCGACTCGGTTCAGGAATGAAGATTGAAGGACGGTTTGGGATGGTATTCCAATTCAGAAAGACAGGACTTTTTCTGGCAATTTCAGGCGGTCTCCTTTCTGTCGTCTTTTTTTTGAGATTGGGGCCCTCGGAACAAAAATTTTTGGTTCTCCCGGCAGTGGTTGCATTACTGTACGCCCTACCTGTATTTCCCAAAGGAAACCGACTTCGGGATTTTCCCTTTATTAAGGTTTTTCTCATTTCAGTTGTATGGGCTTGGCTCACAGCACTTGTGCCAGCAGGTAAGGTGCTGTCTTTCCAGGACCCTTCCGTTTGGCTGCTCTCAGCTGAACGAGGTCTGTTTATCCTTGGCATTACCATCCCTTTTGACATTCGCGATTATCATACTGACAAGGTAGCCGGAGTGGATACATTACCAGCAGTGATTGGTCCTTACCGTGCCCGCTATCTCTCAGCCTTTTGTCTCTGCTTTGCAGGCGTGGTGGCATTCTTCAATCCTCTTTATTCATCTGCTCAGTGGGTAGCACTGATTATTAGCCTCTTGCCGGCGCTCATAATCGTTAAATACAGCACGCCTAACCGCCATGATTATTTTTACACCGGTCTGGCCGACGGACTCATGATTGTCCAAGCAGGTTTGATATGGATCGCTTCCGGTGGGATTTCTCAATTCTGAGGCTCGTGGCTTATTTGCTGTCCGAGTTGAAAGCGACCTTTCCAAATGATAGACAGATCCTTCCACACACTGTAGTCACGTGCATAGATCAGGTCCAGCCGGTCTTTTGTGCCTTCTGAAATTGTTTCCATGGTCAAAGCATCTGAGGGGTTCAGAACAGCGAGCGGTAATACAGGAAGATGCTGACGGGCGTGCTTCCCTGCATAGCCAACCCATGTCATGCGTCCGAAAAATACACGTTTGGCATTCTTCAATACCCCCCACCTCCGGGAAATGAATGGGGCCAGAAGAGGGAAGAGAAGGAAAAGCGTACTGCTCAAAAGGAGATCCAGCAGGCGTTTGTTTCGCTTTTGCAATGGTTCATTGATGCGCAAGTGCAAGTCAATGGTGTACAACTCGCCGGCGGTATTTTTTGAATGGCTTCCGATGATGCTCAGGCTGTCGGTGGGCAGTATTTTATACTGATATCCGGGCCCGAGTTTTGACATCCAATCTAGAATCTGATGGGTGGAGACGTCTCTGGAGCAAAAAATAATTTCGCGCACCTGATAAATTTTCACCACTTCGTCAAGGCTTTCTATATTGCTCAATGCCTCAGAATTGTCTTCAGTTGTCCCAGAAGGAGCAATTCTGCCCAAAAACTGGTGGTTGATGCGCGCCTCCTGGAGGAGTTGGCGTACCCGATTGCTTTCATCGGTGAGCCCGACAATTACGAGATTCCGGGGTCTGTGACCGCCCAAATCCAAATTGCGGTGCAACAGCCAATGCCGGCCTATCCGAATGATGGTCAGGGTTGGTAGGGCCCATAGGACTCCCAGAATGATGAGGGCTCTGGAATTCCGCCATGCAAGGTCCAGAAATCCGTAAATAGCGGCGAGAACCAAAGTGCCGAACAGGAGTCCGCGCCACAAGAGTCTGAGTTGTGAAGGCTTATCATACCCGCCGCTGAAGTACACCGACAGCACCCATACAGCTGTATATAATGGGGCATTGAATTGCATGAATGAGGAGCCGAAGTAATCAGGGTTATTGAAATACATTTCTCCCCAAACATTTTTGAGCAGGGCGAGCCCTCCGAGCAAAACGGCGACATCTGTCAGAGGGAGAAGGGCATGGCGGGTAAACCGCGACAGCAATGTGATGGAAGCCCGAAGATAAATGGCAAGCCGGAGCATGGCAATGAACAGGCCCGCCTGCCGCCCCCTGAAATGCTTTCGGGCAAAAATGATCATGGCCTGATAGAACGTCCGCACATAATTCAGGGACCCCTTTTTGGTGCTTTCTCCTTTGTAGTGGATAATCCGGGTGTGAGGGAAGTAATAGTTTTTATATCCCGCCTGTTGAATCCGGTACGACAGATCCACATCCTCTCCGTACATGAAAAATGACTCGTCCAGGAGTCCTGTTTTATTGAGGACATCTCGGCGTATCAACATATAAGCCCCTGCGATGACATCAATTTCGTGGACCTCGTCAGGGCTGATGTGGCCGAGGTGATACTTGTTGAAAGTGGGTGATTTGGAGAAAATGGCAGACAAACCGAACGTCTTGCAGAATGCAACCCAAGGGGTGGGGAAGCCGCGTTTGGATTCGGGCAGAAATTTTCCCGTACCATCTATCATACGGACTCCAAGACCGCCGGCCTCAGGATGGTCATCCATAAATGCAAGGCATTTTTCGAAGGTATCTTCTTCGACTACTGTATCCGGGTTTAACAGCAGCACATACTCGCCGGAGGCCTGGCGAAGGGCCATATTGTTGGCTTTGGCAAAGCCAACGTTCTCCTGATTGACAATCAGCTTCACTCCTGGAAAACGACTTCGCACCATTGCCACGCTTTCATCGACTGAATGGTTGTCGACGACCCAGATTTCGGCTTCAATGTCCTTGCAGGCGCGCTCCACAGACAGAAGCGCTTGCTCCAGAAAATAAAGGACGTTGTAATTGACAATAATGACAGACAAGCGCATGTGTCGAGGTGGTTTGCCGTTTGTGGCGTTGGCATTCATCAGGGGGCACTGTAGGTCGTACGGCCAGCTATTGACCTGCCGAGAGTCATTTCATCTGCGTATTGCAATTCGCCCCCAAAAGAGACACCTCTGGCAATAACACTCATCTTAACAGCCTTGTCTTTCAGCTGTCGGGCAATATAAAACATAGTGGTTTCACCTTCTATAGTGGGACTGATTGCCATAATCAATTCGCTCACCCCATTTTGCTGAACGCGCTGTACCAGACTGTCTATGTGCAGAGCATCAGGTCCGATTCCTTCAAGCGGGTTGATGATGCCACCGAGCACATGGTAAAGGCCCCTGAACTGGCCGGTATCTTCAATGGCCATCACATCCCGGATGTGCTCAACGACGCAAATCGTGGTCCCGTCTCGTCTCGGATCCATACAGAGGTGGCACAAATCCTGGTCTGAAATATTATGACACTGTTGGCAGAATTGAATTTCACGCCTCATTTTCAGGACAGCCGCGCCCAGATTTTCGGCAACTGGGAGGTCCTCATTGACCAGATGCAGCACCAGGCGGAGCGCCGTCTTTCTCCCTATTCCCGGCAGAGCCGCGAAGGCATCGACAGCCTGTTCAATGAGTTGAGAGGAAAAATGCATGGGTCATTTTATTTCTTGAGAATGCGTATCTGCCAACCATACGGCGGTTCTCATGTTGTGAGCAGGTAATTCTTGCCTGAAAGTATACGTGTTTTCTAAAATTAGGTCTTATTTTTGGGCTCGAAAAATCTTTGAATCGGACAAACTGTAAAGGTAGACAGATTATGGCTGAAATCATACGCATGCCCCGCCTGAGTGACACAATGGAAGAAGGTGTTATTGTTGGGTGGGAGAAAAAAGTGGGCGACGATGTGGAGCCCGGAGATATTCTTGCAGAAATCGAGACCGACAAGGCCACGATGGAATTTGAGAGTGTTTTTGAAGGGAAACTGCTTCACATCGAGGTTGAATCCGGATCAGTGCCAATCAACGGAGTCATTGCCGTAATCGGGGAAGAAGGAGAAGACTGGAAGACACAGTTGGCAGGAGCTACTTCCGAAGGGACTGCTGAACCTGTTGCCGCCTCGGAGGCCACCGCACCCGCTGCCCCGGCAGCGGCTACTTCTGATACGACTCAAACTGAAGCAGCTGGTGATGACACCAGAGTGAAAGCCTCGCCACTGGCGAGAAGCATGGCCCGAGAGGCTGGCGTCGATCTGACTGCGATTCGCGGCACAGGAGATAATGGGCGGATTGTCCGCAAAGATGTTGAGGCAGCTCTTGAGTCCCGTCAGGTGACTCCCGCGGCAGAGCAGACTCCTCCAAAGACTGAGACCCCCGTTAATCGGCCGGTTGCATTCCCGGTAGCAGGGCAGGATTCGGCAGCATGGGATGAACTTCCGGTTTCTCAAATGAGGAAGACAATTGCCAGGCGATTGTCAGAAAGTAAGTTTGGTGCGCCGCATTTTTACCTGACCATGGAGATTGACATGGGGGCAGCCACCACTTGGCGCAAACAAATTAATGAAGTCTCACCAGTAAAGATTTCATTCAATGACCTCATTGTGAAGGCCTGTGCAGTTTCACTTCGGCAACACCCCATGATAAACGCATCATGGATGGGTGATAAAATCTACAGACATAATCATGTCCACATAGGTGTAGCTGTGGCCGTTGAGGATGGTCTCTTGGTGCCGGTGGTCAAGCATACAGATATCAAAACCCTTTCTCAGATTAATACAGAGGTCAAGGAAATGGCCGACCGAGCTCGTGTGCGCAAATTGCAGCCTGAGGAAATGCAAGGCAATACATTCACCGTATCAAATCTCGGGATGTTTGGCATCGAAGAGTTTACCGCCATCATCAACCCCCCCGACTCTTGCATCCTCGCGGTTGGAGGGATTGTGAAGAAGCCCGTTTACGATTCGAATGGTGATATTGTGCCGGCTCATCGGATGAAAGTCACTCTCTCCTGTGATCACAGGGTGGTAGATGGTGCTTCAGGTGCGCGGTTCTTGCAAACACTGAAAGAAATTCTCGAGAATCCTATCAGACTGCTTGTCTGATAGGGGGAACCAATTGGGGAAGGATTATGTAGATAATGATACTTTCCGAGGCATTCTGGTCATTCTCTGTCATTAAGCGCGACCCTCACATGGGACTATCTAAAAGGTCGAAATCATTTTCTTTAGTGCCCCCATTTCGAGGATTTCTTTTTTTTCTTTCTCTCATTCTGTTCTCCCAATCGAATCTGGGGTTGGCGAATTTCTCCACTCCACCATCTGCACAACCAAGCTCCGTTGCGTTTTCCCCAACGTGTTCAGGTGTGGATGTGCTGACAGATGGCACAGGGACCGTGTCAGATGGCAGCGGGGTAGGGGATTATGGGAATGGATTGGATTGTCAGTGGCTGATTCAGCCAGAAGGGGCAGTTTCAGTGACACTGATTTTTTCAGGGTTTGACCTTGAGCCTTGTTTCGATTTTGTGCGCCTGTACGACGGTTCAGATACTTCTGCTGCGCTGCTTGGAGAATATGAGGGAAACGTGCTGCCAACTGAAATAACGACCTCCGGAGGCGCCCTGCTCATCAGGTTTACAACTGACAGTTCCAACACAGCCTCAGGTTGGAGCGCCAGTTATTCGTCTTCCTATTGCACAGGCACTGATACACTGACATCTCTGAGCGACACCATCAGCGACGGAAGCGGCGCGTTTGCCTACGGACCAAATGCGGAGTGCCTGTGGCTGGTATCTCCTGCCGGAGCAGATTCTGTGGCTCTCGATTTTATCTCATTCAATCTGGAGAATGGCAATGATAGTGTGCTCGTCTATGATGGTGCCACCACAAGTGATTCCCTGCTGAGAGCCATGACTGGGTCCAGCCTACCGGGGCAAATTGTCAGTGGAGGGAGTGAGCTGCTTATTCAATTTATCAGTAACGAAAGCGTACAATCATCAGGTTGGAGTGCGGTGTATACCGCATTTATTCCTCAAGTATGTCCAGATAGTGTGTGGGTTGCAGAAGCTCCAATGGCTTCCGATACGTTTCAGGCTTCGGATTATTTAGAGTCAGATGGAGAAGTCCATGCAGATTCTGTGGTTGTTTTTCTGGCAGATCACATCCGCCTTTTGCCGGGATTTCATGCCATGCCCGGGGCTGATTTTCATGCCCTGCCAATCGGGTGCGTCGAACCTCTCCCGAGAAAGGATGCTCAGGTGTCAGAAATGAGGCCAGATGAACAAGAAGATATTGCTCTGCCACTCACCTGTTACCCCAACCCCTTTCGCGATCAGGCCACGATTGAATTCAAGCTGAAGCGTGCAACAACAGTGACTTTACGTGTGCATGACTTTTCGGGGAATGCTGTTATTTCCATTTATTCCAATGAACGCCTCGACCCTGGTACGTATCATGAGGTCATTCGGAAGGGGCAATTGGTACCGGGGATTTACATCATAGTCCTTCGCACCGGAAATGGTCAGGTGAAGACAAGAAAGTTGGTTCTCCAATAAACTTTCTCCGACATATATGAGGAGGGAAGAATGGTTGGGAATGAAAAATATGCCATCATGTATCTGAAAATCATCACAGTTGTCGTGTGCTTTGTGTTGGCATCAGTGCCGGGAATTCTTGATGCCCAGCCCAGAACGAATATTGAGGCACTTGAGTCGGCATCGGAGCGATTTCGGGAAGACTGGAGGCAAAGGTTACAGCGCGTGAGAGCGTATGCGAGGGAAAATAATGTACTTGTTCGACAGGAACTGGCAGAAGGTACCGTTCTCGAAATGATTGATGTTCGCGATGGCCGCCCCGTTTATTACGCAACGGACAATATCAATGCGGCGTATACCACCAGAACGGATGAGTTATGGGTCGGTGGCAGTCTCGGTTTGTCACTTGACGGTTCAGGATATGACCGGATAGGCGTTTGGGACGGTGGAAAAGTTCGGACGACTCATCAGGAGTTTAATAACACAGGGTTGCCCCGCGTTGTACAGAGTGATGGCTCGACTTCGAATAGCAACCATGCAACCCATGTCACAGGAACCATTTTGGCAGGAGGGGTGTCTTCAACTGCAAAAGGTATGGCATATGCTGCTGAAGCAAAGTCATATGACTGGAATTCAGATGACGCAGAGATGGCAAGTGCAGCAGCTGCAGGAATGGAAGTCTCAAACCATTCGTACGGATTGGTGCACGGGTGGTATGGTGGTAAATGGTATGGAACAGAATCCATAAGTACACTGGAAGATTTCTTGTTCGGGTTTTACAGCAGCGCTGCAAGCGGTTGGGATGCAATAGCCTATGATGCTCCTTACTATCTGATTGTTAAATCTGCAGGAAATGACCGTGATGATTCGGGTGATGGGTCACATCCTCCGGATGGATATCCTGACGGCTATGATTGTATAGGTACACAGGGTATTGCCAAGAATATTCTGACCGTCGGTGCCGTGGCAGATGTCTTGTCATACACCGGTCCGGCATCAGTGGTGATGTCATCATTCAGCGGCTGGGGCCCTGCCGATGACGGCCGCATCAAACCGGATATTGTAGGAAATGGCATCTCACTGCGGTCAGCCATCGCCACGAGTAATTCCAGTTATGCCAATTACAGTGGCAGTTCCATGTCTGCGCCCAATGTGACCGGGACCCTTGCGTTGCTTCAGCAATACTACCAGAACACCCATGGCGACACATCCATGCTGTCATCAACGCTCAAGGCTCTGGTCATCAATACAGCAGATGAATGCGGAGCTCATACAGGCCCTGATTATTCATTCGGTTGGGGGCTTCTGAATGCTGAGCGGGCTGCTCAGGTCATTCGCGCCGATACGACGGGCAATGATGTGATTCAAGAGATTGAATTGAGCGATGGAGGACTGTATACGCAATATCTCGAGGCTGATGGCTCTGAACCCATAACAGTAACCATTGTCTGGACAGATCCTGAACATCCCGGACTTTCTGCATCACTTGACCCACTTACCCCTGTATTGATACACGATCTCGATTTGCGAATTGTGAAGGCTACGACAACCTATTTTCCGTATCAGTTAGCTCGAGACAATCCATCTGCAGCGGCTACCAATTCAGGAGAAAACAATGTGGACAATGTCGAGTCTGTCTTCATTGAATCTCCGGCTGCGGGCTACTATACCATCGAAGTAGATCATGACGGAACTCTGAGTAGTGCGCAGTATTTTTCCCTTATTATTCGCGGAGCCAGTCTGGTCAGCGAGGTGCCGCCGGTCGCGGCCTTTTCTTATGCTGATTCTTGTCTGACTGTCTCTTTTTCAGATGAGTCATCAGATGCCGATGGGAGCATTGTCTCTTACCATTGGGACTTTGGAGACGGCGATACATCTGCAGTGCAACATCCAGTACATACCTATTCAGGTTCTGGCACCTACACTGTCCAGCTTACAGTGACTGACGACGATGCCAGGACAGACACCGTATCACTCGATGTGACACTGATTGCCGGTCCGGCTTCAACCTATTACCGCGATCAAGACGGTGATGGTTACGGAAACCCCTCCGATTCCATTTCAACCTGTGCACCAATACCTGAAGGCTATGTGTCTAATGCCTTAGACTGTGATGATTCTGACCCTTCTGTCAATCCCGCAGCATCAGAAATCTGCAACGACGGGGTTGATAATAATTGTGATGGAAAATCCAGTTAATAATTGACCGGAGGCGTAAACCAGCTGCGAGTTAGCTGGAAATAAGAGACTTCATGAAAAAAACACTTGTACTTGGGGCGAGCCCGAATCCTGATCGATATTCATATGCAGCTGTCGAGAAATTACGCCGTGCCGGGTATGAGGTGATTGCTGTGGGAGGGCGTTCAGGGATGATTGCTGATGTTCATATCGAAGTGGGAATGCCGGAAGTGCAAGGCGTTGATACGGTCAGCTTGTATATTGGCCCTGCCCGACAGCCGGATTTTGAGTCTTACATTCTGGAAACCATCCAGCCGAGGCGTCTTATTTTCAACCCAGGTACAGAAAATAGGGAATTCATGGAGAAAGCTCTCGAACGAGGCATTGAGGCATATGTAGCCTGCACACTCGTGATGCTTTCGCTTGGGAATTATTAAAGGGAAAAGATTGTGGGAATAAAAAAAGCGCTGGGCAATTGCCCAGCGCTTTTTTATTTATGGTGGAAACGGCAGAGATTAATACCCTTGCTTGCTTCCTTCGTATTCTTTCTGGCCCTTACCGGCGTTCTTCACACCGCAATCAGGCATACTCATGTTGCTGTCACCTGAACCTGCCGTGCGCATTTCAACGCGGCGGTTCATGGCGCTGCGGCCATTAGTATCAAGGATGGCATCGCTCTCACCCTGGTGGGCAAGCATCAGGCGATCGGCAGAAATACCGTACTTGCTGGTCAGGTAGTTTTTGACTGATTCCGCACGGTTGTAAGACAACACTTGGTTGTAGCACTCAGAACCTGGACGATCTGCAAATCCAGTAATGACAATCTTGATGTTTTTATTTTGCATCATCACTGAAGCCACAGAGTGCAGTTTGGCATACTCTGAGGACCGAACAGTGTAGGAGTCAAACGCGAAGTTCACCATTGGGAGGAACCAGTTCATGTTTTCTCCGTAAGTGGCTTTAAACTCAGCCATCTTGGCATCAACGATGCGGTTGACATCATCTTCAGTGGTGTATCCAGGATCTGGCACCTGCGCTACACCTTTGGCGTCAACAGGGTAATTTTGTGGTGAGTGAGGCTCATCATCCATGTAATCAGCTACGCCATCACGGTCGCTGTCGAGCAAGTTCCCACGGGTATCAACAGAAGCGCCCTCAGGCGTATTTGGATCTTCATCAACCATGTCGAGGACACCATCTCCATCTGAATCGCGAAGGCTTTCGTCAACGCGTTGTGCAACAGCTGCCATATCTTCAGCGAGCAGGTCTATGGCACTCGTCCAGTACAGAGGATCAGACACGTCACCTGAAGAAGTTTTTCCGATGTCGAAGCTCGCGCGGAGGCTTGTATAATTCATCACATCACTGATTTTGCGACCACCTGATCCAGAGTATCCGTCCAGGTAATCAGCACTCTGACCAGCGGACATAATCAACTGATGCTCGAGGCCAAGGCTGAAATTCTTGGAAATGCGGCGCGCAATACCAAATCCAACTGTCCCGTGCAGGCGAAGTTTCGTGGCCTGATCGGTTGGGATGCCTGAGTATCCTTCAGTTTCGTAATCTCCGTCAAGGATGTTCTTCAGCTCGCTGACGATTTCCTTGCGATCGTCGCTGTTGTTTGGATCGAGATTTGCGATTGAAGAGAAATCGTAAGCTGCTCCGTCTGTCAGGGCGTCATAATCGACACTTGAGCTGTTGACTCCAACTCCGAAAATCAGGTACATGTTCCACTTCTTCAATTGCTGATTGAAGTTGAACGGATTCAAGCTGAGCAGACCCTGGAGTGAAGCATTCAGGTTTGTGGACTGAAAGTTCGGGTAGAAAAGATCTGCGGGGCCGTATTCGCTTGGGAATGAAGGGAGGGATGCAGCAGCAACAGGCGTCGGATCGATTCCGCTTGCCTGGCCATAGACCACATCGAGACGCCATGAGAATGCGAAATCGATGGCTCTTCTGTAGTGAATGCCTACGCCGAGACCAAGCTGTGGCTTGACGTCTCCATTGATGAAAAAGTTACCGGCGTGCACTCCGAACTCTGACTGATGCTTCTTGGTCTTGTAAATCCGGAGATTGTCCTTGAAATTTGAAGCATTCTCTTCCTGCGCGTAACCTGCAGTCCATGCAACGAAGACAAACAGTGTCAGCAGGATCGATACTTTCCTGATCATAAGATTATGTGCTTTGATGAGTGAATAGGTTTTTAATTCTTGGTCCAACCGCAAATGTATCGTTTTTTTTATTGGTCACCAATTAATACTCTGTGTTTTTCAGATGATTTGTCTCATGCCAGACGGTCCGAAATCTCAGTATTCCTGAGTTATTTGACCAATTTATTCAATGCGATATTCAGGGCTGTGGCTGATACTCCTGTATGGCTATCAGGAATTTTGTTTGCGACCTCTTTGAGGGCATGTTCGATGGTGGTAGAAACGTCATTGAAAATGGCGTCATCACTGAGGACTGCGTCGGGTTGCATAAAGTATGCAAAAGCCCTTGCCATTCCGCAGTTGGCGATGAAGTCCGGAATCAGTGTGACTGCTTCATCTGTGTGCAGGGCTGTGGGCCCAAAGAATACACCATCATCGGTGAATGGAACATTTGCTCCGCAGGAAACAATTTGCAAGCCATTCTTCATTAATCTGTTGATTTGGTCTTTGGTCACGAGTTTTGATGCTGCGGCAGGCACAAAAATCTGTGCTCCAAGATCCCAGATTTGTTCGTTGACCTGATCAAAGGGCAATGCCATTGGGCTACTCAGGATATTTCCTTTCTTTTGGGCGAACAGATTTTCAACCTCTTTTACAGGCAGTCCTTCTGGGGCAATGATACCCTCGTTGCGATCCAGAATGCCGACAATTTTAACGCCCTCTCTCGCGAGATAAAGCGCAGCGGCAGAGGCGACGTTTCCCCACCCTTGAATGATGGCGGTTTTGCCGGATATGGGCTCATTGTGAAAGAGTGTGCTGGAGTGAATGACCGAAACTGCCACCCCGTAGCCGGTAATCATATCGGCAATTGCAAAATTGGCAGGGTTGGTGGTAAATTTGGGATTGGTGATGATTTTGGTACACCCTTCGCGCAGCTGGCCGATGATTCTCACTTTTTCTCCTGCGTCCGGTTTGAAATGACCATTTACCACCCCTTCCTGCGGGTGCCAAAGGCCGAGGTCTTCGGTGATGGGGATGACATCCTTCAGTTCATCCACATTCAGGTCGCCACCAGTTCCGTAATACTTGCTCAGGAGTGGAATAACTGCCGTATACCAGCGCTTGAGAACGTCATCGCGGCGCGGGTCGGAGGGGTCAAAGTCGATTCCAGACTTTGCACCCCCGATGTCTGGGCCGCTTACTGAAAATTTGATTTCCATAACCTTTGCCAGAGAGACTACTTCTTCGCGAGTCAGCCCTGCACGCATTCGGGTGCCGCCACCTGCGGCTCCCCCCCGGAGGGAGTTAATGACCACCCAACCTCTTGCGCTGGTGAGGGAATCATTCCACTCAAAAATAATTTCAGGGCGTTTGTTTTTGTAGGCTTCAAGCAGTGTATTCATGATTTGGGTGAGGTGAGGTGAATAGAAAAGCGGAGCGGCCGGAGAATTCGTATTTTGGCCGTGGCAAATGTATGAAATCTAAACTGAGGAGCCATGCTTGAAAACTGGCTTGAGCCTGTCAATCGCGCGTTACTCGATGAATTCTCTCATGGAGAGGCTTCTTCCATCGGCAGGAATCTGCTCATTTACGATCGGAAGGTGCCGGACTTGTTTGATTGCCGTGTTGCTATACTCGGTGTAGACGCAAATCCGGCTGATGCCATTCGTCGCGAGCTGTATGCATTCACTTCATCTTTTCCCGGGGTAGTGGCCGATCTCGGCAATGTCCGGAGCAGTCACCCGGAATTTCTGGTGCCCCTGCTGCGTGAGTTGCTGGATGGAGATGTGCTGCCAATCTTAATTGGCTGCTCCGCGTCTCATGTCATGGCGCAAGTAACCTCCAGACTCTTGGCCTCGGATTCTGCGAATGTGACTGTGGTAGACAACAGGATTCGGTGGACCGACGAAGAGGGGCAAAAGCAGCATCCTCCCATACTGAATTCAATCTTACAGGCAGGTCAGACGAAAATTCCTTTGTGCACAGTCGTTGGCTATCAGCGTCATTTGACAAGCACGAAGGCCATGGAGTTTTTTGACTCGAGGTATTATGAATATACCAGCCTAGGGCAGGCGCGTGAAAAAATTCGGGGTCTGGAGCCGGGATTGAGAGATACCAATGTCCTGATTATTCACATTCCCGCCTTCAATGGCGTTCAGTTTCCGGCTCGCTCTGAACTTTCGCCCACAGGGCTCTCAGTCGATGAGGGGTGTCGCATTCTCCGATATGCAGGATTGAGCGGGAATCTCAACTCTGTGAGCTTCCCGGGCATGGATGTCAATCTGCCTGGAGCTCAGCTCACTGCCAATGCCATCGCTCAGATGGTATGGTATTTTCTGGAAGGGCTGTTCCAATGGAAATTGACCAATCCAGATATGACAGAAGAGGTGATGGAGTTTGTGGTGGCTCTGAAAGAGGTCGACATGACTGTCACCTTTCTCAAAGGGCTGCGTACCGAGCGGTGGTGGGTCAAGATTCCGGGTGCGGGAGATGCCATGTATATGCTGGCGTGCTCCTATGATGAGTACGTCCAGACTACCGTTGGGGATTTTCCGGAACGACTTCTCAGGGCAATAGAGCGGCTTTCTCAATAAACCGTTCAAGCTTCCACCTTCTCGATCCTTTGATGAGGATGGTCGCCTCCTGAATCCCGGCTTTCTTCCACCACTCTGCCACCTCGTCTACGCTGGCAAAGTGGAGCCCCTTGTTCATGAGATCTGCTTCTTCAAATTGAGGACCCACAAGAAGCAGATAGTCGAGGCCGGCTTGGTCAGACAGACTGACAACGTTGGCATGCTCGGTCCTGGAATCATCACCGAGTTCAAGCATGTCTCCCAAAATGGCGATGCGGGGGGAAGGGCCCTCAAAAGAGGGAAAGCTGGCCAGAGCGCCTTCCATGCTGTCTGGATTAGCGTTGTAGGCGTCAAGTAAAATATGGACTCTTCCAGCTCGAATAATCTGTGAGCGCATCATCTCAGGTCGGTATGATTCAAGTGCGTCTGTGATGGCGCTGCTGCTCACTCCGAAGTGCAGTCCGACAGCAATGGCAGTCGCGACATTTCCAAAATGGAAGCGACCAAATAGCTCAGTAATGCCCTCGCTGATTTCATCCTGAGCGTTGATAAAGCGGAACCCGATTTTTTCCCCATCCATCAACCTTTCGACCCCGTAGTCCTTTTTCTGGCTGTACGACTTCTCAGCTGTTGCATAGGTCACTTTTGCAGTGCCAGACGGAAGGTAAGTCTCGAGCAATATTTCATCCTTGTTTACGAAGGCGGTCCCTCCATGGCCATGAAGATATCGGTAGAGTTCAGACTTCCCGATTCGTATGCCTTCCACTCCTCCGAACCCTTCAAGGTGGGCTCTGCCAAAATTCGTGATGATGCCAAAGTTGGGTTCTGCAATTGTGCATAGTTGATGAATTTCGCCCTGAGCATTGGCCCCCATTTCGATAACCGCAATGTCTGTTTCTGGAGGCATCGCCAGCAGAGTGAGTGGTACTCCGATATGATTGTTATAATTTCCGGATGTTGCGTGGACCTTATATGTTCGTGCCAGCACATCTCTGACCAGTTCTTTGGTGGTTGTTTTGCCATTGCTGCCCGTTATGGCAATGACAGGTATGCGAAACTGCCGTCTGTGCCAGGTGGCGAGCTCCTGAAGGGTAGTGAGGCAATCATCGGTGAGAATATAAGCTTCGGAGGTAACTACTGCCGGATTGTCGACCATTGCCCGGGCTGCGCCGAGCTCCAGGGCGCGGGCAGCATATTGGTTGCCGTCAAACCGTTCGCCGCGGAGCGCAACAAAGAAATCGCCGGGTTGCAATTGGCGGGTATCTGTGCATATACGTGGGTGCTTGAGGAAAATTTGGTAAAGTGCTCGCGTGGTCATTGCTGTTGGTTGGTTGTTGATTGCCCGGAATAGGTGTGCCGGGGAAAATTTTCAGCGTGGTGTCGCAAGTGTATCCTCAATGCTCTAAAATACAAAATCCCGCCTGCTCAATCAAATTGTGCAGACGGGATTTAATATTTTGGAGAGGCAGACTTTATTTATATCTGCGGCGTACTTTCTTTTGTTTCTCCTTAAAAGTATTTCCTCCGTCGCCATCATTCCCCTGTGGGGCTCCGACACGGGTCATAGCACAGCGGAATCCAAGAGAGCGGCTTGCTTTGTCTTCCTGCATGTACCTGCGGGCTCCAGGTGAGAGCCAGAATGCGCGGTCAGACCATGAGCCACCTTTGATGACACGGGCCTCATCGTTAATCAGTGTTGATTTTCCGTAGTCGTAGAAGGCTTCAGATTCTTTATCCCCATCGAGGTAATTATAGACCTGCCCACGTGTATAGTTTTCACGACCCGCTGCTTCTTCGTCGGTCACATAACGGTATCTGACACGGCCGAGGCTGTCAAGTTCAGAAATGTTGCCATCTTCATCTCGCTCCTGAGTCTGAAACTTATTTCCACGGTAGGGGTTGAGATCATGCTCGTCTGCATCACGCAGAGTGAGGCTTGTCAGCGGACGGTACAGATCAGCAGTCCACTCGCTCACGTTCCCGGCCATGTTGTAAAGCCCAAAGTCGTTTGGCATGAAGGTCGCAACCTTGCCTGGTATAGGGGCCTGGTCGTTCAGGTTGCCTGCCATACCCATGTAGTCACCACGTCCGCGCTTAAAGTTGGCGAGAATGTCTCCCTGATATTTGTTGCGACGCTGGTACCGCACTGTGCTTCCATCCCAGGGGAAATTTCTTCTGTCTGTAATCCGCTCATCATTCTCAGATGCCATATTTCCTTGAAGTGACAGAGCGGCATATTCCCACTCTGCCTCCGTTGGAAGGCGGTATGAAGGAAGGAGAATACCATCCTCGTAGCGCACCTGACGCTCGCCCCCAGTCTGGTAATCAGTCAGATTTTTTCTGACATCTGGCTGATAGCGCCCCAGGAGATAGGCTTCTGTATTGAAGTTATTCTCATCGCGTTGCTCTGGTGCAGGATTGATGAGACCTTTCTCAATCAAAATCATTTCGTTTACCCGGTCAGTTCTCCAGCGGCAATATTCATTAGCCTGAAACCAGTTGACACCAACCACAGGGTAGAAATCATATGAAGG
>CAZMSQ010000040.1:0-18772 GCA_964569025.1 uncultured Saprospiraceae bacterium | reverse complement strand
TTCGAGGAAGGAACACTCCTGTTCTCAGAACCAGGCCAGGTATGGGAGTATGAGGGAAATACTGAACTTGACATCGGCGGATGGGTACTCCTATTTCACCCCAACCTCATTCGCAAATCACCGCTGGCAAAAACCATTTCGAACTATCGTTTCTTTAACTATGACATCCATGAAGCCCTCCATCTTTCGAAGAAGGAAAGAATGAACCTGGAAGAAATTGTCTTCAATATTGAACATGAGATCAATCAAAACATTGACAAACACTCCCAGGATCTTATCATTCACCACTTAGAAGCCATCTTAAAGTATGGTCTCCGGTATTACGAGCGCCAGTTTCATACCCGAACCAATCTAAGCAAAGACCATTTGAGCAAGTTTACCAGATTCTTGCGCAACTACTTCGAAAAGAATCAACAAATCCAAGATGGCATTCCAACTGTTGAAATGTGTGGCGCAGCAATGCATATGTCAGGGAAATATTTGAGCGACCTTCTAAAAGCAGAAACGGGGAAGACACTGAAGGAACACATCCAGCTTTTCATTGTGGAGAAAGCAAAAATTTCACTTCTCAATTCAAAAGACTCAGTTTCAGAAATTGCATATTCTCTTGGATTCTCATATCCACAGCATTTCAGTAAATTATTTAAAGTCAAAACAGGTATGAGTCCACGGGAATACAGAAACTTACAGTAAATTGCCCAATTGACACACCCCCTTCCGGGATTTACTGAAACACAAAATTATTACAATAGACAGCATCTTTCTCCAAAGTTTGATGCATTTTCACATCAAACTGGCTCAAAGGAAGCATTTCTGCTCCCCTGAAAAACGCACCATCATACCCCCATCTGTCCAACAGATCAAAAGTACGGTTCATTCCTTCCTGACCTGCATGGCGCGCTTCAATCTCAACCAAAATCTTTGGCTTACAGGACTGAATGACCCCGGCACCTCCCTTGAAGACCTTCAACTCGTTTCCTTCAACATCAATTTTGAGAAATGATGGATGCAGGTTATGATCCGAACAATAGGCATCAAGTGTCATAGTCCGCACCATTTGGCGGGAATGGGCCTGATCGCTGACATTGTGGCCAAGAAGTGTGGCTCCAGGAGAAGAGTGGGCTCCACCTTTTTTGTTTTCCGGCACAAAGAGGGGCACTTCACCCTGAGCATCGGAAAGGGCTATATGATTGAGATGCACCTGATTCCAGGCCAGCTGCACTTTGAGCTGCTCAAGATAGTGGTACAGGCTCAGTTGTGGCTCAAACGCATGCACAGAACCGCCGGAGCCGACTTGTTTGACCATCCAGTAAAGATACCCGCCCTTATGGGCCCCAATGTCACAGACGCAATCGCCGGGCTTTACCACAGATTGCAGAAAGGCAATGCCCCCCTGATCGTGCTTCCGCTGGTATTGGCGGGCCCGAAACCATAATTTGGCGTGTGAAATGAATTTCATCTCCTTACTCCCAATTCCATTTATCCTCCTCGTTGTGAGAAACGAAACCCTACTCCTGCGCCATATCAGTGGTCGCAACAGCCTTGATTGCTCCATCAATAAAGACCGGCACAGAGCGGGTCCGCATCCAGATGTTTCCTCCCCCTTCGTCAAAATAAGGATCGGTCCAAATCGCCACCCCTTGGTCAATCGGCTGACGAAGCCAGTCTTGCGTATCAATTTCATACGCTGCATCCATGAGATCTGCATACGCGACTCCTCCATTCTCCCGGTACCAATACGGGCTGGCAATGGCCTTGCCAGCATCATTCAGTAGCGTGACAGTCGAGCCAAAGAAATAATCCGGACGATTCTCAAGATACATTTTGACTCGCTCTGAAATATCTGAAGAGTCAGGAGGATTCGATTGAAGGTCAGCCACAAACTCTGCGAGTGCAGCTTCAATTGTTTCTTCGCGCGTCATTTCATCATCCTTGTCACATGATGACAAAAACAAACCGAACACAGCCACAAAAATGAGGGCAAGTGTGCCCCAAACCGATACTTTCATAATTTTATATTCAAAATTTTCGTAAATTTTTTCCTTTCGCCAGTCACGAAGGTAGTTTTTTTCTCATTGCATTCCCAGATTCATCACCAAGGCAATCTGGGGTCCGGTGCCACCGTGTGGGCACTCAAACGGCCTTCCAGATACAGGAAATGCGCTGCCACGCCAATCATGCCGGCATTGTCGGTGCACAATTCGAACGGGGGCACATGAACCTTCCAACCGTGGGTCTCTCCGAGGCTTCCTAATAACATCCGCAACGAACTGTTGGCGCTCACACCGCCGGAAATAGCAAGTTCAGTAATCCCGGTCTCAAGTGCCGCCTGCTCAAGTTTGTTAATGAGAATAGATACGATTCGTTCCTGAATTGAGGCGCACAGATCCGCCAGATTGTCGCGGATAAAATCCGGATTTTCTTTTTTCCTTGCATTGAGGAAATACAGAATCGAGGTCTTCAGCCCACTGAAACTGAAGTCAAGCCCATCCACACGGGGCTCCGGAAAGGCAAACCGAGGAGCACCCTGACGAGCCAGCCGATCAATCTGCGGACCAGCCGGATAGTCGAGACCCAACATTTTCCCACTTTTATCGAAAGCCTCTCCAGCGGCATCATCCAGCGTCTGCCCAAGCACCTCCATCTCCAACGGCCCATTGACCCGCACAATCTGGGTGTGACCACCTGAGACCGTCAGACAAAGAAACGGCAGGTTCGGATACGGCTCTTCAGCGAAATGCGCAATCACATGGGCCTGCATATGGTGCACCTCAATGAGCGGCAGCCCAAGAGAAAGCGCCAACCCCTTTGCAAAGGAAACCCCGACAATGAGCGACCCCATCAAACCCGGCCCCCGAGTAAAAGCTATCGCGTCCAATTCGTGCCTGTCAGTCCCAGCCTCCTTCAGCGCCTGCTCAACAACCGGCACAATGTGCTCCTGATGAGCACGAGAAGCAACCTCCGGAACAACCCCACCGTACTGCCGGTGGACATCCTGCGAAGCCACTACATTCGAAAGCACCCAACCATCCCGAACAACAGCCGCCGCCGTGTCGTCACAAGACGATTCAATAGCTAAAATACATACTGACATCCCACAAATATACAATTTGCCTCAAGCCAATACCACCTATTCAAACTGCTTCGAAAATAACACCAAACCTTAAGCACCCCGTCCCCCTTCGCGTCTCTTGCCCTCTGCGCCTCCGCGAGAACCCCTCCCCCCTTAGCGTCTCTGCCCTTAGCGCCTCTGCGAGAACCCCTCCCCAAATAGAAAAAAGTAAGTATTTTACCACCACAAACACCATCACTCCACACTGAAATTCATCCTTAATGGCCACACCACCCACCCGCCAATCATCAAAAGGTGCCTCTGCCCGTCTGGCGGATCTCACCGCAGATTCCAGCCAGTCGAATGCCTGCATCATCGCTGCTGGTACATCCATTCAGGGACAATTTTCTTCCGTCGAGTCCATTCGCCTGGACGGGACCGTTGACGGAGATTTGTCCTGCGGCTCTAAACTGGTAGTTGGGGCAAAAGGGAAAATTCTCGGAAATGCAAAGGCGAAGCATATCATCGTCAAAGGGCACATAGAAGGAGATGTCCTCGCCGAAGAACATCTGCATCTCTTCCCATCAGCCCGGATTACCGGTAATATACAAGCGCGTTTTTTTTCCGTTGAGGAGGGAGCAGCCTTTAGCGGCAATAGCAAGACTTCAGGTTGAGAACCAATTGAGGCAGAACCAGGTGGGGTTAAAATGAAAGAGGCTGCCTTGTAAAAGGACAGCCACTTTTTTTCTGGGGCCGACATCTCTGCCGGCCCTCCTACCACAGGATTATAAATGTTGACTACCCATCTTATTTCGATGGGGAAAGAAATCCAAAAGATTCAATGGCAATTCGTTCTTGCCACGGCTCAAATGTAAGTCTTTCATTTTGGTTTTTCAAATTCTTTGCGCACAAAATTCTTCAACCTACACGAGCCAGACGCTGAAGCAAATAATGGTCAGTCAGCACCAGAGCCGCCATTGCTTCCACAATAGGTACTGCACGCGGCACCACACACGGATCATGCCGCCCTTTCCCGCTCATTGTCAACTCTTTACCCTCTTCGTTGACTGTCTGCTGATCCTGTATCAGGGTAGCCACAGGTTTGAATGCAACACGACACACAATATCCATCCCGTTTGTGATGCCCCCCTGAATGCCTCCTGAATAATTGGTACGGGTCCGAATTTCCTCCCCCTCTTTGATGAACACATCATTGTGTTGTGAACCCCTCATCCTGGCTCCCGAAAAGCCTGATCCATACTCAAACCCCTTACAGGCATTGATGCTGAGCATTGCATGCCCCAAGTCTGCGTGTAGTTTCTGAAACACCGGCGCCCCCCAGCCAGCCGGACAACCGCTGATGACACACGTCACTTCACCGCCCACGGTGTCCCCTTCCTTGCGAACCTGCCGAATCAGGGCCTCCATTTCACCGGCTATTTCCGCATCAGGGCACCGCACCGGATTGGAATCAATCAATCCGGAGTCGAGCGTCACTTCCTGGCCCTCAGGAATGGTACACGTTCCGACCCGGTTGACGTAGGCAGTAATCCGAACACCCTGAGAGGAAAGAATCTGCCGCCCGATAGCTCCGGCCGCCACCCACATTGCAGTTTCTCGGGCCGACGACCGACCGCCACCGCGGTGGTCCCGGATTCCAAACTTTGAATCCCAGGTGAAGTCAGCATGGGAGGGCCGATAAACATCAGCAATATGGCTGTAATCAGCTGAGCGAGCATCGATGTTTCGAATCATGAGGGCAATGGGAGTGCCCGTGGTGGTGCCATCCAACAAACCAGAAAGTACTTCAACCCGGTCACTCTCCTTTCGTCGTGACGTTATCGCCGACTGCCCCGGTTTTCGACGGTCGAGCGCTTGCTGAATGGCTTCCAGGTCAATAGAAAAACCAGCCGGGCACCCATCAAGAATGCATCCAATCGCGGGTCCATGAGACTCCCCAAAGGTCGTAAGCCGAAAATGGCGGCCGAAAGAATTGCTAGCCATGGCTGGTACAGAACTGCCAGAGCCCGGTTACTCCTTGAAGCCGTTGGCCTGAAGGAGCTCCGTTGCCTTTTCTGCATCCTCCGGCAAGGTAAAGAGCCGAGAGTCACCCACTGATGGAAAAGCAGAGTCCTCGTGGGTTGCAATATGACTGGTGATGCCGTTTTGCTTCAACAAATCTTCTGCAAGTTTGGCATTCATCTCATTGGTGACCAATACCAGCGTCCAGTTGTCAACATTCATCGTCTATCCGATTGAGGTAAGGTGAAGAATGCCCGTGCCGTGAACGGCTACGGGCATTCTGAAAAAAATTAAGTTACATAAGTTATCCTCCGAAATCGTCGAAGGAAATGTTTTCTTCAGGAACACCCAACTCATCAAGCGCTTTGATGACCGATGCATTCATGAGTGGAGGCCCGCAGAAGTAATACTCGACTTCTTCAGGCTCAGGGTGACTTTTCAGATATTGCTCAAAGAGAACCGGCATGATAAAACCGACAAATCCATCTCCGGGGCTGTCAATATTCTCTTTCACCTGCCAGTTATCTTCCGGGAGCGGGTTATCGAGAGCGACATAGAAATTGAAGTTATCGAACTCTTTTTCAATTGCCCGAAACTGATCAACGTAGAACAGCTCACGGCGGGTTCGTCCTCCATACCAATAAGACACTTTGCGATCGCGGGTCTTCATTGTATGAAACAAATGAAACAGGTGCGAGCGAAGGGGAGCCATCCCGGCCCCACCACCAATATACACCATTTCCTTTTTGGTGGGCTTGATGAAAAATTCACCATAAGGACCGGAGATGGTCACTTTGTCTCCGGGCTTTGCACCGAATACATAAGATGAGCACACCCCTGGATTCACAGGCATCCAATTATTGTTTTTGCGATCCCATGGCGGAGTCGCAATCCGGATGTTCAGCATAATGATATTCCCCTCAGCCGGGTGATTGGCCATGGAGTAGGCCCTGAACTGCTCTTCATCATTGACCATCTCGAGATCCCAAAGCTTAAACTTATCCCACTCACTGCGAAACTTGTCTGGATCATCATGATGCTCCGGGTGTGCGGCAATATCCATCTCCTTGAAGTCGACCGTAATTTTCGGCACATCAATCTGGATATATCCACCTGACTGAAAGTCCATGGTTTCTCCTTCGGGAAGACGAACAACAAATTCTTTGATGAACGAAGCGACGTTGTAATTCGACACGACTTCGCATTCCCATTTTTTAATGCCAAAAATTTCTTCAGGTATCCGAATGCGCATATCAGACCGCACCTTCACCTGACAGGCAAGCCGCTTGTGCTCAGCCACGTCTTTTCGGGTCAGGTGATTCAACTCGGTCGGAAGCACATCCCCTCCGCCCTCATCAATGTGACATTCACACATGGCGCACGTCCCTCCACCTCCGCATGCAGATGGAAGGAAGATGTTGCTGTCAGACAATGCGGAAAGCAACGATGAACCGGGTGAAACAACAATTGGGTTGTCATCATCTCCATTGACAACAATCCTGACATCTCCTTGAGGAACAAGTTTCTTCTTGGCATAAATCAGCATGAAAGACAGTGCCAGAATAACGAGGGAGAAAACAGCAATTGCTGCGATGACAAGTGTGAGATTGAACCCTGCCAGAATAATCATAAGCGAGGTATATTTTCGTGTGAAAGGTTAATGCAGATTATTGGTTGCCAAGATACTGTGACGGATCAATACCCATCAGGCTCATGAACGCCACACCCATCAGGCCAGTCAGAATGAAAGCCATACCGAGGCCACGCAGTGGCCCTGGGACATGAGAATATCTGATTTTCTCCCGGATGGCCGCAATGGCAATAATGGCCAAAAACCATCCGAATCCCCCTCCAAGGCCAAAGGCAACAGACTCTCCAAAGTTGTACTCGCGAGAGACCATAAACAGGGAGCCACCGAGAATGGCGCAGTTTACTGTAATCAGTGGCAGAAAGATTCCAAGAGACGTGTACAGTCCGGGAGAAACTTTCTCAATCACCATTTCAACAAGCTGGACCATTGAGGCAATGACCGCGATAAAGAGAATGAACCGCAGGAATGTCAGATCAACTCCCAACAGACCATTTTCACTGAGCAAATACTCATTAATGAGCCAATTGATGGGCATGGTGATGCCCAACACAAAGATGACTGCCAGACCGAGTCCAAAAGCTGTATTCACGGATTTTGAAACCGCGAGGTATGAGCACATGCCAAGGAAATAGGCTAAAACCATATTTTCTATGAAGGCAGCCTTGATAAAGATATTGACCAATTCCATACTGGAAATATTTTACACGAAAGAATGAATGGCGACAAGACCGTTACATCAACTGATGTCTACCAACTTGCTGTTCCAGGAACGCTGTATCCAGATCAGAATACCAATCACGAACATGGCCGAAGCGGGAAGGACCATTAGGTTGTTGGGCATATACCAAGAGAAAAACCCAGAACTTGTATCAATGAGATAAGAGATCTGCTCGGTACTCGGTCCGATGATATTGATCTGAATCCCGCTGCCTGCGAAAAGAGTCCCTTTTCCGAAAATCTCCCGAAGGACCGCAACAATGATCAGAATCGCTCCATAGCCGAGCCCGTTTCCAATCCCATCGAGAAAAGATCGCCATGGCTTATTCGCCATTGCATAGGCTTCGAGGCGCCCCATGATGATGCAATTGGTGATGATCAAGCCAATGAAGACTGAGAGCTCCTTGTAAATATTGTAATTCACCGCTTTCAGTGTTAATTCCACAACCGTCACGAGCGTCGCAATAATCACCAGCTGCACAATCATTCGCACCTGCTTCGGAATCTGATTGCGCATCATGGAGGTGAATAAATTGGAGAATGCCAACACGAAAATAACCGCAACTGACATCACAAAGGCTTTGGTGACAAGCGTTGTGACGGCAAGGGCCGAACAGATACCGAGTACCTGCACGGTAATGGGGTTATTGTCATTCAGCGGATCGGAAATCAGCTTTTTCTCCTCCTTTCCAAAGAGAGGGGCTTTTTCCTGAATGGCGGGAGCCATTTGTTCCTGAACCTGTGCACTTTCTGCCATAATTATGAGAGCTTTATTCGTTCTGTAGCGTTTTGTGACCTAACGGGAGATTTTCAATCCATTATTGAACCATACCCATTCCGGCATCTGATTGTTTCAGCGTTTCAAAGTATGGGAGGTACCACGAAATACCGCGATCCAGCATTTCACTGACTCCATTCCCGGTAATAGTCGCTCCTGAGATTCCGTCAACTTTGTGTTCTGACCCGGAGCCTCCGACCTTGACAACTTCCACAGAAACGAAATCACCTGCTTGGTCAAAGAGTTCTTTCCCAATAAACTGGCGCGGAAAGGCGGGGTTGTCCTTGATTTCTGCACCTAATCCCGGCGTTTCAGCTTTGTGGTCAAAGGTAGCTCCGGCAATGGTGTTGAAATCGCTCTTGAGCGCCAGATTCCCCCAAATTTCATCCCACAATCCATTTCCACGGACAGAGACGATGTAGAGATTGCCATCGTCATTGCTGTTGTACACGTATAGTGGCAGACGACGCTGGTCAGCTGGCTTTTTGCGTTCCTTACCCATGTCGACAGACTCTGCACTGACGCCTTCGATGACTTTTCCGGACATGTCGATGACTTTCTGTGCCATTTTTGTATCAAAGAGATCCTGCACTTCTGGGTCTGTCATGGCATCAACCGGCTTGTCGAGATAGTTTTCAACAGCCTTCAAAATGGCTCTTTTGTTAAAAAGGGCTTCGTTTCTGTCGTGCGTATCCTTGAGTAAAGAATACATCCCTGACAATGCGAGAGCTGCCACAAAGCAGAGGATAAGGACAAAGCGAATGATATAGGAGTTACTCATGTTGGAGTCAGTTTAAAGAATACAATCAGGCATTTACTGTCTGAACCTGAGCGCGCTTGGCCCGGCGATTCATATTGGCCTTGAGGACATAATAATCGATAAGCGGGGCAAACACATTCATAAATAAAATGGCGAGCATCCACCCTTCGGGATACGCAGGATTCATAACTCTGACAATCATACCTATTGAGCCGATGAAAAATCCGTAAATCCACTTACCGGTATTTGTCCCGGAAGCGGTCACCGGATCTGTTGCCATGAAAGCTAAAGCGAAGAGCAGGCTTCCCATATAAAACTGGAAATACCAGGGCACTTGCAGGAAGTCGTAACCGACCGTTCCATTGGTCAGAAGATTCATCAGAAGTGCAGTCAGGGCTGCGCCCAGTGCAAAACTGAGCATGATTCGCCAGCTGGCTATGCCAGACAAAATCAGCAGGGCAATCCCCGCGAGAATAAGCGGCTTACTGGTCTCTCCGATTGAGCCGGGAATGGCCCCCCATAGAATTTGATTCGCGGAGTAGACTTCAGTCACTGCAGTCCACCCCCCTTTTGCAGCCAGAGCAAGAGGAGTCGCGCCAGTGAATCCGTCGACAAAGGCATTTCCCCCCGGCCCAAACTGTGCCCAGCCGATAGACGAAAACAGTCCGTCGAATACCCCGAATATCCACCCATAGGTCTGGGCGGCATACACACCGCCTTCCTGCACAAGACCGGCAATCCAGACATTGTCGCCTGAGATTTCTGTTGGATAGGCGAAGAAAATGAACACGCGTGCCAGCAGGGCGATGTTGAGAATGTTCATCCCCGTGCCGCCAAATGCTTCTTTCCCAACGATAACAGCGAAGGCCACTGCGATGCCGAGAATCCAAAGCGGAATATCTGGAGGCATAATCAGGGGAATCAGTGCCCCGGAAACCAGAAAGCCTTCCTCAATGGCGTGGCCTTTTTTGTAGGCATAATAAAACTCGATGCCCAGACCCACAACATGGGTAACCACAAAGATGGGAAGGATTTTGACAAGCCCGTAGACCAGCTTCAGATGGAGGCCTTCAAGATATCCTGTATACAGCCCCTGGGCAGCAAAGTGCTGATGCCCGATGTTGAAAGTGCCGAACAGGTAGCACAACTGAAGGGCGACCACCACAATCACCATGGTGCGCTTCAGGTCAATACGGTCCCTGATTTGCACCCCTTTGGAGGCCGTTACCATATTTGGGGTGTAGAGAAACGTAAAGAACCCATCGAACACAGTGTGAGCGAGCGTTCCCTTTTTCGGCTCTAATTTTTTAACTCTTTCAAGTAAAGACATATCAGACCAGATTTTCCAGTTGTTGAGTGTGTGGTATTTGCCTCAGCGGCAGCGCGTTTTCAAGAATCAGTGACGTGTCAACCCTGTGCCCGCATCTCCTCCAGCCCTTCTCTGAGAATCTCCTGAATGGGCTGTTTAGATGTGCACACAAATTCGCAAAGCGCCACATCCTCTTCTACTAATTCGTAAATGCCAAGGCCCTCCATTTGTTCCAAATCTCTCACCAAAATTGCCTTCAGCAACTGCTGCGGATACACATCCATCGGCAGGACATCCTCATATTTTCCCGTCACAACAAAGGCGCGTTTTTCACCGTGCGTATTGGTATCGGCATGATAGCGGAAATCTCCGAATATGGAACTGAAATAAGAGGAAGAAGCGGTTGGCCGAGCCTTGGTAGGCACCAACCACCCGAAGTTTTCGTAATAGTCTCCTTCTTCAATGGCCGTGATCTGATCATCGAAGAATCCCAGAAAACCCGTCAGCTCTTTTTTAGTCCCCGTCAAGACATCACCTGAGATAATCCTTACCGGACCTTCATTGAGCCTATCCTGCACAAGGTCACCGATATTAGCTCCTATCGCAGTTCTGACGTAGTTATTTTCAGTACACTCATCACCTGTGAGCGCTACTATTCTGGTGGCATCAAACCTGTTACCCAGAAGCAACTGCCCGATGCTGATGACCGCCTGCACATCGAGCGTCCAGACCGTTTCACCTCCATTGATGGGCTTCACATGGTGTATCTGTACTCCCACGTTTCCTGCAGGGTGCGCCCCCTTAAACCAGACTTTCCGAACACCCTGTGCTTCAGTATATGCCTGAGATGGTGGCTCTTCTCCCCTCCCGTCAAGGCCGAGGTAAATATGACCGTCGGTTAGGAGAGCAAGCGCATCGAGACCTTTCTGGAACGCATCCTCTCGACCTTTCACCAGCACAGCCGCATCAGGAGCGAGCGGAGCTGTGTCGAATGTAGAAATAAAGATATCACGTGGCACCCGATTGGGATCTGCAAGCACCAGATAGGGTCTTTGCCTGATCATCGGCCATACACCAGAACCCATCAGATGGGCTTGCAAAGCCTCACGAGTGGTGTTGGAAAGATCAATTGAGGGAAATTCCCGATATGAAATGCCGTCCTTGTCAGCAAGGATGACCACTTCAGTAATGGCTCGCTTTTCTCCGCGGTTGATGGCCACAACCTCTCCGCTCACTGGAGCAGCAAACATGATGTCGGGGTTGGACTTATCAAAAAACAGGGAATCACCGGCCTTGACCTCCTGACCAGTCTCAACGAGCATCTTTGGAATAGGTGCAATACCATGGAAATCAGTTGGTTGAACTGAAAAGGTATTCACCTGCGCATCGTGAACAGCTGAATCTGTTACCTGACCTTCCAGCAATATGTCATGGCCGCTCCTGAGATCGAAAAAGGGATGCTGCTTGGCATAGCCAGGACGAGATCCTCGAAACAAATCGGTTAGCGACGGAAACAAGTTCAGGCTGCCATTCTTCTCCTCATCAAACCCTATCTGCCGCCCTTTGATTCGAATCAGATTGTCTGCCGTTACCACAATAACTGCAAACACCAGGGCAAGGACAAGCGAGATGATCGCTACCAAAACCAAACGCGATCCGTCAGATGCCGCTTCTCCGGCACCCTGCGCAAAAAGAGGCTGGCTTATAAAGGTCGTCAAAAGCAAGCCTTGGAAAAATTTCAGTACCTGTTTCAAGTCATTAAATTTTGTCAGTAATCTCCTCGAAATTGCTGCAAAGATAACAATGATTTCACTTTGTGATGTTCAGCACAGAGCGATTTGAAACGGGGAGTTTTTTATTTAGATTTTGTATAAATAATGAGGTGCCGAGAACTTCTGGAGTCTTCAGACTGGCCGTGATTATAGAGAGCGAAGTTGTGCCCGCCAGCTGAAAAACCCATAAACTGCTATTATAGCGTACGCCAAAAACAGGAGAGAGGTCAGAAAGAGATCCTTATACCAGTAGATACCCATCCCAGCCAAATCGATGGCAATCCAGTACAGCCAGTTTTCGAGAATCTTACGCGCCACCATGACGGTCGCAAGAATTGAAAAGGAAGTGGTACATGCATCGATGTAGGGCAAGGAAGCGTCAAAAAGCTCCCAGAAGGCACCAAGGGGAAATGCGATGGCAATACCGGCACCCACAATCAGGACATGGCCAGACCACCTGAGGTGAGTGATTGACATCGAGCGATTTTCCCCGGCAGATGGATGGCGCCAGCTAAACCACCCGTAAATAGCCATGGCCGCATAGAAAGCCTGCAGGAGGGCATCAGAAAACAACCGAACGTTTGCGAAAATAAAAAGATACAGAAGGCTCGACACAAACCCGAACGGCCAGCACCAGATGTTTGCCCGGGCTGCAAGCAACACATAGGCAATGCTGCAAGCAACGGCCATATATTCGAGTATTTCAGATTGAAAGGCAAACAGAAACAGCACGCTGCAGAATTTCAATACCATCAAAGGGCGAGTCAGGATGTTCAGACAAGCTGGCTGCGGTAGATAAAGGTATAGAATCCATCACTGGCGAGCAACTCCTCGTGAGACCCTTGCTCGACCACCACCCCATCACGGAGCACCAATATATGGTCTGCTGTTTTCAATGCATTGGGCTGCCTGGTGGCAAACACCATGGTTTTGCCGGACAGATGATCGCACAAACCGTCCCAAATCATCATTTCTCGAAATGGATCGAGGGCAGTTGTGGCCTCATCAAGAAACACATAATCTGGCCTGGCGTACGCAAGCCGGGCGAGCAGGATTTGCTGTATTTCTCCTTTGCTCAAACCCGCTCCTCCATTCCCGACGGGTGTATGCAGCCCCATCGGCAAGCCATCAATGAGCGGTTGAAGGTGTGTCAGCTGCACGGCCTCAGCAAGCCTGTCAGCTTCGATTTGAGCAGCGCCGAGGGTAATATTCCTGAAAACCGAATCTGAAAACAGCCTGCTGTCGTCAAGTACGATTCCGCATTTCTGCTGCCACACCTCTTCGCGCAATGTGCTGAGATCGACTTCTTCCAGCCGAATTCTACCGGCTGTGGGGGCATAGTGATTGACCAGCAACCTGAGAAAGGTAGACTTGCCGGCCCCACTTTCGCCGGTAATAGCTGTCCGCTTTCCAAAGGGAATATCTGCTCGCATTCCGTCGAGCACCTTTGAGCGGCTGCCGTTTCCGTAGGCAAACCCGACATCCTCAAAATAAATCCCGGCATTCTCCGGCAACAAATCCACCTTGGCCCCTTCGGCTGCGGGGTCACGCCTGAGAATTTCCCGCATTCTCTCTATTCTCACTCCGGCCTCTCTGAATTGCTGGATAAAGTGAAGGAGTTGACGAACTGGCGAGCTGAGCTGGCCGATGATTGACATGATGGCAAGGAGCATCCCGAGGGTAAGCGAACCTGCCACCACTTGGGTTGACGCAAGGTAGAGGATTGCCAAGAGCGTTGCCTCTTCGATGACTGCTCCTCCCGAATGTTGCCATTGTTCGAGTCGACGCGCCTGTACACGCATTTGAAAGAGCCCAGTCTGGGACTGCTCCCATTTCCATCTCAGTGCCTGACCAGCTCCGTAATTTCTCAAGTCGCTCATTCCTTCAAGGATTTCCTCCACCTGACTTCCCGCATCGGCTGTCCCGGAATCCATCTGGTTGGCAAGCCCGGTGCGCTTTTGCCACCAAAGCATGGTCCATACAGTAAAGCCCCCGACACCGACCAGAAAGGTGAGCAAAATCAGCGGGCTGTATATCGCTAACACGACCGCAAACACCAGAATCTGTCCAAGACTGATGGCTGCCACCATAAATGTGCGGCGAAAGAGCTGCTCGAGGTGACCGCTGTCTGAGAGCCTGCGAAACAAGTCACTGCGCTGCCGGCTTTCAAAAAACTGCATGGGCATCCGCAGGAGGCGAGACAAAAAGTCAGACATCACATGGATGTTCACCCGTTCGCCAATGTGGAGCACAAGCCAGTCTCTGAGAATATCCACAGACAGCCGTCCGATAAAAACAAGGAGGTGAGCGAGAATAAGCACTCGTATCAAATCGAGGTTGTCGCGTGCTATTCCGTAGTCGACAATTGCCTGAAGAATAAACGGAAACGCCAGCTGAAGGACTACTGAGAGCGCCACTGCGGCACCCAGTTGCCAGACCAGGCTTTTAAAACGCGAAAAATACCCCTTCATCGGCCGCCACGCACCGGGGCGTTTTTCAGAACCAGCCTGATGCTCGAAAAAATCCGGAGTAGTTTCCATCATTAGGGCAACACCCCCATCAGTCTGCTCAGACCAATGAGTCTGCAACTCAGCGAAGGAGATGCGTCGTTTTCCCGCAGCCGGATCAGCAATCCAAACGTAGCCTCCGGAGGCTTTGTAGACCACGACAAAATGATCTTCCCCCCACGGGACAATCACCGGCAAGGGGACCTCCTGAGTCAACTGCTGTCCGGTGAGCTCGGCAGCAAGTGGCTGAAAACCGAGTGCCCCAGCCGCATCCGCAAGATCGCTCACGGACACACCTCCACGATACTGGGCTGTCAGCCCACGGAGGTACTCCATGGAGAAAAATCGTCCATGGTGACGAGCAACCATTCGCAGGCAGGCTGCACCGCAATCAATTGTGTCATGCTGGGCAAAAAATGGAAACGAACTGAACACAGGTGTTGTCTCTAATGAACCTTTTGCCAATTTTTATGCAACAACTGCGCCAAGAGTTTCCGGACTGCCTAAATTTTCAGACCGAAGATTTTGGCATAGGTCATCATCTCTGTCAAGTTGCTGATTTTCAACTTCCCTGACATTACCGCCATCATCGGATTCATATTCCCGGATATCACTTTCCCAAGGGTGGCAGCAGAGGCTGTAACCACACATTTCGGGTCTCCAATCAACCCTTCTTCTATGGTCATCTTGCCATCTTCCACCTTGACGGTGTATTGTCCGTCGTCCTGCAGGTTAAAGTGAAAAAGGGTGTTTTTGCCGTCGAGAGCTCCTTCAGGGATTTTCCCTGGCAACTCCTTCAAAAATTCTTTGGTATCCATCTCTGTAGTTTCTGTGTGTAAATAAAGAGAAGTGCGAAAGGTACGGAATTCAGGAAAATGACTAGCACGCATTACCTTTGCATATAAACCAAGCAATGTGTCTCATCTGCTCTTCCGCATTTATTCTGCATGTGCCTATTACTGTCGGGCCGTCACGGTGTACCAGCTCCACAGTCCATTTCTGTACCAGCTGGCAGAGGCAACGCTTGAAGACCAGCGCCGGTATTACGCCTTTGACGACATCGAAGACCTTCGCCGGGTACTAAATCATGGTAACACTGCCCTGATGCAGCCCCCCCGCAAAGCTGGCAACCCACAACAGACCTTGGGCCCTGCGCCCCTACATTCAATCAGGCAAGACGCTCTGTCATCAGCCCTCGGGCAGCTTCTCTTCCGGATGGCGCTGCACTACAAACCCGCCCGGATTCTTGAACTGGGCACCGGACCAGGCATATCGACTGCATACCTCGCCAGCGCCTGCCCCAGAGCCTCGATTGAAACCATCGATGCCGATGCCGCTACCTGTGAATTGGCCCGCACCATTTTCAAACGCATGGGCCTTCGGACCATTACAGTTACTCACGGCACCATCCCGGACACCCTCACCGCTCGCAATCCACCCCTTCACGCCGACCTTATATTCGCAAACTCAGACCGCTCAGGAGCCGACCTGCTCGCCACCTATGAGGCCCTCCTTCCCTTTGTGCATGACCAAACCATTCTTATCTTTGGAGACATCCGAAGGTCTGCGCAAACCTTCAAGGCCTGGAAACAGATTATCAGCCGGCCGGAAGTGCGGCTATCGGCAGAATTCCGAAAGTTTGGATTGCTCAGCTATGCGCCTGGCATTCTCACCAAACAACACAAAACACTCATCAGAAAGCGATGGAAGCCCTGGACCGCATTGAAAGGCTGGTAATTCCCTGCTCAAATCATTAACCTCCATGCTGAAAGCTATTTCCCCGATCGACGGCCGATATGCCTCTAAAACGCGGGTGTTGAGCCCGTTTTTCTCTGAAGAAAGCCTGATTTACCACCGCGTAGTTGTAGAAATCGAATATTTTCTGGCCCTCCTCGACCTCCCGATTCCCCAATTTGAAGATTTCCCTCCTGAGGGAGCCTCACAACTCATCGAATTGCTTGAAACCTTTGACGAGGATCAAGCACTGCGCGTCAAGGAAATAGAATCGCAGACCAACCATGATGTCAAGGCTGTAGAGTATTACCTGAAAGAAGAATTTGAAGCAATCGGTCTCGGGCCCTGGAAAGAATTTATTCACTTCGGGCTGACCTCTCAGGACATCAATAATACGGCCATGCCGCTCATGATTCAGTCTGCGCTCAAAGAAGTCTACACGCCGCAGATGGAGTCCCTGATCCAGTCGCTCAATTCGCTCAGCGCGCAGTGGATGAACGTACCGATGCTTGCCAGAACGCACGGACAACCTGCCTCTCCGACCACGCTCGGCAAAGAACTCCTGGTCTTCGTCTATCGTCTGAGAGAACAAATTGAGTCCTGCCAAAAAATTCCGCTCGCCGCAAAATTTGGCGGCGCCACCGGAAATTTCAACGCCCATGCGGTGGCCTATCCCGATATTGATTGGCCCACTTTTGCCGACACCCTCCTGAATGAGCGATTTGGATTGAAGCGATCCAAAGTGACAACCCAAATTGAAAATTACGACCATCTGGCGGCCCTGTTTCACAACCTGGCTCGCATCAACACCATTCTCATCGATTTTTGCCGTGATATGTGGACATACATATCTATGGAGTACTTCCGGCAAAAGGTAGTCCCCGGCGAAGTAGGTTCTTCGGCCATGCCCCACAAGGTGAATCCGATTGATTTTGAGAATGCAGAAGGAAACCTCGGCATTGCAAATGCCCTTTATGCCCACTTTGCAGAAAAATTGCCTGTCTCCCGCCTGCAACGGGATCTGACAGACAGCACCGTCAGCCGAAACATCGGCGTGCCTTTTGCCCATACATTGATTGCAATGACCTCTATCCAGAAAGGCCTTCAGAAAGTCATTCTCAATGAAGAAAAGATTCGGGCTGACCTGGAAGCCAACTGGAGTGTGGTGGCAGAGGCCATTCAGACTATACTGAGGCGGGAAGGATACCCTGAACCCTATGAAGCACTCAAGGCCCTGACCAGAGGTCGTACTGCCATAGACCGCGAGGCCATCAGGGTATTTATAGACTCACTGAAGGTCTCAAAGGCAGTCAGGGAGGAGTTACATCGCATTACTCCGTGGACGTATACGGGTGTCTTGCCAAGTCAGGACTGACAGCACTTATTTGCTGCGGATCGCATCCACCGGATTCATCCGAGAAGCTTGCAAAGCCGGAATGAATCCCGCCACGATGCCAATTCCGATTGACCAGACAAGGCCACTGATGATATTTGCAGGTCCGACCTGTATGGTGAAATCTATGGACTGCGTGACCAATGCCAGTATGCCTGATACCAGTACGAGGCCGACTATTCCTCCAATCAGGCAAAGAATGATTGCCTCGATGAGAAATTCCAGCAGCACCATGTAATTTTTGGCGCCAAGCGCTTTTTTGATTCCGATGATATTCGTCCGCTCCTTTACAGAGACGAACATGATATTGGCCACGCTAAACGCTCCCACGAAGATGGCAAAGATGCCAATCACCAGCCCGAGTGTGTTGAGCACACCGAAAAAACCATCGAGGACATTGGCGAGAATGGACAAGGTATTCAGAGAAAAATTATCCTCTTCACGGGGCCTGAGTTTACGTTCTGCTCGCAAAATTCCTGTCATCTCATCCTTGAGATCATCCATGGTTTCGCGGCTGACCGCTTTCGCAGCGACTCCGCCGCCAAATGAAGTGTATTTGTTGAAATTGGAGAGTTGGGTCGCCATCGGATAAGCAATAAAGCCAACTTCATCGTAATTCATAATGGAGATCAGGTCTTCTCCTGACTCCTCAAGGACACCAATCACCTCAAACTTCTTCCCCCAGACCTTCACATCCCGACCAATCGGATCCAAACCCCCAAACAGGCCTTCGGCTACCTTGTGTCCGAGAACAATGACTGGCACGCCCCGGGAGTATTCAGCCTGAGAGAAATAGCGCCCTTTGGCGAGCCCGATTTGAAAGAGCTCGCCGTATTCATAGGTCATCCCGACCAAAAATGCCCTGTCCACACTGCTGGAGCGATAGCGGATGGGACGCGCCCCCATAAAATACCAGAATGCTGCTTGTTCAGCGAGGTCAGAGCGTACCTTGATGGCCTTGTAGTCATCGGGAGATGGCTCCGGGCGCCGTCTGTATTTCCACCAGTTTTGGGATGGATCTTCCCCCCAATAAAAACGGGAGACATAAATGACGTCTTCTCCCAGTTTTTCAAAACTCTCCCGGATATCTGCCTCCAGCGAATCGACCGAAGCCTGAACCCCGATGATGCAAAAGAT
>CAZMSQ010000039.1:0-20086 GCA_964569025.1 uncultured Saprospiraceae bacterium | reverse complement strand
GCGATGGTGTCAGCGCCATTGATAAGCTGGACCATGGTGTGCCGTGCTAAGGCATCAGTGCGGTTCCGGGGGACATGCTCGAAAGGATACTCACCCCATTGGTCAAGGTCAATGTAATGACGCACAGCTTCATGCCGTGTGGCATACCTCCTTTTGTCCGGATCTACAGCGTGAGCGGAGAGGTAGTCGATATGGTGCTTAAAAAAGGGAATCATATCCCGCGGAAGGGTAAACACCGCCTTTTTGTTGATGAGGCGGTGGCCGAAAAACCCCCAGTCGTCAGTGTCGGGTGGAAACAGGCATAAGAAAAGTGCACAGCACGTGAGGGCTGAAGCTGAAATCAGTGTGTTCATTTGGCTCCGGGTTGGCTGGCACAGGAGTGCCGGGGTTGAGGAATACCCGAAATTTCGTCAATTTTTGACAAAATTGCCATACCCCCTGAAAATCTCTTTGACCTGTGGCATCTGCACAAGCATGAAATCTCCGGAGTCAAGCGAAACCCAGTACCGGTAAAAGGCCTCGGTCTGGTGGTGATAAAACTGGTCCTCTACCGGGTCGTATTCCATGGTTGGATAGAAGCGTGCCTCCCGTGTATCGCCATCGCGGGTTACGACAGTAACGACCGCGAATGGCACCATGCTTTGTATGCGCTCCCGGTGCACGAAATCGTTGAGAAATGCCTCTCCGGGGATGCGGTCAAAGTATTCAAGCCACGCTTCTGCAAGGCTTTGGTTGGTGGCGCTGACCTCGGGCTGAAAGGTCAGGTCGTAGTATGGAGCGACGGTAAAGGAGGCCTTCCCCTCGCGCCTCAGCACAAAGGACTTGTCGCGTTGTTTTGGATATTCGATACTGACTTCAGCAATGCGGTCAGGTTCGTAGTCAAATACGGCCAGATCCCGCCAGTCTTCAAATGAGGGCTTTTCCAGTCGGCCGCGGATGTTGCCCACAAAATGCCTGAGGTTGCACACAAATGGCTCATTGCTGCCATCCATAATCACAAAATTCGCATCATTGTCTTTTGTGACACCACCCACCACATATTTGCGAAGCAGACGGTCCTGATCCCCGTAAATCTCGATGGTGATTCCATCGGTCGACAGAGATTCGATGATATGGGGCATGGACTCATCGGTTGGTCTGTTGCGCACCTGGATGTTGGCAACCATATCCATAATGAGATCCACCGCGCTGCGCCGGGGCATGTAGGACCCGTTCAGAACCCATTCTCCACCTTCCTCTTTTTCAAGTGCAATAGGCGCATTGCCCGACCGGTCAATGATATATACCTTGCGGACATCCTCGATATTGTCTACTGCAAAATCCAGGTTGCTCTTTGGTCCCCAGTCGCGTGAGGTGGACTCTCCGTCTGATGAGAGCCACCAAACGAGACCTCCAGAAAGGAGCAGCAACAGGAAAAGGACGAGCGTGTTGCGGTTCATGGACGGTTGGGTTTGAATGGTGAATGATTATGAAAGGCCGGGTTTGCCATAGATTGAGCGCCTCCGCCATTGCCATAGAAATCCGAAAATGGCCAAAAGGGCCACGGGCAAGGCGATATTGACCAATCGCCAGAAAGTGGCCTCTTCACGTGCTCTGACTGTATCGAGTAGCCTGAGCTTGACCTCCTTGGCGCGAGCTTCAAAGACCCCGAGGTCATCGAGCATATACTCCACCGCATTGAGCAGGAAATCCTTGTTGGCATAGGTGTAGCGGTCGTAGCGATTGTATCCGAGCGGCAGACTGGCACCACTGCGGGGGTCTCTGAGATTGCGGATGATGTCTCCATCAGCCACCACCATCATTTGTGTGGGAACGCTCCGCTCGAGAAATTCGATGTTGACCCTCTTCATCCCATCCATCATTTCCGGGGGGACTCGGTTTTTATATAATGACTCGAACTCGCCCTCCAGCAACACAGCCAAAGCTTGACGGCCTCTGTTAAACTGAGACGCATCCGGCTCGTAGCGCAAAATTTCAAAGTTGAGGCGCGAGCCTACAAACTGCTCGCGGCTGTAAGCCGAAGAGCTCAGCAAGACAGTCGACCGGACATCACCGGGGGCTTTTACTGTGTCTATACGGCTTGGGAAGAACAGGTTAATCCGATCCAGTCCCTTGGCAACCGGATGGCCGGTTGTGGGGGACACAATGGGATGGTAGTACCAGGGGAACAAATCGATTTGCGGTCTGTCGCCCACCGTGCCCACTCTCTGCGGTATCGGTGAGCATTCAAGATCCAGAACCATGTTGGGCTGAATCCTGACGCCATATCTGAACAGCAAATCGTCAAGATTCAAATCGCGCTCCACCGGTATGTATTCTCCTGATCTGGCGAGGCTGTCAAGTGAGACATCCAGCTTGTCAATCAGCCAGATAATCTTTCCGCCGTTCATGACATACTGGTCAAGTACAAATTTGACCTTATCGGAAAATGGAGCCTGTGGTTTTGCCACGATGAGAAGTGGTATGGTATCAACCGGCAAGCGAATAACCATATCCAGATCAACCCGCAGGGAATTGTAAAACGGGGACAGCGATTTTTCAAAGTCCTGCGTCACAGCCTCCGGCAACTCTCCCCGACCAGTGGTCAGTCCGATCAGTGGCCGATTGAGTGGGGGGAGGAGCAGCTTTTGGATGGCATTGGCAAATTTGTATTCCAGCAGGCTGATGGAACTGTTGAGGACCAACTCCGGTGAAGCGCCCAGGCGTTCATTCTCCAATATATTTACGGCAATCATCCGGTCGGCAAACCGGAAAATTGCATACGGATAGATGAGCTTTTCCACCATTTCGCCGCTTCCAGGCAAGCGCAGATTGACGGGGGTGATGCCTTGCTCCGATAAAATCCGACGGGTTTCATTGATCTGCTCAGCGCTGCCTTCAGAAGGGTCAGTAAACAAAAACTCAAATTCGGAACTCTCCGCACTGAAGTCGGTGAGAATTTCGCGGACCGCATTCTGGAGACGCTTAAAGCCGGCCGGGAAATCGCCATCAAGGAGTACCTCTACGGTCACCGGATTCTCGAGCCCACTCAGCAACTCCCGTGTCGGATTTGTGAGGGTATAGCGCTTTTCTTCTGTCAGGTCAAAAAATGTGTACACCTGATGGGCGAGCATATTCACGGCGATGACAATCCCCACCCAGAGGACGGCTTGCAGAAGGCTTTGTTTTTTTGCGTGGCTCATATTCGGCAAGAGATGGATTCCCGACGCCGGTCGTGCATACGGGATACTGTGAACAGGAAATGACCCTGTCCCGTGAAATGTTCGCAAATTTAGTAATTTCGGCCGATCACCAGCAGGGTCACTTCCTGAACTGCACACTCAATCATCTTCCCATGTCTGCACCCAATCGCCTCACACCTCCGGTGGCTGAAAAAAAACCACACGTTCATACAGCGCATGGTGATCATCGTGATGATCCGTACTATTGGCTGCGCGAGCGAGAGAACCAGCAGGTCATCGACTGGCTGAATGCCGAGAATGCCTACACTGAAGCTGTATTGGCACCTATCGCCGGGCTGCGTAAGGAATTGTTGGAAGAAATGACCGGGCGCATCAGGCAGGATGATTCCACTGTGCCATTTGCCGACAATGGGTATCTGTACCGACAGTTCTATCTCACTGGCAAAGAATTTCCCATCCTTGCCCGCCAAAAAATTGAGGATGATGAGAAAGGGGAAGAAGTGCTGATGGATGTCAGCTCCCGGGCCGAACCGCACCCCTTCTATCAACTCGGCGGCTGGTCCATCAGCCCCTCGAACACCCACATGGGGTGGGGTGAGGATATCGTTGGCAGGAGACGTTTTGAATTGAAATTCAAAGATTTACAGACTGGCGAAATCCTGCCCGACACAATCCCAGATACCACTGGTAGTGCTGTGTGGGCCGCTGACGGATCTTCGGTTTTCTATACCTATCGTGACCCTGAAACCCTGCGGGCCTGCAAAATTTTCCGCCATATTATGGGCACTGATCCTGCCACAGATACTGAGGTGTATGTGGAGCATGATGAGACGTACTACACAACCATCACCCTCACCTCATCACGCCGCTATCTGGTTATCTGCTCAGAATCTACGCTGGCCAGCGAATGCCGGGTTTTAGAGGCCGCCAATCCTGAGGGTACGTTCCGAATTTTCGAGCCCCGCGATTATCCCGGGAAGCATGAGTATGAGATTGATCATATCGGGGATTACTGGTACATCCGGACAAACTGGCAGGCTGAAAATTTTCGCCTGATGCGAACCGGGCTTCAATCGACAGGGCGTGATTCATGGACTGAGGTAGTGGGCCATCGCCCGGAGGTATTGCTGGAGGGGATGGTTTTACTGGACAAGGCCCTTGTGCTGCATGAACGCAGTGAAGGCATTTCGGATTTGAGGGTGCGCACCTGGGATGGGGCAGAAGATTACCGGATTGAATTTCCGGAAGAGGTCCATCTGGCCTGGCCAGGTACCAATCGCGAGCAATCTTCAGGGTTCCTGCGCATCGGGTATCAGTCCCTTACCTCGCCAGTCTCGGTATTTGATTGGCATCTGGACCATAAACGCCTCGAACTCCGAAAAGAGCAGGAAGTCCTCGGCGGATTTCGCAAGGAAGACTATGACTCGCGGCGCGTTTATGCTGTGGCGCAAGACGGAGAGCGGATTCCTGTGTCAGTGGTTTGGCGGCCGGATCAGGTCCGGATTGATGGCACTGCCCCCTTGTTGTTATATGGCTATGGGTCATATGGCCTTAGCATGGACCCATGGTTCAGTTCTACCCGACTGAGCCTGCTGGACAGGGGTTTCGTCTTTGCCATTGCCCACATTCGTGGAGGCCAGGAACTGGGCCGTCGGTGGTATGAATCCGGCAAGCTCAAGTCCAAGATGAATACTTTTACTGATTTCATTGCTTGCGCAACGACCTTGCTCGAACTTGGATATGGCAATCCTGAGCGTCTTTTTGCTTTCGGAGGAAGCGCCGGAGGACTGCTTATGGGAGCGGTGATGAACCTGAGACCTGACTTATGGAAGGGCATTGTTGCCGCTGTACCCTTTGTAGACGTCCTGACAACCATGCTCGATGATACCATCCCCCTGACCACCTTCGAATACGATGAATGGGGCAATCCGGCCGACCCGGAGTACTACACCTACATGAAATCGTATTCGCCCTACGACAATGTCAGGTCTGAGGCATATCCTAACTTGCTGGTCACCACGGGACTCCATGATTCGCAAGTCCAATACTGGGAGCCTGCCAAGTGGGTGGCCAGACTAAGGGAGCTAAAAACCGATAAGAATCTTTTGCTCCTCCACACTGATATGGAGGCAGGACACGGCGGAAAGTCTGGCCGTTTTGAGCAACTTCGGGAAACGGCTCTGATTTATGCTTTCCTCATAGGGCTTGCCCGCGATATGTGGAAGGAGAATAGCGACATACAGGGCAGTTAATCGAAGATTTCACCATACGGATTATCGTCCTGCTTGCGTTTCTGAGGCTTCTTTTCCCGAACGGGCACATCGTCCTGAAGATCCAGGATGCCGCCCTTGTGGTTGCCGTCTCCAAGGAGCATCAGGGTGCTTTTTTTCTCCCATTCCTCAAGCATTTTGAGGCCCTCCTCTTCAAAGATGCCATTTTGCAGGTCGACAGAATCCATAAAGTTGGCAGAGAGTTCCATGAACCGCTCCATTTCTCCCACCTTGTTGGCCACATCCTCAGTGATGGCTTCCATGGCTGCATCAAACATAGCCCGCTTATCGGGGTCTCCGGAGATGATGCTCATAGCTGATTTCATTGCCGAGTGAGAAGCGCGGATGGTCTTGCGCTCCTGCTCCTTAACATTGACCTGATCACGCGTATCTTCCAGAAGGATTTCTGAATTCTGGTACATCCGCGTTAGGATTCGGTACATAATCTCCATCTTGTTGAGGAGTGCCTGATATTTTTCATTGCTGTCAGTTAGCCGGGCCGCCTTTCGGGAGGCCAGCACCATTTGCTGGTCTTTCCCCTGAGCTTTGGCCTGACTGGCCATTTTCATATTCTTGGAAATTTCTGACACATTCTCCTCTATGATCATTTTCAGCTTGCGCATCTGGCCGCGGATGGCGCCGATTTGCTTGCTCATTTTGCGAAGCTTGTCTTCAAGGTCTTCGACATAATTTTTGAGAATGCCAATGGGGTCAAGGGTGACGAATACCCCTGTAATTTTGCGCATGATGCTTTTGTACATGTACCATATAAGGGTGCGTGCGCGCGGGTCAAGGATGACGTAAATGATGGCGGCAAGCACTGCCAACAGGGCCACGAGGGTGATGGTGTTGCTGACCAGCCCGATGATCCAGTTGATATTGGTAGCCAGTAAATATCCCCCGCCAGCAATGATGCCGATGAGGAAGAGTAGTCCGGTGACCCCCTCGGGGCGCTTCCAGAAAGACTTTTGTTTCAATTCAGGGTGGATGGGTGCGGCCATGGCAATTGGTTATCAGTTGGAGAAGATGGTGGAAAGAGGTTATAAATACATTTGGATGTGTTCAATGTCTTGATCGATGGCATCGAGAATTGTGGAATGCGTGCGTTCAAATTCAGCCTTACGTGTGGTGATACGCTCTTTTTCTTCGGCAATGGCCGACTCAGAAGCCGATAGCGCTTGTTCGTCGGCTGAAATTTGAGCCTCCAGTTGTTCGATTTTCTGCCGGTACTCAGCTACCCGGGTTCTCAACATTTCGGCTTCCGCCTCCTTTGTTGAGACTTCCTGCTCCAGTCTGTGGCGGAGAGCCACCTCAAATTTTTGCTTTTCTTCTTGAAGCACACCCTTATAAAAGCGGGCCGTTTCTTCCAGCCGCTCACGGGTCACTCCAAGAGTGGTAGCTGTCGCAAAGGCAGAGCGGAAAGCCGTTGGATCGTCCATGTTCAGCTTCCGGAGATTGGATACAGACTGCCGAAATTCCATGTAATCAAAATCGGGAAGATTTTTCTGACTGAGCGCCCTGGTCAGAAAATCAAGACTTTTCTCGTCAAGTCCGTCACCGGTGCCAAACGTGTTGCGTAAATCCTTACTCATATGTTTATGGTACTCTTCAGGCTTTTTGAGCGGCCGGACCATCGGCAAGTGACCGCATGGAATCATTCAAATATAGTAAAGAACAAGTGAACAGTTTCATTCACTCGGCAGAAGACCGCATTTTTTTGACCAATCACCTCCTTAGGCGGGGCCGAGGTCCAGCACATCATCCATGGTATAATACCCCTGCTTGTCCTGCAACCATTCTGCTGCAAGCAGCGCTCCCCTGGCAAATCCCTCACGAGAATATGCCTCATGGCTGATGCGCAGAGTGTCGATTGGTGAGTCCCACGATACCTCGTGCGTGCCGGGCACATCTTCAATGCGCTCTGAGATGATGGGAATCAGAGCCGGGTCATCGGTCTCTTCATTGACCCAGCCTTCTTTACCACTGAGCTCATCAATCAGCCCTTCTGCCAACGTGATTGCTGTACCGCTGGGTGCGTCAAGTTTGGCGGTATGATGAACCTCGCGTATGCCGACCGCATACTGCGGGTAGGTGTTCATCCACCGCCCCAGCATGCGGTTCAGGGCGAAAAGAATGTTGACCCCAAGGCTGAAGTTGGAGGCGTGAAGCAGAGCGCCTCCGCGGAGGTCCAGATAGTTACGGATCTCTGGCAGCTGGCCCAGCCAACCGGTGGTGCCGCTGACTACCGGGAGACCCGCATCAATGCATGTGCGGATATTGGCAGTCGCGGCCTCTGGCCGACTGAATTCGATGGCCACGTCTGCCTGGCGTAAGTTTTCGGCAGTCACCTGTTCAGCATTCGACCCATTGATGCGTAAAACAATTTCGTGGGCCTGTGCAACAGATTCAATGGCTTTCCCCATTTTCCCATACCCGATAAGTGCTATTTTCATCTGTTCTGATATTTTGTTCCTGACAATACCTCCCAGCTCGCAGTTGTTCAGTTTTCAAGGCCGGATCTGTTGGTAAGACACACAATGCCTTGAAAACTCGTTGGTAAAGACACAATTTAAGTGAGTTGATATGAAAATATGTGTTTATATCTTCGGAAGATATGACAATTCATGCTCATAAACAATATACACGCAATCAAAGTATTCTCTCTTTTGAAAGGCTCATATGGTTGAAAGACAACATATTGACCAAGTTATCCACATTGTGGAAAAAAGGTGGGTGCATACCTTTTGAAATTGCCATACTTTTACCCTCTCAACAGACACAAAAATAAAAAACCAAAACTCTCTACTATGAATTTTGACACGAAGAAAGAAGCGGTTGCAGTGACCCCAAACACGACCGTGTATGAGTTTGAAGAAGCTCAAAAGGCAACAACTGCTTACTTTGGAGGTGATGAGCTTGCCGCAAACGTGTGGGTCAACAAGTACGCACTGAAGGACTCGCACGGCCACATTTACGAGCTGACTCCTGACGATATGCACATGCGCATTGCCCGGGAGGTTGCTCGCATTGAAGCGAAGTACCCAAATCCCAGATCAGTTGAAGAAATTTACGATTTGCTTCGGGATTTCAAATACATCATTCCACAGGGAAGCCCAATGGCTGGCATTGGTAACACCCATCAGGTTTCTTCCCTATCTAACTGCTTTGTCATTGGCAATGAAGCTGACTCGTATGGTGGAATCATCAAGATTGACGAAGAGCAGGCCCAGCTCATGAAGCGTCGTGGTGGGGTAGGACATGATCTCTCCCACATCCGTCCGAAGGGCAGCCCGGTCATGAACAGCGCGCTGACCTCCACCGGTCTGGTGCCTTTCATGGAGCGCTACTCCAATTCCACCCGCGAGGTGGCACAGGAAGGTCGCCGAGGAGCACTGATGCTCTCAGTCTCAGTCAAACATCCGGATGCTGAAGATTTTATCGACGCCAAACTGGAACTCGGAAAAGTAACCGGTGCCAATGTTTCTGTACGGATTACCGACGAGTTCATGCGCTCTGCCCTGAACAAAAAGCCATATACCCAGCAGTATCCGGTGGATGCCGCAAAGCCTTCTTACCAAAAGGAAATCGATGCTGAAGCGCTTTGGAACAAAATTACATTCAACGCCTGGAAATCGGCTGAACCCGGCGTGCTGTTCTGGGATACCATTATCCGCGAATCAGTGCCCGACTGCTACGCTGATCTCGGCTACCGAACCATCTCAACCAACCCTTGCGGCGAAATCCCTCTCTGCCCTTATGACAGCTGTCGCCTTCTTGCCATCAACCTGTTCAGCTATGTGGAGCGTCCGTTTACGCCCGAAGCAAAATTCAACTTCGAAAAATTTGGGCGCCACGTGCAGATGGCCCAGCGCATAATGGACGATATCATCGATCTCGAAATTGAAAAGATAGATCGGATCATCCGCAAAATCGAAGAGGATCCCGAAAATCAGCAAATCAAGTATACAGAGCACGAGCTGTGGAAGAAAATCCGCAAAACGTGTGTAGAGGGACGCCGCACTGGGGTCGGAATCACTGCCGAAGGCGATATGCTTGCCGCTCTTGGCTACCGCTATGGCACGCAAGACGCGCTCGATTTTTCAGAGAAAGTCCACCGGGCGCTCGCTCTCAATGCCTACAGAAGCTCCGTCATTATGGCCCGTGAAAGAGGGGCATTCCCAGTCTACGATACAGACCGCGAAAAAGACAATCCGTTTATCAATCGACTTGCCGAAGCTGATCCAGCGCTCAAGGAAGCAATGAAACAATATGGTCGCCGCAATATTGCACTGCTCACCATTGCCCCGACAGGTACTACCAGCCTCATGACGCAAACCACGTCTGGCATCGAGCCTGTTTTTATGGTTAGCTACAAACGCCGCCGGAAGGTCAATCCCAACGACAAGGATGTGAATGTCACATTTATTGATGAGGTGGGTGATCACTGGGAAGAGTACCATGTGTTTCACCATAAATTTGAGGACTGGCTGAGGGCCAACGGGTATGATGTGGCAAAAGTGAAACAGCTTTCAAGCGAAGAGCTTCAGAATATTATCAAAAAGACACCGTACTATATGGCCACAGCCAACGATGTGGATTGGGTCATGAAGGTGAAAATGCAGGGTGCCATTCAGAAATGGGTCGATCACTCTATCAGCGTCACCGTGAACGTGCCTTCCGAAACGACCGTCGAAATGGTCCGTGAAATCTACCGAACCGCCTGGGAATCAGGCTGTAAAGGCTGTACCATCTATCGCGACGGATCACGCTCCGGGGTGCTCGTAGCAGATACGCCTACAGAAAAGAAAGAGGAGTCAGGGTCTGGTCAAGATGCCGCCGGAATGTCACAGGAGGCTCCAAACCGTCCCAAGCGACTGAACAGCGATGTCATCCGGTTTAAAAATAACAGGGAAGACTGGATCGCCGTAGTCGGATTGCTCGAAGGAGTGCCCTATGAAATTTTCACTGGTCGTGCAGAAGATACTTTTCGCCTTCCCGATTATGTGACCCACGGGTGGGTCATCAAGAATTTTGATGAAGAAAAAGGGGGAAGCCGCTATGATTTCCAGTTTCAGGACCGAGAGGGCTACCGCATTACTATTGAGGGCCTCTCGCGCTCTTTCAGCAAAGAGTACTGGAACTATGCGAAGTTGATTTCAGGCATTCTCCGTCATGGCATGCCACTGAACTATGTGGTTAATCTGATTGATGGACTCAATGTCGATCAAGAGCATATCAATAGCTGGAAAAATGGCGTGGTTCGGGCTCTGAAAAAGTTTATTCCCGACGGGACTACCGTGGTCAATAGAACCTGCCCGGGCTGCAGCGATCCCGATGGACTCATATACAAAGAAGGCTGTCTCATTTGCAAAAGTTGCGGATACAGCGAATGCAACTGATACGGTTCACAAATTTTCTCATGATTTATGTTTCATGAATCATCTCTAAGTCCGGCCCACTTTCTGGGCCGGCTTTTTTCTTTTCTGAATACAGATGGGATTGATCCTGACAGGTTTGAGATCGATCATGTATGCTACAGAACTGATGATCCAGATCGCTATGCGGCCCTCAGGGCGTGGTGGCTTGAACAATCCGAATGGTCGTCGGAAAACATGATCTCAGGCAGACCCATTGCTGTGTTCCGGCTACGCGAGCCATTCATTTTCGGCGCTCATTCCATTCCTTTGCTGGAACTCACGGCACCGGGCGGAAATGCATCATCGTACCCAGAGGGCTATGAGCATGCGGAGTTTGTACTTGGTCGGTCGGTTTCGGATTTTCTTGCAGATCATTCTCATTTACCATTTGATACCAAAAATCTGACAAAACCCGTCAACCCTGATGTCCGACTGAGATACGAGAGTATCAGCGCCAAATTTCACGAGTACAATCTGGAGTATGTGATTCGCCACCTGGATTCGAAGGCATAGGTGGTAGAGAGGCGAGTTATCGTTCTGTTGGTGGGGACCGTCAATCTTTTTTGAAGGCCTTGATGAGGGCATCGATCACCCGGTCGGCCTCGGCGATTGTGTTTTTATGGGAGAATGAAAACCGGACGGCTTTGCGGTCTGCCTCCATCCCGATTGCCTCAAGGACGTGGGAGCCCTTCTCTGTACCCGAACTGCAGGCACTTCCGCCAGACACGCTGATCCCGGAAATGTCAAGATTCATGACCAGAAATTCAGAGCGTGGGGAGGGGGGGAATGACACATTCAACACTTTGTAATGACAGTGATCAGGGGAGGGGGAATGAACTGTTATTTCCGGAAACTCCTCAGTCAAACGCTGGAGGAGATGGGCTCTGACAGCACGGGTTTGCGATTGTCGCGATTCCAAATGCTCATAAGCCAGACTCAGAGCAAGTGCCAGTCCAGATATCCCATACACATTCTCAGTACCCGCCCGCATATTCCGCTCCTGAGAGCCGCCATCCATCAAAGGCTGGTCGAGGGTGCCGCCTCTGATGTACACAAATCCACACCCCTTTGGTCCGTAAAACTTGTGTCCTGAGCCCGTCATCATATCTATTGGCAAGGCTTCAAGATCAAAGGGAAAGTATCCCATGGTCTGAACGGTATCTGAATGAAAGAGCGCTCCATGCGCCCGGCAGATCCGACCGGCCCGCTCAAGATCCAGCAACGCTCCGGTTTCATTATTGGCGTGCATGAGCGAAACGAGGGTGGGGGTTGGAGAATGAGCAAGCAGTGTCTCGAGCTGACTCAAATCCGGGCTTCCATGAGCATCTGTCTGAAGCCAGAGGACTTCGGTATCCGGCTCGCGGCCCAGCCTTTGCAAGGTATGCAGCACGCAGTGATGCTCAGTTGGCGAACTGATGAACCGTCTGATGCCTCGGTCGCGATGAGCAGTTTTCAGGATCATGTTACTCGATTCAGTACCACCAGAGGTAAAGAATATCTCCCCGATGGAGGCATTCAGCAGTCGAGCCACCCTGGCACGGGCTTCCTCGATGACTGTCCGCGCCCTCCGGCCCTCCGCATGAATTGAGGAGGGATTACCTGTTACTTCAGCCATCAAGGCTGACATATGCGCGATGACCTCTGGATCTAAAGGAGTGGTAGCTGCGTGATCGAGGTAAATTCGTTTCATATGTTTTCCAGGTCTGACAATCAGCTCAGTGAGCGGGTGAACCAATCTTCAACAATTTCTTCTTCAAAATGGTCTTTCCCGTTGAATGTGAATTCGTTGGACTGATTGTGATACGTGTAGTCTTCGGCCCATTCTCTGAAGTTTGCACTGAGGGCTTCAAGGGCATCGAGGATGTAAATGACATCTTCAGTGGGCATGACTGGATGGATCGACATGCGGATCCAGCCGGGCTTGGATGATTGATCGCCCCGATTGATGAGGTCAGTGATGGAGGAGGAATATTCTTGAGACACTTCGAGCAGATAGTGTCCGTAGGTGCCAGCGCATGAGCAGCCTCCGCGGGTCTGAATGCCGAAGCGGTCATTGAGCAGCTTGACCCCGAGGTTGTAATGCAGTCCTTCGATGTAGAAGGAAATAACCCCCAGGCGATCTTCATGCTGGCCGGCGAGCACATGAAGATTCGGGATGGCATGAAGCCGAGGAAATATGATTTCCAGCAACTCCCGCTCACGCTCCAGAATTCGGTCAACGCCCATTTCTTCCTTCAGCCTGATGCTGAGTGCACAGCGGATGGTCTGCAAAAAGGCTGGTGTGCCGCCATCTTCGCGGGCTTCGATTTCGTCAAGGTACTTGTGCTCCCCCCACGGATTGGTCCAGTCGACGGTGCCACCGCCCGGATTGTCGGGAATGCGGTTTGAGTAAAGCTTCGGATCAAAGACCAGAATTCCGGTGGCGCCAGGTCCGCCGAGAAATTTGTGGGGTGAGAAATAGATGGCGTCCAGATGCTGAAGCGGATTTTCAGGCCGCATGCAGATGTCGATGTAGGGCGCCGAGCAGGCAAAGTCCACAAAGCACAAACCACCTGCCCGATGCATCATCTCGGCAATCTCATGGTAAGGCGTTTTGATGCCGGTCACATTTGAACAGGAGGTGACTGCCGCAATTTTGATGGTGCGGTCCGCGTAGCGCGCCAGTAAACTGCGCAGACTGTCCAAATCCACCAGTCCGTCGGCAGTCGGCTGAATGATCTCAACATCGGCCAGCGTCTCCAGCCATGACGTCTGGTTAGAATGATGCTCCATATGACTGACAAACACAATGGGCCGGTCAGTGCCGGATGGAAGCACGGCCTGATGATACCGCTCGTGAACACGTAATCCCAAAATTCTCTGAAACTTATTCACCACACCTGTCATTCCAGAGTTGGCGGAAATTAGCACATCGGTTTCCCATGCGCCAACGTGCGACTTGATAATTTGCCGGGCCCTGTGGTAGGCATGCGTCATGGCACGCCCGGTTGTGTTGGTCTCGGTATGGGTATTGGCCACAAATGGTGCAATCTCACGGCTGAGGCGATCCTCGATGGGTCTGTACATCCTACCGGATGCAGTCCAGTCGGCATAAATCAGCCGATGCTGCCCGAATGGGGTCTCGATCGTCTCTCCATCACCGATGACCTCCGCGCGAAAGGTGGAAAAATACTTCTCTAAAGATGTTTGTGTTTCAATTGCGACACTCATGGGAATCTCCATTTTCTCAACTGTTTATGAATCCTGTCTGGCTGCCTGTGAGACCTGTTCTGCCAGAGATTGTGCGCGCTCTGCATCACGGGCCTCTGTATAGATGCGAACGATTGGTTCGGTATTGGATTGCCGGAGATGTATCCACCCTTCCGGCAAATCGATTTTTAGCCCGTCAATTGTATTTTGCGGATAGGCCGCAAAGTGGTTTCGGACCCGCTCGAAGACCTGCTCCAAATCAAGACCCTCAAGAGGGAGTTTGTTTTTCACAATGGCATACGACGGGTATGAAGCCCTGAGGGCTGTCATTGGTTTGTCCTCTGCGGCAAGGTGTGACAGAAACAGGGCGATGCCGACAAGAGCATCCCGTCCGTAATGTAGCGGCGGATAAATAATCCCGCCGTTTCCTTCTCCTCCAATCACGGCACCCGTTGATTTCATCAACTCCACCACATTGACCTCTCCAACAGCTGATGCACTGTGCTGCTGTCCGTGGGCCTCGGTGACATCGCGCAATGCCCGCGATGACGAGAGGTTTGACACGGTGGCTCCGGGTGTGTGCTTCAGCACATAATCGGCAACAGCCACTAGGGTGTATTCTTCTCCAAACATACTCCCATCTTCACAGACCAGTGCCAGCCTGTCCACATCTGGATCGACAGCAATACCGAGGTCTGCTCCCCGATTTTTCACTTCTTCCGATAGCTGGGTGAGATGCTGGGGGAGTGGCTCCGGATTATGTGCAAAGTGCCCGTCCGGAGTCCCGTTAATCAGTTCGCAAGTGCACCCCAATGCTTCGAGTAGAGGTGGTATGGCCAGAGAGCCGGTCGAATTGACACAATCCACCACAATCCTGAACTTCTTATTCTGGATGGCCTCTGTGTTGACCAGATTGAGGCTGAGAATTTCCGAAATATGGATCGCAATGGCGTCTTTCTTTTTCTCATACCCTCCAAGTTGATCAACGGGTGCAAAGGTCAGATCAGTTGACCCGATAAAATTGATCACAGCTTGTCCGTCGGCCGCCGAGATAAATTCGCCCCGCTCGTTGAGCAGTTTGAGGGCATTCCACTCACCCGGATTGTGGCTGGCGGTCAGGATGATGCCGCCTCCTGCCATTTCGCGCACCACCGCCATTTCGACGGTCGGGGTGGTTGACAAAGATAAGTCGATGGTCGAGATACCCATGGCTTGCAAGGTATGAGCAACGAGCTGGCTGACAATTTTGCCCGACTGGCGGGCATCTCGCCCGATGACGACTTTTTTTGCAGCGCCACGGCTCAGGAGCCATTGCCCATAGGCAGCAGTGCATTCGACAATGTCAATGGGAGTCAGATTGTCTCCGGATTTTCCGCCGATGGTGCCCCGGAAGCCGGAAATGGATTTTATGAGTGCCAAATGCGCTTGTTGTAGAAGATGATGAATGGATTTAAAACCGAAAAATACGGAATCTGGAACACATTTGTCTGCATCTTCGTTTCCTGATTGCGCAGGCTTTTGGTTTGACAGGTGAGAATGGAGAATGCTATGAATCTCCGTAACATACTGACTGTAAAACACATGTGATTCTTTTTTTCTTTCTCTATCTTTGGCCCATGAGACAAACATACAACCAAGTGCAGCAGGGTGCCTGGTTTGAAGAGTGGTTCAATTCTCCATATTACCCCCTTTTATATGGCCATCGCGATGAGCGGGAGGCGCAGTCATTTGTGGATCAGATTCTGAGCTTACTCGATCCTGCATCAGGCGCCAGGATTCTTGATCTGGCATGCGGGCAGGGGCGGTTGGCGCGCCAGCTGGCTTCTCGGGGGTATGAGGTCATCGGGGTTGATATCTCCGAGAATGCCATTGCCATTGCCAAACAATCAGAGCAGGACAATCTGCACTTTTTTCAGCATGATATGCGAAAGACCTTCCGGTTCGGGTATTTCGATTTTATCTTCAATTTTTTCACCAGCTTCGGGTATTTTGAGCATGATGATGACCACCTCGATACCCTTCGGGCTGTTAGCCAGGGTCTTGGTCGAAAGGGGCAGTTTGTTCTGGATTACCTGAATACAGTCAGGGTGAGAGCCGGGCTGGTCAAAGAAAATACCGTCATGACTGGCGATGTGCGCTTCAAGTTGAACAGGAGATTTGAGGAAGGATATTTTGTGAAAGACATCGATATCACCGATGGCGCGAGTCACATGTATTTTCAGGAGCGTGTAAGAGGGTTTACCTTGCCGGAGCTGGAGAGTTTGTTCTCAGAAGCTGGTCTTCACATCAGGCATATTTTCGGTGACTACCATCTTGCGCCCTATGAAGAGGGTACCTCAGAGCGGCTCATTTTGGTTGCAGAAAAAGAATGAAGCGCATCAGCCTGACTGACCGGGGGCTGTTTTCACTTCAACCAATGGAATTCCATGGAGCAGATTTTTCAGTTTGATCAGTCAGCATTCTTTGCGATCAATCATGGTTGGCAGAATGATTTTTTCGACTGGCTTATGCCGTGGTGGCGGGAGAAAACAACCTGGATCCCGTTATATGTCCTTCTTCTCGCCTTGGTTTGGTTTAGGAAGTCACGTCGGTTTTTTCTGTGTTTTGTGATTGGAATCGGACTGACGGTGGGCATCAGTGACACCGTGAGCAGCAAAGTCATCAAGCCGTCTGTCGAGCGCTTGCGGCCGTGTCGGACGCCAGATGTCCAAGACAGGGTCACTGTGCGGGTCAACTGCGGCCCGGGCTACAGTTTTCCGTCTTCACATGCCACCAATCACTTTGCAATCGGGGTGTTCGTGATGCTTGCCTTGTGGAGTTTGCTCGGCCCCTGGCGCTGGTTATTGCCACTGTGGGCAGGCAGTATTTCTGTGGGTCAGGTGTATGTGGGAGTTCACTTTCCAATTGACATCACTGCCGGAATGCTGATTGGCTCTGCCATCGGGGCAGGGGTGGCCTTTGGGTTGAAGAATGTGTGCAAACAGATGTCGGGCAGCGTTTCTGAAAATATAGAAGCATGATACACTGGACAGTCCTACAAGAGGCTCTTGAAGAGGGCCACGCTCTGATTGAACCCCACATTCACCGCACGCCGGTCATGACCTCACGGCAGTTGGACAAAATGGTGGGCGGTGCGTTGTTTTTGAAGTGCGAAAATTTTCAAAAAGGTGGTTCATACAAGATACGAGGTGCTCTCCATGCCATGATGCACCTCAGCGAGGATGCGCGAAGGGCAGGTGTTGTAACCCACTCGTCCGGCAATTTTGCCCAGGCGGTCACACTTGCGGGGCAGTTACTGGGCATTCCAGTCCATATCATCATGCCTGAATCCGCCCCGCGCGTCAAGCGCGTCGCTGTGGAGGCATATGGGGGTGAGGTCATTGTGTGCGAGTCCACCCTCGAAGCCCGCGAGGCAGCCGCCAGAGAGGTGATTGACCGCACCGGCGCTCACCTTCTGCACCCGAGCAATGATCTGGATGTCATCATCGGCCAAGGCACAGCCACCCTGGAATTACTCGGCCAGGCTCCGGACCTCGATGCCGTCATCTGCCCTGTTGGCGGTGGCGGAGTGGTGGCTGGTGCCTGCATTGCGGCACGCGGCACTGCTCTGGTTTACGGCTCCGAGCCTTTCGCTGTTGACGATGCCTGGCGCTCTCTGCAATCCGGGAGGATTGAGTCCAACCAAACCACCAACACCATTGCTGACGGCCTGCGGACACAGCTTGGCGAGGTCAATTTTCCAATCATCCGCCACGGGGTAAAGGAGATCATCAGAGTGACCGAAGAGGAGATTGTGGCTGCGATGCGGCTGCTGTGGGAGCGCATGAAGATTGTGGTTGAGCCATCGAGTGCTGTGGCGTTGGCGGGTGTTTTAGCGCGGAAGGAAGCCTTTCAGGGGCTGCGCACAGGGATTGTGCTAACTGGGGGGAATGTTGATTTGGGGGCTTTACCGTTTTGAGGGTTCAGTTCTCCCTCTCCGATCCAGAGGGTTAAAGTCCCTTATGGGCCAATTAAGCGAACCTATTAGCAAGCTACAAGGTTGCCGCGAGTAATTGCGAGACTGAAGGAAGTAGGACTGCAAAATTCGATACTGAGGAACACGAACCGCATACTGAGGCTAACTATAGAGGGTAAGCACACTATATATTATAGCCATTGTTGGGCGTTGTTTTTTAGGTTATCAAGTAATTGGTTCCGGGGCCAGATCCATATTTTTCAATTAGTCGTTTCGAAGTCAGTTCAGTTAATATTCGCTTTACTGTGGGACTAGGAATGTCAAGCTTCTGAGAAATCTCTCCTGATTTACTACCCGGATGGTCTGAAATGTATACCAGAATTGATTTCTCTCTCGGAGATAGTTGTTGTTCGATTCCTTCACTGTCTAGCTTAGCTTTGAGTTGAGTCTGGACATTTAATAGGGCATCGAAATAGAATCGGATCCAATCATTAATTACCTCATTGGGTCTTTGAGATTGGCAATTTCTAAGTACCCTGTAGTACTCTGATTTTCTATGTTCAATTTCATGCTCAAAACTCACGTATTGAATCCATTTATAACCATGTTTGAGCAACAGCAATGTGGATAGTAGACGACTTAGTCTTCCGTTGCCATCTTGAAAAGGATGTATGCTTACAAATTCGTAACAGAAAATTGAGGCTTTTACAAGTGAGTGTGTATCGTTATCGGAATTATACCATTTAATTAATGAGCGCATTGCTTCCTCAGTTTCTATTCCAGGAGGAGTGGTTTGAAAGACAATTTGTTTGGTCCCGTCTGGTAGCGTGGCCTCGACACTATTGCTGAGTTGTTTATAATCTCCTTTATGCCATGCATCCTCTTCACTGTGTTTAAGCAGTTGATTGTGGAGGTTTTTTATTGAGTTTTCGGTTATTTGTATGCTTTCATAAGTTTCTGATATCAAGTCCAGGACATCAAAATAACCGGCCACTTCTTGAGTATCTCTGTCTACAAGTTTTTCGATTTTTAGGTCTTTAAGGAGTACATCAACTTCTTGGTCACTCATTTTTGAACCTTCAATACGAGTTGAAGCCCCAACACTCCGCACTGTTGCTATAGACTTTAGCTGTTTTAAGCTTCGTCCCTCCTTTTTCTCAATGGTTTTCCATTCTGCATCATATCGATCGATCTTACTCAGAATGGAGATTAGACTCCAATCAATACGTAACCTTAAAGTATGTACCGTATCCATGATTCCAAATTTATGATAATCTCACAATAATGATACGATATGATTCGAAATTATACGATCTTGATACGATTTCAAATAACGCCCAACGGTTGGTACATCGGGAGTCCGACTAAAGGGAGGATTATGTGATGTACATTGTTCTATCCCGTATTCAATTGATCGCTGGTATTTTTTCGAGTTCGGAATTCAATGTTTTTAGCTCCTCTTCAATATCATAGTCGTTTTGGAGTCCAAGCCAGAATTTCACGGATGTTCCAAAATATTTAGAAAATCTCAATGCTGTATCTGCTGTTATTCTACGTTTCCCTTTTATTATTTGACTGGTTCGTGTTTGAGGAATTCCAACATCTTTAGACAATCTATATGCACTTATCTGCATTGGTTTTAAGAACTCTTCTAACAAGATTTCGCCAGGATGAATGTTTGAAATTTTAGTCACGATAGTCATCTATTTTTACTTGTTCTGCATTATTGATATTCCATTTAAAAATGATTCTCCATTGCTTATTGATGCTAATTGAGTGCATCCCTTTTAAGTTGCCTTTCAATTTTTCAAGACGATTTGCTGGAGGAATTCTTAAATCACTTATTGTTTGACTATTGTTAATCATTCTAAGCTTCCTTCGAGCAATTTTTTGAATTTCGTTTGGCAGTTTAGAAGAAAATTCGCCGTTCCAAACCCTTTCAGTTTCTCTATCAGCAAAGGATTTTATCATTGTTTATAGTTACTAACGTTTAAAGATAGTAGCTATGTTCGTTAGTGCAAGTTTATTTCTCTACATGGGATAGAACGGGTTCGGGTATGAAACGTAGGGCTT
>CAZMSQ010000038.1:0-20278 GCA_964569025.1 uncultured Saprospiraceae bacterium | reverse complement strand
GATTTGGCTGTGTTTATGGTCTTAGGAGGACGAGGCGTTTCGTTGAAAGGGGGCGGTCGGAGGCATCGTGGAGGGAGTAGAGGTAGAGGCCTTGGGGGAGGTGACTGGTTTGGATGGTGAGCGTGGGTGCAGCGTCGCGAGTGGGCACTGGGATATCCTGCACGATTTGACCTGTGAGGGTCATTAGGCGCAGGCTGTAGGTTTCGGAAGAGTTGAGGTTGGAGAACTGAAAGCGAACTGGTCCAATGGCAGGGTTGGGTGAGGCGGTGATGTGAGGTGTGGCCAGTTGAGTAGAAGGGGTCGTGGTGCTGACCGTGCCCTGTGGCAGAAAAGAGGCTTGTGTAACAGTCAGTTGGTCATCTGACATGGTGAGGCTGACTACTGGCTGGTTGTCGGTTGCAGAGTAGTATTGGTAGGTCAGGGTGGTGTCTTGCTGGAATTGCTGGAAGAGGGGAATTTGAATGAGGTCGGTAATGTCTATCCAAAAGGCAACAATTTTGGCTTCGACGGTCGCTTTTTGGATGCGGGTTCTTTTTACGCGCAGAACTTCGCGGGTGGCGTCTTTGAGAGCTAAGCTGCCCCAAGCATCCACCTGATCGATGGTCTGAAATTCAAACTTCAGAGCAATACTGTCCGGGAGAATCGGAAAATTCCCGAGACTGTCTGTCAGTCCGCCAGGCAGATCGTCCCACGCAATTGCAATCCTGAATGCGGCATCGTCGATTTTCACATCGGGGAAAGACATGGGCGCGAAGCGCTCAAGTTGGGGGTCGATGTACCTGATGTTCAGGTTCAGACCAAAGTTCAGAGGATCTGGACCACTGAATCCGAGAAGGCTGAACTCATTGTCTGTCCGCCGAAAATAATTCTCGATATTTGGGCCAGACTGTATCAGGACATCGGCATCAGGAAATGATGCGGAAGCACTTCCCTGAGATGCTGGAAGGACAGTTTGGAATGGGACTGGCTGGCCAGCCAATGCAGTGAAATCCCAGAATTGGTCAGTTCCGGCAGGACCTGGGCTTACAGCTGGGTCTAGAGCTGTCTCAAGGTTGAGGATATCACCTGCTTTTGGGAATGTTGAACCGTCGACGGTGATTTGGGCAACTCCGGATAAAGAAGTGCCGAAAATGATGGAAAACAGGAAAAGGGAGAGTTTATTCATGATTGTGAGGTTATTGACTTTTCATCAATCAAACAGTCAGTGCGCTTGGTGGTTGAAAATCCGGATGAGTTACACCGTATATTTCGGCCCGATCATTCGTTATATTTGCGCCACGGAAGATAGAGAAAAAATAGAACGACTGTCGAAAATCCTGCCCGAGTGGAAGAGGCCTGACGAATTTCTCGGTACTGAGGGGGTGTCAACTCATATAAATACACTGCTTTATGAATAATAATATGATCTTGATGCTGGCGGTGATTGCCAGTCTTTTTATGTATGGTTGTCAAAAAGAGAACAACGATTTAGCCGAATCAAAGCCACTGACCCAAGAGGAGATTGAAAAGTTTCAGTTTCCAGCTCCTTTTGACTGGCAAGCTCACCGGGGTGGGAGGGGGTTGTATCCCGAAAATACGATTCCTGCCTTTTTGGGGATGTCCAAATTCCCGGTTCGGACCCTTGAGTTGGATGTCGTAATCAGCAAGGAAGGGGTTCCGGTGGTTTCACATGATCCTTGGATATCAGCAGAGATATGTTTGGATACCATGGGTGAAAAAATGGAGAATGCTCAGGGAGAGGCACTCAGAATTCTTGACATGCCATACAGTGAGATTCGGCAATATGATTGTGGCAGCCGACGCCCGGCCTCATTTCCGCGCCAGCAAACAAGTACGGTCCAGAAACCAACACTACAAGCTGTTTTGCGCTCTGTGACCAGCTATTACCCGGCTCAGGGGAAAGCCATTCCAGCATTTAACATCGAGATTAAGTCCCGACCAGAATGGGATGGAACGCTGACACCGCCACCATCAGAATTTGTCAGCAATGTGTTGGGAGTTATTCGCGGATTTACGGGAAACCAGCGCCTTGATATCTGCATTCAATCGTTTGATGAACGAGCTTTGGAGGCGGTTAAGAAACAAAGCCCGGACATGCAGACTGCCCTCTTGGTCAAAAATAACCAATCAGTTCAGGACAATCTCAGCCGCCTGAGTTTTCAGCCGGATACATACAGCCCCCGTTTCGATTTACTCAGTCCTGAAGATGTTGAATATCTTCACAGTCAGGAGATAGAGGTTATACCCTGGAATGTCAATCAGTTGCCGGATATGGTCAGGGTAATCAATATGGGTGTTGATGGCTTAATTACGGATTACCCTGATATCATTCCAGAATTGAGGAACCTCGGACAGCCAAACCCGGCAGCTCGATAACTGCAATTTCAATAAGGGAGCGGGGTGACCGTACTATATGGATGCACTGTTATTAAATCTCGGGATTTTTGTAGTGAGTCTGGGCGTGTTGCTCAAGGCATCCGATTGGTTTATCGATGCTGCAGAGCGCATTGGGCTTTCGCTGGGTGTTCCGCAGTTTATCATTGGGGTGACCATTGTATCAGTCGGGACCTCACTCCCTGAGCTTGCCACCAGTATTGCCTCCATCTACATTGGTAAATCTGAAATTGTAGTCGGAAATGTGGTGGGTTCAAATATTACGAATATAGCCCTTGTACTCGGGCTCACGGCCGTTTACAGCAAGCAGATATCACTTGATGGGAAAATGTGGAATGGAGACCTCCCCTTCCTCTTTGCCTCAGCCTTCCTGCTCTACTTTGTGTTACTTGATCTGAACTTCACCCTCTTTGAAGCAATTCTTTTCCTGTTTGGGAATGTCCTTTTTCTCGCGTACTCATTCAGCTCCGGTGACGAGGAGGAGGTTATCCGTCCTCCCCTTCAAGTTGCCGTGTTTTTGAAATTGATAGCAGGGGGTGCGCTGGTATATTTCGGAGCAAGTTATACGATTCATGCCATAAGTGAGCTTTCAGATATTGCCGGAATTGACCCTGATGTAATTGCTCTGACCGCGGTGGCCCTTGGTACCTCGTTGCCAGAGGTGATTGTCAGTCTGAATGCCGCCCGAAAAGGAAAGACCTCCATAGCAGTGGGGAATGTGCTTGGCTCAAATGTATTCAATACGTTTGCAGTGATGGGAGTCCCGCGACTGTTTGGCCCATTGGTTGTGCCGGAATCAGTACTTAACTTCAGCCTCCCGCTTATGATGGTGATGACCGTGTTATTCGGTATCATGTGTGTGTCGTCTCGCATCACGCGTTGGGAAGGGTTGGTCATGCTGATGTTTTATGCATTTTTTATCGTTGAGTTGTTTCAAAACCAAATGTAAGGGGGTGGAAGGTACAGTCAAATATCAACATACAATGAGGGGATGGAGAATGCTGATACTGATTAGCCTGGCTGTGGTTGGTATACGCCATTTGGTGCAGGGGCAGCAGCTTTTCTTTGAAGGTTTTGATGAGGTGATGGTGTCGACGGGGACTGGCCCTATTACCGGGGTTAGCGATGAAGGAGTACCGTGGAGTGCCACGTCGGCAGGTCCGGTTGAAGATGGGTTTGGGTCTGAGAATAATCGCTTTTTCGGGACCGATACAGATTTTGAGGTTACCTGGACAACAGATTTGATTGATGTCAGTGAATATGCTCAGGTTGTGTTGACTATTGATTTCTCTGATGAGGGGTCTGATTTGGAATGTGGGTGTAACATTCCAAATCTTCCGAATAACAATCAGTTGAATATTGCGGATGTTGATTACTTCGACGTGTTCTTCAGTTATGATGACCAAAACTACAATAAGATAGCCACCCCATTTGGGTGTTCAGCCGGATGTCCTAACACCATGAATCCCGGAGAACGGACCATTTTTTCGGATTGCATCCCTCCTTTTTCAGTAGATGATATTGATTTTCAGGATTATGCATTCTCCTCTTATATTGATGTTTCGGGTCAGGATGAAATTTACATTCGCATCGTTTTGTATAATTCTTCTAATTCAGAAACAACATCTTTCACGAATGTGAGTCTGAATGGGACGATTCTTCCGGTTGAGCTCCGGGATTTTTGGGCCCGTGCATTCGGTGAGGGCAAGGTCCTTTTGGAATGGTCTACGGATACGGAGCTCAATAATGATCGTTTTGAGGTTGAGCGAAGTTTGAATGGGCTTGACTATGATAAGGTAGCCACTCTTGCGGGTGCCGGGACATCTACAGTGAAGCACCACTATCGGTGGATTGATACACCGCCAGTGCCGGGATTGATGTACTACCGGTTGCGGCAGGTTGATGGTGATGGGACGTTTTCCTACTCTGAAGTCAGGCAGGTGACCCTGGATGCTGGATTTGAATCCTGGGCTGTTGCACCTGTCCCGGCGAGTGGGCAAGTCACTTTGATTTCCGGAAGAGGGATGGGTAGAGCGGAGGTGTTCGATGTACTTGGGAGGCTCCGGTTTCAGTGTGAAGTTTCTCATTCGGGCCATACACCCATTCCCATTTCCAATCTAGAGTCAGGTCGGTATCTTCTGCGGTATGCAGGCTCCGTGAAGTGGCTTGTTGTGAAATAATCGCATTCTCCAAAACCTTTCTAATAACCGAGCAATTTGAGCATGCTGTCTGAAGACTGTTCATCCGAATAAACCCGGTCACGCATGTTCCCCATTTCATCTTTGTCAATGAGAATGTGCTTTGGTGAAGGAATCAAGCAGTGTTTGATGCCACCGAACCCGGAGAGGGCATCTTGATAGGCTCCTGTGTGGAAAAAGCCGATGTAGAGCGGCTCCTTATCCGCAGCGGAGAAAGCTGGAAGGAAGACTTGACTCTCGTGAATTTCAGAGTTGTAATAATCCGAATTGTCGCAGCTCAGTCCGCCGATATTGACTCTCCGGTATTCTTTTTCCCACTTATTGACAGGCAGTAATATGAAACGCTCGTTAATGCCCCAGGCATCTGGGATGGTTGACATCAGCGAGTTGTCTATCATATACCAGAGCTCCGCATCATTCTGCTGCTTTTGCCCGATGACGGAAAGGATAAGTGCTCCGCTCTCACCAACGGTAAACTTGCCAAATTCCGTGTAGATGTCCGGCTCCGGAATACCGGCTTCTTCGCAATTGATCTGGATATTGCGGATGATTTCCCGAATCATGTATTTGTAATCGTACTCAAAACCAAGAGAATTGCGAATAGGCAACCCCCCGCCAATGTTAATTGCCTCGAGGTCTGGGCACATTTTTTTCAGCTCGCAGTAGGTTTTAATGGCTTTTTGTAGCTCACCCCAATAATAGACAGAATCCCGGATGCCTTTGTCGACAAAAAAGTGCAGCATTTTGAGCTTGAACGTCTCACTATTTGCGAGGCGATCCTGATAGAAGGGGATAATCTCCGAGTTACGAATCCCGAGGCGGGAGGTATAGAATTCGAAATTGGGCTCCTCCTCTGTCGCTATCCGAATACCAATATTCGTCGGTCCGGTGAGGTGGGTCTGGTAGTAGGCCAGTTCGTCCTTGTTATCCAGAATCGGCAGGACATTCGTGAAACCTTGCTGAATCAGTTCGACAATTCGTGACTGGTACCGCTCTGGTTTGAACCCGTTGTGGATGATGGTGATGTGTTTGTTAATCAGCCCTTTTCGGTGCAATTTTGCGATGAGGTCAATGTCGTAAGCGGAGGAGGTTTCCAGTTGCACGTTGTGCTTCAGGACTTCCTCAAGCACATACCTGAAGTGCGAGCTTTTCGTGCAGTAACAATAGACATACCTGCCGTTGTAACCGAGCGAAGTCATTGCCCGGTTAAACCAGTTTCTTGCCTTTTTGATTTGGGAGCTAATTCGCGGCAGATAGGTAATTTTCAGTGGTGTGCCGTGCTTTCGAATCAACTGAATCAGAGGAATTCCGTGAAACAAGAGGTAGCCGTTCTCGATGTCGAAACCTTCCTGCGGGAAGTAGAACGTCTGATCAATCAGGTCAAAATACCGATTTGTCATTCTTCATCAATGTATTTTAGAATGAAAAAATGTGTGCGAAATTACCTTTTTGCGGGAAATCTTCGGAATGAATTTCAGAGCCCTGGATTCTGTCCCATATCTTGATTAATTTGAAAATGTAAATGAAGAAAATGCGTAATTATCCGAAGAGTAAGTGCATAAATGCAGACAATTTCTTTAATTTGTACGCAAACTCACCAATTTTTCCGGAAATTTCAAGATACATGAAGTTTGGAAAAACACGTAAAGGATGAAGAAGTTGAGGAGAATTGAATCAATGGTCTGACTATCAGCTTTTCCAGGCTTCTTTTCGAGAAAGTGTTTATTGGGATTTGGAATAAAGGATGTACAAATACGACGTGTTGATGACCTGCCGGAGATTTATTTTGTGTCTGACACTGCTCAGTTGTGAGGTGTTGGTGATCCATGCACAAGACATCCATTGGTCTCAGTTTGGGTTTTCGCCGATGCAGGTTAATCCTGCACTTACGGGAATTTTCAGGGGTGATGTGCGTTTTTCCGGCAATTACAGAGCGCAATGGGTGCAGGTGCCGGTCAATTACCGGACCGTAGGCTTCGGTGTCGATCAGGTAATTTATTTGAAGGGTATTCCGAATGGTCGCATGGCAGCCGGTTTGCTTTTGAATGTTGATCAGGCGGGAGACTCTGAGTTGCAGTACGTACAGGTTGCTGCGAATGGGTCGTACACCATTCAGCTAGGTCAGCGGCATTTTTTGGGGGCAGGTATTCAGATTGGCGTACTTCAGCGATCGTTGTCATTTGGAAATCTCACTTTCGACCAGCAATATAATGGTCAGGTTTATGACCCCTCACTTCCTTCAGGAGAGCAGTTTGACGGAAATGCCTCGGGGTTTCGGCCGGATGTGGGTGTTGGCGTCAATTATCGGTATCAGATTCCAAAGAGGCGCACAACGCTGGATGCAGGGCTGGGGGTTTTTCATCTGACCGAACCGGATCTCAGTTTTTTCAATCAGGGCTATGCACCTGTAGAACGCCGGTTTTCGTGGTACGGTCTCCTCACGACAAAGATTACCTCCGGAGTTGATGTACTGGGAAATGCAATGTGGCAGATGCAGGGCAGGAGTGACGAAATTGTTGCTTCTGCCGGGGTCAGGCTCCACATCAATACGACCCATACCCGTGAGGTGGCTCTCGATCTGCTATTTGGGTATCGTACCTTCGATAACGAAGATGCTCTTTTTCCCATGTGCGTGGTCCATTACCGCGCCTACCGATTTGGCCTGAGCTATGATGCCACTCTGTCAGAGTTTACCGTAGCGAACCGAGGGCGTGGCGGACCAGAATTCTCATTCTCATATATTTTTTCAAAAGTCAGACCGCTTCCATTGAAGATTTGCCCGATCTTCTAATGGGGGTATGGTGGACAGACAGATGCAGCGTATCATGCTTTCAAAAATGTGGTCGGTGAATGATCGGGTTCCATTGAACGGACGCTACCTTTGGGTTGTCATCGCACTGATTCTGTACGCAGCTCCGATGGCTGCTCAAACCCAACGTCAATACTTGAAGGCTGCCGATGAGGCATTTCAGCGCCACAATTATCGGGAGGCGGTCATTTATTACGACACTGTCTTTTCCATACGCCCTGAAGACCCTGAAATTGCCTGGAAATTTGCGGAGGCGGCCCGACTTTACAAAATCTATGCACGGTCTGAGCCGGCCTATGCGAATGTCCTCGCTTCCGAGAAAGGGCGAAAGGACTTTCCTTTTGCTGGATTTTGGTTGGGTATTGTCCGGAAAAGTCAGGGAAAGTATGAGTCAGCAATCAACGCTCTGGATTCTTTTCTTCAAGTTGGTGCAGCTGCCTCTGAAGTCTATCGGGAGAATGCTCAAAGGGAAATAGAGAATTGTAGATGGGCTCTTTCCATCTCTGAAGATGATTTCCCCAAGCGCGTCATTACCCATCTGGATACCATGGTGAATACGGCATTCTCTGAAATTGCACCCTTTTGGACAGGACAGGAGTTATATTACGCATCATTGCGGTTCCCCAATCCCGAGGATACATACATTCCCTCAAGACCAATTACCAAAATTCTCAGATATGACTCCCTCACCCCAGGCGTTGCATTGGGAGATACAATCAATTTTCGAAACAGGCATTCCGCCAACCTGACCATAAACCGGGCTGGGACCCGTTTATATTTTACGGGATGCGACTACACTGAGGGGCTCAGCATCCAATGCATGATCTATCAGCGAGACCTGCAGGAAGATGGGACATGGGGTCCTCCTGTTTTGCTCAACGATGCGGTCAATGCGCCGCAGACCAACACCTCAAATCCTTCAGTCGGGTACGATGAGGTGTTGCAGCAGGAAGTCTTGTACTTTGCTTCAGACAGACTCGGAGGAAAAGGTGGGATGGACATCTGGTATGCACCCCTTGATGAGGAAGGATCACCCGGTCCGGCCATCAATTTTGAGCGTGTCAATACTCCGGCTGATGAGATCACGCCGTTTTATGATGAGACATTCAGAATTTTGTATTTCAGCTCACAGAACCACCAAAACATGGGTGGATTTGACATTTTCGAGTTGAAACAGACGGGTCCGGGGGAATGGGGGACTGTGCAGAATCTCGGTTTACCGGTAAACACAAGCTATGACGAGACCCATTTTTCGGTGGACCAGACCGGTGATTTTGCACATTACGCATCCAATCATCCGGATCAGGTTGTTCATGAGCCTGAGAACCGGGATTTGCGGACGTGCTGCTCTGATATTTATTCAGCGTTCCTGAATAGGTTTATTCTACTTGAAGCGTCGGCAGTGTGTGAAGATCAGCCTCTGGGAGCCGCTTTGTTTCACCTTGAGCAACTCGATGGCAGAGTCATCCCAATGACTGCACAGGCAGATACTCTGAGGGAGAAGTTGCTGCCTGAGTCAGATTTCAGGTTGATTGCAGCCATTCCGGAATACCATCCGGATACAGTGCTGTTTAGTACCAGAGATATGCAAGGCGGGGAGGTAGCCTTTGTGGTGGCACATCCAAAAGCAAGAGCATTTCTCACAGTCAGGCTGACCGACAAAATCAATGATGAACCCATTTTGGGTGCCACTGTCAAGATTTTGGACGATCGGGGAGATATTTTGTTTACAGAATCTGGCCTGACGTCACATAGTGTCACCGTTGAGGTAGAGCCGCTTCGTGACTACGACATTGTTGTTCAGGCACCAAGATATCTGGCAAGCACCCGGACGGTATCTATCCCGACCTCGTGTACGCCTCAAAAGATTGATGCGGGCTTTGCCATGACTCCACTGAATCTGGAGCTTCCTCTCCGCTTGTTTTTTGACAATGACCGGCCAGATCCCGGGACGCTGCGTACAACAACACGCAGATCGTATGATCAGGTGTATCGAAATTATTACAGCAGGAAGGGTACATTCATCGGGGAGTATACCCGCGGGATGGATTCCGATTCATTGGCGGAAAAGGCCACGGCAGAGATTGACAGTTTTTTTGAAGCAGACGTCAAACATGGCTATAATCGCCTTGAGGCCTTCGCTGATGAGCTGATTCCATATCTTGAAAAGCTCGAAGATGGTCAAACACTGATTATTTCAATCCGCGGGTTTGCGAGCCCTGTCGCTGATGGTTTATACAATCAAAACCTTACCAAACGACGCATTGCGAGTGTGCGGAATTTTTTCAACCGGAAATATGGCGGCGACCGATTGCAGGAGTTTATTGATCAAAAGAAATTGTTGGTTATAGAAAAGTCCTTCGGCGAAAGTGAGGCCGGGGAGGATGTGAGTGATGATCCGAATGATGACCGAAATGCTGTGTACAGTGTCAAGGCATCCCGGGAGAGAAGGGTGGAAATTATTGATATTGCAAGGCAGGAAGAGGGTCAATGAGGTAATATGTCAATTAAGTGTTTTCCCATATCCGCATTGATTGGCAGCCTGCTTTGGTTGTTGAGTCCTGCCATGTATGGACAGTCTGGATTAGAACTTGACATGCAGGGTGACACGCTGCTCTGCTTTGGAGGTCAAAATGGACTCATTGTCGGCTTACCCTCTGGTGGGGTTCCTCCTTATTCTTTTTTGTGGAGTATTGGCGATACGACTCCCGAAGTCAGCGGACTTGCTGCTGGGACCTATTTTTTGACGCTGACTGATTCTGCCGGCGGTAGCCTCGTAGATTCAGCCATCATATCCCAGCCACCGCCTCTGACAGGGATTGTGGTCTTTGGCAATCCGTCCTGCCCAGGTGTCTCTGACGGGCAGGCATCGGCTTTGCCTCAGGGAGGGACGCCACCGTATTCATATCTATGGAGTGATCCGGATATGCAAACGACGAAGATTGCCACGGGACTGAGCTCAGGGTTCTACTTTGTGACTGTCACTGACGGAAATGGGTGTACTGCTGTGCTTTTCGTGGCTCTCTATGACAGGTCTGAACCCGATCCGATTTTGGTGAGTACCGATGCAGGGTGCCTGGGAATTGACGGCTCAGTGGCAGTCGATACCGTGCTTGGAGGATTCCCCCCATATGCTTTTCAGTGGAGCACAACCGATACCACAGTGCAGGTTGATGGTCTTGCACCAGGTCAATATACCGTAACTGTCACCGACAGCCTTGGTTGTATTGGCTCCGACAGTATTGTTGTGGGTCTCGATACATTCCTTGACCTGACGGTTTTCGTACCACCAGTTCCATGTGGAAGTGATTCAGGCGATGTGACCCTGATTTTGAATGGCAGCCCTCCCTTTCAAGTCATCCTCAGCTCCAGTCCTCAGGACACGATTCTGACTTCTATGGATACCCTCCAAATCAATGGCATTCCGACCGGATCATACACCGTTACTGTTACAGACTCAAAATCATGTGTGGTGACACGTGAGTTGATAATCGAGGAAGGAGATCTGCTCGACCTAGAGGTTCTTGTTGATTCCGCGGGTTGTGCGGACTCATCAGGTATGATTCAAATAATTGTGAAAGAAGGGAGTGGGGAATATTCTTTTGAATGGGATCCAGAGGTGAGTGACAGCGCAGTGGCGAGTGGGCTGCCCTCGGGGCAGTATGGGGTGACGGTGACGGATGTTGAGACGGGCTGTACGGCCTTAGCGGAGGTGGAGGTTCCTGAGGAGAATGGGCTTGAGATAGAAGTTTTTGTAGATTCCTTAGGCTGCACGGATTCGACGGGTCGGATAGAGGTATTGGTGAGTGGCGGAAGTGGGTTGTATGATTATGGATGGGATCCTTCGGTGAGCGACAGCGCGGTGGCGAGTGGGCTGCCCTCTGGGCAGTATGGGGTGACGGTGACGGATATGGAGACAGGTTGTACGGTGTCAGCGGAGAGGAAGGTTCCGGAACCTGATTTCCTGCAGCTAAGTTTCATGGTGGATAATATAAGCTGTTTTGGGGGAAATGATGGAGCAGTCGTAGCAACGGTTGAAGGCGGAACTACTCCCTATCAGTATGAATGGAATACCGGTGATACGCTGTCCGGCCTGGACAGCGTGAGCGGTGGGAGCTACACAATCACGGTTACAGATGAGAATGGGTGTACCGTAGTCGGACAGGCAGAGGTGGCAGAGAATGACCAATTGCTCATCGAAGCCTTCGTGAAACCAGAGGGCTGTGAGGCGCTTCCAAAAGGTGAAATTCAGCTTACTGTCACAGGAGGTGTCCCCCAGTACTCATTCCAATGGTCCATCATAGCACCCGACACTTCTATGCTCACAGGCCTGGAGGTTGGTTCTTATCAGGTGACTGTGACAGATTCTTTGGGTTGTTCGGATTCTCTGACCATTCTGGTGGATTCGAGCCAGCAACCGCTTGCAGATTTTGAAGTTGTATACGATCCTTGTTCCCGAGATTCACTCATCGTTCAACTCAACGACCAAAGTATTTCACAGGACACGGGGATGCTAAACTTGCAATGGTTCGTGAATGACAGTCTGACATCTACCGACAGTTCATGGAATTTTACTGTAAGTGACTCTGGATCGTATCTTCTCAAACTGATTGTAACCAATCCCGATGGATGCGCTGACACCCTGACAAAACTATTCGACCTCAGTCCGCTCTTCCTGCCTCTTGCAGACTCTGCGGTGTTGTGCCCGGGAGACAGTGTTCAACTCAATATCGGTGGCTCGCTAGCCTATTCCTACCAATGGACCCCGGCTGTAGGGCTTGATGATTCATTAGGATCCAGTCCTCTTGCATTTCCTGAGGAAACCACCACATACACGGTCAGTATCATTGCCATCCAAAATACTGACACCTGCCAGTTGGTAGATTCAATCGCGGTGGTTGTCGCTGATTCCTTTGAACTTTTCCCTCCGGCTGATACAATCATATGCGATGCGATTGTCGGATTGAGTGCCGAGGCGACTACAGATGTGGATTTTGTATGGACGACCCTTTCAGGCGACACTCTCACTACTGGTCCGGGGGTAGCCGTTAGCCCGCAAGATTCAGCGGGAATAGTGATCACTGCAACAGACCAGTTTGGTTGTGAGCTATCAGATACTGTGCAAGTGGTCGGGGGGGCAGTTGATGTCAGTCTGGATTCAGCATTCTATTTTTGCCTTGGGGAATCCGGTACGATTCAGGGGAATGTGACTGGAGCGACTGACAGTTTGAAGTATTTGTGGTTTCCTCAAGGGTTCTTCAACCCAGATACCACGTCAGGAGTCCTTTTTCAGGCTGATTCAGCAGGTTCCTTTCCGATTGGGGTACGGGTGGAAAATCTGTATGGCTGCAGTGATTCTGCAGAGACGGTCGTGGTGGTCATTGATTCGTCCTTAGGAACAACGGGCCTCTATTACGGGCAGTGTGAGCCATTCGAAGTCATTTTTGTCAACACCGGGGCACCTCAGTACGTGTTGTTTTTCGGAGATCCGACAAATCCAGATGCCTCGTCCGACGAGAATCAGACTTCTTATGTGTATCCTGATACCGGCACCTATACGGCTCTTTTGGTGCTTGACTCTTCAATCAGCAGTGGCTGTCAGGATACCGTTGAGTTTGAAGTGATTGTTCGGGACGGTCCATTTCTGATTCCGTCCTTTCAGGTATCTGCCGGAGCATGCACAGACAGTGTGACCCTCTTTTTTGAAGACCAGTCAATCCACTTTCAAGACAGTATTGTCGAATGGGTGTGGTTGGTCGCCCCGCAGGACACTATTCTCTTTGGTGCCAATCCTGTATTGACCATTGGTTCTTCACCAATTATTGTCACCCTTGAGGTGACGACCTCGCTTGGGTGTACGGAATCTGTGACAGATACGTTCAACTTCCCGTTTGTAACTGAAACACTCCCGGATACACTTTTTCTTTGCCGCGGGGACACGGTTGCAATGAATCCGTCAGGAAATCCTGATTTCACCTGGTCATGGTTTCCGGCCACAGGACTGAGTGACCCCGATGTGGCAAATCCTTTTGCTTTTCCGGATCAAACTACCACTTACGTTGCAGAAGTCTCCCAAGCAAGTGGTTCGGATACCTGTCGGATAACCAAGGCTGTGACTGTTATTGTCAGGCCCGGACCTGTGGTTGAGGTTCCGGATAACATGGTACTTTGTGATGGTTCAGATACAGTTTTAGTCGCAACTTCCTCTGAATCTGTTCAGTATCTCTGGGCGCAGGATCTCGCTTTTACGAACCCGCTTTCCACGGATTCATCGGTTCTGGTAAGTCCTCAGCCGGGAGAATCAGTGACCTATTATCTCAGGGTGACTGACGGGTTTGGATGTCGGACAACAGACAGCGTAACGGTTAGTCAGTTCGGAGTCGGTCTCTTTGTGCCGGACAGTCTGTTCATTTGTTTCGGAGATACCATCTTGCTCGAGGCGATTAACCTGAACAGTGGGGATACCTTATTGTATTCCTGGGAATTTCAGGAATCGATTATTACTTCGCTTGATTCATCAAGTATTCTTATTGCACCAACGACCACGACCTCTTACATTGTCAGTGCGACCAATCAATACGGGTGTGGGACTCAAGTATTGGTAACGGTCATTGTTGACGATTTATCGCTGAACGTGCAAGCGACTGCTGATCCGGGGATCATCATTGTTGGCGAAAGCAGTCAGCTTGGGGTTGAGGGGGTTGATGATGATAATGCGCTCTATATGTGGACACCTCCGGGAAGCCTTGACTTTTCGGATGTTCCGAACCCGCTAGCTTCGCCTGACTCGACCACTGAGTACACGGTTTCGGTGATCAATGATAATGGATGTGCGGGTCAGGCAAGTGTAACTGTGGTGGTGGAATTTCCACCCTGTGAAGATCCTTACGTTTTCCTTCCAAATGCCTTTACTCCCAATGGGGATGGGGTTAATGATGTCTTGTTTGTGCGGGGTGAATATATTGATGCGCTGAGTCTCGCGATTTATAATCGTTGGGGGCAGCTTGTTTTTGAGACTACAGACCAATCTATAGGGTGGGATGGCACCTTTAAGGGAGCACCGGCACCCCAAGAGGTATATGGGTTCGTGCTTGAGGTGAACTGTCCGGGAGGGGAGCAATACAAGACACAGGGAAATATTTCGTTATTCAGATAGTCTGGAGAGAAATCACGGTCAACCTCGTTGGTCGGTTGGTAAAAACTGTGATTTCCTTTATGAGGAGTGGTTGTGGGTCAATGCACCATCCTGATATTCTGAATTGGGAACCTTTTTTCAATTTGAGGCCTTTTTTTCATATCATACTTTCTCAATGACCAAATATGCGCTCATTTTTCATTCCTATTTTCATTCTCTCTTTTTTTCCTCTCATTGGTCAGATGGAAACATCTTCTGGATTGTACGAGGGGCAGCAATTGGATGAGTTTGAATCGCTTTCCAGTATTGCTTTCGGTTCTTGTAATAACCAGCGAAAGGTTGAGGAGCAGGGAATTTGGGCGGATGTCATGAGAAACAGGCCGGATTTGTGGTTGTGGACAGGAGATATCATTTATGGTGATACAGAGGATATGGAACTCATGCGCGGGTATTATCTGCAGCAAAAAAACCAGCCGTATTACAAGGCTTTGCGAGAGCTTATCCCTGTGATAGGGATATGGGACGATCACGATTTTGGGGTAAATGATGGTGACAAAACGTATCCGAGGAAAGGGGCCAGCAAGCAGTTGCTGTTCGATTTTTTGGATATTGATCCGGATCATGAGGCACGCAGACGACCAGGGGCCTATCATTCCTGGACATTTGGGGTTGGAGATTCTTCTGTGAAGGTCATTTTACTGGATTGTCGCACCTTCCGTGATACCCTTGCCGAGTGCCCTGATAATCTGGCCCGGTACAGGCCAAATTTTTCTGGTGATGTATTGGGAGAATTCCAGTGGGAATGGCTTGAGAAAGAGTTGTCAGAATCCAAAGCAACAGTAAATCTGATTGTTTCCGGCATTCAGTTCATTCCGGAGGAACAGAAGTTTGAAAAATGGGCCAACTTTCCAGCTGCCAGGGCCCGGTTTTTTGACTTGCTGGCAAGGACGCACCCCAAGAATCCCATATTAATCAGTGGAGATCGTCACATTGCTGAAATTTCGGCCATTCCGGTTGCAGGCTATGATGAAATGATTTTTGAGGTGACTTCCAGTGGGATGACCCATACATGGAGTGACCCCGGTAAGGAGGAGCCAAACAGATATCGGATAGGCCCTCTGGTTATCAGCCGGAATTTCGGGGTCATACGGTGGGATTGGAGTCGGGAGCCGTTCCAAGCCATTATAGAAATCCGGGGACCGGGCAATGAGTTGCTGTACCAGTTTGGGATTGACCTTCAGGATTGATTCAGAGTACATTGCATCAACCAGCTCCATTGGAGCGACCTCTTATTAGAAATGTGGCGCTCATATTCGGAAGTTGCAGTGCAGCGACATCTCAAAAAGGATATGCGGGAGCTTAAAGGTCTGACAAAGTCAGCTGTTCTGAAGCGCGGGCCATGTGGTATTGACAGCAATTGTGTTTGGAAAGATGTCGCTACTCTGTAGCTTGAATGTTTTATTTCGCTGCGAGGCTAAGGAGATGTCGCTACGACGCTAGCCTGTGTTCTCAAAAAACCAGTATCCTGGGAGCGAGTTTCCTGCCATTGATAGGTTTTGATTGGCAAGAAGGTGCTACCTTAGCAACAAAACAGGATTATGGAAATTCAGTACCTCCTTAAGGCACTTCATATCATTGGATTTGTTACTTGGTTTGCAGGGCTCTTCGGAGTTGTATTCCTCATGATTCTCAGGGTGCGCTCGGGCAGTGATACCGGACCCGAGCTTGCTCGCAAGATGTATAAGCGAATTGCCAATCCTGCTATGATGCTGACCTGGACGGCAGGGCTCATTCTGATTGGTCTTGGCATTGGGAATGAGGAAGTACCAAATTACCTGAAATCCGGAGTGGGCACACCTGGATGGATGCATGCCAAATTGCTCTTCGTCCTTATTCTCCTTGGTGCACATCTCTACACTAAGCGGCTTGTCACCAAAATGGAGCTTTCACCAACGGCAGTCTCTGCCGGCCAGCTCAATGTGTTGGCCACAGCGCTCAGCTGGCTGCTCATCACCATTGTTTTTCTTGCCACTTTTGGGAGCAGCGGTATGCTGAACTACATGTACTGGGGCATCGGGATTATTGTGGCAGCACCGGTGCTTTGGGTGGTGATTTCCAGAAAGTAACCCGTATTTATTCCGGGGTTTTGATCGTGTATCAATCGCTTTGTGGCAGGTTTTTTCGCTCCCACATCGTCTGCTCCTTTTGCATTCTCTTTTCGAATTTTTGAGGAGGGGGAATGGAGAAAGTCAAAGGCAAACCGGAGACGGGATGTAAGAATTGGAGTCCGGTTGCGCACAGAAACAGGCCTTCGCCCTTGAATATGAAATCGGGAATGCCATAGAGTCGGTCACCGAGAATGGGGTGCCCAATCTCGGCCATGTGTTTGCGCAGCTGGTGGGTGCGGCCAGTGTGTGGGTGGAGTTTGACCAGAGAGAGGGTGCCATTTTTAATAGATTGAACCTCGCGCAATTTCAGATAGGTTGTTTTGGCATCCTTGCCATCTATGGGGGTTTCTATGATGCCCTGCTCGGGGATACTGCCCATGACAACAGCATGATACCTTTTTTTGATAAGCCGCTTCCCGAAGGCCTCTCGCAGGGCTGCCTCAGATGATCGGGCAAGGGCAACAATGAGAAGGCCGGAGGTGGGTGCGTCAAGACGATGGGCAGGATGGGGCCATGACCAAGCATCGGGCTCCGCAGATTTAGTGAAGTGGCCAACCAGGACATTTTCAAGTGTCGGGTAATAGTTGCCGCTGACAGGCAGACCGGGAGGTTTGTTGACCACCGCCAGGTGCGAGTCTTGGAAGACAATGTCAAGTGGTCGCCGGCTGATGGCCGGAGGGGTACGGTCCACTTTTATCAGTGCAATTTCGTCGCCGGCTCTGACCCAGCAGCCCGTTTCTCCGGGCTTCCCGTTTACAGTCAGTTCACCCCGCTTGATGGCCTTTTTCAGACCTTTGCGCGTCGGGTAGGCCGGGATAAGCCCTCTGGCATATTCACTCAAACGTTGGTCAGGTTGGTTTTCAGGAACGGTGTGGCGAAACAGGATGATCATCAGTCTTTTCGTTCGGGATGCTACTGGTTCCAGTCTCCGAACATATTATTCCGGCTGAGCTCCTGCTTGCGTTCCATGATGTCTGCAAGGATTTTTTCCAGTTCAATTTCGTCTACGACCATTACCTCTCTGGCTTTGCTCCCCTCAGACGGTCCAACTATGCCGAGCGCCTCAAGCTGGTCCATAATACGGCCTGCGCGGTTGTATCCGAGTTTAAGCCGGCGCTGAATCATGGAAGTTGAGCCGTGCTGATTTTGGACCACGAGTCGCGCGGCGTCCTGAAACTGATCGTCAAGGTCTGTAATGTCGAATCCTGAGGCCTGCATTTCGCTGTCTTCGCCGAGGAATTCTGGGAGGAAATAGGGCTCAGGATAGGCAGGTTGTGCGCTGATATGATCGATTACCCGTTCAACTTCAGGCGTATCCACAAATGCACATTGCAATCGGATGAGCTCACTGTCAAAGGAGAGGAGCATGTCACCCCGGCCGATGAGCCTGTCTGCCCCGGCCATATCGAGGATTGTGCGAGAATCGACCTTGGCAGTTACCTTGAAGGCAATCCGTGCCGGGAAATTGGCTTTGATGACCCCTGTGATGATATTCACAGATGGGCGTTGGGTGGCAATGATTAAGTGAATTCCAACAGCCCTTGAGAGCTGAGCCAGACGTCCTATCGGCAACTCAATCTCCTTGCCGGCTGTCATAATCAGATCTGCAAACTCATCGATAATCAATACAATGAACGGCAAAAATCGGTGGCCTTTTTCTGGGTTCAGTTTCCGGCTGACAAATTTCTTGTTATACTCCTTGATGTTTCTGGCATGTGCCTTTTTGAGCAGATTGTAACGCTGCTCCATTTCGATGAGCAGAGAGTTGAGGGTATGAACAACCTGAGTGGTATCGGTAACAATCGACTCATCGGCATTTGGGAGGCAGGCCAGAAAATGATTCTCCAGCTTGGAATACGGGAATAATTCGACCTTCTTTGGGTCAATCATCACAATTTTCACCATCGAGGGGTGCTGTTTGTACAGCAACGACATCACGATGGTATTAATGCCCACAGACTTCCCTTGTCCAGTCGCTCCGGCAATCAGCAGGTGAGGCATTTTTGCCAAATCGGCCACAAACACCTCATTAGCGATGGTCTTACCCAATGCAATTGGCAAATCCATTTTGGCATTTTGAAACCGACTGGAGTTCAGCACCTCACGTAGAGAAACTGTCTGTTTTTTTCGGTTTGGCACCTCAATACCAACAGTTCCCTTGCCCGGAATCGGCGCGATTATCCGGATGCCAAGGGCTGAAAGGCTGAGCGCGATATCGTCCTCAAGATTTTTAATCGTCGAAATTCTGATGCCCGGGGCTGGCACAATCTCATACAGGGTAATCGTCGGCCCGATGGTCGCCTTGATTTTTGTGATTTCAATCTTGTAATTGAGAAGGGTGGCAATGATATGGTCCTTATTGGACTCCAGCGTTTCGCGATCCACTTCAAAATCCGGTGAACCATGAATCTCTAAGAGTTCAAGCCCCGGAAACTGATACATTGACAAGTCGAGCGTAGGGTCATACGGTTCAAGACCATCCTCCTTATTTTCCTGAGCGATAGTGGGTTTTTCGTGTTCTGGTGTTCCGGGATCCTGGTCAGAAATTTCAATCTCCAGTTGTGTGCCATGCATTGGTGCTTGAGGCTCTTCCTTTGCAGCAGCTGGTCGCAATGGCGTATCAGACTCTATACCCGGGAGAGATTGTTCGTCATCAGGGTCGTCATTCTCCAACCCTTCAGAAATTTGAAATTCAGGCCCGGGATCAGGAAGCTCATCTGCCATTTCGGAGCTGGCGTCAGATATAGGCATTGTCTTGCCAAATAAACCCAGCGCCCAGTGTCGGATATCAGTGAGTGCCTTCGAGAGCGTCAAGGTGCGGAAATCCGGGTTGATATGCCAGATGAGTGCCGCCCCGCTGACTGCTACAAAAAAAGCAATGAGCCCAGCCAGTCCGACAAAACTATACATCCAATCCATCATTCCCTCACCAATACTTCCCCCCCACGGGAAGGCAGAACCCACAGCAATGGTTTCCAGAAAGATGGAGAGCATCACCATCAGGAAGAGCATATTTCGGATATATGCACGTTGCCCATCAAGATTCTGAACCTGAATCAACCTGACGCCCATGCGCATCAGAAGATAAACGAAAATATAGGATGGGAGTCCAAACCCCCAGTAAAACAGTGCATTGGATACCGCCGCCCCCAGCCTGCCAAGCCAGTTTGCAACGTGGATTTCAGAATTGAACAAATGCTCCCAACTGAATGGATGGAACACATCGAAATCCTCCTTCCAGGTAAAGAGGTAAGCCGTAAAAGCAATGAACAAATAGATTGACAAGAAAAGCAAAAGCACCCCAACCAACTTTGGGATTCGTTCGTCCTTCCAACCCATTCGAAAGGAAAGCTGCCCGCCTTTTCTTTTTTTTCGCTTCATTTTCATTCAATGGTATTCCGGTTCGCCACCAAACAGGCAGAAAGATACGGAAATTCCCGAGGTCCCTCAGCGTGTTGTATATGAGAAAATCTTCAGCTATGTGTTTCCGCAAAAATAGGAATTTCAGCCAATGCCCTCACCTCTGCGTGAAAGGTGCATTGTCGCCCAAAGTATGAGAAAGAAAGATGCCGCT
>CAZMSQ010000037.1:0-20515 GCA_964569025.1 uncultured Saprospiraceae bacterium | reverse complement strand
CATCAATCCGCTCGCCAATGTGGCGGTGGGTCTCCTCCAACGCTGCCATTTCTGCCTCTTCCCGTTCCAACATGTCGTCGAAACGCTTGAAATTGCGATCAATGCGGGACCTGATCTGAGCGACGTACCGGTTCAGATGCTCTGTGACTTCGGCGTCGAGGCGTTCGCGGCCTTTTTCGACCTCATCGCGGAATTCCTTTAAAATCTGCCTTTTTTTCAACCCTCCTGCTACTCCCGCAAAGAGGAGGCCGAGGCCGGTCAGCACGCCGCCGGTAATGTCGAAAACGACGCCTTGTGTGACCGCAGCTAAGATGATGCCGATGATAGCCAGACCTGAGCCAGTGGCCAGTGAGGGGCCCATGCGGCCCGCTCCGGAAAGCACCGCCTCGTCGGAAAAGCTTTCAGATTGATGCAAAAAGCGCGAAAAAGACTGGCGAAGTTCCTCAACAATGTCGGTGCGACGGGTGGCAATATCAGAAAACAACTCATGGTCCGGCTGAAGGAGGGTTTCATTGGCTCGGATCTTCAGGTCAATCATCTGGGCCATGGTCCGGATTTGATCAGCCAAATCTTCAACCCCGCTGCTCAGACGCTCTTGCAATCGGTTGTTCATAGATTCTTCAAGACGGGAGACCAACTGATTCAGCCAGTCGCCACCGGCTGCCTTTTGGGAGAAAAGAGAAGAGAATGAGCGCTTGAGCAAGGCAAAAAAGGAGAGCCCGTTTTTGAGCTCCTGCTCAGCCCGGACGGTCAGGGCAGTGTAGGTATCGGTCAGCTGACTGACAAGCAGGGTAATCTGCTGTCCGGCTTTTTGAGACTGGCGGTCTAGTGAGTCTGAGATGTCGTGCCGGAACTCCCGGTCGGCACTGAGTTGCTTCGCCCGATCATCGAGACCAGCCCGAATTCGGTCGTGCAGGGTGGCGGCAGTCTGGAGGTTGTTCTCAAGCTTCAGCAAAGGTGCCTTCCCTCCGGTGATGTGAGTCTGGATGTAACGCTGGACTTCCTCAAACCCGCTTTCTGAGTCCCCCTGCAACGCTTGCAGGGCTGATACAGCAAAAACGACTGGGTCTGTCAGCCCGCGCTTTTCGGCCTGCTCGGTCACGCCTCGCATGTTGACCACAAGATCTTCGACATTCATCAGGTCTTTCTGCTGGAGAACAAAAATGACTTTCTTGTGCCACTCACTCTGGATATATTCAAAAAATGTCCATGCCGACTGACGGTAGGGGTTTTTTGCCTCAAAAACGAAGACGATAAGGTCTGAAGCAGGGATGAATTGCTCGGTAATCTCTTGATGCTGCTCGATGATGGTATTGGTTCCAGGGGTATCGACGATGGCAATTTCCTTGAGAATGTCGATCGGTTTGTACACCTTCTTTAGGTGTGGGTTGATCTGAACCACTTCCGGTGTGTCCCCATATAGAATCTGCTGGACAGTGTCCGTGATTGGCTGCGGACCGGTTTTGCAGATTTCCTCCTCAGATTCTAAAAGGGCATTGACAAAACTGCTTTTGCCGGATTTGACCTCACCCACAATGACAAACATAAACGGCTCATTCAGCCGGTTGCGCAAATCACTGATGGTAGACGCAAGGTCTGTAGAAGAGGTCCGCGAAGCCAGATTATGGAGGTCTTTGATGATCTCGTCGAGCCTGGTACGGAGGCTCTGCAAATGTCTGTCGAGAAGGTGACTCATCATTTTTGGAGTTTGGTTTGAATAAACGTAACCAAATTATTGGAATTTCAGTGCCCAGATCAGTCCGGCTTGTACTCACCACCAGCCACCATTTTTTGGAGAATGGCTGATGCCTCTGGGCCGGCACAAAAAAGCAAATCGATGATGCTGAGGTTGGGGATGAATCCGTGACGGTCAGAGAAAGGCTGGAGGTACCGACCTTTTTCGTTGTGAGAATACTTACCATCTTTTCCCGATGGCACAATGCGATGCCTCCAGTCTTCCATGCTCTCGGATAATTCGGCCGCATAGTGCCTCGTCAGCTCTAAGCGACTATCAGACAGACCAAGCTGGTGCATGCACCACTTCAACAGGGTGAGGCTGTGCGAAAAAAGGCTGTCACCGGGAGTCATGATGAGTGACTCGAGTTCAGGAGCGTAGTGGGAAAAAAACGGTGTTTTCCCATATGCAGAAACAATGCTGTGCCAATGTGCCCGTCTCCAGTCCTGATGATTCGACATACGGACATCCCTGATAGCCTGACCGCTGTGCTTTCCGCTGACCAGCGGAATACTGAGCCGCATCATACCGTTTGCTCCGCCAATGTGGCATCGGTTTCGGTAACTGCGTTTTTGATAAGTCTCGCAGGCTTCAATCAGGAGTCGCTCGTACGAGAAAAACAAAGAGAAATACCGGAGGCAGGGCAGATAGTGGAGTTCGATACAGGCTGTACCGCTCGATTGAGCACCGTCATTCGTCATCTGTCTCTTCCCTTTCGGCAGGTGGATTGACCGGACGCTGCACAGGTTGGTTGTCAAGCCGAATGATCTGGCTGGCCAGTTTTCTGGCTTCCTGCCGTGGGTCTCTCCACCAATTGGCTGACCAGGTGGTCAGAAATCGGAAGCCTCTGGCCTCAAGCCTCGCTCTCAGGAAATATTCCCATTGGAGCGATACAGTATCATCTCGGGTGAGGAATCCGTCAGGCAGAATGATAATATGGTCTTTTTCCTCAATAGAGGGCTTGATCACCAGCGGGATGGGGATATTATCATATTCCTGATCCAGCAGCAGCCGCCCTGCCCCAAGGTAGGGCTTGAGGGCTCCTGCTACCTCCGTACAAAATAACGCCTCCTGTCTGGACTTTCCCTCATCTGCTGGTTTGAGGACCTGCGAATCTTCAAACTCAACCTGCTCTTCCTGTTTCTGGTTCCGAATAAGCGTGCACAATACACCGGCCATACTACCCGCTCGCAAGGCTCTTTTCTGAACCGCTTCCTCAGGCAAGGAGTGGACGATTCGCAGCTGACGGCAGTTTTGGGTGAGGGCAAGTCCTACAGATCGTGCATGCTCCGGCAGGTCCAGCGTCTCAAAATCTGATGTCAGCGGTCCCGATTGAGTGGAAGGACCATAGGCCACTGAAAGAATACGGACATCTGTCTGCAGGCCGTATAACTCATCAAAAGTGACGATAAAGAGTCCGCTGCGTTCTAACTGGCGGATTTTTTCTTCGGGTTTGCCACCCTTTTGGCGCGCTTTAATCAGTAAATCTGCGATGAGATCACGCTGCTGAATCGTAGCACAGGCCACTGTGATCCGCGGGAAGGTATGATTGTGCGATGGCGGGAATGTGACGAGATGGTCGACTATGAATTCTGCTTCAATTACATTGATGCCCGAGTTTTCTTCATACACACCGCCGGCCTGCTCTGTGCTGAGGTCAGCCGGCCACGCTGGTCGAACCATAGAGAACGCAACTGTCGCGTAGGAGTGGAGCAATTTCTGCTGAAAATGCAAGAGAGTGGGAGGGAATGGATAGACAATTTCACGAAGGGTCACCTTCTTGCTGCCTGTCTGGGAGGCGAGATCGAGAATCGACTGAATACCTTCTTCCGGCGTACCTTGCGGATTGCCAAATACAATACCTCGCTGTCCAAGCCACAACAACGGGAGGGCTGTTTCAGCAGGCACAGAAACAGCCTCGTCAATCAGCACCAGATCGAAGATTGGGGCATCCCCTCGCTCCGGTAAAGCCGCCGCAGCTTCTGCGGGAGTGGCAAGAACAACAGGGATGGCATCCAGCACCGCCTCAGTTGCATGAGTTAATAGCCATGGAAGGGAAATTGGCTCTCCTGCCTCCGATGACCCGGACTGTCTGCCGAAGGTCATTTGATACAGCGACTTATTTGCTCGCCTGAAAGTGCGCAAGGTTGATGACAACTGCTGGTGCCAGATATGGCGGATCTGGGCGGGGAGAATAGCCCGAAGGGCAGTAAGCGCTTGGGAAAAGGCCTCAAGTGAGCTTTCCTGCTGGGGCGTATCAGCCTCAAAGCCCAACGTCAGCTGATTGTGGAAATACCAACTCTCAAACGCTGCCATCCAATTCTCAGGTTTGACTTTGACCAGGGCTCTGACCAATTTTCGAGACAAATCCCCAAGCTTCAGCCAATTGGCCTGCCAAGGATGAAACTGGTCGAAGTCACGCATCTGAAAACGTGTCTGCTCGAGGTTTTCAATGATGTCTTCCAGTACCTTTTTTCGCTTGTGAAGCGTCAGTGAGTTATTGCTGAGAGCCGTCTCAAAAATGTGAAGGTCGTTTATCTGCCCGATGAGAATGTCGAGTGCATACTCCAACTCTTCAAGCTGCTCCTCGAAATCCAGCCCCCTGTGAATATTCTTGCTTGTCAGCCGCTGTAAATCTTCCTGCACAGATTGTGGAATACGACGGTACCAGTGGTCAAGGGTTTTCTGAAAATCTTCCAGATTCCGCATGATGCGGCGTATGTTACGCTGTTCCGTTCCTGCATCGGAAAAACGATAGTCAAAGTACAAATGCTGTTGGTGCAGCTTCTGAAGCTTTGCATATTCCCGGGCAATCACATCCTTCGCCTGCAAGATGTGCTTATGCTTGTTTGAGAATACCCCGTAGACGTGCAGCTTTCCGGTAGTAACCACGCCGGACTCCTCAAAATCAGCTCCGTATTTGTTTTTGAAGTCTTCGATATTTTCCGTCAGAGTGCGCAATTGGTCTCGCACCTCCCGATAGTAATCCTCGTAGTGGGTCGTCAGTTTTTCGGCGTAGCTATCGAGCTTGGCAATATACCGGTACTGCAGACTGGTCGCCTGACTGAGGAAATCCTCTAAATGGTGCCCGAGGTATGCCCGCGCTTCTGAAACACTGAATGACTGAAAAATGTCCGGGTGGAGGGCAGACAGGGGATGTTTCAGAGAATTGATGGGCACATAGAGAGGCTGACTGAATTCAATGGCTTCCCTAAGCATCTCGTACTCACTGAAGGTAAATACAAAATCTGAAGGGTTCAGTTGACTTCCAAGCAGTTCTTTTCCTTCGGCACGATTTGATTTCAAGAAAGCTCCTACAGTTTCGGTCCAGTTGAGATGCCCGAAAATGGGTTGGTTAACTGCCCGGTAGGCTTTGTGAAAGCGGGTGTATAGGCGCCATGTTTTTTGAAGTTGCAACTCGAACTGTTCCTCTGGAAATGGCGAGTTGGTTTTCACCCGCTCACCTGCTCTTCTCAGCAGTTCCATGAGAAGGGGCAGATCGGCATGGTCGTCTTTGAGCAAAAAAGATTGACCTTCAATTCCGGCTTCAAGCAGTCGTGTCTGGATGCGCTGAAGGGAGTGAATTTCAGGAGAAATCACCAAACAACGCTTGCCATTCGAAAGGGCATTGGTCAGGATGGTTGCCAAAGCCATTGTTTTGCCGCTTCCACTCGGCCCCACGACAATCGAAAGAGGCTGTTCTCTCGCCGCCAAGAGGGCATACTCCTGTCCCCGGGTGAGGGCGAACAGGCCAAATGGGTGCCCTCCGTCGGTTTCTTCAGCTGAGAAGGTAGTATTTTCAGCATCTTCCGTGGTATCATCAGCAGATACCGCCTCTATGCGTGCAAGCTCCGCTTCAAGCCGCCGCCTGATAGCAAGGGCGTTCTCGGGGAAGGTCGTCAGAATGCCAGCCCAGACAACCGCGCCCCGGGCACCCAGAATCCTGGCTTGCTCAATGGGCGGAAAGCGCTGGATTCCTTTGTCAATAAACTCATAATCCAGACTGCTGACCCGTGACATTTCTTCAATGGCAGATATGAGATCCCTCGTTTTCCAGCTGTGATTTCTAAGCTTTTCCACCAAATCCCACACGCCATTCAACAGCTCGCGTCGAGGCTCCAGATCGTTCAGCAAATACGGATTGATGATGACCCGACTGCTTGCGTCCCGACGCATCATCCACGAGTCGGCTTGGGCCGGGTGGGGCTCAAGATTGACGTCCCACACAAAAACTGGAATGGCAAATGGCTGCTCCTCATCGGCAGGGTTTTCCTGCAAGATGAGCGGATACCCAATGGCCAGAGGGCGCTTGCCACGAAGACGTTCGCCGTTTCTGTTCTCGGCAAACAAATGCCGTACGACAGGGCCGGAGTAGGCATCGGGACTGATTTCGACCTCCAAGGATTGGCCGCTGATTAATTTCTGAACCCAACGACTGGCCTCCTCCTCCTCTTGAATATCCAGCCGACACAAATCAATACAGGTCAGACCCGAAGGATAGGCATGACGCCACTCCGAATGATTCGTTGATTCAACCCAGCGGTGTATCAGGGTTTCTAAAAGTGTGGAAGACTGGTGCATCAATTGAGACGGAACGTAATCAATCCCATGAAGATACGCAATTCTTCCTTCCTGAAAAAAGGCCAACTGATTTTTCGCGTCTCCGCTTACCTTAGCGTACCAACGTCAACTCTTGCTGGAAGGGCGGAAGGGCCGTTCCGTCAGGCTGTTCAATCTCAATCATCACTGCATACACATCCTGTGGCGCCGGCTTGCCGTTCACCGTTCCATCCCATCCGGTTTTCAGATCGAATGATTCAAAGACCAGTTCTCCCCACCGATTGTAGATGCGCAGATGGTAGTTTTGGTAATTACCCGTGTAGACAGGCAGAAACTCATCATTGGTGTTGTCTCCATTCGGCGTGAAAATATCCGGTACCCGAATCTGGGGAGCCAATACATCGACATTGTAATAGGCCGAAATCTGGCAACCATTCTGATCCGTGATCGTCGCCGCCACTGTATTGAGCCCAATGAATGTCATCAACAATTCAACAAGATCTGTGCCCTCGGCAACATCCTCTCCGTTGAGCGTCCAGCTTAAGGCCTCAGGCTGAAATGGGGTGGTCTCTGCAAAGACCTCCAGAATATCTCCGGAAAACAACGATGTATCTGCCGGTTCGGGGAATAACTCCAGGAGTGGTGGTGCCGGAACATTGATAACCATCGTGGCAAATGCCGGACAACCGTCCACTGTGCCCGAAATCAACAACTCAGTGGTGTCGGCTGGAGAGGCAACAGGGTCCGGACAATCGTTGCAGTCAAGGTCGATATCCGGACTCCACATATATTGACTCGCATCACCTCCCGACACAAACAAATCAATGGCATCACCAAAGCAAATGGTGGTATCGGTAAAGGGCACTTCCAATTCAAAGGTGTCACGAATAATCGAAACACTCACACTTCCTGTGGCACCACAGCCATTGAACTCAGCATAGACGCTGTAAGTTGTCACATCTGGTTCAGATGGGGGCGTGGCTACAGGGTCCAGACACGTCAGACAAGAAAGACCCGGTCCAGACCAGAATGGATTGTCACCTTCAAGCAACTCGAGCTGTACCGGCTGCCCGGGACAAACAGCCGTATCTGAGAGGTTGAACATCAGAGGAGGCGGATTGAAAACCGGGATGAGAATGTCAGTGGTATCAGCGCAGGCATTGTTGGTCAAAATGCGCTGGTAAGTGATGGTGTCACTGGTGACAAAAAGAATGTTGAAATTCCCCAAATCTGTCAGAATGCCAGTTGCCGGCGACCACTGAAACTGCACGTCAGGGAAATTATCGGGGTCATAGTTTTCTGAAAACAGAGTGACAGTATCTCCCGGACAATACGGATCACTGAAAGGGAAGACTTGAATGTCGAGATCAGCGGGTAAGGAGTCAACGCGTACAATCACAGAATCCACTGGAGTGCAAATACCCACCTGGGTAGTTGCTTTGTAGATGGTTGTGACGGTTGGCGTGGCAACGACTGTCAGCTCATCCGTGGCAGACAGAGAACCGTCATCCGGCGTCCAGCTCACAAGTCCGTTTGTGGTGGCCGCAGAAAGCACAACAGAATCACCCAGGCACAGGAATATCTGGTCCTCAGGAATGTCTACCACCGCCGGCGTGACATTCACGACGATTGACTGGGTGTCGATGCAGAAGCCGGATGGACCAGTCGTGACGACAGTAAAAGTGGTCGTCTCCTCAGGTATTGCAACCGGATCGGCCACGGTAGGGTCGTCGAGTGCCCCGGGAGGGTTCCACTCATAGGTTGAGCTTGTGAAAAAGATTTCTTGCCCGAGTTGCAATTCAGTCCCCTGACAAATCAGTGTATCATCAGCTACCAGAATCGGCAGGTCAATGAAATCCACATTCACAAAAGCGGTGGCAGTTGCCACACAGCCGTTGAGAGACGTGCTGGCCGTGTAGGTGGTGGAGAATGTCGGGGCTGCCTGAATGGTAGCCTGAGTAGGGTCAGAAACGATTGAAAATGTAGGAGTCCAGATCAGGTTGTTGTCATCCAGATTGTTTTGGGCAATCAAGGTGATGGTATCTCCCTGACACAGAGAGTCTCCCTGAGGGAGCAGGATTTCCATCTGGGGGTCAATGAACTCCACAAAAATGGAATCTGTTCGGGTGCAAAACTGCAGATTCTCGAACGATCCGGTGACCGCCAGCCAGCCGCTGGTATCCATGTTTGCAAATGGATTGGCAATGTCCGCTGCACTGACAAGGGTGTCCGGGCTCCAGGCAAAAAGCTGGGCTCCCGTAGCAATCAGCTGAAGCTCGCCGTCAGAGCAGAGGGTGGCCGTATCAAGGCCACCGTTGATCTGGACATTCGGCTCGTCAAGAATATAGACTTCATACTCAATCACAGGGAAAACACCGCAGTCAAACTCCCGGGTCAATGTGATGGTGATGGTGTCAATACCTTCCGACAATCCGTCACTGATGGGAATGATTGGAAATTTCTCAATCAGGTTGTCTGGAGAAAAGATGATGGTCTGCCCGTTTATAAGCGTGGTCAGATAGTCTTGATTAGGGATCGCCGAACCACCTAAAATCACTGTGTAAGGAATGGCCTCTTCTATATCGCCGGCCACCTCAATCAAAATCGAATCTTTGTCGCCCGTACATCCCTCAATCAGAGATTCGACGCCCTTGTCAGACTTGAGCGTAATGTCTGGTGCGCCACCCCGGATTTCGCCAATGAAAACACCGGAATCATAGCTGCCGTCACCCCTGTCAGCAATGGCAAATTTGAGGTGGTAAGTATTGCATGGGATGACCGGATACGAAGCCGTCAATGATTTTTTGACGCCCATGAAATCACTGGTGAGCCCGCCGTACACCGCATTGGCAGCCTGACCGAATTCATTGTTCCTGTAAAACTCCCAGTTTTGCTCGTGATTGACATCTGTAATTTGCACTTGGGTGCCGGCAGCATTCGGGAGCACGGCCATATTGACCTGATTATTCATATTCGGGCTGCCATTGATGCCCGGCCCCGAAATCAGCAGGGCGAAGATGTCCACAAATGTAGTCGAGTTGATGAAATCCGGATATTCTTCTGAACCAAACACATACTCAAACTGCAATTCCTCAGAGGCCACAAAAACATCCACCTCTACAATGCATGCGTCTTGAGATGCCGCTCCGGTACTCAGGGTATCCGAAAGAAAATCCAAATCCGCATCTCCAGGGAAATTGTTGTTGACGCTGGTGAAAAACGTGGCTGGTTGAGAGACATTCCCTACTGAGCCACTGGTCATTACCAGCCCTTTTTCCAGTCCAAGCCCTGATCCGTCGCCTCCTGTGTACAACCCATAGGCCGTATTGGCGCAGATGATGGTATCAATGGTGACGACCGTCGCAGCAGTTGAGAGCGTTGTAGCGAGGAGGTCATCTTCCGGATTAGAATCTATTTCAAGAGGCGTGGGCGCAGAACACGGCTCTGAAGAGCACTCCCAGCTGCCTGCAAAGCCCTCGAATTCATTGGTCCCGTCAGACTCAAATACCACAGTCAAACAGCCAGAGCTGGCTTGCACCTGTTGGCACACACCTCCACCGCCAGAGACAACTTCTGGTTGCCCAAAATTTCCAAATCCGCTGATCTGCAGGAGCAAGGTCCCCGATGCAGCATCTTCACCGTCATAAAACGCCAGCAAATCGCTCCCTTGTTCGATGTTGTAATTGTCTATTGTAAATGTAATGCAGCTGTTCGGGGTGGTAGGGCAAATCGAATATTCGAATGTCTCGCTCGAGGAGTAGTCTCCGTCCGGGCCACCCGTATCGAAGAGTGTGCCCGAACAAGCAGTAGATCCTCCTTCATCGATGAAGTTGTCAGGCTGGAGGGTATCGACGCAAACCCTGAACGAGCCAGGCAGAGCACCGGCGTCAAATCCTTCTTGCACCCTGAGGAAAATTGGGAGTCCGGGTGTCAATTGCTCGAGGTCAAACTCCAAGAACGATTCTCCCTCATCAGCAAGAAAACACTCAAGTTCAGCAAGCCCGTTGATTCCGCATTCTCCTCTATACACGGCCACCGCAGGCTGCACCATACCGGGGTTGCCGGCAGAGTCCACCTCTCCGCTGATGGTCACCGTAAAGTCAACGATGCTCCCATCTGCCGGCACGTCAAACATGACCCACACGTCATTTCCAATTTGGGGCCAGCAACTCGGTGTGTCAGACTCCATAGCCGGTGGCAAGAACAACCCCATGCTCGGACTCGCTCCGATGTTGGTAAAAAAAGTGCTCTCCGGACAGCTAGGAGCCTCTCCCAAATCGTAGGCCACCTCGCACTCATCAGTTACGATGGGGTCATTTTGGGCCATAAGCGAGGCGGTGGACAGGAAGAAGAAAAGGGAAAGAATGGAGAATGCACTTGAATTCATAACTGCTGCCTGTTTTCGGCCCAATGGCTTTCACGAAAGAAATGCCCGGACAGCGGAGAAAGTCATCCGAACGTCGGTTCTGCCGGACAGACATTCGGCCAAACCGAACGCCCTCGCTCAAAAATACGTAAGTTTTTGGGTTTCTGTAAAAATAAAGAACGCAAGACCGCACGGTAGGCTTGACAGCGAAAGCCCTATTTTTTTTCGCATTGACGCAACTGTTCCGACACCTCGTCGAGGGTCACAGTGCGTAGTTCATTGCCCCAGGCATGATGAATAAAATTGATGATGTTAGTGATTTCGACAGAAGTCAGACTTGGCACTCCAGGCATCTGCATGTCGAACTGGCGGGCGTTTACGACCATCGGACCTGACATTCCATTTCGAATCAGACAGGCCAGATTGCCATCCTGTGCGGACAGGTAGTCGGCTCCCGCAAGTGGGGGGTAAAGCTCGGCCAGCCCCTCTCCGTTTTGCATGTGACAGTTGGCACAATAGATCCCGTAGAGAGCCTCTCCCTGCCGATACGGTGATGATGTGCATGAAAAAGAGAACGCTGCCAGCAGACTGGCCATGACAAGGAGGAGCCCTGAAGTGAAGGAGAAGGTGTTCATATTTTTATAAACTCATGAAACGGGTGGTTGTTTCACAAAGACATGACTACAAATACCGGAAAATGGAAATATGAGAATGCGAATTGACCCCGAAGACGTACTTTTGTAGACCAAGATGCGTTTTACAACGCAAGTATCGATTGATTCCGAGCTGCCATATTTGTGTGGTGGATTGAATTTGATTAAGCCCAGCTATGAAATCAGTACGCACACTTTTGTTTTTGCTCCTTCTCCTGATCGTCGCAGATGAAGCCATGGCTCAGGATCCACATTTCTCGCAATTTTATGCCTCTCCCCTCAGCCTCAACCCGGCCCTAACCGGGGCTTTCAGTGGCAGCTCCAGAGCATCGGCCATTTACCGAGACCAGTGGCGTGGGGTGCTTGACAATCCATATGTGAGTTTTTCCGGTGCTGTCGACCTTCGATTTCCCCTCAATATCAGTGCCCGGCATGATGATGCCATCGGTATCGGGATGATGTTCTTTTCTGACCGGGTTGACGTGGTCGATTTCAACTTTAACCAGCTGGCTTTTTCCGCTTCCTTGCACAAGGCTCTGGACTGGGGAGGAACCCAATATCTCACCATTGGACTGCAGGGAGGAGTCAGCCAGCGAAATCTCAACTATGAAAACCTGACCTTTGAAGACCAGTTTAACGGCACAACCGGTTATACCTTTGCAAGCGCTGAGTTTCTGCCGGAAAACAATTACGCGTATGGCGACCTGGCCGTCGGAGTCACCTATACCTATAATCCGGCTCGCCGCACACTTTTTCAGGTGGGCGGGGCTATCCACCATGTGACCCGTCCCAGGGTTTCATTTTACGCACTCCCTGAAGAAGGCCCCCTCCCAGATGAGGGTGAAGGAGTCAACCTTTATCGTCGCTATTCCGCTCAGGTGTCTGCAGAAATTCCGCTACAGAAATCTGGTGATGTCTCCCTGCTGCCGCGCATGCTTTTTGCAACGATGGGGCCGCATATGGAGCTGACTGCCGGCTCAAATATTCGGTTTGCATTCCCCTCAAATCTCAATATGGCCATCCAACTCGGTGGGTGGATCAGGCCGGTCAGGAATACAAATTCCGCTGCCGACCAATGGGGTATCGATGCCGTGGCGGCTCTGCTCGGACTCGAAATTTCCAATCTGTTTATTGGGATTTCCTATGACATCAACCTCGATGACCTGGTCGATTACCGACAGGGGCAAACAGCCTTCGAGCTCTCTATAACGTATATCGGTAGCTTTGAAGAGGAGGATGTGTTGTGCCCTTCGTTTTGAATAAAAGACGGGACAATATTAAGTGTGAGTCTGCACCTGGGAGCGTTTGGGTGGAAACCCAGATCGGTATTTTGACTTCACTCTCCGAAATATTCAGCGTAGATATTTTCTGTTTCGTGCAACCTGACTGAATGCAGCGTGCAACCCCGCATGTGAGGTTCAAGCTGCCTCCAGATCAGCATGACGAGGTTTTCGGTGGTCGGTTGTGTGCCCTGAGGGATAAAAGGGACATCGAGGTTGAGGTTTGTATGGTCAAGCACATCGGTTATCTCCCGGCGGATAATCTGCCCCAACTCTTTGACATCAACAATAAAGCCCGTCACGGGATCTGGAGTCCCTTTGACAGTGACAAAGAGCTCGTAGTTGTGGCCGTGCCAGTTTTTGTTGGCGCACTTTCCGAACACCTCCATGTTTTTTTCTTCTGACCACTCGTGCACCCACAATTTGTGCGCCGCATTGAACCGTTCCCGTCGGGTGAGATAGACCATAGGATTCAAATGTAAGACCGCAAAGGTAGGAGGGAATTTTGGAATTCACAACGTCCTGAACTATGATGAGGCAGAGTTTATTCAAGCTTCAGACCAAACCAGCCTGCATGGCGAGGTATCAGGGTCATGGCATCCTCATTTTCAGCTGTGAAATAGTATTCGAGTCCTGACTGATAGGGGAGGGTGAGTGTAAAAATACCGTCTCCGGCAGTTTGGTCGCCTTTTTTGCCATCGTCTGTCATAGAATGTGGTATGTAACGCTCCGGAGCTCCCCGGCGGATATACAGCTTTACTTGAGCGCTGGGGTCTGAATTGAGAAGAAAGGTCACCTGCTCTCCATCAATGGTGGCGGCGGGATTCGATGCCGAGGGTGGGGCTTTTTGAAACAGCGGGTGGGCGGCCAAGTAGGCACTGCGGCCCTCGAGCAGTTCCATCAACCCGATGATGTAGGCCCCTCCTGCTTCAGTAGTCTCGGAGATGTTCTTTTCAAAATCCTCCAAAGGATAGAGTCTGTTCGGGTCTTTGGCCACTTCAGGCGCGATAAACTCATGAAGTTCTTCAATACGTGAGGCAATCTGTCCGTTTATCAGGTGGTCTTCAGCCAGCGTGCGCAGACAGGCTACATAGCGCTTGCGGTAATTAGGGTTTTTAAGCAATACGCTGATCAATGGTCGCTTCGGATTATTGAAATGGAGAAAAGGACTGAGCTCTGTCAGCTCCTCGTTGGAAAGAGCCTTTCCGCCTCCGTCATAGCGGAATCCGCCCAAAGAGAGATTCATATCCCATACCAATGGGTGGAAAATTCCTGCAGTATCCTGATACAGATAATAATTGTGACAGAGCCGACCGCTGTAGCTGTCGAGATTGACCATAATGGTGTTAAAGGCCAGCATCCAGAGGGTGAGCTCGACATTCAGTACGTCCTCGATGCGTTCGCGCTCGGTATGAAGGACACGGGTCAGCTCTACCAGTGCGGTCCAGCCGCGGTCAGATTTTTTCTCATACAGAGAAAAATAACAGTTCGGATCCCGCCCCAGATACATGAGCGATGCCTTGTCTCCCTCCGGACACCGTTCAGGTTGTTTCGCTCCCCAGGTGGGGTCACATTTGAAAAGAACACCCTTGCCCCTATCTCCAATGCCCGAGCGCAGAAACGACTTGTCAATAGATTCGGTATTGTTGTACAGGCCGAGGTACTCACCGTTTATATAGAGTTTCGCAAAATTGGCCCGTGGTGCCGGCATGTAGCGGCGTGCCACCTCGTAGGAGATGACTTCCCGCAGAAAGGTGGGGTCGCGAAAGACATTGGAGAGCTTGATTTTATCGTAGCCTCCCGGTAGGGTGTGGTCCAGCACCTCGTCCAGCTTGATGTTGAATGGCAACTTGCGCTCTTCATCGCGGGTGGTGGCATGGAAAGAACTGTTTCCTTTGTAGCGTACACCAACGCTGTCGTAAGTCACTTCATCATAGGTCAGGCTGGCCAGCAGACGTTGTTCTGAGCCCGATTGTTTCATGGAGTCGAGCCGCTCGTGCCAGTCAGCATCGTAAAAAGACAGGTGAATCTCCGGAATGGCGTTCCATTCAAAAAAATCCGGAGCCTCCTTTTGGGCACTCGAAAAGATGGGAAGACTAATGAAAAATAATCCGATGAAACAGCGACCACGTCCACAGATTTTTGAAAGCGTGTAAGGAGCCTGTATCTCAGGGCGAGAGGCCCTGAGGCGTCTCACCAGAGAGATAATCTGGGAGTGGATGGGCATGGTGTCAGTTGAGTTCGCTCAGACTCACCGAGGCAGGTGTCTGCCGATAGCGAGCTGGATAGAAGTTGGCGGAAGCGGCATTTTCGGCCAGGATGAAATACTCAATGCGCTCGAAAGCACCTTCAGGGTCAATGGTTATTCCATACACCTGATCATTGGCTGCCCCGTCTTCATTGAGACCGTCGTCCATCATCTGTACCATTTGAAAAGGTTGGTCGGGAGACGGGCGGTAATACAGGAATACACGTCGAGGAAAACTGGAGACAGAGGCTGTGATGGTGAAATCAGTAATCCGGTCGCGAGCGTACTGCTTGCGGCGCTTAACATCCACTCTGTCAAATTCGGGAGGTACCACGGTCAGCAGAGGGTGTTTACTCAAAAAGCGGGCCCGCCGCGACATCAACTGCACAATGCCTGGAATCTGGCTGCGCTCGCCAATGGTTTTCTCCAGGCTGGTTGCGAATTCCTCATCTGAATAGGGCTGGTATGGGTCTTCTGCAAAAGGGGCGGCTATAAGTTCCTGCAGAGCAGCTGCTCTGATCTCATACTGCTCATCAGAAAAATGGTCAGCGAGAATGGTCCGCATGTGGTGGAGATACATATTCCTATAGAGAGGATTAGAAAGCAAGGCCGAAATCAGGGGCTTGTTCCGGTTGTCTTTGTGCAACATGGGATCCATGGTCTGTAGACCTTTCAGATCCAGATCTGAGCCGACGCCGGTATTCTTGTAAGATCCAAATGCATAATTGAGGTTCCACAGCACAGGGTGAAACTTCCCGAACCGATCGATAGCGAGGGCATAATTTTGGCTGTATCTGCCGGAATAACTGCTGAGATTGACCACCACGTTATTGAAGGCGAGCATCCAGAGCACATTGTCAATGTGGAGAATCTCCGATACATCCGATTCACTGTCAGCAAGCATGCTGGTTAGGTTGAGCAGGTTGGCCCAAGCATCAGCTTTCCAAACATTTACGAAATTCGACTTCAGGCAGGACAGTCCTCCTTTGTCATATTCCAAAGCGCCAAATACATTCTTCATACACCCTTCCTCCTGCCGGTCAGGGTCAGCTGGTCTGACATGAAACAGACCCTGTGCTCCAGGTCCAAAACGGTGTTCGGCAAAGCGATGGTCAACGGATTCGATATTGACAAACAGGCCCCTGTATTCATCATTGACATACAACTTTGCGAAATTGGCACCCGGTGCTGCCATGTATTCGCGGGCAATTTCATAGCCCAAAACTTCCCGAATCATACTCGGGTCTCGGAGCGCTGGAGAGAGATACAACTCGACGTATCCCTGATGGTTCTGGGATTTGTTGACGTGGTCAAGTCTGATGATCAATGGATTCCGTTGTCCTCCAACACTAAACCCGCGATGCTCGGCAATGCTGACCCCAACATTTTTGTACGTCTGTCCATCTACGGAGGCTCCGGCCTCGAGCTGACCAGACCCATAAAGCCTCATGGAGTCAAGCATTTTCTGCCATGCTTCACCCGTTTCTCCGTCAAATGTGAGCCGGATTTCGCGGACGCTGCCCGGCGTGTAGAAATCTTCTTCGGCTGAATCTGTCTGCGCTGTTGTCACAGACCATGTCAGAAGGGCCGTTATGGCGAGGAAAGTTGTCAGGAAGTGCTGCATACAGGGAGGATTGTACTGGTTGATCACGATTCCCTCAGCCAATATTGGCTTGCTCCGCATCTGAAAGAATTTTCAGCCGGGACACGCGCAATAATAAGGAATAAATGCCATATCTAAGGCAATTTGGCATTGGCTTTTCGCTGTTCTGTCTTTTATTGGGCACCCACGAGGGGTGCCCGTGCGGGAGGGGGGAGCTATGCTGATGGGGCACCCGCTAGGGGTGCCCGTGCGTGCTGTGTTATGGAGGGCTTTTATCTATGATGATGATATTGGCTTGGGATTTTTGGCACAGTTCGTTGAAAAGTTTTATGTCTGATTTGAGGGTGGTGTCGAGGGCTTGCAGATGGCGGGTTATTTCATTTGCCAGCTCATCGCGCACGGCGAGTGCCTGGGCGGTGGGGGGGTAGTCGCCCTGATTGAAGAGGGAGTTGAGGTGAGCAAGCTTATTGGTCAGGCGGATTGGAAAGTTGAGAGGGTCCTGGGGGCTTCGGTTTTTCGTTTGGTACAGCGCCTCTTCAATGGCGGTGAGGGTTGAGTCGATGCGGGCACCGGCTTCCCGGATGGCATCGAAGGTGGAATCTGCGGGAAGGCGGGACGTGTAGCCCTCAATTTGCGGACGGATGGCTCTGATGCGGCTGATGGCTTTGTGAGCTTCAGAGACCTTGTCACGGATACCTAGCAGGAAGGTGACTTGTGCTTCAATGTCGGATTGTGAAGACGATGAGCGAGGGTCTTGCAAAACTGTGAGCGCCTGCTTCCGGACATTTCCGTTGAGGGAAGCAACCACGCTGAACTGACCAGGAGCAACTCTTGGGCCGTTCATTGAGGACCACCACAAGACCATATCATCGAAACCTGTAGCGCCTGGATATTGCATATCCCAGATGAATTGATTTGACCCGGCACTCACCTCAAGTTTGGCCTCCGCTGCTCCTGTGGGATGGGTAGAAAAGCGGCGTATGGTATCTCCATATTCAGTCAGAATGGTCAGGGAAAATGTGTCATGCTCCTCAAATTCTCTAATATAGTAATTGATGATGGCACCGTTGGGATGATTGACGCCAGCTTCGGTATCATCGGGATTGGAGCCCCCGCCCATTCTGTAGGCCGGCTTTGGCGGAAACAGGAATATGGGCTGAGACCTAATGCTGTCATGCATGTTTCGAATGGGGCTGAGGTCGTCAATCATCCAAAGGCTGCGGCCCTGTGTGGCAGCGATAAGTGAGTAGTCTTTGATGGCCAGATCGGTCACCGGGACAATGGGTAGGTTGAGCTGGAAGGTGTGCCAGTGGGCACCGGAATCCCAGGAAACATACATGCCGGCCTCTGTCCCTGCATAGAGCAGGCCCTTCCTGTCCGGATCAGGCCTGACAACTCGCGTGAAGTGGGCCTTGTCGATGCCATTTGTCAACAACTTCCAGTTGGCCCCGTAATCGGTTGTATGGTAGAGGTATGGGGTGTTGTCGCCGAGCTTGTATCGGGTCGCTGCAATCCACGCTCCTGCCTCATTATGGGGGTCAGGGGCAATGCTATTGATCATGGCCCATTCGGGTAGGTCGTCCGGGGTGACATTCTCCCACGTCTCCCCGCCATCTCGGGTCAGGTGTACCAGGCCATCGTCAGAGCCGGTCCAGATGAGGCCCTCGCGCAAGGGTGATTCGGCTGCGGCGAAAATGGTGCAATAGTATTCGACAGATGTGTTGTCTTTGGTGATGGGGCCGCCGGACGGGCCAAGCTTGGTGGAATCGTTGCGCGTGAGATCCGGACTGATGACCTCCCAGCTGTGGCCCTGATTGGTTGAAAGGTGCAGGTGATTGGAGGCGGTGTAGAGCTTGTCGGGGTCATGAGGAGAGATGAAAATGGGGAAATTCCACTGAAAACGGTACTTCATACCTTCCGCTCCATGGCCCATTGGATTGTCAGGCCACACATTGATAGACCTGCTCTCACCAGTCCGGTGATTCTCTTTCTCAAGCAAACCACCATAACAGCCTCCATAGACAATGTCATTGTCGCGCGGATCAATGGCAATGTGCCCGCACTCGCAACCTGCCGTTGATTCCCAGTCGCGTTCTGAAATGCTGCGCCCGTCACTGCGGTGGCGGATGCGAATGGTCGAGTTATCCTGTTGGGCCGCGTAAATCCGGAATGGAAAGGACTGGTCGGTCGTGACCCGGTAAAATTGGGCCGTTGGCTGATTGTGGTAAGTTGACCACGTGCGTCCGCCGTCATAGGTGACCTGTGCTCCGCCGTCATCGCCAATGATCATCCGATTCGGATCTTCGGGGGCAATCCACAGGTCGTGATGGTCGCCATGCGGCGCCACATGCCTGCTGAAGGTCTTGCCGCCGTCTTTGGATGTGTGATACGCCACATTGAGCACATGGACCACATCTTCATCCTGAGGGTCTGCATAGATGCGGCTGTAATACCATGCCCGCTGCCTCAGGTTGCGGTCCTGATTGAGGCGCTTCCAGGTTTGGCCTCCGTTGTCGGAGCGAAATACCCCTCCATTTTCGGCTTCCACAATGGCCCATACCCGCTCTGGCTGCACCGGTGATACGGCCAGTCCGATGATTCCGAGGGTACCGCTTGGCAGCCCTTCGTTTCTTGTGATCTCTGTCCATGTCTCCCCGCTGTCAGTGCTTTTCCAGATTCCGGAGCCTTCCCCTCCACTTTCGAGGCTGTAAGGGGTGCGCCTTATTTTCCAGGTGGAGGCATAGAGAATGCGCGGATTCGAGGGGTCCATGCACAGGTCAACAGCGCCCGCCTCGGCGGAGGCAAAAAGGACCCGCTTCCAGGTCGCACCGCCATCGGTTGTTTTGTAGACGCCGCGCTGCTCGTGCGGCTTGTAGAGATTTCCCATCACCGCAGCATACGCCACGTCTGGATTCTGCGGATGAATGCGTATGCGCGAAATGTGTGCCGATTCTTCCAATCCTACATGACTCCAGGTTTTTCCGGCATCTACCGATTTCCACACACCATTCCCACTGGACACATTCCCCCTTACCGTTTTCTCTCCTCCCCCTACATAAATCACATTCGGATCAAAAGCGCTCACCGCCACTGCTCCGATGGAGCCACCAAAGAATCCATCAGACACATTCTCCCACCTGCGCCCTCCGTCATCCGAGCGCCACACCCCGCCTCCGGTACTTCCGAAGTAAAACACATCCGGTTGCCCAACAACCCCCGCCACCGCACACGATCTGCCGCCACGCCAGGGGCCGATGCAGCGCCATTGGGTCGCGTCATAGAGGTGCGAGGCATAGTCAGTATCAATATCCTGAGCCGTTGTCGAACAGGGAGTGATTGAAAGAAAAAAGGGGAGAATGAGAATGGAGAGAAAATTCCTAAGCATCTTGAGCGGTTCTGTGAAATAAAGTGCTGAATATCGGGAAAAGATTTTTGAAAGTTCATACCTGATCTGCCGAAGAGCTCGTTTTAACAGAGTCTATTCCTTTAGTTAGTCTTTGATTAATTCAAATATTTGTTATGTCTCGATTCCTGATTCTGTTGCTCAGCGCCCTGTCCCTGCTTCTTATCCCGCTCATTGCCATGGCTTTTTCTGAAGAAGTGAATTGGACCGTCTTGGATTTCGGTGTGATGGGTGGACTTCTGACAGTTTTGGCACTTGTGACAGAGTTCATTATTCGGAAAACTACTTCAAGTTCACGGCGTATTGGCCTCATTGCATTGGCCTGCGTAGGTTTTCTGGTTGTCTGGATAGAACTTGCAGTTGGAATTTTTTGAAGCCCCTCCACGGTTATTTTCTTCCATCCTCTTGTACTTCCCTATAAGATATTAAGTCGTTAACGAACTCATGCAATGAGGAGGTATTACCGATCGGTGGGTTGCGGGAATTGGCTTTTGTTATATGATACAGAATCCGATTTGTTTGGATGAACGGATAGAGCAATACGGGGCACGGGGTTGACAAATTACTCACGACCCCCTATCTTTCATCCAAACACCCAAACCAAATGGAAGCCCCCAAAAAACAAGGTCATAAAGATTATGACCGAATCATGCGGGAAAACATCTCC
>CAZMSQ010000036.1:0-23420 GCA_964569025.1 uncultured Saprospiraceae bacterium | reverse complement strand
TCCCGCAATGCGCAAGAATTTTGCGGACTGGTTGCATGATATACGACTCCCAAATTTAGGGAATTTTTGCTGTCTGAAAGATTCTTTCTGAACAATGAGAGGAAGGGTGCTTTGTTTTTTGCCATCATTTCGGATTTTTCTTTTCGGCAAGTACTTGACATATCCGAACAAAATATCACCTTCGCAGGAGAATTTGGCAAAGGCATGTGATATCATGCGGTACCTAACAGAACCGATTCACGGAAAGGAGGTGTGATGGCAGAAATGACACTCAAAGTACGGTTGCTTCTGGAGAGCGACGGAAAAATACTGCTTCTGAAGCAGACCAGCAGGCAAGGTGGAAAGTACAGTCTTGTCGGCGGATTTGTAGAGCGGGGGGAAACTCCCATTGAGGCTCTCATCAGGGAATGCAAGGAGGAGGCAGGCATTGATCTCTTACCGGTAGATCTTCATCTGATCCATACCCTGCACAAAAGTAAGGGCAGGGAGCGTCGCATCACCCTGTATTTTCGAGCCACCCATTTTGTGGGAAAGGCGAGAAGTATGGAGCCGAGAAAATTTCAGGATGCAGTTTGGTTTCCTCTCAAAAAGCTGCCATCCAATCTGTCTTCTACCACAGAGCATGTGCTGCTTCAATATAAGAGCGGCAACAAATATTCAGAATACGTCTTGTGATTTCTGGATGCATCTAAAGAAAAAGGGCTGATCCCAGGGATCAGCCCTTTTTTATGCTCTGATATGTGAGTCAGAACCTGATGATGGTTTATCAAGCTCCGGCCCCTTCAGCTTTTTTGCTGCTACAGCACCCGCTTTTTCCAGCAGTTGCTGATTTTCCTGCACATGATGCACCTGTTTTTGTGGCAGATGCTGATGCTTTTTTGCTGCTGCAGCACCCACTCTTTCCTGATGATGCTTTACCAGCGCATGATGCTTTGTCAGAAGGCGCAACGTTAATAAACGAACCGCTTTCAGCTGAGTACTGCACATCTTTATAGGAAATTTTGCCTGAGGTCGGGCACACTTCCTTACGCACGAACATCACCTGACCGGTTGATGCATCTGTGCGCTCAATGATGGATTCGTCGAGAGAAGCTGCTTTTGAGGCTGCTGTCAAATCAACTGTTTCAGCTTTCGCTTCAGTAGAGGCAGAGGCGTTAGCACCGTGGCATTGGGCGTGAACAGCAGTCAGGCCACCGGCTACCAAGAAAACGCTAAGAAGCAGGAGTTTTTTCATGACTTTGAAATTTAAATGAAATAATCACAGAGTGCTAAAAGTACGTACTTTTGATGAATTCAAATGTGAACAAAATCCTAATCTCTCGGATTCAGGCATTTTTCAGGTCATTTTTTCTAAAAAAGCTGGAATCGGGGTCCTGCACAACAAGACGAAGCGGATATGAAAGTGTTAGTGGTCAGGTTCAGCTCGATTGGCGACATCGTCCTGACCAGTCCCGTTGTCCGGGGGCTGTCTGAGCAGGTAGGTGCCGAGGTTCATTATTTGACGAAAACGCGATTCGCGGAATTAGTGACTTCCATCCCATTTATCAGCAAAGTGCATGCCATCTCGCGTTCGGTCAGTGAGGTATCTGACGAATTAAGAGCTGAGCGATATGATGCGATTATCGATTTGCACGTCAATTTGAGATCATTGCAGGTGCGGTGGCTTCTTTTCGGTGTCAGGACATATGCATTTCACAAATTGAACGTCCGAAAGTGGGTGTTGACTAATCTGAAGATTGATGTGTTACCCCGGGTCCATATTGTCGACAGGTATCTGGCAGCGGCAGAGGGATTAGGGGTCTATTCGGATGGTAAAGGACTTGATTTCCGGATACCACAAGAGGCGCAGTTGAATGTGCAGCAGAAGTGGCCCGAGCTCAGTGACAGCAGGGGTTTCGTGGCATTCAGTATTGGGGCAACCCATGCAACAAAGCGCTTGCCGACAGAAAAAATCGAGGCTGTTTGCCGCATGCTGCCCGTGCCGGTAGTTCTGCTAGGGGGAGACGATATGGCAGAATCCGGGCAGCAACTTGAGCGGACAGTTGGCAGCCGGGTTGTCAATGCCTGTGGCCGCTTGTCTTTGTTTCAATCTGCATCGGTCATTGATCAGGCCTCAGTCGTGCTGACCCACGATACCGGCTTGATGCATATAGCCGCGGCTCTGAAAAAGCCCATCGTATCGGTTTGGGGTAATACTGTTCCGGCTTTCGGAATGACTCCCTATCTGCCTGATGACAATATTCCTTCTGCCATCATGGAGGTGGCCGGATTGTCTTGCCGGCCGTGCTCGAAAATCGGGCATGCCAGATGTCCCAGGGGGCATTTCCGTTGTATGCGAGAGCAGGACGAGTCGATCATAGCCAGCACCGTGATGCAGTGCCTCGGGCAAACTGAAAATTAGCCGCCCTCCCTTTTTGGGAATTACTCACAATAAACTTAAATTGCACGTTTTCCGGACATGTCCCGAGATTTCTTTCCTTCGTAATTCGATTGGGAATGATTCCCCGGGTCCCATCTGGAAGTCAGTGCTTGCTCTGGCAATGATGTTGTGCTGACTGATTCTGTCGAATTCCTGTTTGGCTCCCGGTGCGGTGCCTGAATAGTCAAAATCCGTTCTCTTATGATAGGTAGAATAACCCTTGTCCTGACTTTCATCGTGTGTGCCACATTTGCATTGAGAGGGCAGGATTTGCATTTCACCATGTTCGACAGAGCCCCTCTTTGGTTGAATCCGGCTCATACCGGCAACTTTGAAGGGACCTTTCGGGTGGGTGCCGTGTACCGAGACCAATGGCGGAGCTTTCTGGGTAGTAATGCCTTCAAAACGCCTCTGCTTTATTTTGACGCCCCCATTATCAGAGGGCTGGGTAAGTACGACTGGATTGGGGTTGGAGGCTCTTTTGTGAGTGACCGTGCAGGGATGAACCGGTTTGGAGTTTCGGGAGGGAGCCTGTCCGGTGCCTATCATCTCTCACTCGACAAAGACCGGCGCACAGTCATTACACTTGGCGGTCAATGGGGTCGGTTCAGCCGTAATATTGATTTGAATACAGACGCGCGGTTCGGAGATGAGCTCGGTGCCGAACTGATCGACAATGACCCAGGGTTTACCAGCCCTGACCGGAACCCACTTCAAGGCTCCGGAGGTGGAGTAGGTGGGAACAACATGGGCCAGCAGCGGGATTATACCGATATCAATGCCGGTCTTGCTGTACGGACTCAGCTCAACGAAAATACCACCCTCAATGCTGGATTCGGACTTTTCCATATCGGTGAGCCTCAGGTGGCATTCCTCGGTGGAGGGAGCCGCGATGCAAGGAAGCAGCCCATGCGTATGGGTATTCATGGTAATGTGCACTCTCGCCTGAATGACAAATGGTCAGTGCGCCCGACCTTTTTCTACCAGGCAATCGCGGGCACCGATGAGATCCAGATACAAACCACAGCGGGCTACCTTGTCAATCCTGAAAAAGAAGTGACCCTGATCTTTGGAGCCGGCTACCGCATGCGCGATGCCGCTCAGGTGTTACTGGGTGTTGACATCAAGGACATCTCCGTGGGCCTCGCATATGATGTCAATCTTTCAGACTTGACCCAGGCCACCAACAGTGTAGGCGGCTTTGAGCTGGCGGCTTCATACATCGGCAAAATTTACAAAGATCCAAATGTGCCACCGGTTATCTTTTGCCCACGCTTCTGATTTATTTGTGCAACAGAGCTGCCATTCTTCCATTCTGATCGTCTGCAATTCTTCAACCATCTGATTATGAACCGGATTTCCATATTTCTCGCATTCTCCATCATTGGACTGCTCTCCGCAGGGAGCCTCATGGCACAGCCTATCAATCAGGCAACTCCGGAAAAGATGCTCGAAATTGCTCAGGCGAAACTCGAGATGAAAGATTACTACAATGCGCTCGAGTGGTTCGAGAAATATCAGGAAGAAAACGAAACCCTCGAAGTGGCATTTCAAATCGCCATGCTTGAATATCAACTGCGGGATTATTCGGACGCAGAGCGTTCCTTCCGGAGTATTGTCAGACGAATCGACCGGCTGAAAGAACGCAAAAAACGCAAACCGTCAACAGAGGTGCCCACGCTTCCGGATATACGCTTTTACTATGCCCGAACACTCAAAATGAATGAGCGATATGAGGATGCCATCCCTGAGTTTGAAACTTATATGAACGATGAGGCGGAAGATCCTGTCATGTTCAGGAGGGCCAAAACAGAATTAGCGGGGTGTCGCATGGCGCTTACCATGGAAATGCCTGCCGATGTGACTGTCTCGAACCTTGAAGACCTGAACACGGAATTTGCAGATGCTTCTCCAGCCATTACCCCTGACGGACAGAATATGTACTACGCCACTTTTGACCGCGATGACATCATTACACTTGACGATGATGCCGCAGGGTCAGATGATTCAGGATCAGGTTCCGGAAGTGGCAGAAGCAGCTCTGGAAGTGGAGGAAGCAATGCGGGAGGTGCTGATGAAGGTGGGGGCGGGAGCCTTTTCATCCGAATTCATGAGGCGGGTAAGAATGAAGAGGTGTGGGAAAAGGGGCAAGTGCTTGACCAAAAAATCAACCGTGAGGATTTCCATTGCGCAAATCCCGCATTTTCTGAAGACGGCAATATTATGTTCTTCACCCGGGCGTCTTTATCCGGCAATGAAGTCGAGCGTTCAGCAATCTATTTCACAAAAAAGGCCGATGGTGGCTGGGGACCTGCCAATGAGGTACAAGGGGTCAACGGGGATTATGTCGCAACGCACCCCATGCCCGGTGAGCTCTATGGTCGGGATGTGCTCTTTTTTGTATCGGATATGGATGGAGGCTATGGTGGTTATGATATTTATTATGCGACTCTCGAGGGAGAAGGCGTGTATCGCAATCCGGTGAACCTCGGAGATGTCATCAACTCTTCAGGAGATGAAGCAACACCCTTCTACATCGATGGAAGATTGTACTTCAGCTCATCAGGACACCCCGGCATCGGAGGGTTTGATATATTTGAGGCAATCTGGGACGGTACCACGTGGAGTAAGCCCCGCAATATGGGCAAGGTCATCAATTCAAGCGTCGATGATTTGTACTTCAATACCGACCTCGAAGGCTATTCCGGCTTTCTGGTTTCCAATCGGCCCGGTGGGAAATCGGTACGGAGTAAAACCTGCTGCGACGACATTTGGTCCTACCAGAAAAAGCGCATCGATGCAGACCTTGTTGTATCCGTATTTGTGGCCGAAAACGAGCCCCTCCTCGGAGCCTCAGTACAGCTGGTGACAATTGTAGACGATGCATATGAGAATCCTAAGTCCAAGTCAGGTGAGAAAACCCATAATTTTCAGTATGAACTGGAGCTTGATGCGGCATATGCCGTAGTGGTCAGTGCTGATGGTTTCCTGCCGGATACTGCGGCTTTCAACACGGTCGGACTGACAGAGTCAAAGACCTTTGAATTGCCGTTCATCCTTATGCCGGAAGTTGTCTATGATACAATTACGGTGACTCGAAATGAACCCATCCGGCTGAATAATATCTATTACGACTTTAATGATGACAAGATTTTGCCGGATGCGGAAAAGGATTTGACCGTCCTCATCGGGCTGCTGGAAGAATATCCTGAGCTGGTTATTGAGTTATCTTCACATACAGATGCCCGCGGTGATGATGCCTACAATGAGCGTCTTTCGCAGCGTCGCGCCAATTCAGCCCGGGCGTGGATGCTCGCTCAGGGGGTTGCTTCCAACAGAATTGTCGCGAAGGGATACGGGGAATCGCAGATTCTGAATCAATGCAAAAATGGTGTGGAATGTACTGACGATGAGCACCGGTATAACAGACGGACTGAGTTCAAGATTCTGGAGGGACCAACAAGCATTCAGATTAAACAGGAGAAGGTACAGAAAAAAGTGAGGGGAGAAGTCATTGAAGAAATGGATTCGGGCTCTGCTAATGGTTCAGAGGGTTCTGGCACTTTGGCTGGAAAAGGAGCCATTCTTCAGTTTGAGGTAAAAAACCATGATTTCGGGACGGTTAAGCGCGGTCAGAAGCCATCGTTTGCCTTCAAATTTACCAATGCTGGCGACGAGCCTCTGGAGTTTGATATGGTATCGGGGTGCGAGTGCACGCAGATTGACTGGCCGGAAGGAAAAGCTTTTGGGCCAGGAGAATCAGGCGAAATAACGATTGTTTATCTCAGCGATAAGGAAGAAGAAAGTCCTGGCAGACTTGAGAAATCGATTGATTTGATTCTCAAAAACGAAGATCCGAAAAGAGGTATTCCATTTTTCGATGAGCTCAATTATTCGCTGACGCTGGTTGAATAAGCGGTCCTACTCACTCTAAAAACAAAAAAAGCCATGCAATTTGCATGGCTTTTTTTGTATCAAATACCCCTGAGAATTACTTCTCTGGAGAAAGCATGTTTGGTGACTTTTCAGGGACGCTTTGTTCGGGAGCTCCCTGAAGAACTTCACCTTTGATAAACAGCTTAGAGACAGGCTCAGCTGCGTTTGTAGTCAAGGTGATGCTTTTTGAGAATCGACCCATGCGGTTTGTATCGTAGCGCACTTCGATGTAAGAAACCTCTCCTGGCATGATGGGCTCTTTCGGGTACTTTGGCACAGTACAGCCACAACTTCCTTTCGCATTCTTAATGATAAGAGGCTCAGTTCCGGTGTTGGTGAATTTGAACTTGCGAAGAGGATCAGACCCTCTTTCGATGGTGCCGTAATCGATGGTAGTTTCCTCGAATGTTGCTTCAGGCCCGCCGGTAGCTGGTTGTTCTTCCTGAGCAGTAACGACAGAGACTGACAAGAGCAGGACAGACAGGATGGTCAGAAAACGATTCATGACAATAGAGTTTAGAGTGGTTAGAAAAAATTTTCTTTGGCAAATATACCGGACTGTCCGGCGGTCAGCTGTTAATGGGCTGTTAACAAGGAAGCCCAGACATTCTTCATCAACGAGTGAGAAACAACAGGGCGCCTCGTTTTGTTACTTTGATGGCTCACCTTGGCCTGATTTTTACTATATTTCCGGATGGAGGGATTGCCCGTTAGATTCATTATTCAGTCGATTTGTAAGGTGTATATATGAACGAAAAGACCAATGCTCAGGAGGCCGGTGAAAGGGAGGCTCAGTTTGTTGAAGAAGTATTGAATGATTACAGAATTTGCTGCATCAGCAGGGAAGCGAGTTTGCTGGCCCGAAAGGAAGTGCTGACAGGTAAAGCCAAGTTCGGTATCATCGGGGACGGAAAGGAGGTGCCTCAGGTTGCGATGGCACGGGTGTTTCAAAAAGGAGATTTTCGTGCCGGTTATTACCGGGACCAAACATTGATGTTTGCCCTTGGGCTGTGTACTGTGGAACAGTTTTTTGCACAGCTGTATGCGGACCCTGACAATGATCCATTTTCGGGGGGGCGCCAGATGAATAATCACTTTGCAACTCCGCTCATTGATTCCGAGGGTAAATGGAACAGCCACAAGAATCGGTATAACGTGTCTGCAGATATCTCACCCACGGCCGGGCAGATGGCCAGAGCGCTCGGACTTGCTCAGGCTTCTGGGGTGTATAGAAACAATGCGCATCTTGGTGAGCAAGAGTTTTCAGAGGATGGCAATGAGGTCTGCTTCTGCACAATAGGAGATGCAAGTACTTCCGAGGGTGTTTTCTGGGAAACTGTCAATGCCGCCACTGTCATGCAGGTGCCGCTGGCTATTTCTGTCTGGGACGATGGGTACGGGATATCAGTGCCGCGCAAGTATCAGACGGCAAGAGACAGTATTTCAAAGGCATTGGAAGGCTTTCGGGGAGATGGAGAGGAACAGGGTCTCGACATTTATGTGGTCAAAGCGTGGGATTATCCGGCCTTGTGTGAAATCTATGAGAAAGGAATTGAGCGGATGCGCCGGACACACAGGCCGGCATTGTTTCACGTTGAGGAGGTGACACAGCCTCAGGGGCATTCGACTTCAGGCTCCCATGAGCGCTATAAATCTGCTGAGCGGCTGGAGTGGGAGAAGAGCCATGATTGCATTCTGATTATGCGCCAGTGGATGATTGAGTCCGGTATTGCGACCGCTGAACAACTTGATCATGTTGAGCATGATGCAATTGAAGAAGTGAGAAATGGGAAAGAGCGCGCATGGAAGGCCTACACAAATCCGATTGGCGCGCTTCACAATGAGCTCAGGCAATTATACGACGGAATTCTCGCTGCAGGTCTGGGTGGAGAGATGTTGATGGGACTGAAAAAAAGTGTGGACCAGATGAGAAATCCGCTGCGGTATGAGTTGGTGAAGAGTGCGCGTCGAGCTGGATTTGCCCTTTCGGGCCATGAATCGGAGCCAGCTGTGAGTCGTTTAGCTGCATGGCTCGAAGACCAAACCAATGAGGCAGCCGGGCACTATCACACCCATGTACACAGTCATTCAGCTGATTCAGCCCTTAGTGTGGAGGTTGTTCCGGCCTCGTACTCTGAAAGTTCTCCGACGCTCAATGGGTTCCAGATATTGAATGCATGTTTCGACCATGCTCTGGCCAGTCGGCCCGAAGTAATTGCCTTTGGTGAGGATGTCGGTCAGATAGGTGGGGTCAATCAGGGATTTGCCGGAATGCAGGAAAAATATGGTGGGAACCGGGTATTTGATACAGGAATCCGGGAGTGGACAATTATCGGACAGGCTATCGGGATGGCCATGCGCGGGCTTCGGCCCATTGCAGAGATTCAGTATCTGGACTACCTGCTCTATGGACTGACACCGTTATCTGATGATCTGGCTTCCCTCCGATACCGTTCTGATGGACAACAGAAAGCACCGGTCATTGTGCGGACACGTGGGCACCGGCTTGAGGGTATATGGCATACCGGCTCTCCAATTGGCATGTTGCTCGGGGCGCTAAGAGGTATCTACCTGATTACGCCGCGGAATATGACTCAGGCTGCTGGATTCTACAATACCATGCTGCGGTCAGACGATCCGGCTGTCATTATCGAATGCCTCAATGGATATCGCTTAAAGGAGAAATTGCCTGACAATATCGGAGAATTTACCCTGCCTTTGGGTGTGCCGGATGTCATTCGGGAAGGGACGGATGTCACCCTTGTAACGTATGGCTCATGCGTCCGGATTGCAGAAGAGGCCTGTGCCTTGCTTGATGAATACGGCATTTCCGTCGAACTTATTGACCCCCAGACGCTCCTGCCATTTGATTTGCATCATCGGATTGTGGAGTCTGTCAAGAAAACAGGAAGGGTTGTTTTTCTGGATGAAGATATGCCAGGGGGCGGAACTGCCTACATGATGCAAGAGGTATTGGAACGTCAAGGTGGATACCGCTATCTCGATTCACCGCCCGTTACGATAGCTGCCAGGCCGCACCGACCACCATATGGGTCTGATGGAGATTATTTCTGCAAGCCCCAGGCCGAGGATGTCTTTGACGCCATCCACCGGACTATGAAAGAAGCGAACCCCGCTCGTTGGAAATAGATGCTTTTCGCTATCTTTGACCGATTCCACCCATCTGTACCTTCCCGGGCCAGTGCAATCGCATTTCCGGAAAAACTGAGTGATTTTGTCTGACAGTTTGGTAATCATACCGACTTATAATGAGCAGGAGAACGCGGAGAAAATCATTCGCGCGGTCTTTGGCTTGCCGTGCCCCTTTCACATTCTTATTGTTGATGATGGCTCACCTGACGGGACTGCTGATATTGTCAGGAGGTTGCAGTCTGAGTTTTCCGGGCAGTTGCATCTCGTTGAGCGCGAGGGGAAACTTGGATTAGGGACAGCCTATATCCGAGGGTTTCAATGGGGTCTTGAAAATGGGTACGAGTACCTTTTTGAGATGGATGCTGATTTTTCGCACAACCCAAATGACCTGATCAGGCTTCGGGATGCGTGTGTGGAGCATGGAGCCGATGTGGCAGTTGGCTCCCGTTACATCAAGGGCGGGAGATGCGTCAACTGGCCACTCGACCGCTTGATTCTGTCGTTTGGTGCCTCTCTGTATGTGAAGTTGATTACCTGGATGCCAGTTAATGACCCGACGGCAGGGTTCATCTGTTATCGGCGGAAGGTATTGGAAACAATCAAGCTTGACAAAATTCGGTTTATCGGATATGCATTCCAGATAGAAATGAAGTTTTCTGCCTTCCTCCTCGGATTCACCATCAAAGAAGTCCCTATCACCTTCACAGATCGTATCGAAGGTCATTCGAAAATGTCAAAAGGCATTATCAAGGAAGCTGTGTTCGGGGTGTTGAATATGCGCTGGAAGTCTTTGTTTGGGAAGTGGCATCAGTAAATTCCTTTTTTTTGATCTATTTTGACACAAATCGTGTCTAAAATCATTTTTTTGCAAAGATTGGTTTGGCAAAAGAGCGGCTGTGAGGCGGGCGTGAAATTTTGTGTCTCTTTCTCAAAAAAAGTGGGAAAAAGTGGTAAGTTGTGGGAAAAAAGGCTACATTTGACATAGCGAAAGACCATAATGCGAAGGAATGCCACAGCTCCTCGGTGAATATGAGTGCAAGATGGACAGTAAGGGCCGTCTGCGCATGCCGTCTCCCCTGCTCAGGCAGGTTGGAGATGAGGGGGTGTACCACTTTGTCGTGAACAGAGGGTTTGAGAATCATTTAATGCTGTACCCCAAGGTGGTATGGGACAGGATATCTTCGGAGGTCAATCAGCTCAATACATACAACCGAAAGAATCTGGCATTCATTCGGTATTTCTACCGAGGTGCTCAGGAGGTTGCTGTAGACGGTGCTGACAGGGTATTGCTTCCCAGGAAGTTGCTTGAGTATGCCGGCATAGAAAAGGATGTCATCATTTTCGCTTATAACGACCGGATGGAGTTGTGGGCGAAAGACCAATACGAAGACTTGTTGGGGCAGGAGCCTGAAGATTTTCTCGATTTGGCAGAAGAGGTGATGGGTAAGGTGCGTATGGATACGGGTGGAGAAGCAGGGAGTGACGCATGATGGGAAGGATAGAGCGGCAGCCATACCACGAACCGGCTTTGCTGGCCGAGAGTCTGGATGGACTGGCAATTCGGCCTGACGGTTTTTATGTGGATGCCACTTATGGAGGTGGCGGGCACAGCAGGGCGATTTTGGATGCGCTTGGAGAGGACGGCAAGCTGATGGCTTTTGACCAGGATGCAGATGCGGAGGGTCAGGTGAGCAATGATGAGCGGTTGATTTTTGTCAAGGCAAATTTTCGGTATCTCAGGCGTTTTTTGCGCTATTACGGAATAGATGGAGTGGATGGGGTGCTGGCTGATTTGGGCATCTCTTTCCATCAGATTGATGAGGCGGATCGTGGGTTTTCGTATCGGTTTGATGCTCATCTTGATATGCGGATGAATCGGGCGGCAGGGAAAACGGCGGCAGATGTGCTCAACTCGTATCGTTCGGATGAACTGCAAAAGTTGCTTGGGTTGTATGGAGAGGTGAGGAATGCAAGAACGGTGGCTCAGCGCATTGAGCAGGTCAGGCAGGTGCAGCCTCTGCGGACCACCGGAGATTTGGTGGCGCTGCTGGAGCCCCTTATCCGAGGAAACCGTCAACGGTATCTGGCACAAGTCTTTCAGGCTTTGCGCATTGAGGTGAATGACGAATTGGGAGCGCTGCGGGAATTTTTGGAACAGGCGTGTGATGCTTTGAAATCAGGAGGGAGAATGGCCATTATTTCATACCATTCTCTTGAAGACAGACTGGTGAAGAATTTTTTCAAAACCGGGGACTGGGAAGGAGAGGCCCATAAAGACTTTTACGGGAACCTCGTTCGACCTCTGGAGCCGGTAACCAGACGCCCGATTGTGCCTTCTCCTGAGGAGGTTGACAAGAATCCAAGGGCAAGGAGCGCCCGGCTAAGGGTGGCAGAAAAAAAATGAATGTCGCGATGGCGAAACGGAGCAAGACATTGAGAGATTATACAGCCCTCGGGAGTTTCAGTGCCAATCTGATCCTGAGGAATCTGCCGTTTGTGCTTTTTCTGGGTTTTCTCGGTACCGTCTACATTTCGAATGCACATTACTCTGAAAAAACAGTCCGAAATATCCAGAAGCTTCAGGGAGAAATTCGGGAACTCCGCTGGAAGTACCTGTCGCTTCAGGCAGAAATCATGTACAACAGCAAAGAAGCAGAAGTGGAGAAACGAGTGGGGTCAATAGGGCTGGGCAGGAAGGGCAGCCGGCCAAGGAAAATTCTGCCCGGAGATTCTTAATTGATTGTAGAACTGATCGTGATTGATGTCCGCTGGAATGAACATAAAAAATGAGGTGTTGTACCGGGTGTACCTGGTGCTCCTGCTCATAGTGGCCTCAGCAGTCGCCATTGCGGTCAAGACTTTTTATATTTCAGTAGTTGAAGGTCCTGAATTGCGCTCTCAGAAAGAAAACCTGTATATCCGCCGTGAAAAGGTCAGCGCTGCTCGGGGAAATATTCTGACAGCCGACGGAAGCCTACTGGCAACATCTCTGCCATTTTTTGAAATCAGAGCCGATCTCGTGACCATCGATCAACAGCTTTTTGATGAACAGGTCGATTCACTTGCGTATTGTCTGGCAACATGGGTTGACGATTCCTACACTCCTGCCGGATACAGAGATTACCTCATTAGAGAACGCGAAAAGGGGAACCGGTATCTCAGAATCAAGGGTAAGGCCACGTATTCGGAAAAAGAGTTCATTGCTCAGTTCCCCATTTTTCGAGAGGGTCAGTTCAGGGGTGGATTTATTGCCAAGCCGACCCATAACAGAATGTACCCGTTTCGTGGCCTGGCACGGCGTACCATCGGGTATAACCGTGAAGATGTGAATATGGTGGGACTGGAAGGGTTTTTTGATGAAGCCCTGAGGGGAGAGTCTGGAGAACGACTGGTGTTCAAAACTGGAGACAGTTGGATCCCCGTCAGCGATTATAGTGAGATAGAACCCAGACGCGGTGATGACATTCTGACCACGCTGGATATCAATATCCAGGATATTACACACAATGCCCTGCTCAATGCCCTTAACTACCACAAGGCAGAAAGCGGTACTGCCATAGTCATGGAAGTTGAGACTGGGGCAATCAAGGCCATTTCAAATCTCGGCCGGACGAGTAATGGGTGGTACGAGGTATACAATAATGCAATCGGAGCTGCCCTCGAGCCCGGGTCTACATTCAAGCTGGCCTCTGTTATGGCCCTTTTGGAAGACGGGGCTATAGATTTGAACGATACCATTCCATTGTTTGGCGGGAAAGTGGATTTCTATGAGGAGACTATGGTTGATGCGACCAGTCATCTTCTCGATTCAGCCAGTTTGCAGCACGCATTTGAAATCTCTTCGAATGTAGGTATTGCCACCCAGGTTCAGCAGTATTACGGTGAGTCTGGTCGGGCCGATCAGTTTATCAGGCGGTTAAAGCAGTTCAATTTGCACATTCCGACTGGCATCGAGATCAAAGGAGAGGCAGCTCCATATGTCAAGGAGGCATATGATATCGAGCGCCATCAGTGGAGTGGCACCACGCTTCCGTGGATGTCTATCGGGTATGAAGTAACCCTGACACCTCTGCAACTGTTGACTTTTTACAATGCCATTGCCAATGACGGGGCTATGATGAAGCCACATTTGGTCAGCGAAATCCGCTCTGGGAAGCATGTAAAAAAATCATACCGGCCAGTGGTGGTAAAACGTCAAATCGCTTCAAAGTCGACGATTCAAAAGGCGCAGCACTTGCTGCGCCAGGTGGTTCTGAATGGAACGGCCCGCAGACTTCAGTCAGACGAATACGCATTTGCCGGGAAGACCGGTACGTCTCAAATTAACTACCGAGATGCTCCGGATCAGAGCAAATTACGCTATCGGGCCTCTTTTGTTGGATTTTTTCCGGCAGAGGCACCCAAGTATTCAGTATTGGTGCTGATTACAGATCCAAGAGAGCACGGTCGCTATGGCTCAGATGTTGCAGCGCCAGTGTTCAGGCGAATAGCCGATGAAATCTTCGAGCGTGAACTTGCGCCGCAACAGATTTTGAATGATGGACCTCCGCCTCCGGTGGCAGCAGCCCAGCTTCCTCCATGGCAGGCAGGATGGCGGTCAGATCTGGAATACCTGCTCAGTGCCTTTCAATTGCCGGTTGCGAAACAAGTAAAGGGTGATTGGGCAGTCGTCCGTCCGGTGAGCCGGTCTGATACCTTGCAATTGGTCACCAGAGATCTTGAAAATATGGAAGCCGTCCCGAGTGTGGTCGGCATGGGACTGCGAGATGCCCTCGCAGTGCTTGAAAACAGAGGGCTGTCGGTTGAAGTGACCGGGTATGGTCGGGTTGTCCAGCAATCCATCATCCCCGGCACAAGGGTCAACAGGCAGAATATCCGCATTGTGCTTGACTAACGATGAAAGCCATGCAGAAAGACCTCACTCACATACTCAGGGAAGTCGACACCGCCGAATGGAAAGGGCCAGAAGAGGTTGCTGTTCGGGAGGTGACAATCGACTCCAGGGAGTGTATTTCCGGAAGTTTGTTTGTTGCGATTCGCGGGACTCAAACAGACGGGCACACGTTCATTGACAAGGCGATCGAAAAAGGAGCTGTTGCAGTGATTGCAGAATCTCTGCCACCGGTCCTTCATCCTGGCGTGTCATATGTCCGGGTAGCTGACTCACGGGCTGCGCTTGGCTTGGTTGCAGACAGTTTTTTTGACAGTCCATCCCAGCAGGTGCGTTTGGTCGGGGTCACAGGTACCAATGGCAAAACGACAACTGCTACACTCCTGTTCAGACTCCTCCAGGCCCTCGGGTATTCCTGCGGATTGATTTCAACGGTGGAGAACCGGATTGGAGAGACTATACTGACGGCAACGCACACCACTCCTGATGCGGTGTCATTGAACCGCTTGCTGCGAAAGATGGCAGACGCTGGCTGTACCTATGTTTTTATGGAGGTCAGTTCACATGCACTTGACCAAAAGCGAGTCTGCGGAATTCGGTTTGCGGGAGGCGTTTTCACGAATATCTCTCACGATCATCTCGACTATCACAAGACCTTTCAGAACTACATTTTTGCAAAAAAGAAGCTTTTCGATGGTCTACCTCCGGAGGCTTTTGCACTGGTGAACAAGGATGACAGGAGATGGGAAGTCATGTTGCAAAATTCGAAGGCCAGGCATGCGACCTATGCTTTGCACGGTATGGCTGATTTTCGGGGGCGCGTGATTGAAAATGATCTGCACGGGCTGGTCATGGATTTGGATGGTCAGACGCTGGCGTCAAGATTGATTGGCACCTTTAATGCTTCCAACCTGCTGGCGGCCTATGCTGTAGCATCCTTGTTGGGGTTGGATTCCAATGAGGTTTTGCCAGCCTTGAGTCAACTCGAAACGGCTCCCGGACGGTTTCAGCAGTTGCCGAGCGGGAAGCCTGAAGTCAGCGGGATTATTGACTATGCGCACACACCTGATGCGCTTGAAAAAGTGCTGGAAACCATCCATCAAATCAACGTTGCCAGGCGTCCGGTTTTTACGGTGGTTGGCTGTGGAGGAGATCGCGATCGCCAAAAGCGGCCACTGATGGGCAGGATTGCCTGCGAGCTCAGTGATCAGGCAATCCTGACTGCTGATAATCCCAGGTCTGAAGACCCGGATGAAATTATTGAGGAGATGATGTCAGGCATTCCTTCTGAGTCTGCTTCGAAGGTGCTTGTAATTACTGACAGGAGGCAGGCCATTCGCACTGCAGTGCGGCTGGCAGCAGGTGGAGGATTGGTTCTGGTGGCTGGTAAAGGACATGAAACGACACAGGAGATTCGGGGCGAACGCTTTGAATTTGATGATCGGAAAGAATTGGCTTTGGCCTTTCAAGAATTGTATGACAACTGACTGACGAATAGATTGACACATGCTCTACCATTTGTTTCAGTATCTGGATACCCAAATTGACCTGCCAGGAGCCGGGCTTTTCAGGTATATCAGCTTTCGGGCAGGCCTCGCGGTCTTATGCTCGCTGTTGCTGAGCATGGTGGTCGGCCGGGCAATCATCCAAAGACTGAAGATGCTTCAAATAGGTGAGGTGGTCCGTGATCTGGGACTGCAGGGTGAGCAACAAAAGCAGGGCACACCAACCATGGGGGGGCTGATTATCATTCTCGCCATTGTATTGCCATGCCTGCTTTTTGCGAATCTCAGCAATGACTACATCCTTCTGATGCTGCTCGCAACTCTGTGGATGGGTGTCATTGGTTTTCTGGATGATTACATAAAGGTGTTCAAAAAGAACAAGCAAGGCCTGAAAGGAATTTTCAAGGTCATCGGTCAGGTGGGGCTGGGGTTGATTGTCGGGGTCATCATGCTGACAAGCAGTGAAATTGTGGTTCGGCTTCCAATGGAGCGGGCTCAGGAAATGGGCTATCCGATTGTCAAAACCGAGCAAGTCACCAATCCGAGATATCTCGATGCTCCACTTCAGGAGGTTGCATATGTCAAAACCACCCTGACCAATATCCCATTTTTCAAAAGCAACCAACTGGATTATGCTTCTCTGATTCCATTTATGGGAGAGCATGCTGCAACGTTAGTCTGGGTAATCTTCATCCCCGTCGTTATTTTTATTGTCACGGCAGTCTCCAACGCTGCCAATCTCACCGACGGACTGGATGGTCTGACCACAGGACTTTCAGGAATCATTGGAGCCACCCTTGGGGTTTTGGCCTATGTCTCCGGTAATTCAATAGCAGCTGACTATCTGGGCATTCTCTTTCTTCCCAATTCTTCCGAACTGGTCATTTTCACAGCCTGCCTGGTCGGTGCCTGTGTCGGCTTTTTGTGGTTTAATGCCTATCCGGCAAAGGTGTTTATGGGAGACACAGGCAGCCTGACGCTCGGGGGAATCATTGCAGCGCTGGCAATTTTAATCCGGAAAGAGTTGCTCATTCCGGTCTTGTGTGGAATCTTTTTAGTGGAAACCCTTTCGGTAATTATTCAAGTCTCATATTTCAAATACACGAAAAAGAAATTTGGTGAGGGCCGCCGGGTATTCCGGATGGCGCCACTCCATCATCATTTCCAGAAATTGGGAATGCATGAGGCGAAAATTGTGAGTCGCTTTTGGATAGTAGGATTGATCCTGGCAGTGGTCACGGTGATTACGCTGAAGATACGATAGACATGAAGACCAAACTTGTCATACTAGGAGGTGGCGAAAGCGGAACCGGGGCAGGGTTGCTCGGGAAGCAGCAGGGATATGAGGTGCTGGTTTCTGACGGGCGGAAGATTCGGGAGTCGTTTCAAGCCGAGCTTGACAGGGCGGGAATTCGATATGAGGAGGGGCATCATACAGAGGAGGAGGTCATGAGTGCAGGGCTGGTGGTAAAAAGTCCGGGAATTCCCGATGAGGCACAAGTTGTGCAAGCGGTAATTCAGGCCGGCATTCCGCTGATATCTGAAATCGAGTTTGCAAGCCTTCAGTATCCGGGTAAGGTCATCGGAATTACCGGCAGCAACGGGAAGACCACAGCAACTATGCTGACCGGGCACCTGCTTGCTGCCGCTGGAGTTGATGTGTTGACGGGTGGGAATATCGGTAAGAGTTTTTCACGAATCGTGGCAGAAGGACTGAAGCCTGACTGGCTTGTTCTTGAGCTCAGCAGTTTTCAGCTTGATACCATTGATTCTTTCAGGCCCGATATCTCTGTCCTGCTGAATGTCACTGCTGACCATTTGGACAGATATGCCTACGATATAGACCGTTATGCCGGGGCAAAATTTAGAATTACAGCCAATCAGCGTGACGATGATTGGTTTATCTATAATACTGACAGTGAGGTGGTGATGAGAAACCTGGAGCGTCATCCGTCAAAAGCACAGAAACTTCCCGTCAGAATGCCTGTCGGGTCGGAGCAAATTCGCTTGAGCAATGGTTGGCAGTTTTCGCTCGATAATTCGGTTCTGACAGGCCGTCATAATGCCTTGAATGCATTATGCGCTCTTGAAGTGGCCCGGCTTGCCGGAGCCAATGAACCGAGATTGCTGCAAGAGGGACTGGATACATTCCGGATGCCACCCCACCGACTGGAGCATCTTGTGGATAGTCAGGGCGGAGTGATCTTTATCAACGACAGCAAAGCCACCAACGTGGATGCTGTTGTATTTGCACTGGATGCCATGACCCGGCCTGTCATTTGGATAGCAGGCGGTACGGACAAAGGCAATGAATACGTGGATTTGATACCGCTTGTTCGCGAAAAGGTGAAGGCAATCATCGCGCTGGGTAAGGACAATCGAACCCTGATAGAAGTTTTTGGCCCCCTTGGAATTCCGATTGTGGAGGTCAGTTCTGCTGCGGAGGCTGTCAGGGAGTCCTTGAATTGGGCCACCTTCGGGGATGTGGTTTTACTTTCTCCGGCATGTGCCAGTTTCGATCGCTTTCAGAATTACGAAGACCGCGGCAATCGATTTAAGGAAGCTGTTGCGGCACTGAAATATGAAGAACCGATTCACGAAAAAGAATAGACTATGTCATTGAGCAGCAGAATCTATGCAGAACTTCGGGGAGACCGCGTCATTTGGATGATTGTGGCCTTGCTTGCTATGTTCTCGATTCTGGCCGTTTACAGCTCAACGGGCACCATCGCGTACCGGCACAAGGGAGGGAATACCGAGTTTTACCTGCTCAAGCAATTTATTCTGATTGCCGCCGGATTGGGGCTTACGTATTTGTGTTACTTGCTGCATTACATGAAATACTCGCGCGCCGCACCTGTACTTCTCGCCATTGCGATTCCTGTGTTGATTTACACGCTGGTATTCGGGGCTGAGTACAATGAGGCAAGACGCTGGATTGAGGTGCCGGGTATTCCGTTCACGTTTCAGACATCTGAGTTTGCCAAGCTCGCGCTTATCATCTATGTGGCGCGGGTGATTTCGAGTAAGCAGGAGTATATCAAGGACATGAAAAGTGCGTTTCTTCCGATTATTGTGCCGGTCCTGATTGTTTGCGGATTGATTGCTCCTGCTGATTTATCGTCGGCAGTCATACTGTTTTTGGTGAGCATCCTCATGATGTTTATGGGCCGTGTTGCCATGAAATATATTCTGCTGCTCCTGTTTATGGGGGCGGTCGTATTCTCCTTTTTGGTGATGTTGGGAAGTTTCTTTCCGGATTTTGTGCGCGTCAATACCTGGACGGCGAGGGTGGAGCAGTTTCGGGAACCCGCCAAAGAAACGTATCAGGTGAAGCATGCAAAGATTGCCATTGCATCAGGTGATTTTGCCGGGGTGGGGCCTGGAAAAAGCACGCTTCGGAATTATCTGCCCCACCCTTACTCAGATTTCATCTACGCAATCATCTGCGAGGAGTATGGGTTACTTGGCGGCTTGCTCATCGTGGTGCTCTACACCCTCTTGTTTTTGCGAACTGTCAGCCTTGTGACCCGTAGTCCGAAGACATTCGGGGCCATGCTGGCATTAGGTGTGAGTCTGAGTCTTGTTTCGCAGGCTTTCATAAATATGGCGGTCTCGGTCAATTTATTGCCGGTGACCGGCGTCACGTTGCCCATGGTGAGTATGGGGGGTACATCCATTCTGTTTTCGAGCATGAGCTTTGGGATCGTGCTGAGCGTGAGCAGGTACATTGAAAAGGTGAATGAGCGGGCAGATTTGCCCGATGTGCGGGAATTTGCATAATGAAAGGGAAATACTCATAATTCAGAAAACATACACCACATTCAAATGTCAATAAAGGTCATCATCAGCGGGGGCGGTACGGGAGGCCATGTCTTTCCGGCAATTGCCATTGCGGAGGCACTCAGGGTAATGAGGCCGGCCATTGACATTCTGTTTGTTGGTGCGAAGGGAAAGTTGGAGATGGAAAAGGTGCCTCAGGCGGGCTTCCGAATTGTGGGTCTTGCAATCAGCGGCTTCCAACGAAGGCTCACGGTCAGAAATCTTCTGTTCCCGTTCAGGCTATTGGGAAGTCTGTGGAGGTCAAGAGGCATCGTGCGTCGGTTCAAGCCGGATGTGGTTGTTGGAGTGGGTGGCTATGCAAGCGGACCGCTTGTAGAGATGGCAACCCGGATGGGAGTACCTGCACTGATCCAAGAGCAAAATTCACTGCCTGGGGTCACAAACAGAATTCTGGCTTCCAAAGCGGACCGGATTTGTGTGGCCTATGAGGGTATGGATCGGTTTTTCCCCAAGGGAAAACTGCTTTTGACCGGGAATCCCATTCGGAAAGGGGTACAGATGGACGGAGGCAATCCTGATGATGCCAAGCGTCATTTTGGGCTTGATCCGACCAAGGCCATGGTGCTGGTGGTTGGCGGAAGTCTTGGTGCCCGCTCGCTCAATGAAGGGATGAGAGATCAGATTGACTTGATTCGGTCCCGTACTGGTGTGCAATGGTTGTGGCAGTATGGCAAGTTGTATGAAAATGAGTTCGGGACCTGTGCAACAGCCTTGCTTCCTCAGGTGAGTGCTGTGGCTTTTGTGGATGCGATGAACATGGCGTACGCAGCAGCCGATGTGGTCATCACCAGGGCCGGGGCACTAACCATCAGTGAACTTGCCTTGTGTGGAAAAGCTGCGGTACTGGTACCCTCCCCGAATGTGGCCGAAGACCATCAAACAAAAAATGCGCGGGCACTGGCTGATGCAGGGGCAGCCCGACTTGTCAAAGATGATGAGGCAGGGGAGGCCATCAGTGAAGCACTGAGGGTGCTTGATTCGATAGAACTGACTGAAAAGCTCCGCAAGGGTATTAGCACATTCGCAAAACCTGATGCGGCACGAGATATTGCTACTGAAATTCTCAAACTGGCTGAAAACAAACGAAATGAATCTTGAAACGCTCAAGTCTGTGTATTTCCTCGGAATTGGAGGAATCGGCATGAGCGCTCTTGCCCGGTTCTTTCGTCAAAGAGGAGCCGACGTGATAGGGTATGATCGCACAGAGACTAGTCTGACCAGAGCTTTGGTGTCTGAAGGGATGCATGTGCATTATGCAGATGATCCCTCCCGAATTCCTTCAGAAGTGGATTTGGCGGTCTATACGCCGGCGGTGCCTCGGGAGATGGCTGAATTTCAGGCGTTGCAAAAGCGTAATATTCCATTCATTAAGCGTGCGGAAGTGTTGGGTGTCCTGAGCGAGCATCTGCCCACTCTGGCTGTTGCCGGGACCCACGGGAAAACAACAACAAGTAGCCTTCTTGCTCATCTGTTGACTGAGGGAAACATCTCATGTACCTGCCTGCTTGGTGGCATTCCATCGAATTACGGCTCTAACTTTCTGAAAACCGGCGATGATTGGCTGGTAGTGGAGGCTGATGAATTTGACCGGTCCTTTTTACATCTCCGCCCTCAGATAGCGGTGGTACTCTCTGCTGATGCCGACCATCTGGATATTTATGGTGATGCAGAGTCGGTCATCAGGTCCGGATACGATGCATTCATCAGATGCATCAGGCCTGGAGGGACACTGTACATGAAGGCTGGTCTAAAGTTAAGTGTTCCGGCGGGTCTTGAGGTCATTGAGTATGGCGTGGAGGAAGGTGATTGCCGGGCAGTCAATGTGCGGGTAGAGCATGGGAAGTTTGTATTTGATTACATCGGCCCGGATGTAGAGATTCGGAATATCGCATGGTCATTGCCGGGTACTCATAACGTGGAGAATGCTACAGCGGCTATTTCAGTTGCCCTGCGCCTTGGACTAACCCCGGACGATATTCGCCGTGGGTTATCAGGTTTTTTGGGTATTCACCGCAGGTTTGAATATGTCTGCGAAGCACCAGGTTGCGTCATCATTGATGATTATGCCCATCACCCTGCGGAGCTGGAGGCAGCAATCGGAGCGGCACGCATGCTGTATCCCGGCAAGAAAATCACTGGCATATTCCAGCCCCACCTGTATTCCCGGACCAGGGACTTCGCCCCTGAATTTGGGAAAGCCCTTAGCGAATTAGATATGGTCTATCTCTTGCCAATATATCCGGCACGGGAGGCACCGATTAAAGGAGTCAGTTCTGAATTAATCGGCGGGTACATTCAAGGCAAACCATGGAAGGTGGTGACCAAAGAATTCCTTTTGACCGAAATAGCAGCTCATTCTCCAGAAGTCCTTTTGACCCTCGGAGCCGGCGACATTGACCAGCTTGTCGAACCCATTTACCAAATTCTCATGCCCCATGAATAGTCAATCTCACATAGCGCTGAAAAGAATTACCTGGATGGGAGGCCTCATTGCTGGTGCGGTGTTGATTCTCTCAGCTGTGGAGCATAAGCGGGCCAGCCGGATTGCAGAAATGCAAATCACCATTGAGCCCCTCAATATGAATGAATACCTGCTGACCGAACAGGATGTCCGGGCGACCATCAGTAGCAGTTTTGGGATGCAAATGGAAGGCCAGCAACTGGCATCATTAGATGTTGACAAAATTGAAAAGTCACTTGAAAAAGAACCATTTATACTAAATGCGGAGGTTTTTGTGGATGCGCGGAATAAAATTTTCGTCGATATCACACAACGGGAGCCCGTACTTCGGGTCATTGATGCCAAAGGAGTGAATTATTACCTGGACAAGAGCGGAAAGCGTTTGCCGCTGTCTTCCTATCACAGCCCGAGGACGCTGGTAGCAACGGGAAACATTCCTGTCTTTATCGATGATTTCCAGTTGAGGAAAAACCACCTTCTCAAGGATCTCTTCGAGTTGACTCTGCAAATCACTGAAGATGAATTACTCAGCCGGCTTATCGAACAAGTTCACGTGACTGTCAGGGGAGAGTACATACTGATTCCAAAAATAGGCCGGCAGAAAATTGACTTCGGTAAGTATGAAGATGCCGATCACAAGCTGCGAAGGCTGAAAGTCTTTTATCTCGAAGGAATGCCATACCTCGGATGGCGGAATTATCAACGTATCAATTTAAAATTTAAAAATCAGGTTGTTGCTGGCACCTGAATAATCTGGAACAACGTGCGGGCGCACGATTATCCGGGAATCCCGAAAATAGCTTTTTATGAGTACACTGAAAGACGCACAACAAGACAAGGTCGTATTTGCTCTCGACATCGGAACCACGAAGGTGTGTGCCATGGCCGGCAAAAGAGATCAATACGGAAGATTTGAAATTCTGGGGGTGGGGAAGGTCTCCTCTGAAGGGGTCTCCCGAGGGGTGGTTTCGAATATTGACAGGACAGTTGCAGCCATCAGTCAGGCGGTCAGCAAGGCCGAGCAGATGTCGGGCTACAAAGCGGCCATTCTGCATGTCGGTATTGCCGGGCAGCACATCAAGAGCCTTCAGCATCGGGGAATTCTCACGAGAGACCATTCCCAAACCGAGATTGGGGCACAGGATATCCAGAAGCTCATTGATGACATGTACAAACTGGTGTTGCCCCCCGGCGACGAAATTTTGCATGTCA
>CAZMSQ010000035.1:21035-23648 GCA_964569025.1 uncultured Saprospiraceae bacterium | reverse complement strand
CCAGCGTCATTTGTGCATCGAGGCTTGTGGCGGCGTCTGTGTTTGATCCGGCATTCAAGGTTTTGATGAATGCAGCATGCGTCTGGCGGAAAATCTGATACACCTCATCAAGGGGTCCGAGGCGTAATTTGTCGGGCAGAAAAATCTGCTCGATTTCCACCCCTGAGAGGGTTTGAAGAGGGCTTAAGAGGTTTCGGAGTTTCAGAATGTGAAGCGGATTGGCTGAAGTTTTCCTGACAGCGAGCCAGGAGCCGGCATTGACAGTATCTCCATCTTTGACGAACACTGCAAACTGAGGGCATGACTGCGGCACCCGAAAGCGGACGGGGGCATATTCGGTCTGAAGGGTTGCTGAGGCCTCAATACTTTCGGGAATCCTGACCATCCAGGCTGCGAGGACAAGCAAACTGAAGGCAACCACTGCGGTTGTTGCACCTCTGCGGATGATCCATGGAGGGGGTGTATCCAGGAGATTTTTTACTTCATCACTCGCTCCTGCAGGTGCAGCGGATTCAGCCATTGTGTGTTTTTCGAAAAATCAGCGAAGTTTCAACATCCCTGTTTTTACAAAATTCACACCAATTCCTCCATCACCAGCTTCCGCCGGCACCCCCACCACCAAAACTACCACCACCGAAGCCTCCGAATCCACCGCCGCCACCGCCAAAACTGCCGCCACCACCAAATCCACCGCCATAATGACCCGGACCAAAAAATATCCATCCACCTCCTGAGCGGTATCTGCCACCGCCCCCATAGCCGCCACCACCGCCACGGTTGGCACTCGAAATGACAATAATCAGCACGATGACCAGAACAATCAGAAGCAGACCGGCTCTGAGAGGCTTTTTGTTTGGTTGCTTGAGATCAGAAGATGCCGTATACTCACCCGACCCCAACCGCATGATAAGGTCAGTCGCCTGATTCAGTCCCTCAAAATATTGCTGATTCCGAAAGTTTGGCCTGATGACCTGATTGATGATTCTTGAGGCAAGAATATCAGGCAAGAACCCCTCACTGCCCTCTCCCGTCAGGATTCTGATTTTACGGTCCTCCGCTGCGATGTAAACAAGGACGCCATTGTCGGTATCCGCCTGTCCGACACCCCACCCCTGTGCAATGTCGAGAGCCCGCTGAAAGTCGTCCATTCCATTTAAAGAACGTTCAGTGATGATTGCAATCTGAATGGAAGTCGTGTCATCATATGCAACGAGTTTGCGTTCGAGGGCTGAAGCTTCAGCGGATGAGAGCAGAGCGGCAAAATCGTTGACCAGCCTGGGTGGTACAGGCCTGGGAGGAATATCTTGTGCGAGTCCTGAAAAACCGGAAAGAAGGATACTACTCAGTAGCAGAATCCGAGCCATATGACAAATCATCCGGCAATTCATTGGTGTCATCTTTTTGATACGGAAAATAGGTTTTGAGTTTTTCGCCAATCAGAAGAATCCCGTCGCAAATGCCCTTCGCAACTGCGCCTTTCCGAAACTGATCCTGCATCACATCGCGCACATCCTCCCAAAAATGTTCTGGCACTTTGGCGTTGATGCCGGAGTCGCCCAAAATGGCAAACTCCCGGACGGAGGGAATCAGGTAGACAAGGACACCATTTCGCTCTGCAGTCCGTTCCATGCGGAGGGTTGTAAAGGCTTTCTTCGCTCCTTCCATGACTGAATCGGACTTTTTTCGGTGCTCGAGATGCACGCGAATCTCGCCGGATGTTTCCTGCTCGGCACGACGGATGGACTCAATGATGAGTGCTTCCTCTGATTTTGAGAAAAATCGGTTCAAAATATATAAGTGTTCAGTGAGTTAGAATTTCACTTCGGGGGCTTTGTCAGCGCCTGATTCAGCTTCGAACATCCCTTTGCGCTCGAAACCAAAGAGCCCGGCAAAAATGACCCCCGGAAAGCGGCGTACTGACCGGTTGTAGTCAGCGACGACCTCATTGAATCGGTCCCGTTCGACTTTTATCCGGTTTTCTGTGCCTTCAAGTTGCACTTGCAGCTCCTGAAAACTGCTGGCGGCCTTGAGTTCAGGATATTTTTCAACAGAGACCAGCAATCTGCTGAGAGCACCAGAGAGTTGAGACTGTGCCTCCTGAAACTGTTGGATTTTTCCGGGCGTCAGATCGTCAGCGCTGAGGGTCACTCCCGTGGCACTCGCGCGGGCTTTTGTGACAGCCTCGAGTGTCCCCTTTTCATAATCCGCAACTCCTTTAACAGTATTGACCAGATTGGGAATCAAATCAGCGCGCCGCTGATATGCACTTTGCACCTTGGCCCAGGCCTCTTCCACAGAGACTTCCTGATTGACAAATCCATTGTAGGCTCCACACCCACTGAAAAAAAAGAAAAGGGCAAGAATCCCTGTAATGACGATTGGAATATTTTTCCTATCCATACGTTCTCTTTTACTGGTTGGAATTTTTTTGGCAACTATGACTCAAACAACGCATTTCTTGAAGTAGTTTCAAAAGAGATTGGACAGAATACCGATCTTAAGCGATGAACGACCTCCTGACCGCAGTAGTTCCGGAAATATGGATAAAAAGTTAATTTTAAAACGCGGAAAAGAAGCCCCTGTCCGCAGATTTCACCCATGGGTGTTTTCCGG
>CAZMSQ010000035.1:0-20935 GCA_964569025.1 uncultured Saprospiraceae bacterium | reverse complement strand
TAAAACGCGGAAAAGAAGCCCCTGTCCGCAGATTTCACCCATGGGTGTTTTCCGGGGCTGTTTCGCGATTGGAAGGAAACCCGCAGGATGGTGACCCTGTTTCGGTGCACAGCAGTCAGGGTGACCATTTGGGCTGGGCCCATTTCCAGTCCGGCAAGGTCACTGCCAGAATGCTCACCCATGGTCCGGAACGCCCGAATGCAGCGTTCTGGAGAGGGAGGCTCTCTGCGGCTCTGAACCTCCGAATCAGGTTGGGCTTGACAGGGAGTTCGCACACCACTGCTTACAGGCTGGTTCACGGCGAGGGTGATGGTTTGCCGGGCCTTATCATTGATATCTATGGCCGGGTGGCAGTTCTGCAATGCCACAGCATCGGCATGCACGCCATCCGCCATGACCTCTGCACAATCCTGTTGGGACTTGAAGATCTGGCACTGGATGCAGTCTATGATAAGAGCATGCCATATCTTTCAGAAGCAGCGGCAGAGGAGAAATCCGGGGTATACCTGTCCGGCCACGCAGATCCGTGCCTGATCAAAGAGCATGACCTCAGTTTTATGGTCAACTGGGAGACCGGGCAAAAGACCGGTTTTTTTCTTGACCAGCGCGAAAACCGGAGGTTGATACGCATGTTTGCGCCGGGGGCAGATGTACTCAACCTCTTTGCCTATTCCGGTGGATTCAGCGTGTATGCACTCGCTGCCGGGGCTCATTCGGTAACCTCTGTTGATTCATCAGCCAGAGCGCTGGAGTGGGCAGATGAAAATGTAGATTTATTGGGAAAAGAATGCTCCGAAAGACATACCTCAGTGTGTCAGGATGTCATGCAATTCCTGTCGGAAACGCCCATCCGCCCCGGACTCATGATTGTTGATCCGCCTGCATTTGCCAAATCCCCCCACAAGCGTCATCAGGCTGTCCAGGCTTATAAAAGACTCAATGCGAGAGCCATTAGCAAACTCTCCCCGGGAGGTATCCTGTTCACTTTTTCTTGCTCTGAAGTCATCAGCCAGCAGCTCTTCTATGATACCATTGTTGCAGCTGGCCTGGAAGCCGGCAGACCCATTCAGGTGCTTCACCATTTGAGTCAGGGTCCCGACCATCCCGTCAGCCTGTACCACCCGGAAGGCAACTATCTCAAAGGCCTTGTGTTATCAGTCACATAAAAAAACCCTTGCCCTGAAAGGCAAGGGTCTCTAACCCAAACAAATAAACACAAAAACTACTCAGTGAAGAGATTTTCTTATTTTCGCCCACCTTTTTGCGTCCATAATAAAGGGCCACAATAAGTCGGCTTGTAAGGAGAAAAAACACACGATTCCCCTTCCTTTGGACAATTTCTGAAATTATTTTCATTTTTTTGATTTTTTGAGCAAATTTTTCGCATTTCGCGGCCTCCTCGTGGATTCTTCACCCTCTTGAAACGCGCCTCTATGAAGGTTATTCGTTTTTTCTTTCTCCTGGCATGCACCATTCTTTTTATCTGGTTTTGCAGCCGTTCAATGACTCTCGGAGATGCCCGTGTACCTGCCCCCGGACCGTTTTTCTCACCTTTTACGGGCTTTTGGCAAAATGCTGAATCAGTTCAAACAAACCCGCAGGAACAGACCTTGGAAATACCCGGTCTTCGAGGCGAAGTCACCATTGTATACGATGGGAGAATGGTCCCTCATATCTTTGCCAGCTCTATGCATGATGCACTGATGGCTCAGGGGTATGTCACGGCGAGGCACCGGCTTTGGCAAATGGATCTCGCCACGCGTGATATTGCCGGAAGGCTTTCTGAGATTCTTGGTCCAGGTTTATTGGAACGGGACCAATCGCGGCGCCAGCAAGGCATGCTGATGGCTGCACAAAGGGAGGTAGAAGCATTTCTTGCATCTCGGGAAACTCGGGAATATATGGAGGCTTATGTATCAGGGGTCAATGCCTGGATAGACCAGCTCGAACCCGCTGATTATCCGCTTGAGTTTAAGCTGCTGGGTTATGAGCCGGAGCGGTGGACACTTCTCAAATCGGCTCTTTTTCACAAGAATATGGCCAATACACTGTGTCTGGATGAAAAAGACATTGCCTACACCAATGCGCTCACGCAGTTTGGACGAGACACCTTTGACCTGCTGTACCCGGAGGTGAATCCCAATCAAAGCCCCATTGTCTCCGGATTTGTGCCCGCAGCCAAAGATACCCTGTCCGGCCCTGCACCCCTGCCTGCGGACCTTGGATATTTCGCGCCCATTCCTTTCAAAGAGGAGCGCCCCGAAGGAATAGGCAGCAACAATTGGGCTGTGGCTGGTTCAAAAACGCAGTCCGGATATCCCATCCTTGCAAACGATCCCCACCTGAATTTGACCCTGCCTGCTATTTGGTATGAATTGCAGATTCAGACGCCTCAGGTCAACGCCTATGGAGCATCTATGCCTGGCGTGCCGGGCATCATCATCGGTTTTAACAAAAAGGTCGCATGGGGTGTCACCAATGTAGGCCACGACCTGGCAGATCTTTACACCATAGAATGGGCAAATGAGGAAAAAACAGCCTACATGCTTGATGGCGAACCACGGGAGGTGGAAATCGTAGAAGAACTCATCTATGTCAGCGGAGAAGATGATCCTGTTGTCCTGCCGGTCAAATATACCATCTGGGGTCCGGTGGTGGCTGAATCGTCTGATAAGGATGGTCAAGGGCTTGCCCTTCGGTGGATTGCCCACGATGCGCCTCCAGTTGGTGAACTTAACACATTTCTCAAACTCAACGGAGCATCAAACACGCAGGATTATCTCGATGCGCTCACCAATTACACGGTTCCTCCCCAAAATTTTGTCTTCGCTGCTAATGATGGAGACATTGCCATCAGGGTGAATGGCAAATTTCCAATACGCAACCTGGATGAGGCCCGCTTTGTACGTCCCGGAAATATGAGTGCCAACAAGTGGAAGGGCTTCATTCCATTTGAGGATATGCCTATGATGTATAACCCGGAATCAGGCTTTGTCGGATCCGCCAATCAGCGGTCGACGGATGGTGCCTACCCCTACCCCTATTTCGGCTTTTTCGATGATTATCGCGGCCGGTATCTCAACAGGCGTCTGAGTGAAATGGAGAACATCACCGTGGATGATATGAAAGCGTTGCAACTGGATAACTACACCATTCTCGCGGAAGATGCCCTTCCTGTATTGTTGGGCTTGCTTGACAGTGCCAGTCTGACATCTGATCAGCGCAACGTGGTGGAAGAACTGTCGGGGTGGAATTACCGATTTGATGCTGACCAAACAGCGCCTGTTGTCTTCTTTGAATGGTTTGAGCGTGTGGTGAGCCGCACTTGGGATGAATGCCGGGAAGTGGCAGATACCCGCCCGATTCCAAAGCCAGATGAGTGGGTCACAATCAGGTTTCTCAAGGAATTCCCGGAGCTCCGCTTTTTCGACATCCTTGAGACTCCGGAGCGTGAAACCGCCGAAGATATTGTGACGCAGTCATTCCACGCTGTGTATGAAGAACTAGAAGCAGCACTGCGCGAAGGCACTCAATGGGGGACTTATGTCGAGAGACAAATTCCGCACCTTGCCCGCATCCCGGCATTTTCCTACCGCAACATGGTGACTGGAGGGTTTCGCGAATCCCTCAATTCCATCAAGCCATCAAATGGCCCCTCATGGAGGATGATTGTCGAACTGGGTCCGGAGCCGACAGCCTGGGGCGTCTATCCCGGCGGTCAGTCTGGAAATCCTGGCAGCCACCATTATCAGCAGATGGTTGACACCTGGGTAAGGGGTGACTATTATCCGCTCAAGTTGATGTCTGACAAGAATGACCATCCGGAATCTGTTTTGTTGACCCTTCAGGTTAGTCCGTCAGCGGAATGATTGGAGAAGAATGACAAAATCAAGTAATTAAATGAAATACCGTGCATTGCGCCAGGATGAGCTCCACGAATTACAACAGGAGTTTGTCAGATTTCTGGCTTCAAATGGGATTCCGGCAGAAGAATGGGTATCTATGAAGGCGGATAATCCAGAAAAGGTCCGGACTTTCATCGAGGAATTCAGCGATATGGTATTTGACCGTGTCTTACCATCGGTAGAGTTTCTGGAGCGCAGAGAAAAATCGTCGCTCCAGATATTCAAATTTTCAGAGACTGGGGTTGATATGGTCGGCCTAAGGGTTGAAGGCTCCAGCAACCTTGATTTCCGGGAACATGGAGAACGACCGGACGAAATGATGGCAAAACTAAGGCTTTCAGGAGCCCGGCTACAGCTGATGAAGGCTGAAAAACAATACCGTACGAGCCGCGAACGGGAGGTCTACGAACTTATGGAGGCTGGGTGTTTGATTCTCAAAGACAACACCTTGTATACAACACTGAAATCACTGACAGAACAGCCAGAATAAATTGAATGCGCTTATGAAATTTTTCTTTTTCCTCTTGACGATGGCAGGTGCCGGATGGTTGGCCCAGCTTTTTCTCCCATGGCCGGCTATTGCACTGGTCGGGCTGTTGATTGGGGCCTGGACCGGCTTGAGTGTGGGTCGTAATTTTGCCCTTGGATTTTTAGCGGGATTTCTGGTGTGGGGCCTGCAGGCTTTTCTCCTGAATGTAGCAAATGACGGCCTGCTCGCCGGACGCATCGGCGAGCTTTTTATGGGGATTGGAACGTCAGGCATCTGGATTTTAACAGCGTGTGTTGGTGGATTGCTGGGTGGTCTTGGATGTGCCACAGGGAGCGCTGGTGTCACCCTTTTTCCATCCAAATCTGCTTAGCCCGGATTCATCCGTTTGGCGGCTGCGCAGCCTGCCAGATAGCCACCAGTCCATGCCGCCTGAAAATTGAACCCGCCTGTCAGTGCGTCTATGTTCAGAACCTCCCCTGCAAGAAACAGCCCCGGGTGAGATTTCGACTCAAAACTCCTGAGATCTATTTCGCGAAGGTCCACGCCACCCGCCGTTACAAACTCTTCTTTAAATGTACTTTTTCCGCTCACTGAGTAGGTCGCATCCGTAACCTGCGCGAGGATGGCCTGCATCTTTTTTCCCGACAAATCGGCCCAACGCTCTTCATCCCGGATACCTGCGGCTTGGAGCAGACGGTTCCATAACCGTCCGGGAATTTCAGGCCACACCCCATTCCGCCCGACCGCTTTCGCCCCATGGTCTCTCCGGAATCTTTGTAACTCTATTGATGCATCATTGAAGGAGAGTGAACCTAAAAAATTGATTTTCAGTTGAAAAGAATAAGCGCATTCATGCAGTTTTCTTGCTCCTCGTGCTGAAAGTTTGAGTACTGCTGGGCCACTCACCCCCCAATGGGTAATCAGAAGGGGGCCGCTCTCAGAAAGGCGAGCTTCGGGGATTTCCACTGATGCAGCCGGCACCGAAAGCCCTTGCAAACCTTCCAGCCGTTGGTCCTTAATCTGAAAAGTAAACAGAGAAGGTACCGGATCAATCACCCGAAGGCCGAGAGCCTCGAGCATTGACCATCCAGAGCGACTGCTGCCGCTCGCCACCAAAACCTGGCTGGCTGTGCATTCTGTGCCATCAGTCAGACGGATAAGCCAGCCTCCTTCCTGCCGCGGCTCTATATTGCTCACACCTGCCTTACAGCGAATTTCTATTCCAGCCTGGTCCGCCTCCCGCAAAAAGCAGTCAATAATCGTCTGCGAATTATTGGTCACCGGAAACATGCGTCCGTCGCGCTCAGTTTTAATTGACACGCCCCTCGATTCAAACCAATGAATGGTATCAGAGGGACCGAACTTATGGAAGGGCCCCAACAGCTCCCGGCGTCCTCTCGGGTAATACGTAACCAGTTCGGCTGGATCAAAACAAGCGTGCGTCACATTGCATCTCCCCCCACCGGAAATTTTCACCTTACTGAGCAGCTCGCGCCCCTTCTCCAGGATAAGTATGTCAGCGCCCGGAGCCTTTTCCGCGAAAGCAAGAGCGCCAAAGAAGCCGGCAGCCCCACCGCCGACTACGATCAGGGAATATGCGGGGCGCTTCATAGGCTTATTTCGCTGTGTTTTTCAGGCGAGCTGAATCCGGAAAGACCGAAACTCCATTCTGTGGCTGGATTACAGAGCACGAATAATGTCATACTCTGTGACAATCTGATGGGCCCCGGCTTTGTCGCGGGCAATCACAGCAGGAATTTGCTTGCTGATAAACCGGCCCAGCTGAGTCGCAGGCAAATCTTCATTGACGACAGGGAAGGGTGCGCCCATAATCGAACGAATACTGACTTCCGCATTCTCGAGGGGGTTTTCCAGCAGAAAAGCAAGTACTGCACTCTCCGTGATGGAACCAATCAATGCATCATGCTCCATCACAGGGAGTTGTGAAATATCATGCCCCTTCATCAGCTTGAAAACCGAGCGTACCGACTGGTCGGGAGCAACCGTTAAAAAGTGCTTGTCATTTTTTTTCGCCAGGATATCCCTCACCTTCAGCTCTCCTTCTAAAAATCCGCGTTCCCGCATCCAGTCGTCATTGTAGATCTTTCCGACGTACCGGCTCCCGTGGTCGTGTATAGCCACCACGACGATATCTTCGGGGGTCAGTCTGTCTTTCAGCTGCAGCAGCGCTGCAAATGCAGAACCGGCCGAGTACCCGAGTAAAATTCCCTCTTCGCGTGCCAGTCGGCGGGCCATCAGGGCGCCGTCTTTATCCGTGACCTTTTCAAAATGATCGATGACCTCAAAGTCCACATTCTTGGGGAGAATATCCTCGCCAATTCCTTCCGTGATGTAAGGGTAGATTTCCTTTTCGTCAAATTCTCCGGTCTCATGGTATTTCTTGAAGACCGAGCCATATGTATCAACCCCCCACACCTGAATGTCGGGATTCTTCTCTTTCAAATAGCGCCCCGTTCCGGAAATGGTCCCACCAGTCCCTACCCCGGCTACAAAGTGGGTAATCCGGCCATCTGTCTGATCCCAGATTTCCGGGCCTGTGCTTTCGTAGTGTGCCTGTCGGTTTGAAAGGTTATCGTATTGGTTGAACCAATAGGAATTTGGAATCTCCTTACTGAGTCGTTCCGCCACGGAGTAATACGACCGGGGATCATCAGGTGCTACGGCCGTTGGACACACGATGACCTCGGCTCCGAGTGCTTTGAGCAGGTCTATTTTCTCTTTTGACTGTTTGTCGTTGGTGGTGAAAATTGATTTATATCCGCGCACTGCCCCGGCGATGGCAAGGCCCATCCCGGTATTCCCGGAAGTGCACTCAATAATGGTGCCTCCGGGGCTGATATCACCACGGGCTTCTGCATCGAGCAGCATTTTGAGGGCCATCCGGTCTTTGATAGAGTGACCCGGATTCACTGTCTCGAGTTTGACAAGCACAAGGGCCGGAATGTCTTCTATGACCTTGTTGATGCGGATGAGGGGGGTGTTTCCGATGATTCCGAGGATGTTTTCCTGATATTGCATAGACAAAGATGTTGAAGTCTTTCGGGAGTTTCCGGAATATCCGTCCCGATTCCGCGTGCAAAGGTACGATGAAAAGAGCGGAAGAGGTATGGGCCTTACTTCAAATAGCGGACTTCTGCATAGAAACGAGGATCGACTGCACCAAGCAGGCGGGCGGCTGTGGGAGAAAGCACGACTACGACCTCCTCACCGTGCATTTTGTCGGGAATGCTGCCTATCACCCGCACATAGATTCGTTCCCGCATCCACGGGTTCCACACCTCGATGATGCTGTTTGGCGGCGCAAACCGGTGAAGGGCGAACAGTTCAGTCTCGCTCCGGTTGTGCGGATCCCAGGCTGCCACACCTTTCTGCTCACGGATTTCGGAGCCTGTGGCATTCTCTTCAAACCCCAATCTCAGTTCGCGGATTTTTGCTGCGTAGGGTCCAGATTCCTCGCGAAGCCCTGAGGGAATCCCATCAATGCTCATCCACCCGACATGCAATAACTGCCCGGGGCTCAATTGCTCATCAGGCAAGTGATTGCGGGAAATCATCTCTTCTGCAGACATCTTGAAATAGGTTTTTGCGATGCGGTACAGGTTGTCACCTTTCCGAACCACATAAAAAACGGGGACAAATGCGTATGGGTTCTGCCCCGCAATCTGATACCGGAGAATAGCACGATTGGGCACCGGAATATGAATGGTGGTACCCGGTTCGGGGTTTCCCTCTGGCAAGATCGGGTTAAAAGCCTGAAAATCGGCTTTTGAAAGGCCGTAGAAATTGGCGATTGCCTCGGGACTTTGCCCTCGCTCAACCTGATGGTGCAACAGTTTCTCTCCAAATGGATCAACGGTCAAAAAAACCGAATCAGATGGCAGGAGGATATACAGGCTGTCACCCGTTGAGAAGACAGGCAAAGAAGAGAACAGAATGAAGACCGAGATCATCGCTTTTCTAAATCGGAACTTGCCTGAACAACGCCATGGGTGCAGGAAATCCTGACGAACGATTTCTTCATTGGCCCCAAAACATACGCTTCCAAAATCCGGGTTCCCGTTTGTCAAGACATTCAAGAATTGCCTCAATATGTTGTTGAGCTGCTGCATAGCCAATTTCAAACGCTTCATCGAGTTGTTTTTGGTTGAAAGTGTCCAACTTGCCAAGTTCGGGAGGCGAGATGAATACATCGCAATACTTGCGGGCTTCAAGCGATTGTTTACGAATCATGAGTTCTGAAGCTCTGCGCAAAACAGAAACCGTCGAATGCACTGTTTCTCGGCTCACACGCAAGATAGGGTTTACGTCCATTCCAACGATCACTCTGCAACGGTCCCGGATTAAATCTGCCGGCAGATTATTGAACAACCCTCCATCGACAAGCATGCACTGGTCGTAATCAATCGGGGTAAAGACTCCGGGAAAAGCTGCGGATGCGAGTATGGCCTTAATCACACTGCCGGAATTGATGACCACCATTTCGCCTGCGAGAATATCTGAGGCCACTACAATCAATTGCTTTTTGAGGGTTGAGAAATCGTCGTGGCCGAGGATTTGCTGGAAGTCGACTTCATACTTCACCAAATCAAAAAGGCCGGGCTTGAGGAAGGAAAACCGGGAAATATCGAGTAATTCGGTCTCTCGGAAAAAGTCCAGCATCTGCTCCGTTCTGACTCCTGATGCGTACATAGCTCCGATGAGTGCACCGGCGCTGGTGCCGGCAATGACAGATGGCTCGAGATGGTGCTCTTCGAGCATGCGCAGCAAGCCAATATGAGCGATGCCCCGCATGCCTCCGCCGGAGAGTGCCAAACCAAAGTGCTCATTGGAGCTGGAATCATTGGACATGGATCAGTGATTCATTGGGGTAATTCATCTTGTCCTTGTGCCAGCTCTGATCCGGTCTCACCAGATTCACGGATTGGGGGGCTGGAGAAAATTTTTCGAAGGTCATCGAGATAGACAGTCTCCCGATCTATCAGCAGGGCTGCCAGTGCATCCAGTTCATCGCGGTGCGTCTTCAGGAGGGCAAGCGTTTGGCTGTAGGCATTCTCCACAATTTCTGCGACTGCCTTGTCGATTTTGCGTGCTGTCTCTTCTGAATACGGCTTTTGGAGTGACTGGCTGTATTCGCCTGTCGAGTCATAATAGCTGAGGTTTCCGAGTTCCTTGCTGAGCCCGTAATATGCCACCATTGTATAGGCCAGTTTGGTCACCCGCTCGAGATCATCCAAAGCATTTGAAGAGATTTCTGAAAACACCAGCTCTTCGGCGGCTCTTCCGCCGAGTGCTGCACTGATGCGGTCTACAAACTCTCTCCGCGTGTAGATATGATGCTCTTCGGGTGTATACCAAGCCGCCCCCAGTGCTTTACCCCTTGGAATGATGGACACCTTGAGGAGCTGATCTGCCTTGGGAAGGTACCAGCTTGCTGTGGCATGGCCTGCCTCATGGTATGCGATAATGCGTTTTTCCTCCTCGCTGATGATTTGACTGCGGCGTTCGAGACCTGCGATGATGCGATCGGTGGCAGCGTGAAAGTCGCTCATTTCAACTGCGTCCTTGTTGTGACGCGCTGCAATGAGTGCCGCTTCATTGCAAATATTGGCGATGTCGGCGCCGGAAAACCCGGGAGTTTGCGAAGCAAGTGCTTCAACGCTGACGTCATCTCCAAGCTTCAACGGCTTGAGATGCACCCCGAAAATCGCCTGTCGCTCAATCAGAGTGGGCAATTGAATATAAATCTGCCTGTCAAAGCGCCCTGGACGCAACAGTGCCCTGTCGAGCACCTCACCCCTGTTGGTCGCCGCCAGCACAATCACCCCGGTATTTGCCTCAAACCCATCCATTTCGTTGAGCAGCTGATTGAGCGTATTCTCCCGCTCATCATTGGTCTGCAGAGAAATCGACTGGCTCCTGCTGCGGCCAATGGCATCAATTTCGTCGATAAAAATGATGCTCGGCGCCTGTTCTTTGGCCTTGAGAAACAAATCTCTGACTCGTGAGGCACCGACCCCCACAAACATTTCTACAAATTCAGAACCAGACATCGAGATAAAAGGCACTCCCGCCTCTCCCGCTACGGCCTTGGCCAGTAAAGTCTTGCCTGTACCCGGCGGGCCAATGAGGATGACACCTTTCGGAATCTTGGCCCCCAATCTGGTGTATCGACCAGGATTTTTCAGAAAATCCACAATTTCAAGCATTTCTACCTTCACCTCCTCCATCCCCGCCACCTGACTGAAATTAACCTTACTCTCACTCGGCGTAAATACCTTGGCTCCGGATTTTCCAAAATCAAACACATTCCCTCCTCCCCTGCCAAGTCCTCCCATCGGATTCATCCGGTTGAGAATAAACAGCCAAATACCAACCAACAGCAAGAGCGGCAGCAACCAGGATACGGCATCTCCTATCCAGTCAGACCGGGTCTCATAGCGCATTTCAACAGCCTCTTCAGGCCGCTCAGCAAGACTTCGCGCCTCACTGACAGCCGTCTCAAAATTCTCGAGAGAACCAATGGTGAGCACGAAATGAGGTCCCGGAGTCCCCTGCTCGATGTCAGAAAAGAGTCCCTCTCCGAGGTTTTCATCCCTGATTGTAATTTCTGCCGTCTCCTTATTCACCACAGTAATTGAGGCCACCTTCTGCTTGAACAGCATCTCGTCCCGAAACTCCGTCCAGGTCACTTCTTTCGTCTGGAAAGTCAGATTCTGAAACAGAAGATTTCCCGCATACACAAACAAGAGCACCAACACTGCTATCAGGCAACCCCTCGGCGCGCTTCCCGCCTCAGGCAGTTTTGATGAAGGCTTTTTTCGGTCATTTGAAGTTGTATCACCCATGGTTTTTTATTCTGGTTGCGTACCCACCCCCACGCACTGAGAATGCGCCGCCATTCATGCCAAAAGATACCATTCCTTTTCCATTCTCAAAAATATTTCCCCTTGACCCGGTCGGTCGGCTATAACGGTCGGACGGCTATAGGCGTCCGACCGGGTTGGACTTCAGCAAAGCCCTGGAGAAAGGAAGACTCAGAATTAAATTTTTGATTTAAAAGATATATGGAGTAAAAATTACGCGTAACATGCAAACTTGCCGCCTTTCTATTGAATTTTATTCTGTAATAAAAATCAGGCTGGGGTTTCCTAATTTTGACTAAATTTTGCTTCATAAGCCGGGCTCGGAATTATCAGACACAGGTGCGGGTTATGAGGAAATGAAAGATTGGGTCATTAAAGAACACGAAATGCCACTTCAGACCGTCATATTGGGAACAGGATCGTATTTGCCGGGAGATGTGATTCCCAATTCATGGTTTCGGGACCATACTTTTTACAAGCCGGACGGCACCCGGATTGAAAAGCCTACGCAGGAGATTATTGACAAGTTGAGGGATATTTCAGGAATTGTGGAACGACGTTATCTGGAGGAAGATCTGGATGCCGCCGAAGCCGGGGCGAGAGCCGGGAGGGCTGCTCTGGAAGATTCTGGGATTGATGGTGAGCAACTTGACGGGATTATCGTGGCTCATAACTTTGGCAATATCCGAAAAAAGGGGGAGCGCTCGCATTTGATACCAAATCTGGCGGCCCTTGTCAAGCATCGCATGGGTATTCAGAATCACAGGGCCGCAGCATGGGATGTACTCTTTGGATGCCCAGGCTGGATTCAGGGGATGATTCAGGCCCATCAGGCGATCCAATCCGGAGGGGGTAGTACGTATCTGGTGATTGGGGTTGAGATAATGTCCCGGGTGATTGATTCGCACGACCTGGACAATATGTTGTTTGGTGATGGTGCTGGCGCTGCGGTAGTAAAGGGTGTGGATGCAGAGAATGGCACCGGAATGTTGAGCTACGGGACGTACTCGCATTGCGGGGAGGAGGTGGATTATCTCAATATGGGGTGCTCTTATATGCCGGATAGTGATGACTACCTGTATACAAAGATGAATGGCCGACAGGTGTACCGATATGGCGTCAACACCTTGCCAGAACTGGTTACTGATATTCTTGGGAAGGCTGGAGTAAATCTTGGTGAGGTGGACACGTTTTTGTTTCATCAGGCAAATGAGAAAATGATTGTGGCCATTGCAGAGGCGCTGTTCAAGAAGCATGGCCTGTCCGGTGATTTAGATCGACTCCTACCTATGAATCTTCAGGTGACGGGCAATTCTTCTGTTGCCACGATACCGACGCTCATGGATCAGATCCGGAAAGGGGTTCATCCGGGCAGAGCCATTTCATCAGGTGATGCGCTGGTCATGGCATCAGTCGGAGCGGGAATGCATGTCAACGGATTGGTCTACAGGGTCCCGCCGGAGGGTACACACTGACGCTGCCAATCTGTAAATGTCTGCCACAATACCATTAGTTGCTGGCGATCGGATTCTGATACTGAATCTGACGGGTTCATTTTGAGGGCAGTCACTTTCAATCTGACATTCAACCGATACCACAGATAATAGGCAAACAGGTCTCGCTCCTTCTGACTCGAGATGACTGGGTGAATGCCACTGTATGCATCGAGTAGCACATCAATATATTCCGGGAATCCGAATACTACAAAATCCGAGGCGAGAAATGCCAGATCGCTGAGCACATCGAGGATTCGAAGCTGGCTATCGAATTCAATGCAATCGAAAATAACCGGGTCTTCCAACAAAAAGATATTCCGGCTGTGCAAGTCTCCATGCCCATCGACGGTCATTCCCAATTCATGCCTGCGCGCAATCAGGCTGCCAAAGGAATTCCAGACATCATCCGAGTGGATAATGGCGTTTTCAATAATTAGTCTGGCATTCGGGATATGTAAATCTTCCAGCTTGCCGGCCACTGAACGAATATCACGGAAAAGATCTCCTTCCCGAGGCAGATGGGCTTCGTCTTTCAAAACGTCAGCCTGTTGGTGAAAGCGTGCCACTTTTCTGGCAATTTTCTGAACATCAGCGGGGGTCACCTTACCCGCCTCCAGCAGGACGTGCATTTCTCTGGAATTATCGAGACGTTTCATTTTCAGGGCATGGTCTATTGGTGACTGCGAACAATCGTCGATTTTGCACCATTTGAAACCCCCGGAGACTGGCACAATGCCCACCACTTCGAGATATACCTCAGAGGCGAGCCTCCGATTGAGGCGCAATTCTGCCTGCAGGGCAGCGAGACGTTTTTGAGGGGAAGAAAAGTCGAGAAAGGAGAATGCCAGACTCTTTTTGACCTTATACGCAAACTCTGGTTGGAGAAACACCCATGAAATGTGGGTTTCCGTGAGCGTTGTCTGAGGCTCTTCTCTTTGAAGAGATTCCAGCAACCTATAAATTTCTGATTCAGTCATGGGAAGGAAAATGGAGGAGTGCGTCTATGGAGTGAACGATCTGGTCAACGCACTGCTTTACGGAGAGGATATCCGTGCGAAGGTGCAAATATTCTCCAAACGGCGGCTCCAATGTTTGCTTCAATCTTTGATATTCTTCAGGTCCGGCTTCACTGTACAGTCGTTTTCGTCTGACACGCTCGAGCGAGGCTTCCTCTGAGGCATAGACCCACGTCCAGTGAAAGGGACTCCCGCACCCCCGGGCCACCTGCTCGAAGGCCTCCCGGAGGCTTGCACGTAAAAACGTACTGTCGGCAATGACGAAGCCGCTTGGTTGTTCCGACAAATGCTTTTTGATAGCCATTTGCAAGGCTTCATAGACCTGTTGTTTCGCTTCGGCGGTGTATTGACCTTGCAGATTGAGTTTCAGGCGGATTTTATCGCTGTTGTAATGCGCTGCTCCTATCCGAAGAGCCAGTTCCGCAGCGATTGTTGTCTTGCCACTACCGGGGAGGCCAGCTATCAGGATGAGCATGTTTGATTGATTTGCCAAATCTGAAGATTCATAAAGCAACGACATTTTGTGGTTTTCCACAAATCAGGAAACCTGAAGATTGTGCTAACGTACAATGACCTTTATCATGTGGCAATGCAGAAGAATTCCCGACCTTCACCCTTGAATTCATCACAACAAATTAATACCTCATGAATACATCTCGTGAAACGCTCAAGATACTTGCCGGGGTTCATTCTCCAAACTGCATTTCAATTTATATAAACGCTGGTGATTTAGGGGCACCCATTTCCGGCACCCAGTCCAAAATCACCTTTAAAAACAAGTTGGCAGAGGCTGGAGAAGATCTTGCCAGTCGCGGCAATGACCAAAGTGAGATTGACCGCATTCTCGGGCCCGGACATGAATTACTGGAGGATGGGGGATTTTGGGAAGGACTCGATCCAGGTTTGGCTGTATTTCTTTGTGACGGAAAGCTGAACACCCTTGGTCTGCACAAACCGGTAAAGCCCATTCTGTACATTGCAGATCATTTGTACATTCTCCCATTGATACCAGAGCTGCAAAAGGAGTCACGTTATTTCCTGCTCAGCCTGAGCCTTGGCGACGCAGACCTATTTGTCGGTGACCAAAGCGGCCTTTCTGAAATCGCATTGGAAGATTTGGGAGCACAGTCATTGGAAGAGGCCCTTGGTGCGGACTATAAGCAGAAATTCCTTCAATTTCGGGCTGGACAAACGGGGGAGGCCGGAGGAGCCGTTTTTCATGGACACGGTGAGGGCAAAGATGACCACAAGGAAGAGATTGTAGCGTATTTCAGACACATCAACCGAAGTCTTGAAGAAGTTTTACGCCATGAAACCGCCCCTCTCGTCGTAGCCTGCGTTGATTACCTGATGCCAATGTATCAAGAGGTCAACACCTATCCCCATATCCATTCCCATCACATACCGGGACATCCCGGAAGGGATTCTCGGGAGTCGCTCCACCAAAGAGCCACAGAATTGCTCGAGCCGATTTTCAGCAAAACGGAGATTTCTAAGAAGTCAGCTTTTCTGGAACAATACGCCACCGACAAGACAAGCTGGGAGACTGCCCACATCCTTCAAATGGCAATAACCGGAAAAATTGACACTGTCTTTTTCAGGCATGGAGCAGATCAATACGGCATCTATGACCAGGCTGCCGGAGGCCTCAAGCTTGAAGATGCCAAAACACATTCAAATGCTTCGGTATTCAACATGATTGCGCGCCACACATTTGAGAATGGCGGCAATGTCTTCATCCTGCCCGAAGAAGAGATGCCCCTCTCTGATCAAGAAGTTTGTGCGCTTTCAAAATAACCACCTGGATCTACCAAACTGAATGACAAATCCTGCACAGGCCCAACCTCCTGCATTTGCAGGAAAAAATTCCTTGTCGGAAATCTCATGCACAAATCATTCCCTAATCCCAACCCAGAGGGGCGACATCTCCTTAGCAAGCGCTGAGCAACAACCAGTAAGCTGCAGCCCAGCGACATATTCCCCCTATTATCCTGTAATTCAACCCAAAAACAGCCGATACAATGCCCCCCCTTCAAAGGCTCATAATATTCCAAATCGCACCCACCACCCTTGCGATTAAATATCTCATGCACAATCCATTCCACAACCCCAGCCCCAGAGGGGCGACATCTCCTTAGCAAGCCCTGGACAACAACCAGTAAGCTGCAGCGCAGCGACATCTTTCCCCAAATAACTTGTGAATCAAAATAATAAAAGCCGATGCAATTATACGGATCCCCATTTGATCCCCTACCTTACCCATCCTCAAAATTTCAAAAGACTATTTTGAAGAAAAAGAAAATGACCTGAAAAAGATTGCAATCTGACCTCCTGAAAATATAAAATACGCAAATGCTTTTAATCATGAACATTTGTTCATAAATTGCCGCATCAGCCAAATCTTACATAGGAAGAGGGGCCGCTTAGGCATTCTCCTCAAAAATTTCTTTTTATGAAGTACGGTTTTATCATTGACAATCGGAAATGCATCGGGTGCCATGCGTGCACGACGGCCTGCAAGTCTGAGCACAATGTGGCGGTGGGTGTCAACCGCACCTGGGTGAAGCAGGTGGAGAAAGGTCAATTCCCACATACGAGGCGATTGTTTTCTGTGATGCGCTGTAATCACTGCACCGATGCGCCCTGTGTGGAAATATGCCCGGTTGAAGCGTTGTTCATACGCGAAGATGGCATCGTAGATTTCAACAATGAGCGTTGTATTGCGTGCAAGTCGTGCATGCAGGCCTGCCCATACGATGCCTTGTACATAGACCCGGAGACATCAACCGCGGCGAAGTGTAACTATTGTGCTCATCGGGTAGATGTTGGTCTGGAGCCGGCTTGTGTAAATGTGTGCCCAGAGCATGCAATCATATCGGGAGACATGGAAGACCCTGATTCTGAAATCTTCGAGCTATTGAACAGGGAGCAGGTGACTGTGAGGAAGGCAGAGAAAGGGACTCAACCGAATTTATTTTATATCAATGGCGATGCGGCTTCACTGACTCCAACTGAAACGGATCGGTCGGACCAGTATTTTTGGAGCTCTCAAAGTTCTGGAGTCGGGCATTTTGCCCGTCATGCTGACAAGATGGCGTTTTCTAATGGCGATGTTGTGCAGGCGGTGATGGAGGCAAATGGTCAATCGGCCACTGCCGGTGAGGTGGCAGGCAAGGGTGCCACCCGCTCTATTGATCTGATGCTCGGAAAATCGCGCCGCGTCTATGACAGTCCTGACAAGGGTGTCTTGTGGGGATGGGAAGTCTCGGGCTATGTAATGACCAAGGCCATTGCCGCCGGAGCTTTTTTGTTGCTGTTTCTTGGCGGGCTGTTCGGATATGCGCCTGAGACGCTGACGGCCACTGCCGGACTTGCGGCAGGATTGGTTTTTCTGGGGCTGACAGGGGTGTTGCTCATTATGGACCTTGACCAGCCAAAGCGCTTTTTGTATGTGTTGTTGCGGCCTCAATGGAAATCCTGGCTGGTTCGTGGTGGCTACACAATCAGCGTCTATGGCGGATTGCTGACGCTTCTGCTGGTTGGCCAGTTTCTTGATTTAGGGGCATTCACCGGGGTTATCAACTGGATCACAGCAGTCTTTGCCATTCTTACTGCGGTCTACACGGCATTTTTGTTCGCCCAGGCCAAGGGTCGTGACTTCTGGCAAAGCCCAACCCTTGCTCTGCATATGCTGGTGCACAGCGTGATGGCAGGTGCGGCTCTCTATGGGCTTCTCACAGTTGTTGAAGCGGCGCCTGACGGATGGATGGGAATGATTGAAGTGGTATTCATCACTAGTATCGCGGTGAATCTGGTCATTCTGACCGTCGAATTGGTGACTCCGCATCCGACCACTGACAGCAAGCGGGTGGTCAAAATGATTACCTCCGGCAGGTTCCGGAACCGCTTTTGGTTCGGCTCCGTCCTCATCGGCAACATGGTGCCTCTCGCCATTGCCCTGTTAATGCCGGGAGGTCTTGCATTCGCAGTGGCCAGCCTGCTTGTCATCATCGGCATTTATCAGACCGAGAAAATCTGGGTGGAGGCCCCACAGCGGGTGCCACTGAGCTGATTTCGGAAAAAGCGATGAGATTCATTCTTTGAAGATACTACAACACAATACACATGGGTAAGCCAAGCATCATTGAGCGCATCGCGGAAAAACTCCGCATCATACCAAACCTTCATGACCAGGTCGAACCCCCTCTGGAGCGACTCACAGAACCCGGTAAGCTGACGAAATTTCCGCCACCGGAAAAGTGGGATCACTGGACGGAGTATGAAGCGACCAAGTGGTCGAGGAAAGAAAAGCGGAATTACATGATTGTGCCCACGACTTGCTTCAACTGCGAGAGCGCCTGTGGGTTGACCGCATACATCGATAAAGACAATTGGGAAATCCGTAAGTTTGAGGGCAATCCCTACCATCCGGGTAGTCGCGGTCGCAACTGCGCGAAGGGCCCCGCCACCATCAACCAGATTACTGACCCTGATCGGATTTTGCACCCCATGCGGCGAAAGGGGGCCAGGGGTTCCGGTGAATGGGAGCGTGTCAGTTGGGATGAGGTGTTGGATGATATTGCAGCAAAAATCAGGAAAGCCCTGCAGGAAGGGCGGAATAATGAGGTAGCCTATCATGTAGGCCGTCCGGGTCACGAAGGTTACATGGACCGCATTCTCCAATCCTGGAATGTAGACGGACATAACAGTCACACGAATATTTGCTCGTCAGGGGCTCGCTTTGGTTACAATCTTTGGTACGGATACGACAGGCCTTCCCCTGATCACGCGCACGCAAAGGCTATTCTTCTGGTCTCAGCCCACCTTGAAAGCGGGCATTACTTCAACCCCCATGCCCAGCGCATCATAGAGGGCAAGATGAAGGGGGCGAAACTCATCACTCTCGACCCGCGCCTGAGCAATACTGCCAGTATGTCTGACTATTGGCTGCCCACGTATCCGGGCTCAGAGGCGGCTCTGCTGCTGGCTATGGCCAAAGTCATTCTCGATGAAGGACTCTACAACCGAGCGTTCCTTGAGAACTGGGTCAACTGGGAGCAATACCTGAAGGCATTGCATCCAGATTCTGAAGTGACCTTTGATCAGTTTATTGAGAAAATTCGGGAAGAATACAAAGACTACACACCAGAGTATGCCGAGCAGGAAAGCGGGGTGGAAGCAGCGAAAGTGGTTGAAGTGGCGCGCATCATTGGAGAGGCCGGAGAACGGTTTTCGACTCACAACTGGCGCAGTGCCGCCAGTGGCAACCTGGGCGGATGGTGTGTCAGTCGGGCGCTTCATTTTCTGAATGTTCTCACAGGAAGTGTGGGCACGAAGGGTGGAACCTCACCGAATGCCTGGAACAAATTCAAACCGACATTTTTCGATAAGCCACCGGCACAAAAATTCTGGAATGAGCTTCATTTCCCGAAAGAATATCCATTGGCATTCTTCGAAATGAGCTTCCTTCTCCCCCACATGCTCAAGGAGGGCCGCGGAAAAATGGATGTCTATTTCACGCGTGTCTTTAACCCGGTCTGGACATACCCCGACGGTTTTTCATGGATTGAAGCCCTGAGCGACGAAAGTATGGTCGGCATGCACATTGCGCTGACTCCCACCTGGAACGAAACCGCCTTTTTCGCGGACTATGTCCTCCCGATGGGTCACTCTGCAGAGCGACATGACATCAACAGCTATGCCACCCATTCCGGAATGTGGATTGCATTCCGCCAGCCTGTACTCCGCGAGGCTGCACGCAAGGCCGGCAAAGACTTCACACACACTTATGAGGTGAACCCCGGAGAGGTCTGGGAAGAAGATGAGTTCTGGATTGAGCTGAGCTGGCGAATTGATCCCGATGGCAGCCTAGGTATCCGGAAGCATTTCCTTTCCCCATACCGCAAGGGTGAGAAAATCACCATCGACGAATACTACCAGTTCATTTTCGAGCACACCCCCGGATTACCAGAGGCGTCGGAAAAGGAGGGTCTCACACCGCTTCAATACATGCGGAAATACGGCGCCTTTGAAGTCGAAAAGCACAGCTATAGCAAGCATCTGAAGCAGCTTTCTCCCGAACAGATGCAAGGAGCAGAGGTAGATCCGGAAACTGGCGTCATCCTCAAAGAAGGCTCAGAAATCGGGGTTATGGTCAATGGCACTCCGTTTGTTGGATTCCCGACCCCCTCGCGCAAAAACGAGTTTTATTCTCAGACCATGGTCGACTGGAAGTGGCCGGAGTATGCCATTCCGACTTACATCAAGAGCCACATCCATCCGGAAAAACTTGACCGCGAGAAGGGAGAATACGTACTGGTACCAACCTTCCGTTTGCCAACCCTGATACACTCCCGGTCCGGCAATGCCAAATGGCTGACAGAGATTTCAAACCGCAACCCGATCTGGATGCACCCAGAGGAGGCGCGCCGTTTTGGCTTCAAAACCGGAGATTTGGTCAAGCTCAACACAGACATCGGCTATTTTGTCGATAAGGTCTGGGTCACTGAGGGCATGAAGCCTGGCGTCATCGCCTGCTCCCACCACCTTGGCCGCTGGCGCCGCCCAGAAGACAAAATCGGCAACCGCTGGGCCACCAACACCGTCGCCATCAAAAATGACGGCAATGGCGGCTGGTCCATGCGCACTCTTGAAGGCATCAAGCCCTTTGACAGCTCCGATGCCGACTCAAAGCGCATTTTCTGGAGCGATGGCGGGGTCCATCAAAACATCACCCACGCAGTGCACCCAGACCCCATCAGCGGCATGCACTGCTGGCACCAGCGGGTCCGCATCGAGCGCCCCGGTCCAAACGACCAGTACGGCGACATTTTCGTCGATACCAAACGCTCATTCGAAAACTACAAAGAGTGGCTCGCTATGACCCGACCCGCTCCCGGCCCAGACGGCCTGCGCCGCCCCCTCTGGTTCAAACGGGCCCTGCGCCCCACAGAAGATACCTTCTACATCAAAGAATAATAATCCGAAATCCGATCTTTGGGCACTATGCCTCAAAACCGGAGCTGCGCTGCGCAGCTCCGGTTTTTTTTGCATGCCTTGACTTGCAAGCAAACTCCAATATCTTTGACCCGGTCGGACCGCTATAGCCGTCGGACCGGGTTGGTGGCGCGGAGGATGCGCCACT